>NZ_JBFAMZ010000025.1:0-136946 GCF_040674635.1 Nonomuraea sp. NPDC049758
CCCGTCGGAAGCCTTTCGCCACCCGCCCATCCAATGGTCATCCAGATCACCGAATGCACGGCTCACCAAGATCGTGCTCAAAAAGCAACAGCCACCGTTCCTGTGCGGGTGTCCCACTCGCGGCTGCGGTAGCCGTTGCGCGAGTTGGTCCGCTCGCTGCTGCGCTGCCCGTAGGCGGCACCGCACAGGCTGTCGGCCTCAGCTGACATCAACGCTTCGGCCATGGTCTTCACCATGGATCGCAACATGTCAGGGTCGTCGGTCTCGATCTGCTTCGCGAGCCATTGAGCAGGCGTCACACTGTTGTCTGCGGCCATCGACTGGTTCTCCTTCGATCTTGATCTTGCTACTCGAAGGATCACTCGATGGCCGTCTTCATTTCACGACGCCACGCCTGCGACCAGGCCAAACTCGTACACCACTCCCGTGGACGCAACCTCGGTGAACGCCACTCGTGCTGGGGGGCTCCTATCGCTCCGTGTCTCGACGATCAAGGACCTGGCCTTGACGATCTCCCGTGGGGATGGCGGACGACCACCTCGTCGCCGTGCGGAACCTGCTATGTCCATGGTGCTGACGCAGCTATCATGGCCGCTTCGGTGCAGTCGCGTCCGACGTGGACGGGGTAGAGCCTGAGCCGGTTGTCTTCGATGGCTCAGCGCAGGCTTCGTGCAACGCGGCCGGCGTTGTCCAACTCCAGTGGGAGACAGGAATGGGGAAGATCTTCTCTCCGGAGCCTGGCGCGCAGAGTTCGGGTTCCTCGTATGCACGCAGCCATACGTGTGTCGGCAACTTGGCGCACTCTTCCCCGCTGTCGGATAGACGACGATCGTCGGTGCCTCAGCACAGGCATCTGACTCCTTGAGCGTCTGAAGCCTACCGAGTATCCGCCTCGCCGCCTCCCCTCACAGATCAATGCGTGCGGCAGGGACACCACGCGAAGCAGGATTCGCCCCGTGTCCGGCCGCATGACGGTGAAGGTTCGCGTCGCCTCCCAGCGCAACGCCACCTCGCTCTCGTCATAGACGTAGACCGCTGACCGCATTCGCTGATCTGCTCTAAATGGCAGAATGAAGCACGACGTATGGCCCAGGGGAGTGGAACAAGTGACAATGCTCTATTCCACAGTTTCGGACTTCTGCACTGTGTTCACCACACACGACGACATCGGGACTGTCGCGTCGCTGATCGGTGCAGTCCCTCTGACGGTGGACTACCGGATGCCGGAAGCTTACAACGAGAGCACCGTCACCATCATGCGCTGGGGCGAGGGGATCCTGGTCACACATCCCTACTACAGCGACCTATGTGCCCGCCAAGAGGCCATGAGGTCCCTGTCCCGCGATGGCCACCTCGCCGTCTGCGTGACTTGGGGAATCTCGATCGCTCCATGGTCGAAAACCCGCTCCAGGATGGATCCGTGGCGCTCGGCGGGGGCATTGTTCGCGTACTTCGCCTACGCCGTCAACGGGAGACTGGAGGTCGGGTTCGACCCTGACGAGTTCGACAAGTCCGACCCGGCCGCCCGGTGCGGCTGGAATACCGGGGCGGTCGACGCCTACCTGCATGACCTGGACTTCAGCCCGCTCATGGTCGAGACACAGCCGCTGTCCGAGGGGGGTTCGGGACAGAGTCGGGGCGCTGTTTCCCAGCACGAGGACGCCTGCATCACCATGCTGGAACGCATCGCAGGCGCTGCCTTTCCGATCGATCACAAGCGGCCAGCCGGGCCTCATGTCGGCTTCACCATCGCCACGCCGCTCCCGGCCATGAGTGATGCTGATTTCACCCACTTCATGGGGCCATCGCTGAGTTGAGGATCGCGTCGCCGGCTCCATGAAACGGATGAAGCCGGCGACGCCTCTCTTAGTAATGCAGTCTCAGCTTACGGATTAGATCCCGTACCTGAGGAGATGAACATCCAGAAGGGGTCCTTGTCGAGTAGCCTGTACTTCTGCCAAAACCATCTCAATGCGGTGCCCGCACTGCTGTTGTGCGTTTGGCGCACGTACTTGTAGCTGACATTGGCCGTGAGCGTTCCGGAGGTGTTCCTTCCACCTCCTTCGTAGCTTGAGGCGAATGGGTATTCATCGCATTGGTCGGTGGCGTTGTTCTTGGTGAGCAGCACGCACGCCTTGTCTTTCGCCTTGACATTGTCTTTGTAGAGTTGGTTGTCCGTGCCGTCCGGGTTCTTCTCCCAGATCCTGTGCAGCGGAGCGCCCTTGCCCCCGATACCATTTACGATGTATTCCAGGTAGTCCCCTGGGATCACCTTGCTGGTGTTGGCGAAGGCGCTTTTGATGTGACCAGCGACCTCTCCGTGGGTGGTGCTGCCTTCATAATAGGTGAGGAACCTGTTGCCTCTGGCCAGAACGCAGCCTCCGCGATGGTCGGTGTATTTTGGAGAGGTGTCGCACATCACCTCCGGCTCTGTAACGAAGTTCTCGATATCCTCATCGTTCAGGAGCTTACCGTTGAGATATCCTCCGACTTCGATGTACGTGCCTATCTTGCAAGTGCCCTGATTGTGGAAACCGGAGCTAGCAGCGGTACTGGACTTGATTTTGAAGTGCGCGTATGGGTCGGATTTCCATCCCGCGCGCAATGCCGTTCTGGAAGAGGCGCCATCGACGGCACAGACCCCCGCACTCGGGTGGCCGGCCGTCGTGATGTTGGCATTCAGCGTGATGCTGTTGTCATTGACACTGACGCCCTCGGGTTCGATCTTGTACCAGACGTCGATGTCGCGGCTGTGCCTGCTGTAGTCATCCAGAGCCTGGGCCAGGTAGTTTCCGACGCGAGTAAGAATCATCGTGGTTGCGGTGAACTGCGTGAACCCCGCAGGGATCTTTGTCTTCACGCCATCCACGATGACCGTGTGGAAGAGGGCGACCCCGTAAGTCCAGGTGAAGCACCACGTAAAGGGCCGGTACTGATTGTGGAGAACGGGCTGGGGCGGGAAACCCTTCCAGCCTTCCTTCCGGCAGGTCTCGGTCGTGAAGTGACCCAGGAAGTCTGGCGATGCCGCCGCAGCGGACTGGGTCGCCTGCTCTCCGCCGCGGATGAGCTGGCCGCCAGCGGTATTGATCGTGACGGTGCTCCAGGTGGTCCACGCGTCGTTGACGCCTGCAGCAATGATGCGGGCGCGCAATCTCACTGTCTCCCCGTCCCGTAGCTTGCCCTTGGGGATCTGCAGAGATACCTGGGCATCGTCGGGCTTGGCGGTGATCTTGCCCAACCAGATCAGACGCTTGTCCATGGTCGCCTTGTCCGCCTTGACGGACTTGGTGGGCTTGCCGGCGATCTCCACTTCCACCTTCGCCTCGCTGTCGCGCCCGGCGGTCAGCCCGGCGGTCAGCCGCGGGGTGAGGGTGGAGGCGATGGTGACGCCATCCATGGTGCGGCTGTCGTTGACCGTCAGCTTCGCGATCCCGGCAGCGGGGTCAGCGGTGCCGGTGTCCTGTCGCTGGGTTGCGCTGCTCGCCGCTGCGGCGCCGATGGGGGTGTTCATGTCGGTTTGGATCGCGGTCGCGGTCTGGACGCGGTTATAGATGCGTACCTCGTCGATCAGGCCGCTGTAGAACTCACCCCAGAAGGCGTTGCCGCCGATGCGTAGCGCGCCGCCGTCGTCGACGACATCACCGGCCATCGACACCTGCCCGGCAAGGGTGCCGTTGACGTACACACTGGCTGTGGCGCCATCGTAGGTGAAGGCCAGATGACTCCACTGATTGAGTGGCAGCGCGGTGCCACTGGCGATGCCGGCGGCCTCCTGGGTGGTCTGCAGCCAGCCTCCCGGGCCGGAGCGTTCAGTGGAGGCATACAGGCCATAGCTGCCGCCCTCGGCGTGCTCCTTCATCAGCACGCTGCGCCAAAGGCTGTCCTGTGTCGCGGGCCGCACCCAGGCCGACAGCGTCAGCGCGTTGGTCAGGCGCAGCGATGCGGCGTGCGGCACGGTGACCCAGCTGCTGGAGCCGTTGAAGGACAGAGCCTTGCCGTGCTTGCCGGTCGCCGTCCAGGTGGTGTCGGTGGCGGCTCCGGTGTTGTTCTGCCCGGAGGAGTCGCCCACGGTCGTGCCCGTGCCCTCTTCCATGCCATACGCGGCCACCAGGCCCGGGTTCGTCGGCTGGGCCGTTACGGTGGCCGAGACCTCGTTTGAGGAGGGGCCGAGGTTACCGGCCGCGTCGGCGGCGCGGACCCGGTAGTAGTACGTCCCCGCCATGAGGCCCGGATCGGTGAACGTGGTGGTCTGTGACGAGCCAACCTGGTTCGCGGCCGACGGGGTGAATCCCGGCGTCGTGGAGCGGTGAATCCGGTAGCCGTCCACGCCCACGTTGTCCGTCGAGGCCGTCCAGGTGAGCTGCGCCTTCCCGGCACCGCCCATCGCGGCGAGCGAACCGGGCGCGCTCGGCGCCTGGGTGTCCGCCGGCGCCGTCCCGCCGATCGGGGTGGTCATGTCGGTCTGGATCTCGGTCGCGCTCTGGGCGCGGTTGTAGACGCGCACTTCGTCGATCAAGCCGCTGAAGTACTCACCCCAGATGGCGTTGCCGCCGATGCGCAGCGGGCTGCCGTCGTCGATGAGGCTTTCGCTGTGCGGGGTCTGGGCGACCTGCTGTCCATTGACGAACAGCCGCAGGGCGGCGCCGTCGTAGGTGAACGCCAGGTGGCTCCAGGCGTTCACCGGCAACGGCGAAACACCGTCAGCCGTCGCATGCCCCTCCGTTGAGACCTTCGCCCAGCCGGACGGGACCGAGTCACCATTGGCGGCGTACAGGAGATAGGAGACCCCTCCAGCACTCAACTCTTTGCCCACCACGCTGCGCCAGTTAGCGACCGTGGCTGGGTTGACCCAGGCCGAGAGCGTCATCCCGGTCGTCAAGCGCAGAGAGGCGGCGTCCGGAACGGTGACCCGGCTGGAGAAGCCGTTGAATGACAGAGCCTTGCCGTACTTGCCGTTGGCCCAAGCTGTGCTATCGCCCGTGCCGGGGTTGTTCTGCCCGGAGGAGTCGGCCACGTTCGTGCCCGAGCCCTCGTTCATGCCGTAGGCCGCCACCAGACCCGGCACCGGAGGCGGTGCGTCCGCGCCCGTGGTGAACGACCAGGTGAAGGAGGCCATGACGTTGTCCGAGGCGTCCTTGGCACCGCTGACCTCGACCTGGTACGTCGTCTGCGCGGCGAGCTTCGAAGCCGGCGTGAACGTCCATTCGACATTGGTATCGCTGCCCTGCAGCGTCCCCTGCACTGCGGCGCCTGCCGGGTCTTTGATGGTGAGTTGTACCTGGGACACCGCCTTGTTGAACGTCGCCTGCACCGCAGTGCTCACTGGCACGTTCGTGGCTCCACTGGCCGGGCTCGTCTCGACGACCGACGGTGCCGTGTTATCAGTGGTGAAAGACCACTGATAAGGAGACTGGGTATTACCGGCCTGGTCCTGGGCTCCGCTGACCTCAGCGCGGTAGGTCATTCCAGCGGAAAGCCTATTGAGCGGCCTGAACTCCAGCAAGGTTCCGGATGCGTCCATTTCCGCTTGCCCCTCGACTGGGTTTTCCTGTTCGTCGGTGAGGCTGAAGACGCCGCCCGTGACCCGCTCGTCGAAGCGGACCATGACGCGGGACGATGTTGGGACGTTTGTCTCGGCCGCGCTGGGGACTGTATGGAGCACTTCCGGGGGAGTGGTGTCTGCTGGGTCAGGTTCTTCGCTCGGGGGTTCGTCGGGAAGGTCTTCGGCCTTCACTTCGAAGGGGTTGACCACCTGGGTCTGCAGTTCCTGAAGTTGCTCCCGGGTCACCGGCTCCGGGGGTACAGGCTCGGGATGGGTCTCCACCTTCCAGGCAACTGCCTGCTCGTAGGAGGGAGGCTCCGTCAACGGTGGACCATTGTGACGGAAGATCACCGTCTCGGTCTCAGGCTCTGCTGGGATGTATTTGATCACAAGCGCAGGCGGGTGGCGATAGCCCGGGTAAGGCTCACCGCCGCCGAACTGGCTGGAGTAGTACTGGCGCCAGTTGATCGCGGCGGTTTCGCTGGCGGCCTTCAGCACGATCCCGTGGTTGGCCTTGCCCTCTTGGATCCAAGCTCGGGTCATGGCGGTGACCTCGTAGAAGAGTTCCCAGTCCTTGGCGCACCAGCTGCCGCTGGGGTCGTCGTAGTTGTAGCCGGACCGGTTCACCGTCTCGGCGGCCGTGCTCGGGGGCTTGTTGTACCAGTCCAGGCTGTCGATCGTTCCGTCGAGGGTCCATGCGGAGGTGACGCGCTCGGCCCGGATGCCGGCACCCATCGTTTCCCCGCACAGCTGCCCATTGGGCCCGCCGGACTTGTAGTTCCACATCCGCAGGTCCGCGTCGTTGACGGTGGCACCCTGCAGCACCGGGTCGGTGAGGTCGAACTTCATGTACACGCGGGCGATGTCCGCGCTTGTGGAGGTGGTGCCCGAGCGCAGCCACCCGGCCGCGGCGTTGTTGTTGTAGGGGTCGTTCTTGCTGATCCAGGCGTCGGTGGGGGCGCCGCCGCCGAACCATTCGGAGGCGGCGGCAATCGTCACCGGGTAGGTCACCGCGGGGTCGGCCAGGAACTTCTCATCCGGGGAGAACACCAGCTCCGAGGTCTTCCCGGAGGTCTCCACGCGCGCCTTGACCGGGGAGGTCTTGCCCTGCTCGGGGGACGCCTCGACCTTGGCGTCCATGGCGGTCAGCACGATCGGCGCGGCCTTGGCCTTGCCCTTGGCGTCCTGGAGTTGTGGCAGCCCTTGTGGTGTCTTACCGAACGTGGTGTCTTCGGGCAAGGTGAGCGGCAGCCGTACGGTCACAGGGCCGGTCGGCTGCCGGCGGAAGACGACCTGGGAGGTGAAGCCGTCGGCCTGGGCGATCACCACCAGGTCGGCGCCGGGGGCGACGGCGTCGGGGTAGGTGACCGCGTTGCCGGAGATCTTGGGTTCCGGTAGTGCCCGGGTCACGCCCAGGCCGGTCTTGCCGTGCTTGCCGGCCGCGGACACCAGGTGCTTGGTGCCGCGTCCGCCGAAGGTGAGCGGGGTCTTGACGCGGGTGGCCTGGAGCTTGCCGTGGCGGGTGATGATCGTGGGGTCGATGGGTTCCCAGGCGCCGCTGGCCGGGTTCTTGAGTTGGACGGGCCGGGTGTGCACCTCGGCGCGCAGGTTCTTGCCGTCGGGGTTGGCCCAGACCTTCATGGTCTCGGTGAACTGGGTGGGGACCTCGACGGGTTGGCCGGATTTGGCGGCCTTGTCCCAGGCGGTTTTGAGGGCTGGATTCGAGGTGGCGCCGGGTGGTGTTGTCGATGCGGAGGCCGGGGTGTTGGGTGGCGTGGAGCCCTTGGCGATCGCGGGTGCGCTCATGAGCGAGAGCGGCAGCGCCAGAGTCGCGATCAGGGCAGCGCGGCGGCGCGTCCGGGTGGATAAGCCGGACGCTGATCGGCGTGTGTTCACTCACAGCCTTTCGAACAGATGTGGCAAAACGGCCCTGATCATCACATAAGGCAGAACTAAAAGTAAAGATCGTTTTCAGTAACGGGAAGGAGATGCTCCGTAATGGCCGGAGGCGATCCACTTGCTGGCTCAACCAATTTGCTCGCTGTCCGCAAGCTGTCATAAAAGACCCTGTCCAGGCTCGGCATCCGGGGGGCCGCGATGCGCCAATGAGGAGCGCCACGTAGCCGAAATCACTCGGCGTCCACCTGATCAACCGCTGGGACGACGACCAAAGGGACGCCGCCGGATGGCCAGCCCCCGGCTGTCGCACAGTGGGCAACCGGTACCACCCCGCTGCAATGGCTGCTGACGCAGCGGATCCGCCACGCGCAGGAGCAGCTGGAGGCCATGGATGACAGCGTCGCGCCGGCTGCGGGCATGGGCACGGCGGCAATACTGCGCCGCCACTTCCATCGCACGACCGGCGTACCACCAGACGCCCACTGTCGGAGGCTGCAGACCTCGGACTCAGGCACGATCAGGAACCGCAGCACCTGCTGTAGGAGAGCGCGGGCTGTACCATCCAGTTACGCAATCTGACCTGGGCAATCACCTTATGTTGTGGCCGTGCTTTCTTGATCATCCCGCGTTTATCCCCGCGATCGATCGTCCACGCGGGATCCGTAAGGGCGTGGCCAACGTGACTGCGTAGCTCCACATCACCGCCTTGATTTCCTTATCGCCTATCAACCGACACGGCGCCATAAGGATTGATCATGCGGAGCTGGTTGCCAGGCACCCTGTCGTCGGACGATCCACCCCAATTCTCGCAGCCGACTTTGCATGCCATCATCGCGCAGGATCCTCGTCATTCCACGGCCTTGCGGCAAGCAGACTGGCAACTGACACTCACGGCCGGGCTTTGTGTAACTTTCATGCCCTCCACTACACCGGTCCCCTACACGACCGATCCTCCTCGTGGAGGAGCTGGCCTATAACCAGCTCCGCCATGATCATCAGGCATGTGGCCGGCGTCCCTCGCCGGAGGCCCCTTGAAATCCCCTCTGTATCGAGCTGGCCCGCACGCAAGAGCAAGGCCGGAAGCTCGCCGATGTGTCCAGGCGTTCACGCGAGGGCCGATTGTCACGCTCGGAGACGCATCTCGCACTCCCCGTCCCGAAGCCTGGTGTGCGACTATCGAACCCTCCCGGCTAGAAAGGGTCTCCCTTCGCGAGAGGAGGATGCATGAGCGTTGTTCTGGCGCTGCTTGGAGTCGTCGCCTCGATCGCTGGCATCGTCCAAACAGCGGTTGTCATCATTGAGAGGGCCGAACGCAAGCGCCGAGAAGCGCAAACCGCTAGATCGGATGGGCGAGACAGCGTCACCCGCCGTGCGGTACCTCGCCGCACAGATGCGAAGTCCGACGTCGAGTTCCCCTGGAACCCAGACACTGTTCGCAGCTCATGGCGCTCCGCTCTCGCGTATCTTCTGGGGTTCGTCGGGGGCTTGGTTTTCCGTCGTGATCAACGGACCTCCGTGCGCTTCCATGCCGTGCAGTCGATCCTCATCGACATTGTGGCCGTGGTGTCCTTCTTGGTCACTCTGGTTCTGGTGGGCGTCTATGCCTCGCTTCGGTACCAGGGGGCGCCGGCGGAGATCCCGTCGGACGACGTCGTCATGTGGGCCTGGGCGCTCGTATCCATGCTGGGACCGCCTGCCTTGCACCTTCTCTTGACTATCTTGGTACTCACTGGACGGAGCCCTCGTGTCCCGCTCCTGTGGAAGGTCGCGGCGACCGTCACCGCTCGCCCGGCCGAGGACGCGGGCCGAATCCCCCACCTAGCGAGTCCTATCTCTTCTCGGCCAATGTCGAGGGGGTTTCAAGGTACTGATCTCGCGGCAACCGTATCGACTGCCCATGCCTTCGATCCTGTCTGGGGTCGTATCGAGCGGTACGCTGGCGAGGCGTTCCAGCTACGGAGCGGTGGCAGTTTCACATATCGGCTACGGGACGATGAGGTCTACCCTGACTGGACGAAGATTGGTATTCATCGGTCCAATTTCGTCCGGGCGTGGGGCCGACGACCGCTGTCAGCGCCCGGACAGCTCGGCAAGGAAATCACTGGTCCCTCGTACGTTTTCGCGATCCTTACGGATCCACGGATCGCAATAGAGGAAAGGCCTGTCACGCGCCAAATGTCAACCGAACTGATCGAGGAGCGACCGTACGAATCAGCGCTGCACCGTGGACGACGCGCGGCCGAAGGTCGATGTTCCTGGCACGGCCAGACCTGCGAGGAATCAGTGGTCGCTAGTGTCCTGACACGGGATAAGGGCGGCGAGACATGGCACGCCGTCTGCCAACGCGCTTTGAGTGCGCTTCATGGCAACTGATGGGACTGGAAATACCTGGTTGCAACGGTCGCGGTGCTGGTTCATTCAGTGCTGGATCATCCTTCGGTGCTGGAGGGACAACCACCCACACGTCGGGTGATCGCGGACCTACAGCGCTGGCGGGCCGGCCCGGCGCGGCTGACATGTCGAACTCACTTTGACCTGCAAGATCGTCCAGCGGCCAGGACCCCTTGTGATCAACCTCCGTAACGTCATGCAGGAGTCCTGAGGATGTGTAAGAAGACTTCACGTGGGAGGGACTCATGATGGACTGGGAACAGGGCGTGATCGTGTGCCGCGCGGCACGCCAGGTAGTCGAAGCTGGTGTTCTGACCGGGGAGTCGTCGTTTGTTCCTGGCCGGCGCACCTGGACAGTGGATGCCGCGGACGAGTTGTTCCGCCGGTTCGTTGAGAACTTCGACGAGTCGTCTGACGAGTTCCTGGTCAAGCTCAAACGGCAGATCGCCGAGGGTAGCGACGAGGCGATCGTGCTTGCCGCAGAACTGCTCTACCTCAACGTCATGCCGCTCAGCCCTGCCACCATTGGCGTCAATCGCAAATTCGAGATCCTGGGCAGCGTGTTGTCGTGGGCCTCCTTCGAGGCGAAGGTGCCCGACGATTTGGCCGCGGCAGCCTCACCGGGCTACATGAAGGGTGGCCAAGCGTTCCTCAACTACCGCTGGGCCCAGTTCGCCTTCCTCATCCGCCTCACGCAGCTGCTGGTGAAGCTACCGCTCCACGAACGGGAATCGGCTCTGCGGGATCCGTGGCGCTTCCGGGACCTGGCCGAATCGGTGCTCACGGACTACGACGGCAAGTCGCGGGCCCGCGCCCAGTTCCACGTGCTGCTGTTCTTACTGTCCCCCGACGTGTTCGCCCCGGTTTCGGTCGAACGCAACAAGCAGCTCATCCGGGATGCCTTTGCAGACCGGCTGGCCGAGCCGACCGGGGATCTCGATCGAGACATACACGCCATCCGCCAGCAGATCGAAGCAGAACACGGCGGACGGTTCAGTTTCTATGATGAGCCCTGGCGGTCTCGCTGGGAGCCGCCTCCGCCACCGCGGTCGCAGAAGGGCTGGCTGGTACGCGGAGCCAACGTTGACGGCGTCAACGCGATCCCGCAGTGGCTGGCCGACGGCTTCTGCTCAGTCAGCTTCTCTGAAATCGAACAACTACCCGCGGGCGCGTCCCGGCAGCAGGTCAAGGACGCTGTTGCCGCAGCGCTTCCCGACGCCAAACAAGGCAAAAGGGACGTCACGGCCGGGCAGCTGTGGCGTTTCCTCAGCGGCTTCCAACCCGGTGATCTCATCGCGACCGTCGACGGCGATGCCGTCTATGTCGGCACCATCACCAGCGACGCGTATTTCGACGATTCAGCCGGCCGTGGCCTGGCTCGCCGCCGCTCGGTCGAGTGGCACCCCACCGCCATGAGCCGCCAGACCCTCCCCGAGGAAGCCCAGGCCAAGCTCAAGACTGCGATGACGATCGGTGAGCTGACCAGTGTGATCGCGGCGCTGGCCACCAGCGCAGGACTGGAGGAGAAACTCACCGACGAGGTGCTGGCCCAGGACGAGACCCGCGGCCTGATCGTGCCCGCACTCACCCAGGCGTTCGGCGACGACCTGCTCATGCCGCTCAGCTGGCTGCAGGAGACCGCCGACCTGCTGTCCGCCAAGCGGCAGATGATCCTCTACGGCCCACCCGGTACCGGCAAGACCTACCTGGCCACCAAGCTCGGTGAAGCGCTGGCCGGCCCCGATCGCACCAAGCTGGTGCAGTTCCACCCTTCTTATGGCTACGAGGATTTCATCGAAGGCTTCCGCCCTCGGCTCGGCGAGAACGGCACGGTCGGCTTCGACCTGGTGCCCGGCCCGTTCAAGAACGCGGTGGAGGCGGCCGAGAAGGAGCCCGACCGGCCGTATGTCCTGGTCATCGATGAGATCAACCGCGCCAATCTGGCCAAGGTGTTCGGCGAGTTGTACTTCTTGCTGGAGTACCGCAACCACGAGATCACTCTGCAGTACTCGCCGGATGAGCCGTTCAAGCTCCCCAAGAACGTTTTCGTCATCGGCACCATGAACACCATCGACCGCTCGGTGGCGTTGATTGACGCGGCCATGCGCCGCCGGTTCGTCTTCCGCGCCCTGGTCCCGCACCGGCTTCCGGTAGACGGACTGCTACGCCGCTGGCTGGAGCGCGAGGGACTCTCCGTTCTGCCCGCGCTCCTGCTGGAGGAGGTCAACCGCCGCCTGAATGACCCGGACCGCGCCGTCGGCCCCTCGTACCTGATGACACCCAACGTGGCCACCCACCGCGGACTGGAACTCATCTGGGCGGCGGAGATCCTGCCCCTGCTGGAAGACCAGCTCTACGGCAAAGTCGACGACATCGAGGCCGAGTACGGCCTGCCGGTCCTGCTCGCCGCGCTCGGCCACACTCTGCCGTGACCCTGCATCTCCACCTCGCCGAGGCCACCGCCAGCCTGCCTCAGCCCCTGACTCCGGCGCAGATCGCCACACTGGCCACCGTCCCAGAGCTGGTCACCATTACCCCGACCGCGGGCGGACGGTGGCGACTCGCGGGACGCCAGCGCGTCGGGACCGTACGGCTTGGTCACAAGGACGGCGCCATCGAGCTACGCATCCGACCGAAATTGCCCGTCCGGCGGCTCCTTGGCCTGCTCGGCGACTACGACGACATCTGGCAAAACCGCCAGATCACCGCCGCGACCGACCATCTGCTCGTGCCCGCACTGGCCACTGTGTTCGCCCGCGCGGCAGAGCGTGCGCTCCGCGGCGGGGTTCTGCACGGCTATGTCTACCGCGAGGACGCTCTCGCCGTCATCCGGGGCCGCATCCGGACCAGCGCTCAGCTGAGCCGCCGGATGGGGCTGCCCACTGTGATCGAGGTCGCCTACGACGACTACCTGGCCGACATTCCCGAGAACCACATACTGCTCGGCGCGATCGAGCTCGCCCAGACCCTGCCGGGCGTCGCGGACACCACGATTGCGCTGCTGCGGCACCTGGCCGGGCGGCTCGTCGGCATTGTCTCCGCCCGACCAGGGGCGCTGCCGACGTGGCGGCCGACCCGGCTCAACGAACGCTATGTCCCCGCGCTCCGACTAGCGGAATTGATCCTTTCTGGGGCCTCACTGCAACAGGAGGGTGCGCAGGCGATACAGATCGACGGCTTCATCCTGAACATGGCCCAGATCTTCGAACGCTTCCTCACCCGGCAGTTGACCACTGGGCTTTTGCCGTACGGCTTGCGCTGCGTCGCCCAGCAGGGGCACCGGCTGGATCAGCAGAGGCGGGTGCTGATCCAGCCCGACATCCTCATCTACCGCGACGGGCGACCCACCGCGGTCGTGGACGCGAAGTACCGGACTCTGGACGGGGCTCCGCCAACGGGGCATCTGTTCCAGCTGATCTCCTACTGCACCGCTCTCGGCCTCGCCGAGGGGCATCTCGTCTATGCCTCCGGAACGCCGTCAGCAGAGCCGTACCGGATCAAGAAGTCGGATATCAGGGTGTACGTGCATGTTCTGGATCTCAGCCAAGGGTCCACCGACCTGGCAATCGCGGTAGCCGCGTTGGTCGACCGCCTCGCAGCAGGTCCGGAAGGGCCACGCCAAAGGGTAGATCCAATCCCACTGTAGGAGGAAGCGGTTAATCCGTCCCGTGGGGTGGCTTGAGCTGGGCCAACAGCCCAAGCATGGAAGTCAGCCGGGATCATCCCGCATGTGTCCCAACACATACAGGCGACCCACGCCAGTCAGTAGAGGAGTTCAGTGTGCCCCGTGTGCGTTGATGACGAGTCAGGTGTTCGCGCAGATGTGCTCCGACTTGATGGTCACGGTGGATCTCGCCAAGCAGCGGTCTTTGGTTGCCGTCTACCGGTTGGCAGGGGCCACGGGGACACCTGCTGCCACGTTCAGCGTGTTGTGAGGGACCTTGCGGTCAAGAGTGCACGGCGCTCGGATCCGTTGGCATCAAAGAGGCAGCCTCATCGTGGTCCGTGGCCGGGACAACGTCCAGTGCGTTACTAGTGGTGCTCCCTGTAGCTGAGACCCTTCTAGATCGATCTTCCTATCATGCTCGTGTCTGAGGAAGATTGACGGTGGGGATGGCTGGCGAGGAAGGGGTGCGAGAGGTGCCCGTTTTTCATGTATTTGGATGCTCATGTGAGGTGGGTGCCGGTAGCATCCCGGATGTAGATTCGTCGTGGATTGGTGGAGGTTGTGGTGGATGAAACAGTGAACCTTCGGATGAGCGGAGATTTTGCCGAGCAGGAGCTCCGGTCGCTCTACGATTGGTTGTTGAGGGACCTCGATGCCCTTGACTATATGGATGTGCGCCTGCAGTCTAAGGACCCGGAGCCCGGTGAGATGGGCGACACTCTCGATCTCATCGCTCTGGCCGTGACGAGCGCATTGCAATGGCCCGCTTTCATCGAGACAGTGGCGCAGTGGCGTAGAACGCGGCGGCATCGCCCACAGGTAACCATCGAACGTGGGGGGACCACCGTCGTGGTATCTGAGGCGGAGTCGGAACTCGTGGTTCAGATTCTCAAGGCGTTGGAGGGGAACGATTGAGTCTCCCTGATCCATTAGCCTCGCGTGCCGTGCTGATTGGCACGAGCAAGTACACCTATCTAGCGTCTCTCCCTGCCGTTGAAAACAACCTGACGACCTTGGGTGGTCTCCTTCAAAGATCTGACCTGTGGGGACTGCCGGCAGAACACTGCACGATTGTCCATAATCCCACCACGGTAGATGCGATGATGGATCCACTGTGGCAGGCTAGAGAAGAGGCAAAAGACACTCTTATCGTGTACTTCGCTGGCCATGGATTGATGCATTCCGTGGAGAGCGATCTGTATCTCACTCTAGTAGACTCGCATAAGGACCGCATGTACAGTGCGGTGGCCTATGACACGGTACGAAACGAGCTTCGAGCGAGTCGCGCGCAGCGAAAAATCGTAATCCTAGACTGTTGCTACAGTGGACTTGCGCTAGGGCTGATGGGCGCCGAAGACGGTACGGAACGTGTCGCTAACAATGCCCGTGTCACCGGCACATACTTGATGACGGCGACGGCCGAGAATAAGACAGCGCTCGGCGGTCTCGACACCTATACTGCCTTCACTGGCGAGCTCATTCATCTCATTAGCACTGGAATCCCGGAACAGCCTGAGTTTCTAGAGCTGGATACAATTTTCCAACATGCGCGCGAGTCGTTGCGGGATAAGGGCCTTCCTATCCCGCAGAAGCGCGAGTCACACTTTGCCGCGCGCCTCACCTTGGTGCGTAACCGCGCACATAAAAGCCAGCAACGTATTACGACAAAAGAGTTTTACGGTGTCATCGAGGGGATTCGGCCAGGGACCATTTTCGAGAGCCGTAGAGCTCTGCACGACGCAGGTGTTCATCGGCCGTTGCAGGCAGGCATCTGCGGAACTGCTGAGCGGGGCGGCGCCGAGTCCATCGTCGTTTCGGGGGGTTACAAGGACGATGAGGATTACGGGGATGTGATTATCTACACCGGACATGGTGGGCGTGATCCTAATACTGGCGTGCAGGTCAAAGACCAGTCGGCAGACGACTCGGGCAATGCTGCTCTCATCAAGAGCATTATGACTGGGCTGCCAGTTCGGGTCGTTCGTGGCGCTGGGGGTGACAAGGAATTTTCGCCGCCAGCTGGCTATAGCTATGACGGGATATTCACGGTAGCCGATTACTGGACCAAGCGCAGCGTCGATGGGCCTATAGTCCTCCAGTTTCGACTTGAGCAGATAGATGACGGGACGCCTAAGAAGGCTGGGGCGCTCCATCTGAGTCGCAAGCTTTCCCCTGGGCATAGGGAAGAGGTCGCTCCAGGAGTTTATACGGACAGGCTGCTCGCAGCGGAACTAAAGCAAGTGTACGACCATGCATGTCAGGTATGTGGCACTGCGCTAGAGGTGCCAGGTGGCCTACGAATTGCCGCTACCGTGCATATCCGTGGGCGAGAACAGCCTCACTTGGGCCCTGACAGCAAAGACAACATGCTTTGCCTGTGCCCTAACCATCGAGATCTTTTTAGATACGGTGCGATCACCATTGAGGATGATTACAGCATAATTGATCGTACGGATGGCGAGACGATCGGAAAACTTGTGCTGAAGCATGATGTTGATCGTGACTATCTCCGCTACCATCGCGAGCATCACGCTCTCGGGCCCAACGGTTCGGCGGAGGGTCAAATGCAGCTCTAAATAGACGGAGCTTCTATCTTCAGGGTCGCGCCAATGCGTGCGCAAATTTGAGTGTGTGAATCGAAGCAGGCAATGAAAGAGGGCATAACAAGATTGCGGGCGCGCGAACTAGATTGGTCATGGAGGGGTGGGCAGAGACCTTCGTTTGTGTCCGAGGGCATGCCTGGGATGGCGCGCCCGGATCATATGACTTCCGTGGCGCTGCGATCGGCCGCTCCTGACGGATCCTTACGCTCCCATATACGAGTCTCACGAGATGCGGGAAGATCGGAAACATGCCAATATCCATGCCATCCGTCGACCGATGTCCCTTCTGCGATTATCTCGCCGGGTTTCACCCTTCCACCATCCTGGAACGAGGGGAGCAGGTCGCGATCCTTGTCACACGTTGGCAACGTGGGCAGGGACACGTGCTGGTGATCCCGGTGGCTCACCGTCCTACCGTTATGGACGTGGCCCCCGCAGAGGAGCAGCAATTGATGAGCGCCGTGCGGCGCGCGGCCCGCGCCATCACAGCGGCCTACGACCCTGGGGGCATCGCTGTCTGGCAGAACAACGGGATATCTGCGCGCCAAGCCGTCCCCCATGTTCACTTCCATGTGGCCGGCACTCTCCCCGAGGGTGGCACGCAGTCGGGCGAGGTCCCTTGTCTCGACCTCGATGAAACCGAAGTGATCGCCAAGCGCCTCAGTCCATATCTCTGAGGGGCCCGCTGGTGATGACGTCCCTTGGACTCCTAACCAGCTCAGATCGCCGGAGCATATGCACTAGTTAGGCGCCCAGACTGGTCTGAGGCAGCGCGTTCAGTCTTTCGGATCGTCAAGTCTAGGGGCCTTCGTTGGCGGTCGAGCTCATCAACTGCCTGACACCGCCGTCCCGCCCTCCCATCTGCGATCAGTGGCGGCTCGCTGGCATGGGGCGAACACACGGGCACTGGTGTGGTAGAGCCCGCTTGGCCATGGTCGGCAGTCGGTCGTGTATGTCCTTATCCGGTTCGTCGTGTGGCTCACCTGCCCCCTGAACAGGCTTCCGGGCGGCCGTCTCCCCTCAGCTTCGCTTCCAGCATCGCAGAGGGAAGCCCGTTGACTTCACGCATGGTTTCCCTACCGCAGCCATCCTCCGGCTGGAAACGGGAAACATGGCGACTGGCCTTGCCCGCGCCGCACCGGTGGCGCACTCTTACAGACAGTAACTCTCGGTGCCGCGGACGTGCTGGAGGTCCATGGTGGTCCAGGGGCAGGTCTGCTTCGGTCGAGAATTGCGCAGGCGACGCCTCGCCGCCGGCCTCACTCTCACCAGCCTGTCCAAGCTCGTCCACTACAGCAAGGCTCAGTTGAGCAAGGTCGAGAGGGGCTTGAAAGCGCCCAGCCAGGAGCTGGCCCGTTTGTGTGACACCGCGCTCGGCGGTGGGGGCAGTCTCGCTGCCCTCATCCCCATGCGGCCCGCTGGAACGCGAGTTTCCGAGGCGACAAACGATGACGTGGAGGAGGTGTGGCTGATGCAGTTGTCTGGCGACGGGCAGAGCTGGTTTCAGCCGTTGAGTCGGCGACAGGCGATGACGATGGGCGTAGCGACGGTTGCTGGCATGAGCATTGGCCGCCAAGACACGGCCTTTCCTGTTGAGAACGGCACTCTGCTGGGGATGTCCCGCGCATTATTCGAGCACTACCGGCAGCTTGGGCAGGTGGCCGGCCCGGAGCTGGTGCTACCCGCGCTCATCGCCCAGGTTCACTCGCTGCAGGAGCTTTCCTCCCGTATGGGGTCAACCACCAGAAACGCGCTCTTGCGGCTCGCCTCGCGGTACGCCGAATACGCCGGATGGATGATGCAGGAGTTCGGCAACGATGAGGCTGCCTTGTGGTGGACTCGGCGGGCAATCGATCTCGCGGCCGCCGGCGGAGATCGCGACTTGGCCGCGTACGGGCACGTTCGCCACGCGCTGGTCACGCTGTACCGCGGCGATCCATCACAGACAATTGAGCTGGCGAAGCGCGCGCAGGGCGCCGGATTGCCGCCCCGCATCCGCGGCCTGGCCGCACAGCGCGAGGCCCAGGGGCACGCCCTCGCGGGCGACTATGACTCCTGCATGCGTAGCCTTGACCAAGCTCGCGCGCTGCTGGATCAGCACGCGCCCAACTCGCAGTCGCCCGTCATCGGCACGACGAATCTGTCCGACCCGGTCGGCATGATCACCGGCTGGTGCCTGCGTGATCTGGGGCGACCGCAGGAGGCGGCTCAAGTCATCGGTACGCACTTGGCGCTTGTACCGCCGCAAGCGCTGCGCACCCGCGCTCGCTTCGGTATTCGTCACGCACTCGCCTACGCCGTGGCGGGCGAGATCGAACACGCCTGCCGCCTGTCCGCCGAACTGCTGGCCGGCGCTGTCACCGTGAGCTCCGCCACCATCGCCCAGGACATACGCGCTCTCGCGCGGACGCTCGCTCGACACCCGAGCAATCCGGCAGCACGCGAACTGGCGCAGGAAATGGCCGCAGCCGCGCAAGCGGTCAACCTGCAGACCTATAGAAGGGGCATCCAGTAATGCACGAGGTGTTCATCAACTATCGCACAGGAGATGGCGAGAAGGTCGCCGCTCTGCTCGAGCGGGATCTCTCGCACCGTTTCGGAGATGAGCACGTCTTCCGCGCCTCTAAGTCCATTCCGCCCGGGTCTGCGTACCCTCGCGAGCTGATCAGCGCGGTACGTCGCAGCTACGTCGTGCTCGTCGTGGTGGGAGAGAACTGGTCGAGGCGTCCAGAACTGCACGATGAGGACGACTGGGTGCGCAGGGAAATACTGGAGGCGTTCACCTGCGGCATTGAGGTGATCCCCGTCCTGGACGGTAGGAAGACCGAGCGCCTGAACCCGGCCGATCTGCCTGAAGCGCTGAAGCGGCTCGCGGACGTGCAGTCGGAACGACTCGACTTCCAGGATCTGCAGTCAGGTCTCATCCGCATAGGCAACGTGCTGGCCACAAAGCTGCCCCTGCTGAAGGCCGTGGATCGGTCCCTCCAGCAAGAGCCAAGGGGCGGCAGCGTGAGCAACTCGGTCGACGAAGTCCAGGGGACCGCTATCCAGACCCGTGACATCACCGGCGACGTCGGCACGGTCATCAAAGGCAATCAAGGACCGGTCCACACTGGCAAAGGCGACCTCTACCATCATTCCCCCCATGTCTCTGGTACCGGCGGAACGTACATCGCCGGCGACAACCAGGGAGGCGTGCGGCACGATTTCGGCGGAGCCCGCCGGCATGAGGGGGACGACAGTTGACCGAAGTCTCAGACGTTCACGGGCCTGTGCATACAGGGACCGGAGATCTCTACTTCATGGAGGCGGCGCGGGGCCGAGGCCCCCGACCGACCTTCATCGAGGAACTGGACTGGCTGTGGCGACATTACGTCCACCCGCCCGGCCATGGGCAGGCGAGCGACATCCTCAAGGCTTGCCGAACGTTGCTCCTGGATGGCGCACCAGGGAATGGTCGGATAGCCACTGCAAAGGTCCTGTTGCGCGAGCTGTCCTCTGGAGCCGAACGGTTCCACGAGTTGACATGGGAGGAGAAGAACGGGCGATACCAACTGGAACCGGCCTCGATCGGCGATGACGACCGCGTGTGGCTGGACCTGTCGCGAGCCGACGAGCGGGCCTGGCGCTGCTTCCAAGACGAGTTGTCCTCGCTACGCAAGATGGTGGTCGAGCACGTCGCGTTCCTGGTGATCGTCCTGCCCAGTAACGGACGCGAGGGGCTCTCGCCCGAGTTCGGGCAGTTCCACTGGACGATCGGCCATCCTCCAGCTCAAGAGGTCCTTCGCCGTTACCTGCGGCTGGCGGGCGTACCAGGCGCTGTGGCCATTCCTCCGCCCGAGTTCCTGAAGACCGAGCGGCCCGTCAGGGAGATCGCCAAGTTCGCCGATCTCGTTGTCTCGGCGTACAAAAACGCACCCGAAGTCCCGCACCATGCTTGGTACAAATCCGCAGAAAGCGCGTACAGCGGCTTTGGAACAGGAGTTGCCGAGGCGGTCAAAGAGCTGCGTCACGGCCCCCAGCGGGCCTTGCTCCTGGCCACGGCGATGCTGCACAACGCGCATGTCGACCATGTTCATGATGCCGCCGTGGCGTTGCTTGACATCGTCGGCTACGCGGACGAAAGGCACTCTCTGGAACGTTCCGATCTCCTCACCAGCCTCGGCGAAATCGGGGCCGTTGCCGACGCCAACGGCCGCGTACGGTTCAAGGAACTCGGATACGACGCTGCCGTCCGCGCACTCTTCTGGCATCACATGCCGGCCTTACGCGACGGCATCCAGAGATGGGTCGGAAGGATGATCGACGACCCATGCCTGCCTGATGACGATCGCTACCAGCTGGCGAAGCGCTTCGCAGAGCAGTGCCTGAACCTGAGATACAGACAGGTCCTGGTCGAGTCGGTGGCGGAGTGGACCAAGGGACCGAAGACCTACCGCAGGCAGATGGCTGCTGACCAAGCGTTGCGCCGCGCGCTCACAGCCGAGGAACACGGCATGTTCTTCCGCAAGCAGATCTACAACTGGGCGCGCGACGATCACCTGTCCGAATCGCTGGCACAAGTGATCATCAGGATGTGTACCGAGGTCATCGCTGTCACCCATCCTGATCAGGCTGTGGTGCGCCTCCACCACCGGGCTCGGCGCGAGAGCCGCAGCACGAATGCTCGTACAGCACTGCTCGAAATGGTCGCCGCGGACCCGTGGCTCCGCCGACTGCTGCTCGTCCGGCTCACCCGGCTCGCCATGAATGGCAGGGAGTGGCGAAGAGACGTCGAGCTCTTCCTCGACGTCGCCGAACCGGCCGCCTTCACTGCTCCCGGCGATCGAGATCGGCCGCTTGTCGCGGAAGCAGAGATGCGAGCCTTATTGACTGAGGGGTGGAAGCGCGCCTTCCGCGACAGTTCCGCGCTGGCCTGGCACGACAGGGCGCGGGAGTGGCTTATCACGGCTCTTCATGACGATCGCCATCGTGACCTGCTCGTTGACATCCTCATCGAGGGAAGTGAGCGCCGTGGCGAGGTCCTGGGCGGTCTCTACACCGCGGCCCGTGGCCTGTCGCGATTCACGCCGGATGACCGGGCGCGCAGCGCCACCCTGCTCAACGTGGTCCTGCGGAAAATCTGCACCGCCCAAGGCATTCAGGTCAGCTGATCAACCTTCGTGGAGGGCACCATGAGTTCGGGCCGCAACACGGTCATGATCTACCTTTACGCCGTCGGCGTCCTCCTGCTGGCGGGCCTCATCGCCTTTGCTCCACGCCAGATATGGCTGCCGGCCTTCGTGATGGCACTGGCCGCGGGCGTGGCTCCGCCTATCAGGGCTGTGATTCGACGCCGGTCACGTACACAAAGAGAACCCACGACCCTGTACGTGCCCCCGCCATCGCCACCAGTAGAGCCTCTCGAACACCGGGTAGAGAGGGTCTCGCTGCCGAGCCGGGAGGATGACTACGACTTCCTGCTGTCCGCCACCATCCTTTGGGCACCGTTGAAGCGGCCATGGGACGACCGGCGCATCAATCCCGAGGCGCTGGCCGTGAACGCCATCCTCAAGCGCGCACGAAATATTACGGAACAGTGGGAACCGGGCCGCGCTTCGCTCGTCATGCACGAACTGGGCGAAGTCCTGGGCTCGATGGAGCCGGATGCCACTGGCTGCGTCCAGGCGATGGCCCAGGCCATCCAGCTCACTCTCTCCACGGAGGACCAGGAACGCCTTAACAAGCTGGCTGCTGTGCGGAAGGACAAGGTGGTCTGGGAACACGACCGCAAATATGAGCAAAGCAAGCGGGAGTACCTCGGCGAGGACGTGCTCAAGAACACCGGCAGCGCCGTGGTGTGGTGGCTTGCAAAGAACGACGACCACATTGAGAGAACAGTGAACGACCTCGGCCTGCTAGCCAGACTCACCTCGGCTGCCAACAACAAAGAGCTGCTCGAGTCGAACGGCAACGGGAGCACGCCCTTCGAGCCGTTCGCAGAGACACCGTCGCCGAATGGCAGCTCGCCGGTGGACCACCTGGCCGCCTTCTTGCAGATCACGGATCTGCGGGAGAAGGACCTGTTCACTCACCAGGTAGCTCTGCTGGTCGGCACGTACGGCCGGCCTGACGTGGCCGATGAGATCCTCAGCAAGTTCGGGCTGTCCGATCCAGAGCCTCCCGGCAGCGCGGAGGCTCCGCAGGATGAAGGTCCGGACGGCCCAGACGGTATCCATCAAAACGGGTGGGACGAGGAGATCTGAGGACATCATGGAAGCAGAGCTCGTGGCGCTGGCAACCTCCGGCGCGACCACACTGATCACACTGATGATCTCCGACGCATGGGCGCAGACGAAGGAGAGACTCGCAGGCATACTGGCCAGACCCGGAAATGAAGATGACGTGCTGGGGGAACTGGAAGCCTCCCGTGTCGACCTGGTGGACGCTCTTGTACGAGGCGACGGAGGAAGGGTGGCCGCGATCGAGGCCGAGTGGCGCGCCCGCCTGCTGAGGTTGCTCCTAGAATTCCCAGGCACGGCCGATGCCCTACGGAGCCTTCCAACCCCGCCGACGGGCACGGTCTACAACCACATCAGCGGGCCGGTACGGTCTGCTGTGGTCGTCCAGGCGGGACGGATAGATGGGTCTACTTTCTATGCTCCTCCGGATGCGACCTAGAGCCGATCTTGCAGGTGGAAGCAGGCAGTACGGAGAGCATGAGTCTGTGTCTTCGCGCTTAATCTGCCCACTGCTGCCGCTGTGGGACTCTCCGATCTCCGTCGCGAAATGACTCTTCGCGATCGGCGAGTACGACGCCATGAGGCGGTCTACTTGTCCAGTACGGTCGAGCGCACGGCGATTGCTCGTTCTCAAGGGCGTCCAGCCATGCGAGGCTGGCGACTTCGGTCAGACACACCCACCAGGCCGCGGGAGGCATGCATGCAGGACCTACTCGCTCGTCGGAAGCTGCTGATGGCTCTGGTTCGGCGGCCAAGTCGCGCGGTGATGGCTCAAGCTCCGACTGCAGGAGGGTGGACGCGCCGCACCGGAGGATCACTCTAAGCTGGGCACATGGCGCCACGGAGATTGCAGTCGCTCGCGATCAGGGGTTACACCTCGATCCGCTCCACTGAGGTGGAGTTGCGAGATCTCAATGTTTTGATCGGCGCCAACGGTGCGGGCAAGAGCAATCTCATCTCTATCCTTGCCCTGCTCGGCCGGATCGTCGACCACGAGCTGAACCTGTTCGTTGGCCAGGCGGGTGGGGCCTCTGCCTTGCTCTATCGCGGCGGCAAGAGCCTCCCGGAAGTCAACCTGCGCCTGAGCTTCGGGTCCAACGTGTACAGGGCCAAACTCATCCCGGCGGCTCGCGATGAGCTGATCTTCGGCATTGAAAGCATCGAGGTGCGTGGCGAAGAACACGTGCTGGGACGGGGGCATAGGGAGAGCCGCCTCACGGATGAGATCGATGAGCAGAGTTTGTCATTGATTGCCGGACATATGGCTGACACGCTGCGCGGTTGCCGCATCTTCCATTTCCACGACACCAGCGCGAACGCTCCCGTCAAGCAGACAGGATTCGCCTCCGACAACATTGCGCTGCACCCAGATGCCCGGAATCTGGCCGCCATCCTGCTTCGCCTTCAGCAGGAGAACCACGCCGCATACAGGAGGATCGTCCAGACGATCCAGCAGGTCGCGCCGTTCTTCAGGGACTTCGTACTCATCGAGGAGAACGACCGACTCCGGTTGCGGTGGCAACAAGAGGGCTCGGACGTCGTCTTCCCCGCGGACGCGCTATCGGACGGAACACTCCGTTTCATCTGCCTGACGACCTTGCTTAGCCTTCCCGATCTTCCCGATCTCGTCGTGCTGGACGAACCAGAGCTCGGTCTGCACCCCTACGCCATCGTGCAGTTGGCCGACATGTTGCGCGCCGCTAGCACCACCAGTCAAATCCTGATCGCCACCCAGTCGGTGACGCTCATCAACCAGTTCGAGGTAGACGATCTCATCGTCGTTGAGCGACACAGGGGAGCGTCGGTCTTCAAACGCCTCGCTCCCGCAGGATTGGCCGACTGGCTGGCGGAGTACTCCTTGGGCGAGTTGTGGGAGAAGAACTTGCTCGGCGGCAGGCCGCAGACCGAGCTGCGGTGACTGGAATGCGCCGAGTGCACATCCTGTGCGAGGGCCAGTCCGAGGAGACCGTAGTCCGCGAAGTCATCGAGCCCTACCTATGCAGCTCCGATGTCTACGTTACTTGGTCCATCTTCACTACCAAACGTCCCGCAGGTGGCCCTTCCTATAGAGGAGGCATGTCCACGTGGGCCAAGCTCGCCACAGAGATTCGCCTGCTCCTGGCTGATTCGTCCATCACCGTTTTGACGACCATGCTTGACTACTACGGACTCCCAAGCGACGTGCCCGGCATGGCGACACGTCCCTCGGGTTCGCCGTACGACCGTGTGACTCACGTCGAGCGCGCCATGGCTGACGCCATTGACCGCTCTCGTTTCCTGCCACACCTGGTACTTCACGAACTGGAGGCATGGGTTCTGCTGGGTCATGAGGCACTTGGCGAACTTACCGGCGACGACGCGCTCGCCCAGGCCGTCCAAGCCATTGTGGCGCAGGCCCAAGGTGCAGAACTCGTCAACGACGGGGCCAGCACAGCGCCCTCCAAACGTCTACTTCGTCTATATCCGCGGTATCGCAAGACCTCTGACGGCCCGCTTGTCATAGCCGAGATCGGCATCAACACCATCAGGAATGCCTGTCCTCACGCGGACGCCTGGTTCTCCGCGGTGAACACCGCGCTCACGAAAGAACTATGACGCCCCGGATCCAGACGCCTCGGCAAGCCGGCTCTCGGAAGGTTGCCCCTACCGAGATTTCACGCGAGACCGGCAACAGGTTGCACAATCGTTAGCCGGTGCTTGGGGGCTGAGAAGTCATCGGCTTCTGAAGAAGGGCCCGGCAGAGGTATGCGCGGCAACCGGATATAGGCCCAGAAGATTCGTCCGTCGCCAGTGAGGAGGAAACCTCGTTGGCGCTAGGTGTCCATAGCGGAGCAGGACGCCTACAACAGCCCAGGAAAGTTCCGAGTTAGGAGAGTGGTAGCTACACTGCTCGTCAATGTCCATTGAGCTGCGCATATAGCCTGAGAGGTGCGTGAGCGATCCAAGATCGTCCCTCATCGGTCCCGTACCCTTGAGGTCACGGCTAGGTGTTCTGTCCCGTGAGGTTGGGCACGCGACTGGCGGGTGGTAGGCCGTTCAGTGCGGTGTGGTCGCGATGGTGATTGTAGGTGCGCAGACAGCTCGGCAGGGTCGCTCGGCGTTCGGTCTCAGAACGGTAGCGCTGGGGGTTGGGCCCGTGGTTACTATCCGATGCGTCAAGTGGTAAGAGCACGGTATACCGATGATTAGCAAGGTTCGGCCGTCCTCTAGTGCGATTTGCCTCGATTGGACACATATGGAACCATGCGTAGCTTCCATGCGTTTCGCCCGTTTTGACCAGAGCCTGGTGGCTTAATATGGCATGACTAAACCAACCATCTCTTGGTACTCTTCTGACCAGCATTTGGCTCCATGCCGTGACTCTTCCTGAACCTTCGGTGGCTACCTAGTCGAAGTTTTCCGCAATGGCCGTCTACGTTACGCGACTAGCAGGTCGCGGTGACCGACGAGTCGCGTGGCAGAGGGACGACGAGCGGACGGGTCTAGACGCCTATCGCTTTGCGCGCGGCGAATGAGACTGGTGGCCTCGGGAAACTCCGGGTGTCCGGGTGCCTCGGTGCTCTGCCGAACCGAACGGCCTAGGCAGCCCACTGTATGGCGCTCTAGGCGTCGTACTCCTTCTCGGAGGAAGACGTGAGCTATTACGTTGTCGAGTACCCAGCGTCCGATGGGGAATCCAACTCCGCGGTCAACCCGTACCCTGGCGCGGATAAATCAACGTGGACTCGAGCCTTCTCCACCGCGCTATCCCAAGCTACTGGCCTTCCTCTGGAAATAACCGATGGGCTAGCACCCTACGTCGTTCGCTCAAAAGACTTCCTCGTACGCCAACGTGGCGCAGATGGGGTCGAATATCGGATAAAGCCGGGCGTTATTGTGCCAGACCACAGCACTGGCTTGAAGATCATGGAGGTTGTCGTCCATGGTTACGCCGGCAGTCCCGGGGAATACAACGAACGAATCCGCGGAGCATTCGACTCTCCCGCACGCCGCAATCCTGACCCTTCCCGAATGCTTCCACGCCTTGTCACTGGAAAAAGGGAGGATGGGCAGCCCGCCGCATTTCTCACGACCGAATATCCTGTTGCTGGTGCGACACTCAGCGGGCTGATTAGCGCCATGACGGATGCACTGGACAAGGCGGATAGTGATCGCGGATACAAACTGCGCGATGATATGGCGATTTACGGTCAGAACGAAACGACGCTGCATGCCCTATTGCTGCGCACAATCCGCGAATCGGATGGCGCCAACGGCCCACACGTCCGCCGTGTACTCGATCTAACAGCTATAAAGGGTGCCAACCGTTCTCGTGCCCGCCTCGAACTTCATGGCCTTTCTCCAAAGGAGATAGTTTTCGGTGTAGACCGTAACGACCTGGAACTCAACGATGCCGATCTGCCTACGAGGGTGGCCGATCCAGCGGTCTGGGTGCCGGCGCTCGCGGACGCGTTGCAGGCGGCTTACGATGATGATCTACATGTACTACATAAGCGCGCACGGCGGGCTGCGAAGGTAGCCACTGTCAAGATCCAGATTATAGTGGGGGCCTCTGCTCCTGAGGATTTCCACAACGTAGTCTTCGATCCAAATCGTGCCGACCACCGTCGCCCGCCCCTGGGCTACAGCCTGGTCGAAAAGGCTGCGTCGGATCTCCGCGCTGTCCTGCGTGACGCCAGGAAACATGGCTGGATCAGCGAAGAGGAACGAGCCTGGCTTGCTGGCGAGGGCTCCGACCCCGATCAACGTCCTAATGAGGACATTGTTTCCGTCCGTGACCGCCGTGACCGCGCTCTCTTCGCTGTGGTCTTCCCCAATAATGCAGCACGAGCACAGGCCGTACGCAGAGTTCTGGGTGAGCCCTCACGAACTGCGACTAGCAAGGAGCATGTCTGGCATCGGCTACGCATGGTCTCATCAGTCATAGGGGAAGGTTATGGCTTTCGCTGGAACCCGCGTGTCTTGGACGGCTTGCTGAGCAGCACCTTCATTAAAGAAGGCCGCCACCTTGCTGATGAGCCGGCCTGGAACAAGGTGATCAGGCCAGCATCGGGCAGCGAGGTGGTCCCCGAAATACTCGAGCGCTTCTTGACGACACGTGGTATCCACTGGCTCGCCGAGCGAAAGATTATCGAAGCAGACCGAGGTTCGATAGGTGCGCAAAACGAGGGTGGTGAGACGACTGACGGAGAAACGCTCGCCGATAAGAAAATTCGTCGAAGTACGATAAGCGCGCGCAAGGCAATGCTTGCCCAACCTCGCCGCACGCTAGGACTGATGACTGAGCTTGCCCGAGCCTCTGTTACGAATCAGACTCCACGCCAAGTGGACGTCGACGGTAACGCAATTGACGGGACGAAAGCAGACAAGTACTGGTTCGACATCGAATTCCCGAAGACTCAGAGCAGGCGTTCGCCGAAGCTTACTGCTCGGGCTAGCAGTACCGATCAAACCGAACCACAGCCTCCGCCCCTGAATCCATTGGAGATTTTCGCTAAGTCGCGAGGCCGGTTCTACGATGCCGTCACTGAAGATCTACCGCTGACTATGGGAAGGGTGCTCAAGACAACGCGTTCACTAATAGTCGACGCCCAAAGTGCCAACCAGAAACCTCTGCATGGGGCGGCAGATGAAGAAGTTAAGGCATTGCAAGAGGCTCTGTACGCGGTGCAGGCAGACCTGAAGTCACTTAAGTCGGCCGTTAGTGATATGCAGTTCGGAATCACGAATATCGAGGATTCAATGTCTGAGAAATTCCTCACAGAGGCGAGCGGAAGCGAGGAGTCCGATTTCGATGAGTTCGATACCAGCATCTCTCCAATAGAGGACGGTGGCCTTGCGTGAAGAATTCTTTGCCAGCGGGACCAGTACTGACCACTCCCCGTTTGGGCGCTCTTCCTAGAGCCGCTGGCAGATACCTTGATCAGGTGCTGTTCACACCCGTGAAATGGTCGGAGCGATGGCGGTATGAAGAGTTGGGAATTACTACTGCGATTTACCTGATCGCGGATGCGGAGTACCGTCTGCGCTGGCTGGGGCAAGCCAACCGTCGAGACGGCTTGATCTCACGACTAGCAAGCCATGACAGCGATCCGGCGAAGCGAGAAGTATTCGCTAATATTCGTGTACTTCGTCTGGTGGATCACACGCCGGCGCAGTCGGTGGACGCCATTGAAGGACGATGCGCCGACGTTTTGAAAATCCGAGAGGCGATGCGGCCACGAGTGTGGCCGTCTGCGCGGGATTGGTTCCTGCTCACTTCCTAACCCTGCTGGCGCCAGACTGCGGGCTGCCTAATAAGGGTGTGTTGCTAGCCAGCAGCAATGCGTGGATTCCTAGCATTCTGCCTCACCGCGCAGGAAGGCGACGGAGGGTTGGCGCGTCTGCATCTTTTGGCCGTGTGAGAGGCCCAACATGTCTAGGCTTAGTGCATAGACATGTCGCGCCAGTTCAGCTAGTTGAGCGTCTATTGTGTCGCAGCAACGTCAAAAGTATGACAGCGGCAATAGTCATCCATGTCTTCCCAAGAACCTGGCCTGGGAGATACTCAAGGGAGCCAAACGCGAGCTTCAGAAATAGAAGACTGTCTATGAGAAGCCCAATAGCGTTTGAAGTCAGCATGGCAATAAGCAACCCTCGTCGCCGCAGTGGCTCGTAAACGGAGAAATCCGCTAGTTCGGCTACTGCGAAGGCTACGGCAGATGCGACGGCAAGGGCCGGGTCAGCCATAAAATAAGAAAGTATGGTACCCACTGCGATGGCTGCTAGCACCGGCCCTCGGCCCGCGGCCTCTCGGGCAAGGTCGCGGAGCACGAGCGCTAGGCCGACCAAGTACACGCCGGCCGGTGCAACTAAATCAAAACCAACTGGTACGGCCCCAATGTGGGCAACTGCGATATTAGCCGCAGGAATCGTTGCCATATAGGCTGTCAGCGTGACTCCAGCCATGCCGATCTTCTTCATGTTCTTCTTCCTCACCTTACGTCTGACCGGAGTCCCGGACATCACGAGCTCGAGACGAGCGTTCCGACATTACAACGTACGACACTGACAATCGGGGCAAGCGAGGCATGCGGCACAGGTCGCCTCTTCTTCTCGATCTCCCGGTCGAGGCGGATGCTCGCCCTGGCTACAGGACGGTGTTGGCGACGCCGGCAGCAGCCCACCATCTCGGACCCGCACACCGCTGTTCGGCTGGCCCTAATCGAACCCGATCTCACAACAGACGCGCCCCGGCATGACACTTGCTGATGTGGCGACATCACATACAGCTTCACCAAGGACGGAGGATGTGCGTGGCGACCGTCATTGACGGTACCTCCCCGATGGGTAGCCGGCAGCGCGACGGTGGCGGATCACCTACACAGTGACCTGGACCGTACGGGCGTTCGTCCGATGCCTGCCTCAGGGCGCGCCCGTGGCGGGTGCACTTCGCCGGCTCAATGCCCTGCTCGCCGTTGCACGACATGACGCGACGGAGCCAAGCGACGTACGTGCGGTGGACGAGGAAGGCGGTGACAGCGAGGGGGCGCCGTACCTGACCCGCTTCGACGAGGTCTCCGGCGCGAGCAGGAGTTGTCCGTCGAAATCCCCTCGTTGAGGGGCTTCTTCTTCAATGTGGAAGGATCTACGACCGACGATGCCGGCGGGCTGTTCCTGGTGGGGGTCCGGCGATGGCGCAGGCGGCGTAGACGGTGAGGCCGCAGAGCTGGCCTTCGTGCCGGGCGGCACACTGTGGCTGTCTATGGCGACGCGGGACGGTACAGCGGACAACCGGTCATCGTGCGCCGCCTCTGAAGCGCAGGGGCTTCTCCCTCAGTAGGTCAACGGGACAGACAGCGTACCGAGACGGGCAAGATCAAAATACCTACATGTTCATCAAACCAGGGGACCCCTGATGGCCGCTTGCTGTCTGGCGTGCCGTGCTCGTACAGCCTCTGTTGCCCTGCAGATCGTAGAAGAGCCCGCTAGTGCGTGGCTGCAACCTCTCATGCACCGCATGAATCCGGCAAACAACACATTCTACGAGGGAGCCCAAGCATTGGGCGCGAGGCGGCACTCTGAGCGACCGCCTAGCCTAGAAACTGACACCCTGTGTGCTTCAGTCCCTAGTGCACTTTCCTGCTACCCGCACCGTGAGCAGGGTCGCCGCGACGAACAGCCGCCACCTCAGACCACCCCACCCTGAGGGATGGCATGCTGGGCTTGCCCAGAGACCACGCTACCTGGGGCAAGAGCGATTGGGTTGGCACCAGTTGCCGTTGAAAACTACGCTAGCCCTGTGGGATGCCTGTAAGGCAGTTTCCGCCGTCCCATCGATCACAGAGGGTGAGATCGTGACCACAGAGAAGCGCAAGGCCGTCGTCCTACTGAGTGGGGGTCTGGACTCGACCACCGTTCTTGCGTTCGCCCGCCACGAGGGGTACGAGACCTATGCCCTCAGCTTCCGTTACGGGCAACGACACACTGAAGAGATGGAAGCGGCCAAACGGGTTGCCTCCGAACTAAACGTAACCAAGCACGTGATCGCTGATATCGATCTCGCAGTCTTTGGTGGGTCGGCACTGACCGACGACTCGCTCGAGGTGCCACATCACACCAGTGTTGACGATGTTGGGAAAGAGATCCCAATTACCTATGTCCCCGCGAGGAATACGGTGTTCCTGTCTTACGCGCTAGCGTGGGCAGAGACTCTAGGCTCCTCGGACATCTTCATTGGCGTAAATCAGACCGACTACAGCGGCTATCCCGATTGCCGCGAGGACTACATCGCAGCCTACGAGCGCATGGCAAACCTAGCCACGAAAGCTGGTGTGGAAGGTGCACTGAAGCTTAAGATCCACACTCCGCTTATCAACCTCACCAAGGCTCAAACTATTGAGCTAGGTCAGAGTCTCAACGTCAACTACTCGTGGACGCACAGTTGCTACGATCCGGTAGATGGGCGCCCCTGCAAATCATGCGAAGCATGTCTCCTGCGCGCGCGGGGGTTTGAAGAACTCGGGCTAACTGACCCTGCGTACGCAGAGTAGATCCCAATAAGATATGTATCGCGTTAAAGAGATATTCTATACTCTGCAGGGCGAGGGCAGCCATGCAGGACGCCCGTCGGTATTCTGCCGGTTCACTAGTTGCAACTTGTGGACGGGGCTCGAAAAGGACCGGCAAAGGGCCATATGCAAGTTCTGCGATACGGACTTCGTGGGCACTGATGGTTCAGGAGGCGGCCGCTTTCGCTCCCCTGACGAACTCGCTTCCGCTGTAGCGAAGGCGTGGCCAGGAAGGGACGACACTCACAGCCGGCGGTATGTGGTCTGCACTGGAGGCGAGCCTCTCCTGCAACTGGACGACGACGCAGTAGACGCGCTGCGTGACAAAGGATTCGAAGTCGCGATTGAGACAAACGGGACACGGCCGGCCCCTAAGAGAGTCGACTGGATCTGTGTCAGCCCCAAAGCTGGCGCGGAGCTCGTCCTACGATCAGGAAATGACCTGAAGCTCGTATATCCACAAGCAGGTGCAGAACCGGAACTATTCGAGCATCTTAGTTTCGACCGTTTCCTGCTTCAGCCAATGGACGGCGAACATCTAGTGGCGAACGTCAAAGCTGCCATTGAGTATTGTCTTGAACATCCTCAATGGCATCTCAGCATCCAAACCCACAAGATCCTGGGAATCCGTTGATCGAGATCTATCGCGAATTCACTTTCGAAGCAGCTCATCGATTGCCGAACGTTCCACCTCAGCACAAATGTGCCCGACTTCATGGGCATAGCTATCGTGTAGAGATTCATATAGGCGGAGAGGTTCAGCCTGCAACAGGCTGGCTGATGGATTTCGCCGATATAAAGTCAGCCTTCAAGCCCGTTCTCGATCAACTAGACCACTACTACCTAAATGAGGTGCCAGGGCTAGAGAATCCAACAAGTGAGATCTTGGCGATGTGGATCTGGGACCGCTTGATTGATGCTTTGCCACTGACAGAAGTCCATGTACAAGAGACCTGCACATCCGGCTGTGTGTACCGGGGGCGAACTGATGCTAGATGATGTGCAAGCTCATGCAGACTCTCGTGGCGTAGACCTCGATGAAGTCGGTATCGACGGACTCCAATACCCGGTTCTCATAGCTGATAGAGAGGGCGTGAAGCGGGAGACCATTGCGACGGTGAAAATGTCGGTCGCACTCGCCTCCACCATCAAAGGGGCGCACCTGAGCCGCTTCGTCGAAATCTTCCATGCATCCCGCGACCAACTCTCCCTCGTAACGGTGCTCTCAATCGCTGATGATCTAAGACGCAGCATGAGCAGTCTCAGCGCTCGGGTGCATCTAGAGTTCCCATACCTGGTCGAGAAGCAAGCGCCTGTCACGCGCCTGCGAGCATATGTGGCATATCAGTGCGCGATCGAGGCTGAGAGTAGCGCAACAACTCCTCGGCTTGCTTTGCGTGTGCAAGTACCCGTAACCAGTGTTTGCCCCTGCAGTAAAGCGATCAGCGATCGGGGTGCTCACAATCAGCGCGGAAATATCACTGTCTACATCGAGCCCACTCCGCCTGCTACGGATCTTTGGTTCGACGAACTAATAGAACTGGCAGAAGAAGCTGCATCTCAGCCGGTGTATGCCTTGCTCAAACGACCCGACGAGCGCCACATAACAATGGCTGCATATGACAACCCTGTCTTCGTCGAAGATATGGTACGCAACGTTTGTGTTGCGCTGAATTCCTGGACGAACTTGATCGCTTATCGCGTACAAGCCGTAAACGATGAGAGCATTCACAATCACGCAGCGTATGCTGTGACATCCAGGAACATGACATCGACGGGAGCGTCATGACAGATGCCCCATTGGTGCACATTGCGGTAACGTGTACTAACCGTAAGCGCACTATTATTTCGGACCACCTACGAGCGGGTAGTTTGCCGGATGAGAATATCGAGACGCGTAGCGATCAATGGATCGAGCGTCTGTCGGCAACCCCGCCAAAGGCGCGTGCTCGCGACATCTATGCAGGCGAACATTGGGTGATGGCTCAGACCTTGCCAGAGATCGTGGGGCAGAGAGTCAAATTGTGGGTCTGCTCAGCGGGGTATGGATTGATCCCGGCGGAAACTGCTATCGCCGGCTACGGAGCTACCTTTTCGTTCGGGCACCAGGACTCCGTCGCCAGAAATGGTGATGGCACTTCTGCGTGGTGGAATCGTCTATCACGCTGGTCCGGGCCTTCCCATGGAGAGCCTCGCTCCTTTTCGCAACTAGCGACTCGTTACCCCGGTTCACCCATAATCGCAGTGCTGTCGGAGCCATATCTACGCGCATGTGCAACCGATTTGGCCGATGCTGCATCGAATCTGAGCGATAGAGATCACCTGTCTATAATTGGGCCCGGAGGGCGCTGCGCACCATTAGAAGATCGGATTGTGCCAGTGACGGCAGCGCTCAGAAGTCTGGTTGGTGGGAGCTTGCTTTCACTCAACGTGCGTGCCGCAGCACATGTGCTCAAGGAAGCGCGAGCTCGACGCGAGGAACTTCGACACTCAGTGTTCCTTAAGCTTATGGCGGAGGCCACAGCATCAGCGCCTCCAGAAGTTCAGAAGCAACGCGGAACGGCAATGAGTGATGATGAAGTTCGCGCCTACATTAGAGATCGTTTGATATCAGGCGCTGTATCGCATACTCCTCTACTGCGGGATCTGCGCGCTACCGGAAGATCTTGCGAACAGGCACGTTTCAGGCAGCTCTTTATCGAGGAGCGTCGCGTACGCGCAGCCGGGATGTTGTCATGACACCCGAGGATCCGAAGACGATTGAAGTCCGTGCGCTTAGGATAGTACAGGCGGCCGAGAATCCACTATATGTGTTCATGCTGCGCGCGGAGGAGGTGCTTCAGTTCGCGGACATCTCAAGAGTAAGTAGAGACGAAGTCGGCAAATTGATTGGCTACCAACGCCCACAGGTCAAGAGGCATATCGAGGACATTGTCGAGTACCTGGACAGCGATAAGCCCATTTTCCCGAACCCCATAATTATGGCGCTGTCTCCCAACGTGCGCTTCCGGAGCACTCGGGGTGGCAAAAGAATGCCTAGCGATAGAGAGTCTGTCACTGGGCGCCTGACTCTTTCGCTCCCACAAGAAGGAAAGCCTAAGCCGGCATGGATCGTTGATGGTCAACAGCGTGCGCTTGCTCTAGCTCGAACGCGCCGAAACGACTTCCCTGTGCCGATTAATGCCTTTGTGGCGGATACGGTTACATTGCAGCGTGACCAGTTTGTTCGCATTAATAACACTAAACCACTCCCGCGAGGGCTCGTAACAGAGCTACTTCCAGAAGTAGAAAGTCCCCTGCCGGCTCGTCTAGCAATTCGAAAGGCTCCATCCTATCTGTGCGACCTCTTGAATACTGACCAAAACTCGCCATTCTATGGGTTGATCAGGCGCGCATCAACTGCCGCTAATAAAGACAAGCGCGCGGTTGTGACGGATACAGGCGTCGTAGAGATGATTCAGCAGAGCTTAACATCGTCCTCCGGATGCCTCTATCCCTATCGAGATGTTGGGCGAGGGGAGACGGACTTCGATGGGGTAATCCACGCTCTCCATCTCTATTGGGCTGGGGTACGTGACACTTTCCCAGAAGCGTGGGGTATTCACCCTGAGAGAAGTCGGTTAATGCATGGCACTGGGATAAGAGCAATGGGCCGCCTTATGGATCGAATACTTGGTACGATCGATCCACTCGGGGGGGACGCGCCAGCCAATGTGCGCAAGCATTTGGCATCGATAGCCCCCTATTGTAGGTGGACATCGGGCACTTGGGAGGAGCTGGCATATCGCTGGAATGAAATTGAGAACCTGAGCAAACACGTGAACGAGTTGTCTAACCACCTCATTAGAATCTACCAGGTCGAACGCAGGGCTCTGTCATGAAATTCTTCTTCCCGGACAGCCAGGATCAAATTAGCCCTTCGTATGACTTTGTAAATGAAGAATACAGCGCCTACCGAGTACGTCAGCGCGACGATACGTATGCGCATGAAGTGCTGGCTCCGGCTCCTTATGATGGAATTCTGGTTAGTAAAGCTATCATTGATGGCTCCGCTAGGGGAGCCGGAAAGTACTCTGAACGCCAGAGGGAGCGTCTTTACTGGGAGGGCGTAAAGGAATATTTCCGTCTACCAGCTCACCTCGAGGCCCTCGGTGACTGCGGTGCGTTCACTTACGCCGATCAAGAAGAGCCTCCGTACACTGTTTCACAAGTTCTGGACTTTTATGAGAGATGCCAGTTCGACTCTGGGATAAGCCTGGATCATGTAATCTTTGGATATGACGCCGCAGTGTCCGATGAACAAGTAAATCGTGCATGGGTGCAACGGCGTGAGATGTCCCTGCGGTATGCGGAGGACTTCCTAGAACATGTCCATTCCAGAGGCCAGGTGATAGAGCCAATCGGAGCAGCGCAAGGTTGGAGTCCCGCTAGTTACGCAGACAGCGTTATGCGCCTTCAGAGCGTTGGCTATAGTCGCATAGCCCTGGGCGGAATGGTTCCATTGAGAACCGACGACATACTTGAGTGCTTGATAGAAATCGATAAAGTACGAGAACCTAAGACGCACCTACATCTCCTAGGCATCACGCGCATGGGATTCATGGAGACATTTGGTAATTATGGCGTCTCCAGTTTCGACAGCACTTCACCGTTTCGACAAGCGTTTATGGATGATAAAAACAATTACTATACAACAACCGATCGATACACTGCCATTCGCGTACCGCAGGTCGATGGTAACCCCAAGCTGAAGAAGCTAATCTTGGCCGGATCTGTTTCCCAGCAAGCAGCTCGAAGCGGTGAGAGAGAATCTCTGAGGCGTCTGCGGTCCTACGATCAGGGTCTAGAAACCTTGGACCGCGTGATCGAAGTGCTTGAGGAGTACGAGCAGTTGGTAGATCCTCCCGTTCTCAAGAAGGATCGGCGGACAGGAAAGATCACCAGCACCAGTAAGATTCCTTCGTATCGGCGCACTCTTGAAGCTAAGCCTTGGCAGTCGTGCATGTGCGCAGTGTGTACGAGATACGGTGTGGAGGTTATTATCTTTCGGGGCTCAGAGCGAAATAAGGGCCGCGGGTTTCATAATCTCGCCGTTTTCGCTGATATGATACACCATATCAAGTAGCCTCTTTGGATAGGAGAACCTATGGCGACTCGACGCATGCTTCGTCTTCCTGCTCTGGAGGTAAGGCAGGGATCTCGACGCATCTACTGCTTCGCAGTAGATGGGAAGAAGCTGCATGAGTTTGCCGCGGTCTCTCGCATCCGACGAGACGATGATGCTCAACTTCAGGGGTATCAACGTCCAGAGGTCGCGAGTCATATCAAGGCTATTCAACGGTACCTGGAGTCAGACGGGGCGATCCTGGCTAACGCAGTCGTGCTAGCCTTCAATTCCAAGGTTCATTTCGAGTCGTCTAATGGCCGTGAAGTAGTTACTTACTCGACCCCCGGCGAGCTCCTGATCCCAGTCGTGGACGGATCTCCCGATAGCGAGAAGCCGGCATGGCTCGTGGATGGACAACAGCGGAGTGCTGCTCTCCGTGAGGCTGATGTCCAGGAGTTCCCTATCCCGGCTGTGGCCTTCATCGCAGATGATGAGAGCGAGCAACGAGCTCAGTTTATTCTTGTGAATAATACCAAGCCTCTCCCCAAGGGCCTGATACACGAGCTCCTTCCGGAAACGCAGGCGCATCTGCCACCGGCCTATGCGCGAAAGCAGCTTCCCGCCGTCATCATGACGCGTCTCAATGGGACGTTCAAGGGACCATTCTATCGGTCAATTGCCACACCGACTTCGCCAGATGGCTATATAAAAGATAATAGCGTCTTGAAAATGATCGAAAACAGTATATATGAGGGAGCTCTATACAAGTACCGTAATCCGCATGATGGGACAGGTGATGTGGATCGCATGCTGCAGCACCTAAATACCTACTGGAGCCTCGTTCGTGATGCCTTCCCTGAAGCTTGGGCATTGCCGCCTCGACTTTCCCGCCTTACTCACGGCGCGGGTATACAGGCGATGGGATATTTGATGGACCGCCTCACCCAACATCTGCAGCCTGATGAGATGGTTCCCGTGGTGAACGATGCGCTGAAGCGTATCGAACCTGGGTCGGCGTGGACAGGAAGGAGTTGGAATCTCGGAGACGGGAATCCGCGACGGTGGGATTCCATACAAAATACGCCGAACGATGTTAGATGGCTGTCGCGTGGGCTCCTGTATCTGGTACAGCAGGAATCTCTTTTTCTGCACGCCGATGATTCTGGGTACGGCGAGGTATAGCCCCTCAAGAATCGGACGTGTCCCCTCTCGCTTGAGCTACCGTCTCCGGCGTGGCTGCAGATAGTGCTGGTCGCACAAGACTTGTAGGTTGTCTATGACATCCAGGCCTTCAGGGTCCCGCAAGCTGACAACGAGTCGATTGGATTCAGCATTGGCTGTGCAGGGATGGGCTTCACACTGGGGTGTTTGCCTGAGGGCCATATAGCGAACCTCTCTCCCTATATGGCCCCCCGTTGATATAGTTTGGCCGTAGAGCCAATTGTGTGCAGCCTGGTGCTGCAACATGGAGATTAGACTTCCTTTTCCTCCATTGCATGGCTCGCACAAGATCTGCCAGTTGCTGCCGTCCAATGGGTCTCCGCCAAGGCGCCATGGAACGATATGGTCGAGGCTCTCTGTTACGTTGCGCAAATGCTCGCCGCATGCAGAGCAGCGTCCATTCTGTCGTTTTTCGAGCTTTTGGTACATTCCCCTTTGGGCGCGAACGTCGCGTAGGCCGTACTTTCCGGCGTTAGAAAAAACATAACCCCTTCTGTTTGTTGATCTATATTGATCACAGATAGCGGCCAGGACATCGACGAGTATCTTCGTGCGTGGAACGCTCATTCTTTGGAGGTGCGCCTCAATGAGAGGCCGCAGTGCTGGATATCCAATTCGCTGTGGCTGCTCCCACGCTGCGGCCGGCGCTAAGCCGAAGATGAGGGGTACGATTGATAGGAGATCCCCCTCAGTAGTGGGAAGGGCTGCCAACTTAGGATCATGGTAGGAGCCTAGCGCGCCATGTACGCACAACCATTGTACTGTGGAATTAATCAGGTTAGGATGCGTCAGTCTTGCCCGTGACAAGTGCTGACTTAGCATACTGGTACTTTCCTTTGAGTCGTGCGAGCTGATTGAATGCTTGGTCAAGCGCGTCGCGTCCGGGGCCTATGTTGAGCCCACTCCAAGCCCACTTGGTTGCGAAGAACTGGGCGGGCATGCTCTCTAGGAATTTCCGAGCTCGCCGCTCGACCTTGTTCAGGAGTATCTTTCGCGCTTCTTCTGGGTCGGTTGTATCGACCTCAAAGAATTCCTCGTCTTGATTACCGAGATTATCGAGGAAACTCTCTTGGAGTTTATATAGTACAATCGCTACGATCAGTTGAGAATGGCCCACGTCCCACAGCGTGTAGCCAGGCTCGTGCGATGGTTCGGCTTGGTAAGTTTCTGAGACTACCCGCCAGAATGTAAGGAAGAATTCGCCCCAATCATCCAACTTCCACTGTGTTGTCCGATGGCGTCGAGCTGCTGTGCTTTTTCCGTTGATTTGCGGATAGAGGTTGGGAAGCATGAGTTGGAAAACGGGGTGTCTGGCGTTGTACCAGGACTTAGCAATCCGAACCATGGTTTTGTAGCCGATGCGGTTCTGATTCGGACGTTCAGTAAGGTTGACCTTGTCGTAGAATGGGCTACGCGCGTCAAAGTGCACGACCCGCATGAGCTCGTACTCGGTTACCTTTACTCCAGCTTGGACAAGCCTGTCCTGGAGCGTATCGAGTTCGTATCCAGTCAGCGAGAGAGCGGCATTAGCCGTGATGAACTGGTCAGGAATTCCTTTGGCAGTGTAGTTGATCACTGTAAATTGAAAAACCTGTTCCCGCCAAGGGCAGTCGAGAATTGCTGTTATGGCGAAGGTAATTTCCTTCTCACATGCCGCAGCGCCGAGAATCCGATGCTGGCCGTCGATGATTGTCGCTGGCTTTGCGAGCTCCCTAAGATCCTCTTCGTGATCGTCAACCCACTGATCATCGTCTAGTCGCGCTAGGAGTCGTTTGAGAATTGATGTGCCGAGTTCTACCTCGCTGTCGTGATCCGTTGATAGATCATCATCTAGAGTGGCATAGTCCTCGACTGAATCGCCGATCTGGTCACTATCTGCGATATCGGGTGTAAGAGCGTCCTCGTCTTGGTCGCCACCGGTAAATTCTGTGTCCTGCGCGAGACGAAACTGAATCTGGGCGCGGACCAGTTCCCGAATGTTGTGGAGGGGCAGATGGTCGAATTGATCGTTAACGTGTATCCGGCAGCGTGGGTTTACGACAGTGTTCTCGTCCTCCAGAAACTCGACCTTGAGGAGGGAAGAGTTTGCTTCGCGGGGGTGTAGTCCCACGATCAGGCTTGTCGGGGACAGATTGTTCGGTCGCCTGAAGAATTCTTTTGCCTTCGCGACTCGAGTGTCGTCCGCGCCCCGCTGGAACCCAATAAGGTCCTGGACTGCGCGGCGCGGGATGCTGGCCCATGTGAGTATCTCTTCTGCGGATGCAACGAACGTCAACAACCACAGTCCGTCGCCGTCGCGGTTCTGCCTGTATGCGATCGCCTCGTAGGTTGGCACGTATGTAATGTATCGCTCAAGGCGGGCACGTGCATCTCCTCTGTTTGTTTTGGCCGGCTCCATGTTCCCTATCGTTAGGTCCACGACGGCCTGGGCCAGTCGGAGCGGATGGCTTGGTGGTTGACAAGAGGGTGGCGCTGGACACGGTGCTCCACCTTGCTTTGAAGAATGAAGATCATCGCCGGTTCATGAGCCAAGCGTTATCTCGAGGGCGTTGTCGCTCGACGCCAGTGACTGATATCTCCTCTTGGAGATGTTTCGGATGCTGTGCGGTGATTATGCGCATTCTCGGTGGCAAGCGGACCCGAAGCGCAGGGCCGCCAGGCCCGAGCATCGGAAGCCGCGCGGCAGTCGATCGCCCCGACCATGCTCGGTGAGTACCGGGGTGAGCGATCGCCACGGTATTAGGCGGTGAATCCTGCTCGTCCTGGCGCGTCGGCGGTGCGTGCCCGGACCGGCCGAAGAGCCGCAGCCGGGCGCGCTTGCCGCCCGACGCGCACGGCGGGCCGCGCAGCGGACCGCCTTTAAAACCGTGGAGAAAGTCCTCATCCAGTCGGTGATCACGGCTTTGGCCTGCGGCTTTGCCAGAGCGTCGTTCATGCTCGGGTCTGGCTCCATGTCAGGGCGTCTCGGGTCTCAACCGACGTGCGGGCCGGCTCCTTGGAGGTAGTGGTGGATGCGCATGCGCATTGACCGGTCCATCCGCTAGCTCTCGACGTCCTCCCGCCCCACTCATCGGACCTCGCGGGACTCTGAGCTCGGGGTCGGTTCACCCTCGGTGGGGCGTGCTGTGAGCACGATGGAGACCTCTTGCCGCGCTTCCCCGTTGCTGGTGTAGAAGACGACGTGCTTGGGATCGCTGTATGTGCCGACGATCCTGATGATCTGGCAGGTGATCCCGGTTTCTTCCATCGTCTCGCGTATGCCTGCGGAGGGGATGGACTCGCCGGGGTCGATGGCGCCGCCGGGAAGGGCCCAGTTGTCGTTGTCACTGCGGCGGATCAGGAGTAGGGCGCCGGCCTCGTTGGTGACGGCCACGTTGACCGAAGGAACGAGGCTGTTCGGCAAGGGTGCGTCTGGGGCGTCGTAGTAGTCGATCCGGCGGCTCATGCCCCGGGAGACTACTCCGCCAATGTGCCGGGGCTTAGCTCTTCGTGGATTCGGCTTCGTTGGGTGGGCTGACGAAGCTGCCGAGGTTCGGCACGGTGTAGAGCAGCCCTTCGTCGCGCAGCTGGCGGATCGCCTTGCGGATGGTGTCGCGGGCCACGCCGAACTCCTGGACGAGGCGGACTTCCGAGACGAGGTACTTTGGCGGGTATTCGCCGCTGCTGATGCGTCCGCGGAGGACGTCGGCGACCTGCTGCCAGCGGGGGCGATCCGGCTCGAATTCGATCACGAGGCCCAAGCGTAGAAAGGGGACTTCAAGGGTCGTCACTCGCCTATAGGGATCTATCGCTATCCCTCGGTATCCCTAGGGGTAGACAGGCTCTACGTGCAACTTCTACGCTCGTGACATGGCGACCAAGAGTCACTGCCTTGTAGCGCTTCGCGCCTGCTTCCCCGGCTGGTCCTTCTTCCAGAGTGACGCAGGCGCCTTCTATGGGAGCCGGAGCGGCGTACGGCTCAGCGACAAAGAGGTTGACGCTGGGATGCAGCAGACGGTGAGCGCGGATGACCTGGAGACCTTCGTCAGGCTGCTTCTCGCGCAGGCGCAGTTGGGGGCCGAGGTATGAACGTACCGTCGTGGCGCTTCGACCATCACAGCCATCACTTGGCAGTTCCTCAGGAGGATGTGCTTCAAGTGGCTTGGCAAGACGTTGTGCGGCGATGCGATCGGATCAGGGTCCATGAGCACACGTGCACCTGCATGCCTCCGATGTACGAGCTGTGCGCGGCCGGCGGGTTGTCGTTCATCCGACGCTTGTCATGGGACGGCCGTCCGCGCGTCGTTCAGACCGAATGGATGTCTGCTCGGGCTGCTCGGCAGCTGTGGATGCAGATCCTCACTGGTTACGCGCGTTGATCCATCGGCGCCACTTCGCGGCCGTGGTAGGCGCCTGCGATTTGCCGCGCTATCTCTTCCGGCGCGATCAGGTCGGTTCGGTGTCGGTGATGGAACGTGATCTCACCATGGGTGTGCAGGTCGGCGAATGCCTCGTCCCATGCTGCCAAGCGGTGTGGGGTGTCTATGTCGAGGCGCTGTCGCGAGCGTTCCTCGCAGACCGCCCGCGGTACCCACAGCAGGACGGCCAGCCAGGCTGTTGCCTCGGTCAGCCGGCGGATGTCGGCGATCGTGCCCAGATGGACGATCGGTACCCGGCCGGACGAGACCAGTTCGTCGATCTGGTGGCGGTCGATGGCGTACGTGTTGCCGTATCGGCGCGTCTCCAGGAGGAGGCGGCCGGCAGCTCGCAGCCTGGCCAGTTCCTCGACGGTGACGAAGTCGTACTCTGTGCCGCGCTGGTTGCCGGCCTTGAGCTTGCGCACCAGGGTGAACCGCGGGTCGAGTCGGCTGAGGACGGCGGTGATGGTGCTCTTGCCGCTGGCGGGTGGCCCGTACAGGACGATGCCCCTCATGTGAGTATCCGCTTCAGGGTCTCGCGGGTCTGGTCGGCAAGGCTGATGGCGGCGCCGAGGCGGTTGTCGACGGTGATGTGGGCGGTGGGCGGGCTGGTCTCGGAGTTGAGGCCGCTGACGTACGTCTGCCAGTTGGCGAGCTTCCAGGCGTCTCGGGGCGCGCCGCGGAACTCGATGTACTCGCGCATGGAGTCGGCGTCGCAGCGCACCCAGACCACGGCCACGTCGATGCCCTTGGCCGCGCATCGGTTGGTGAGGCGAGAGATCCAGTCGGGGGATTGGAGTTCGGCAATGAATGGCGCCGCGAGGATGGCCGAGGTGCCGACTTTGAGGTTGTCGAACGCGGTTTCCATCAGGCACCGGTACTCCAGTGGGCGGACCTCGCTCAGGTACAGCTCGGTGTGCCGGTCGTGGGGGTCGCCGCCGAGGGAGATCAGTAGGCGCTCGACCATGGGGCGGGTCAGGGAGTCCTTGTCCAGGAAGGCCCAGCCGGTGATGTCGGACAGGAAGCGGGAGAACTCTGTCTTCCCGGATCCGGCGTAGCCGCCGACGAGGGTGAGGATGGGCTTGGGGCTGCCCTGGCCGTGGCGGCGTCGCCAGGCGTCCACGACTCGGTTGAGGAGGGCGTTCTGCTCACCGTTGATGGGAGCGCCCGAGACTTTGACGAGGGCCTGTTCGATCACCTCGGCGGCGGCGTTGTCCACGGCGGGGTCGGTGGGCTGGGGCAAATCCGAGATGGAATTTTCCACTTCGGATATTTCGCCAGGAAGCGGCAGCCGGAAACCCAGTGTGGGTTCGTTTGCCTGGTATAGGAGGCAATAGGCTCGTCGGTAGTGAGGCCCGGGATATACCGATCCCTGTTCGTGTGCCCAGAGTGTCTGGAAATTCGCGGCCGGCGCGGTGAGCCCGTGCCGTGCGGCGACCTGGCGTAGCTGGTCACCTGCGGCTTCGAGGGTGAGTCCGTGTGCTTCGCGGTACTGGCGCAGCAGCAGAGGTTGCCATCCGGGGCGGTGAATTGTCTTCATCGCATCCTTTTGCGCGCTTGGAGGGGCGGGCGTGTGTAAGCGCATGTGTAACCGCCGTGCAGGCAGCAATGCAGAAGCTTAGCTAACGCTCCGTGATACTCAACAGCGGCGATACGCGATGAACTAACGGCATCCCGCAGGGGATTACGAACCACCAGAAAGGGGGTGCCGAGAGTGACCGCAAACGAGCGAATTCTGGCCGAACTTCAGGCCATTCGGTCGGAGATGGAAGAGTTGGCCTGTCGGGTCAGCGAGATCGCTTCCGCTCTTGGAACACGGCCTTCTCCAGGTCGGCGATCCGCTCGCCGAGAGTCGCCAGAGTGCTCCGCATCTGAGAGAGCTGGTCCATGACGTCCGACGAGGCCGGCTCTTGGAGCGACTCCGCCGCGCCCTCCCGTACGAACACGCCCTTGCCCTGCTGGCCGACGATCAGCCCCTCGGTGCGGAGCACGCTGATCGCGGCCTTGACCACGCTGGCGGACACGTCGTAGCGCTGGCCGAGCTGGGCGGTCGAGGGCAGCGCAGCGCCGGGCGCGAGTGAGCCCGTTCTGATCTGCGTACGAAGGTCGTCCGCTATCTGGAGGTAGCCGGGGCGACCGCTCTTCTCGACCATGCCGCGCCTTCCGTGAGGTCGTCTGGCCTCTACTTCAGCACACCCCGCACGACATGCCAACCAAGTCTTCGTGGAATCCCTTGACAACTTAGAACGCCAAGTGTTCCATGAATACTAAGAGTTACAACGTCACTACGTAAGGAACTCACGCCATGCGCACCGTCCCCATCCCTGTGGACACCAGCAAGCTCGCGATCACCTGCGTGAAGGCGCCGCGCCCGCGGCTGCTCAACAAGGACACCGGAGAGATCAAGACCGACAAGAACGGCAACACCGTCTACGAGGTGACGGTGTCGGTAGAGGACGAGTTCGGCCGGATCGAGCTCGTGAAGATCGGTATCAGTGGAGAACCGCCCATCAAGGCCGGCGACGCCGTCAACGCGGTCGGCCTGCTCGGCTACGTCTGGGAGATCGCCGGTCGTTGGGGGATCGCCTACCGGGCCGCCGCCCTGCTCCCGCAGCAGGAGGCCGCCAGTGTCTGATCAGCTCTACACCCTGCTCGGAGTCCTGGCCGCTGTCGCGGCCGGGCTCTGGGCCTGGCGCCGCTGGCATCACCCGTCGTTCTGGCTCGTCGTCGGCTATCCGCTGACCGCGATCAGCGTGCGGGCGTCCTGGCGCAAGGTCGCCCTCGGATGCGGGCTGACCAAGAAGCGGCAGCGGTTCTGGTTCACCACCGTTCCGGGCATGGTGGCCTCGACTGGCGTCGTCCGCGTCCGGCGCAAGTTCCAGCGCGTCGCCGTGGACACCAAGCCGTTCATGTGGCTGCCGCTGCCGACCCGTTACGGCTGGCGGGTCACGCTGCACACCCTTGAAGGCCAGATCCCGGCCGACTACTCCGACGCCGCCGAACGGCTGGCGCACTCCTGGGGCGTGCACGCCGTGCGCGTCTCCTCCGACAAGCCTGGCCGGGTACGGATCGCCGTCATCCTGCGCGATCCGCTGGTCCAGGTTGATGACCTGCCGCCCTCGACGGAGCTGCTCAAGGTCACCGTCGGTCGGCTGGAAACCGGCAAGCCCTGGACCGTCGACTTCCGAACGGTCCCGCACTGGCTGAACGCCGGCGCCACCCAGTCCGGCAAGTCCAACCTGGCCAACGCGCTCATCGTCGGCCTGGCCCCGCAACCCGTCGCCCTGGTCGGTTTCGACCTCAAGGGCGGAGTCGAGTTCACGCCGTACGCGCCGCGGTTGTCCGCCCTGGCCACGAGCCGCGCCGAGTGCGGGGGACTGCTCGATGACCTGGTGGAGCTCATGACGGACCGGATGGGCTTGTGCCGGATGGCCTCGGCCCGCAACATCTGGCAGCTCCCGCCGGGCATGCGTCCGGTCCCGGTCGTGGTCCTGGTCGACGAGTTGGCCGAGCTCTATCTGATGGCCGACAAGTCGGAGAAGGACGAGATCGCCAAGACTTCGACCGCGCTGCTTCGGGTGGCGCAGCTCGGGCGCGCGTTCGGCATCTACCTGTTCTGCTGTGGTCAGCGCATCGGCTCTGACCTCGGTCCCGGTGTCACCGCCCTTCGGGCTCAGTGCTCCGGGCGGATCTGCCACCGGGTGAACGATCCCGAGACCGCCACCATGACCCTCGGCGATCTCGACCCGGCGGCGCTCGACTCGGCTCGCGCCATCGCCGCCGAGACACCTGGCGTCGCCATCGTCGCCGGTCAGGACGGCCAGTGGTACCGGGCCCGGTCCTTCTACGTCAGCGAACAAGCCGCCGAACACGCCGCCCACACCTACGCCGACAGAGCGCCGAAGTGGGCGGAGGTCATGGCCGAACAACCTCACCAGACACCCGACTCCCAGACCGCCTGACTCGCCGGAGAGGAGAGCAAAATGCGACGCTCCGCCGCCTGGCTGCTCGACACCGGCCCCGTCGTCGTCCTGGCCCTCATCGCCGGAGCTGGGTCCTTCACCCACATCCGCGACACCGCCACCGAGAACGGCCAGCAGGGTTGGATGGCCTGGGCCATCGCGGTCTGTATCGACCTGACCTGCGTCATGGCCGCACGCGAACGCCAGCGTGACAAGAAGACAGGCAAGGCTCGGAGCGGTCTCGTCTCCTGGCCCGTCCTCGTCCTGTCCGGCGGCGTCGTTCTGTCCTTGGCCGCGAACCTGCAACAAGCTGCACCGACCGTCTGGGGCTGGATCACCGCAGCCACTCCGGCCGGCGCCTTCCTCGTCGCGGTCTCCATGCTCGAACGCCGCGCCACCACTGCCCGTACCGAACTGTCCCAGGACGTCCTACAGCCGTCCTCGTCCTGGGCACAGGCGTCCCCGCCCGTCTCAGAGACGTCCCAAGCCGTCCCGTGCGAGGAACGTCCCGCTCTCGTCCCGGCGGACGAGGACGGCCCCGCTCCTGCCCCTGCACTGGTCGACTACGCCCGCCGCGTGGCCGCCGAACACCAGACCAAGCACGGCAAGCCCATCACCCACGACCTACTTCGCGCCCGCCTGGGCGTGTCCAACCAACTCGCCTCAGCCCTGCTCCGCACCCTGCGGACCACCTCTTGAGAGGAACGTCATGCGCGACCAACGCCGAGAACTGATCAACGGCCTGCTCAACCTGGCCATCTTCCTGGAGACCCACCCCGACGTACCGGCTCCGGCTGGCGTCACTCTCCACCACTTCCCTGACCACGAAGCCGACGAGGACATGCGCGCCGAGGTCGACCAGATCGCCGCCCGGATCGGATCACCTATCGAATTCGAGGACTCCCCGTACGGCCACTACGCGACCTCCGTGCACTTCGGGCCGGTCGAATACCGGGCCGTGGCCATCCTCGCCGCTGCCCAAGCCCGCCACGACGCGGTGAACAGCTACCGCGACTCCATCCAGCACGACGAGACCTAGGAGCTCACCAACATGCGTATCCGCCTCGAAGGTAACCGCGCAGAGATCACCCCCGGTCTGATCCACCTGCGTGAGGTCTTCACGGTCACCGCGATGTCCCGGGCGTACCCGGACCGCGCTCACCCGCGCAAGTACCGCGTGTACGTCCGCATCGTCCCTCGGGACAACCGGTGACCATCCCGATCCCGCGCTACTGCTGCTGCACCTGCAACGGCACTGGCATCACCGACGACCAGACCTGCGCCGACTGCCACGGCAGCGGCATCGACAACCACGGCGCATAACGCGCAGCGCCCCCCGCCTGGCCACACATCCGCCAAGATCCGCGCCAGGCCGGGGGCCATCCACACCAGCGTCACTGGATAGGACGGAACCCATCTTGCCCCACCTTGCCCGCTCTCACGCGGTAGCCGGAATGATCGACCGGCTTCACCAGCCCGACTACGACCGCTGGGCGCACCAGATCAAGCGCACCGGCGGCTGCCGCCAGCCCATCCACCTGCGTGGCAAGGTCGAGCACTACGACCAGGCCACCGGCCAGCTGCTCCACCGCTACAGCACCAAACGCGAACCGAACGGAGTCCTGCGCGTCCCGTGCAAGACCCGCCGCGCCTCCCGCTGCCCGGCCTGCGCAGAGGTCTACCGCGCCGACACCTACCAACTCGTCCGCGCCGGCCTCATCGGCGGCAAGGGCGTACCCGAGACCGTCAGCTCGCACCCGTGCCTGTTCGTCACCCTCACCGCGCCCTCCTTCGGCACAGTCCATGTGCGGCGGGAGAAGAACGGCAAGGTCCAGCCCTGCCACGCCCGCCGCAACGCCCAGACCTGCCCGCACGGACAGCTCATGTCCTGCACCGACCGGCACCACGCCGACGACCCGCGACTCGGCGAACCGCTCTGCCCCGACTGCTACGACTACGACGGCTCAGTCCTGTTCAACGCCATCAGCCCCGAGCTCTGGCGCCGCTTCACCCTCGCCCTACGCCGCCGCTTCGCTCGCCTCAACGGCCTGACCGTCAAAGCCCTGCGCGACCAGGTGACCATCGCCTTCGCCAAGGTCGCCGAATACCAGCGCCGCGGCGTCGTCCACTTCCACGCCGTCATCCGCCTCGACGGGCCGGACGGCCCCAACTCGCCACCGCCGGCCTGGGCCACCGCCGACGCCCTGGCCGACGCCGTCCACCACGCGACGGCCGCCGTAACTGCCGAGGTCAAGCCGCTGGGCCGCATGTTCCGCTGGGGCACCCAGCTCGACGTCCGCCGCATCACCATGACAGGCGACCTCACCGAACAGGCCGTCGCCGCCTACATCGCCAAATACGCCACCAAGGCCGCCGAGTGCGTCGGCACGCTGGACCGCCGCATCCAACCTCTCGACGACCTCGACGCCCTACCCATCCGCGACCACGCCCGCCGCTTGATCGCCGCCTGCATGCGACTGGGCAGCGACGAGGACCTGGCCGACCTGCGGCTCACCCAATGGGCCCACATGCTCGGCTTCCGCGGCCACTTCTCCACCAAGAGCCGCCACTACTCCACCACCCTCGGCGAACTCCGCGCCGCCCGCGAAGAACACATGCGCACAGAAGAGATCAGCCTCGGGCGGCTGCCGCTCTTCGACGAGGACACCATCCTCGTCGTCGCCCACTGGGAGTACGCCGGACAAGGACTCTCCCTCGGAGATCAACTCCTTGCGGCTGCACTCACCGGCACACCACTCGCAACGCAGTTGGTGACCGCCGATGAGTAGGCGCGACGAACTGCTGACCGTCCCGCAGGTTCTCGCCGAACTGGGCGGTGTCTCCCGGCGCACCTTCTACCGCTGGCGCGAGCTCGGCCGCGCGCCGGTCTGCGTCCAACTGCCCAACCTCGAACTCCGCGTCTGGCGGAGCGACCTCACAGCCTGGCTCGACTCGCGACGGGGGGCCGTATGAACACCACTTACGACGTGAAGCTCGGCGAGATCCAGCACCGTACGGACCGCGAGACTCCTACATTCATCGCCCGCTGGCGGGTCGCTGGCAAGCCCAAGTCCAAGAGCTTCCGAACCAAGGGCCTGGCCAACGCCTTCGTCTCTGACCTGCGCCAAGCTGCCAAGGCGGGGGAGGAGTTCGATATCGCCACCGGCCTGCCGGTGTCGATGCTCGCCGCCGGGTCCTCTGGGCCGTCCTTCCTGGAGTTCGCTCAGGCGTACGTTCTCCGCCGCTGGAACACCTCAGCGGCCCGGACCCGCGAAACGGACGCGTACGCGCTCCTAACCCTGATTCCAGCCCTGGTATCCGATGCACCCCGCCGGCCCGCTCCTGAGGAACTGCGGGAGGTACTCAGGGGTCACGCACTGCTCCCGGAGGGCAGACGTGCCGCTCTGACCACGGCCCAAGCAGCGGCATTGGCCTGGCTGGAGAGGGCGTCACTCCCGCTCTCGGCACTGGGAGAGGCACATGTCCTCCGTACGGCCCTCGACGCCATCTCGGCCACCTTCGCCGGCACTCCAGCGGGGGCGAACACGGTACGGCGCAAGCGCGCCATCCTGCATCACCTGCTGGAACACGCAGTAGAGCAGAAGGTGTTCAACACCAACCCGCTGGACGAGATCAAGTGGACGGCACCGAGGGCCGTCACAGTCATCGACCCTCGTACGGTGGTCAATCCCGCACAAGCACGGCAGCTCCTCAATGCCCTGCCCAAGGTGGGCCGCAAGCGGGGCGCTCGACTCCAAGCCCTGTTCGCCTGCATCTATTACGCCGCTCTCCGGCCAGAGGAGGCGGCCGACCTCCGACTGAGGAACTGCACCCTTCCTGACGAAGGCTGGGGCCTGATCGTCCTGGAGAAGGCCCGTCCCCAAGGCACGAAACGCTGGACCAACTCCGGCGAGACCCACGAGTCCCGCAGCCTGAAGCACCGCGCGGACAAAGAGACACGAGAGATCCCCATCCCGCCCACCCTGGTCACCTTGCTCCGCGACCACGTCGCCGAGTACGGCACGGCCAAGGACGGCAGAATCTTCAGCACGGGCACCGGCGGCACCTACTCCAGTTCGGCGCACTCCTACGTCTGGCAGGAAGCCCGCAAGCTGGCTCTCACCCCAGAACAGGCCGCCTCCTCACTGGCAGCACGACCGTACGACCTCCGCCACGCCGCGGTCTCCCTCTGGCTGAACGCCGGCGTCCCGGCCCCCGAGGTAGCCAAACGAGCCGGCCACAGCGTGGACGTGCTCCTGCGGGTCTACGCCAAATGCATCGACGGCCAGCAAGAGCAGATCAACAGCAAAATCAACAACGCCCTCGACACATAACTAACCCTTGTCCCGTTCGGCCCCGGATCTGCCGGGGCCCTTTCGTTTCACGCTGCTCGCCATGCCGCGTCGTTCCCACAGAAGCCCATCACGCTGCGCCACCCTGTCATGCACGCGCAGCGAGAGGAGGACCATGCACACCGACCCCAACCACCCCGCACTGCTCCCCGCAGAGGCAGATTCGCCGCAGCAACGGCCGTACGACCGGTCGCTTCGAGACCTTCCCCGGCTCCTCAATACGTCCGACTCCCTCGACTGGCGAACGTATTCACCCCCTGCCTCGCCCAAGCGATCAGGTCTGCGAAGGCGGAGTCGCTTGATCCAGTCGGCGCTCATCGCTGGCCTCTTGGCCTGCGGCAGCTTCAGCCTATGGTCGAGTGCATGGGGCAACGACAATGCGTCACCTCGAACGACGGCCACCCCTATGCCGACACCCCGCCTGAGTCCTACTGAACGCCGAGTCGCGCTCACTCCACCAGCGACGCACACGCCCGCTTCTTCTTCGCCTTCCCCCTCGACGGTGCTGCGGACAGTGCGTAAGCAGAAGGACAAGGCGAGACGGCCGGGGGAGCGCCAACAATCACGGGGTGAGGCTGTGGCACGCCAGCGATATCAAGCCGACCCTCGGACGCCGCACACGACGACTGCAATGCCTCCTGGTCGGCCGCGAAGGGACAGGCCTGTGGTTCCTGAGCACCGCGACAGGAGGAACTCGGCTCCTTGGATCGCCGCGAAATGCGACGAGCTCTTTCCGCCATCCCGATCAGAGTTCCTCATCCGCAATCGGGCATGTCACCTTCTCTACGGCTAGCGCCGTCATCCCCGAGTGGAGCTGAGGAGCAGAGGCCGGAGTTTCCGGGTGAATTCGATGACGTCCGCTACGTGATCTCGACCCGGCGCGCCTCGGGCAATTAGGACAGACAGTAGCTTGGTGCCATCCGATGTCCATGCTAGCGCTCTGGCGCCGATGACATTCCCATCCGTGTCTTTTATTAAGGAACTGAAGCCAGGCTGGATCTCGGCGGGTAGATTAGTTCCGTGCTCCTTGGTCTTGGTGTATTCCAGACTGTCTATCGTGGAAGCGAATGGGTCGTAAAGTTCGATAGACATCCGCCCCTTTTTCTCGGTATCTGGCAATCGGCTGATGATGCAGTGAGAAAAATACTTCACCGACGTAGAGCCGCTTGCGCGAAAGTTGCTGATCCCCAAGGCGCGAGCAATGGCCTGATTCGAAACCACTCCGCACTCTAGGGGCGCGGCAGTCACGTTGCCTAACGGACGCCGATCTACGGGAGGGGGTGGCGAAGACGGCGAACATGCTGTTGTGACAGTTAGCATGATCACCGGTAGGAAGAATGCGTGCCAAGGTCTCAATTCTCTGCCTCCGGCTTTGGAGGATTGGGCTGCTTAAAGCCATCATCAACGGACTGGGAGGTACTGTTGAAGATTCCCGACGCTGGTGAGTGCAGCAGCCACTGATCATAGGCGAGCGCTTCGCTTTCGTTCATTTCACTGCGTGGCTTGATGCGGTCGCTCTGCAGGAAATCTCCTCCAGAGCCTTTGGCGGAGCTCTCGAATCCATGAGGGTGAGCGGTGCCGGCAGTATCTTCATCGCCGAAAAGCCCGTGCCGCATCATCGTGTTGGCTGCTAGATCCTTGAATAGATTCTGGCTCTGAGTCAGTTTGTCAACTGCTTTGCGTCGCGCCGTCTCGCCCTCGGTGAATTCGATGTTGTCGCTAGCATAGCTCTCTGCAAACTCGTATATGCCTCCAACGATGTCTCCGGCAGGTGCAAGTGCTAGCTTGGTTGTTCTCGTTATGGCATCTGTGAATGCTTGGTTAAAGCGGTCTCTTCGATCTGCCTCGTTAATGGTTGCCTGGTTACCGGCATCTGTCACGAAGTAAAGCGACTTGCTAAGGGTAAATGCTTGCGCGTCGAAGAAGTCTCCTTGGCTGCCAGCCATGGCATCCTTCAGCAGCTTCTGACGATACGAGCTTTGTTCGGCTTTGGTAGCGTTGGTGTGACTCTTGAGCCAGGCTGAAAATTCGGATTTGATGTCGTTGGAGATATCCGCTCCTCGTGCATCCAGGACTTTGAGACTGTACTCCCCATGGGTTTCCGCGACTGTTCTGAATGCCTGAGTATCGTTGAAGGCCCAGACCATCACATTTTTGAGCTCATCGCGGTCGAACTTCGCTCCATAAGCTTGATCGCCCCGAATGAGAGGGTCGCTGTCGGGCAGTGGAAGGACACCCGGCTTCTCCGAAATGGTCCCATTGGCGACTCGATGAACGTCGCTCATGTAGGCAGAGAAGATGCGGCCGGCGCTCTGGCGAGCCTCACGGAGGTTGGCCTGCGCTCGTGGGTCCGACCAAAAATGGACGGCCCAGGACGCGATCAAGGCTGACTTGTAGCCGCGTGAACTGCCGGGAGGTTGGCCGTGGTCGCGGAACCTCGTGGTGGCCGCCTCAATAGCCCGGCCCAGGTCGCCGCTGCTATGGCCCCAGCGGTTGTCGCGCATCAGGAAGGACAGGGGCTTACGGGCGGGATCGGTGAAGAAATCCTGCGCAACTCTGGCGTTGTTAGCCAAAGCAGCTGCCAGGCCGGCACCGAACCGGATGATGACCTCCTGTTGGGATGGTGGCTTCTTGGCGTTGTCGAAGACCTTGTTGGCGATCTTGCGCAGGAACGCGTCGTCGAATGTGCCGTACCGTAGGAGTTCGTCAACCACGGTATCGCTCAGCAGATCGTCGCTCGACAGCAGCTCGTTGACGTAGCTCTTGGGTAGCTTCATCTCGCCGACTCCACGCGAGGCCGTTCCCAAGGTGACGCTCAAAGCACGTGCCACACCGTCCATGACGGGGGACGACAACGACGCTTTCCCCCAAGGCTTTTCCGCAGAGCCGCGGTGCTTCAGGTAGAGGTTCGTCAGGAGCACCTTCAACTCCTCGGGAGGCATCTCCTTGAAGAAGGCCACCGCGAAGTAGGGATCGTGCTGGTGCTTCTCCAGCAAATCCAATGTTTCCTTGGTGAGGCCGCCCCTAGCGCTGAGAGCGTCTTTCATGGCCTTGCGAAGCTGGTCGGCTACGGACTTGGCGGCTGCGGCGCCACTTGCCGGCGAGTTCGAAGCCCACAGCGTTTCATCCGCCCAGACAACGCCCTTGTCGAGCGCGATCTTCTGGGTGGAGACGATCAGGTCCAGTCGGCGCTGAAGGTCGGGAATCTGTTGGGCGATCTGAGATGCGACGTCTGCCAGTGTGCCTGGCCCAGTCATGCTGGCGCCGATCGACCCCAAGGCTCTACCGATCTGCGCATCCGCGTCCGGCCATGACTGTTTCAGGCGCTTGATCTCGCCGATCAGCTGAGTCATCAGCGCCGGGTCGATGCCGATCCGGTTCGCAGATGGGCTCATCAGCCGGCCCTTCCCGGTAAATTGAACGGCGGGGTCCAGCCTTGGCCCAACGCGGTCGTTGGCTCGGCAGGGTCGGGATATGCGGACTCGACCAGTGCCAAGGCTCGGTTGAAGGCGCCTCTATAGGCCGCCTCCCATGCCTGGCAGTCCTTGAGCAGCTTGTCGGCGGCCTTGCCCTTCATCGCGCCGTCTTCGAGCAGCCTGACGAGTTTGCGCACGTCGTTAGCGTGCTGGTCGCGTAACTGCTCGATCGTCCGCCGGGCGGCGGCGATCTGTTCCTGGGACGCCATCATCCTGGATCCTTCGGATCTTGAGGACGACTATCTGTGGGATCAATGTGACGATAAAGGGCGGTCGTAGTGCCGTCGAGCCGAATGACTCATACGGCATAATCTCAACGTTTATCTCGGCTGATGCGTATCACGAATAATGGCAATCGCCTCGGCTATGTCCGCCACCACGTGATCGGCCCGATGCTCGTGCCCCGGCCACGTACCTCGATCGACCCAGATCCCGCGCAAGCCCACAGCCTGAGCACCTGCGATGTCCGCGATGAGGTTGTCACCCACCATCCAGCCGCCATCGATGAGGCTGGCTCCGCACCGCTCGGCGGCGATCTTGAACAGGCGAGCATCCGGCTTCCGGACGCCCTCAACCCCCGACACGGCGTAGCCATCAACCGCGTCGGCCAGGCCGGTTCGGTGGAGCTTGCCGAGCTGGTTGTCCGCCATGCCATTCGTGACGATTCCTACTCGCCACCCCGCGGCCCGTAGGTCAGCCAACCCCGCCAAGACTCCTGGGTAGCACTCCACGAGGTACGGCATTCGCTGACGGTAGCCGGCCCACAGCTCTTCGACCGGCTCCGGCAGCGCAAAGTGCTCGCGCACCTTGGTGAAGAAGACGTCTCGGTGAGGGTGAACGCCCTGATCCAGGGAGGTGAGCCAGGAGATGTCTTCCGGCTCCAAGTGATGGTGCTCAGCAAACTCCTCGGCCCACCGCAGGAACGCGCTGCTGAGGTCAATGAGCGTCCTGTCGAGGTCGAAGAGGGCAAGGCGCTGCACGATGACACCCTAGGTGTGAACATCCCACGATAACAGTCCGTCCTGTGGCCCGCTGAGTACCTCGGCCAGTGCCCTCCGATTCATCACGTCGCATCATCTGGTCTGGCGCCTGCGAAATGCGGAGAGGTGACACCGGCTGCTCCGCTCAAGGCTTTCGTCGGCTTATCCGGGGGTGGATCCAGGCAAGATCCCGCTAATCTTTGACGCATCGGTGATGCGGCCCGACGGGCTTCCGCCCCAGTTGCGGACACGCCCCCATACCGCACGAGTCTTTCGTGCTGCCTGGGGGTACATCCGTGGCCGTTTTCCGGCACTCGGCGGAAAGCCTTGTCCAGTTGGTGTCTGAGTCGGTGCCCGAACGCGTCCTCAGCGAGGTGATCGCTGAGAACATGCGTGCCACCCAAGGCATCAATCCAGGCAAGAGCGAGCGTAGGTCTTGGGACCGGAGCATCCCGATCTTGGCCCGCGATCTGATGGAAGCCGGGCTCGGTGGCGTCGAGATGCTGATTGAGTACCAACTGCCGTTAACCAGCAAGCGGGCGGACGTCATTCTCGCCGGACGCGACCGGCGCACAGGAGCCGACTCCTACCTGATCGTCGAGCTCAAGCAGTGGAGCCAGGCCGAGTTGTACGAGGACGACGCTGAAATGGTCCTGGTGTCCGGCATGGGGCCGCGGCCCAAGCTTCACCCGGTCGTGCAGGTGCGGGGCTACTGTGAATACCTGGCCGACTTCGTCGGAGCCCTGGACCAGCACCACAACGCCGTGCGTGGAGTGGCCTACCTGCACAACGCCAGCGACCCGGACATCCACGATCTCTACGACCACGTCGAGGACGAACGCACCCGACTCTTCAGCAAGACACGCCGCGGCCAGTTCGTCGACTACCTCAAGGCACAGTTCGCGCCTGAGCCCGGGGCTGCAGCGGCCGACCGCCTGCTGTCGAGTTCCATCCGGCCGTCCAAGCAACTGCTCAAGGTCGCTGCCGGCGAGATCAAGAACCGCGATCAGTTCGTCCTGCTGGCCGAGCAGCGGTTGGCCTACGAGATGGTCCTGCACGCGGTGGAGAAGGCTCGAGCGAACAATTCGAAGCAAGTGGTGATCATCACCGGCGGGCCGGGTTCCGGCAAGAGCGTCATCGCGCTTTCCCTGCTGGGTGAGCTCTCCGGCCGTGGGTACTCGGCTCTGCACGCCACCGGTTCACGGTCCTTCACCGAGACGATGAGGCGCGTCGTCGCCAAGGGGTCGACCCGGCTGAAGGGGATGTTCAAGTACTTCAACAACTTCATGACCGCCAACCCCAATGACGTGGATGTCCTGATCTGCGACGAGGCCCACCGCATTCGCGAGACCTCGGCTAACAGGTTCACCAGATCAGACCAGCGAACAGGCCGGCCGCAGCTGGATGAGCTGATCAACGCAGCGAGAGTGCCGGTCTTCCTGCTGGATGAGCATCAGGTGGTACGGCCCGGCGAGATGGGGCGCGTCGCCGACATCACCACCTACGCCGAATCACTCGGCCTCGCTGTGCACCAGGTCGACCTGGACGCACAATTCCGCTGCGGTGGGAGCCGCAAGTACGAGGAGTGGGTGCTGCGCCTGCTGGGCTTGGACGGCGACTCGCCAGAGGTGTGGAAGGGGGACGACCACTTCGCTGTCTCCCTGACCGAGTCTCCGTACGAGCTGGAGGCCACGCTGCGAGCCAGGCTTCAAGCGGGCTACTCGGCGCGGATGACAGCCGGGTTCTGCTGGCCTTGGAGCGCGCCGAATGGGGATGACAGCCTGGTCGCCGACGTGCGGATCGGCGACTGGGCGCGGCCATGGAACGTCAAGGGAGACAGGGCCGTGGGGAACGCGCCGGCCAGCGCCTTGTGGGCCTCGGCGGCCGGTGGCTTCGAGCAGGTGGGGTGCGTCTACACGGCGCAGGGCTTCGAGTACGACTGGAACGGCGTGATCTTCGGCCCGGACCTTGTCTACCGCGACGGCAAGTTGGTCACCGTTCGCAGCGCCAGCAAGGATCCAGCGCTCATGCGGAGAGGAGGCAGCGACGAACAGGCGGACCGGTTGATCCGCAACACCTACAAGGTGTTGCTGACCCGCGGCATGATGGGCACCGCCGTGTACTCGGTCGATCGGGCGACGCAAGAGTTCCTCTCAGGGCTGCTGGAATCCCAGGCATGAACGACCGGGCAGAGTTAGAACCTGCCCGGTACCCGTTGCGAGCTCCGACGGGTAGGTAGCAGGAAGCGGTTGACCTTCGGCCAGGCCGGCGAAAGGAACTGACGGACTGGATGCCAGCGCACGCACGGGTGTGTTGGTTCGTCATGACGAGCCCTGGACGGGAGAGTCTGAACTGATCGCTCAGCTGGATCTTCCCCTCAATTTGGATCAGAACCGCCGTCATGCTTTTCATCCGTACTTGAGCGGTCTTCGCTCCTCGGCGTGCGCCCATGCTCGCGGCCTGCCGATCAGCGCTTGAAGCTTGCGGCCGGCGTCACGCGTGTGCTCATCGCCCTTTCAGGATGTTTGGAGATCACGTCGACTGACACTTTGAGGAGTTACGGGACGCTGCGAATCCCCGCGGCCTTCGATATCTGCCTATGACTCGCACGGCTCATGGGCCATGCTGCTACGAATCACATCTGAGCAGAGATCCTCATGGTTCAGCCTGGGCAATGACCCATCACGCCAGGTAGAGACGGTGGTGGAACCCTCCGCGCTCCTCGCGTTTGTTGGCCGCCACCTTCTCGATCGCACTCCAGTCGTGCCCGTGGACCGTAGCTAGCGCACGCAGAACTTCGTACACATCGGCGATCTCCTCCGCGACTTCGGAGGGCGACGCCTCGCCGAGTTCGGTGGCCTCTTCAAACAGTTTGGTCAGCAGAGCATTGCGGTAGTCGACGCCGTCGAGCACGGTAATGACCGGTTCTTCACCGCCCTGGCGGATGATGTCCGGAATCTTGTTCCGAACCAGCTTGCCCATGCTCCACGTCCTCCACTTCGAGCGCCCTACCTGCAAGGCTTCTGAGCCTATCGAGCCTCAGTGACATCCACGTGATCGCGAACTAACCTGAACCGGTCGAAACGCGATCAAGGCTGGTATGTACGGATGACTATGGAGTTCTTTCGCGAAGAACCGACTGCTCGCTCCTCATGGAGGCTGGCGGTGCTCATGGGCGCCAACTCGCGTACCTACAAGTTCGCCTTGGGGGAGGCGCTGCTGGGCGCCGCTGCCGAGGGGCGCACCGACATTCCTCTACGGGAGCTGGCCAGGCCGTACGCGATGAGCCTGGTGGAACATCTGGCCCAGGCGCCGCAGACCTCGCAACGGAGCGCTACCGGCGGAGCCGACTTCCTGACCGTGGCTCAGGAGGAGACCGCAGAGTCCATACGACTTGGTTCGCCCACCGAGAAGTTGCTCGCCGCTGCGATGAAGTCGATGCCTGAGATGGTGATGCAGAAGTTTCACAATCTGCGCGGCAACGGCGGTGCTGAGATACCCCATCGCTTCTACGAGGTAACCGGCAACGCTCGGGAACGGGTGGTCAAGCTGACAGAGCCTCTCCGTGAGGTTGCTCTGTCGGAGCAGAGGACAACTCTGCAAGCGGAGCTGGCTGCTAGGTGGAGCATCGTTGAGACCTCCTTCGCCGCCGGAGTAGGCCGAAGTCTGGTGGAGGAGGGCGTCGCGGTCGATCTGACGACGCTGCGGATCACTGACAAAGAACGGCGGCGCTCAGTCACCGGGGTCACTGACGCTGTCATCGGGTTTCAGCATGGCCGCTGCATCATCTGCGCCCAACCGCTCATCCCGGGTGTCGACGACGTCGCGGTCGACCACGTGTTTCCGTTCTCCTTCAAGCGGCTCCTGAGCGGTACGAAAGTCGACCTGGACGCGATCTGGAACCTTGCCCCCGCGCATAGGCTGTGCAACGGACAGAAGAGCAACCAGCCGCCCTCACAGGGCGAGCTCACTCGTCTGGCTCTGCGGAACGAGGCGATCATGCAGTCACCGCATCCGCTGAAGCGGACCCTCCAACTGACGTTGAAGGGGCATGGCTATTCGGGTGGACGGGTCGGCGAATGGTGGGACTTCATCAACGAAGTGCGTAGCCGGCTCCAATAGCGGCGCGGGACAGTCGGACGGTTCACTGCCGTCCTGTCGATGCTCACCCGAGAGCGTCTTGCAGGGGAGAACGGGGCGGCAGCGGGAAGCTCGGCGGAGTATGAACCCAGGCTCAGGTGCCCCGGGGACGTTCCAAGATCATCCCCCATATGTCCCCAGAGCGCTGTCCTACGGCTGCATTCGGGTGCACTCGGCGGCCTATCAAGGGTCTGGTAAGCAAAAGACCTGCGGCTGAGAAACCGCAGGTCAGAAGGTGAAATGCCTGATCAAGATGAGTGCCCCCGGCAGGATTCGAACCTGCGGCACCCGCTTTAGGAGAGCGGTGCTCTATCCCCTGAGCTACGGAGGCGGACTCTCGTAAGCCTAGCGAAAGTTGGGCAGTGCGTGGGCCGCTGGGCCGGGGTCAGTTTGGTGAGGTTGGTTATGGGTGCTCTGAGCTGCGGTAAAGGCATGGCAAGCGGTCGGATTCCGGTGCTTCGTGCGTGGCTAGCTTCTGCCTGTGACCAGGAGGCGATCCACGCAAGCTCGTAGGCGGCCCGTTGTGTTGTTCGGGGCGTTGCTGGCGCCGGCGATTCTTGCCGGCGGACTGTTGGCGGGGGAGATGCGGGGGTTCGAGGGAGTTGGTGCGCCGGTGGGGATGGAGGAGCGGAGGGCGGTGCGGTTGGCGTTCGAGCCCGTGTGGATGCCCGCGCCTGCGCATCCTGATCGGCGGTACGAAGGGGTGATTCCGGCGCCTGTGCGGAAGGTCTCCGAGGTGTCTGAGGCGTTGGAGGTGCGGTCTTCGGCACCCGCGCCTGCGCCGGAGCCGGATCCTGTGGTTGAGGAGGAGCCGTACGCGTCTGAGGCTTCGCGGTCCTCGCCTGGGTGTGCGGGGGAGTGGGAGGACACCTGGCTGTGGGACATGTGCCGGGAGCGGGAGCAGGAGGCGGCACAGAATGCCCGCTATGGCTGGTTGTCGGGCTTGTGAAGTCGACGAGGGGCGTTGGATGAGGAGGGTGTGGTCACGGGGTGCGGCGGCGCCTTAGGGCGCCGGCGGCTGGCTAGGCCAGTGACCCATTCTTTCCGTGTTGCTGTGTCTCGGGGCGGTTAGGCGGCGGGAGTGGCTGGGGGTTGGCGTTGATTGCGGTTGGGGTTTCCCGATCGGGGGACACTGCGCTGCTGGGGCAGGGGGCGTCGGCTTCGGTGGTCCCGTCGGAAGCCGTTGTGGAATGTCTGGTCACTGTGCATGACGGACCTGCGTGCGACTGCGCGGCCGGGGTGAAGGCTCTGAAGCCAAGGGCTGGGATGAGGTTCAGGAGTGGCTCGGCGACGTTGCGCATTGCGTGAAGGACTGTAGGTCGGGTGGCGGAGCTCTTGGGATGACCTCCCGTCGTGCTCAACGGGCCGCGACAGGCTGGGAGATGTGGGCACCCTGTTGGCGGTGATCTCAGGAGGAGCTGGCCGCAAGGGATGGTGAGCAGCCTTCCTGAAGGAGTCGAGCCGTCGAAGCTCAAACGATGGAGGGTTCCGCAAGGGGTCGTCGCGGGTCCTCGGTAAGCGGTCGCGGTCCTCGTGACAAGAGGGACGCCGAAGACCTCGGAGAGGTGAAAAAAGGTGCTGTAGCGGACAGCGGAGATGAACCGCCGCAAGAGAGCTCAGGTGGAGTCGTGGGGGGCTATGTCATACCAGGGCGGCTGGAGGTCTGGGTGTGTGCGGTGCGGCGGTGCATGGGGGGTGCAACCGTGCATGACAAATAGGGGTGCGGTTGGCCCGGCTGGCCAGTGTGCGCATCTCGCAGCCGTCTCCAGGTTGTGCAGTGACAGCGCCTCAGGGGCCGCCTGAACACCGACAGAGAGGTCAAAGGTGCACTGTTCGGTGGCGAGGGTGGAGGTAGGGATGCGATGCCGCTGGTGGGGAGGGGGAGCCGTACATAGTGCGCTTTTTGTCTCATAGCAGCTCTTCGGAGTTCGGTCCGGACACTCAAGGGGCTGTAGTAACGTGCGTGCCTGACCCGGGTAACGAGTGTGCAAACGGAGGAGTCGAACGTGCCATCCCCTCGATCAGCGGGTCTGATCGCGGTCGTCATGGCGATGGCTTCTCTCTTCGTGCCATCAGCGGTTCAGGCGCAGGCGCGGACCCAGGTGGAGCGGCGGGATCCGAGCAATCTGGCGGAGCTGCGCAAGGAGGCCGAGAAGTCGGCCAAGGAGCTTGAGGACGCCACCAAGGCGCTGGAGAAGCGGCGTGCCACGATCGCGGCGTCCGAGAAGGAGCTCAAGACCAAGCTGAACGGGCTGCAGGACCTGGAGCGCAGGCTCGCGGTGATCCGGCAGCCGGTCTCGCAGCTTGCGGAGCTGCTCTACGAGCAGCCCGTCGGGGCGGACGGCGTGGTGCCGTTCCTGTCGGGGGACGCCGGCGTCGGCACCCTGCGGGCGCTCTCGGACTCGACGGAGATGGTCCGGGTGCGGCAGCAGGCCGTGGAGCAGACCAGCACCCTGTACAAGGAGGCCGAGCGGCTGGCCGCCGAGGCTCAGGAGCTGAGGGCGGGCAACCTGCTGGCCGAGGCCCAGATGGCGGCCGAGATCGACACGCTCAGGCAGCGTTCGGACAAGATCGTCAAGTCGCTCACCGCGGCGCTGGTGAAGCTGGGCATCAAGATCGACAAGGTCGGACGGGCGGCGCTGGGCTGCAACCCCCTCCAGGCCGCCACGGCCAACAACTACCCCAACGGGCTCATCCCCAAGAGCATGCTCTGTCCGTTGCAGCAGAAGGGGTTCAGTCTGCGGGCGGACGCCACCATCGCCTTCGTCAGCCTGAACGAGGCCTACCGGAGGCGGTTCGGCAAGGCGATCTGCGTGACAGACGCCTACCGGAGCCTGGCCGAGCAGCAGTCCGTCTACTACCGGCGGCCGGGGTTCGCGGCCGTGCCGGGGCGGAGCAACCACGGTCTCGGGCTGGCTGTGGACCTGTGCGGCGGCGTGGAGCGGTTCCGGTCCACGGAGTTCGTGTGGATGGAGAAGAACTCCAAGAGGTACGGGTGGTTCCATCCCGCCTGGGCCTACAGCAGCCCGTTCGAGCCGTGGCACTGGGAGTACGACCCGAAGATCGACTCGCAGCTCTAGGCGGGCACGACCTCGGCGCTGCAGAAGGCGCAGCGGGAGGCGGCCTTCGGGATCTCCGACAGGCATTCGGGGCAGTCGCGGGTCACGGCCTCGACCCGGGCCGCCGCGCGCTCCTTGAAATGCGTGTACGGCTTGACGACCAGGAAGTAGATCACCGCCGCGATCATCAGGAACGAGATCACCGCGTTGACGAACTTGCCGTACATGAAGTGGGACGCGCCGACGGTGACCCTCAGCGAGGAGAAGTCGGGCAAACCGCCGAAGGCCGAGATCAGTGGGGTCAGCAGGTCGGCGACGAACGACTGCACGATCGAGTTGAAGGCCGCCCCGATGACCACCGCGACCGCCAGGTCGAGGACGTTGCCCTGCATGAGGAACTTCTTGAATCCGTTCATGGCCAAGAATCGTAGTCGAACGATTACTCTCTGCTAACTCTTGAAGGTGATGGAGAGGCGGCCCGATGTCTGGGCGCCTGCCAGCTGGGCAGCCTGGTACGGGGTCGCCGCCAGCACCACCAGCGCGCCGCCGGTACGGGAGTCGTCGGCGGGACGCGGGATGGTGATCACGCGGACGTCGTCGGCGATGAGCTGGGCCGGCTGACCGCTCTCCCCGGCGGCCAGGACGCCGACGGTCGAGCCGGGGGAGATGAGGGCGACGGCGTCGGGGTCGGCGATGCGCACGGGGGCGGCCACCGTGCCCGGCGGCAGCGGCAGGGGATGGAGCAGGCGGGCGTCGGTCAGCGGCTCGCCCCGGCGCATGGGTCCGGCGAGGTAGCGGCCCGCCGCGTAAGACCGGACGGCCCCGTCGGGCGGATGGGCGAGCGGCGCCGGACGGAGGTCGCCGGGGCGCAGAGGACCGGGGGCGAGGTCGCGGACGGCGACGAGGACCTCGGGGCCCGCGGCTGGACGGAGCGCGACATAGGCCGACAGGACGCCCACCGCGGCCAAGACCGCCGCGATCAGACGCCGCCGCCGGGCCCACGGCCGCAGCCAGGCCGGCTGCCTACTCACGGCAGCTCGAAGGGCAGCTTGATGCCGTCGAGGGCCGAGCCGCAGGAGCACGTGCGGTCGGTGGGCAGGGCCTGGACGGTCTCGGCGATCAGCGTGCGCATGCGGGTGACGTTGCGGGCGAAGAACTCCAGCACCTCGTCGTGGGTCACGCCCTGACCGGCCTCGACCCCGGCGTCATGGTCGGTCACCAGGGAGAGCGAGGTGTAGCACAGGGCCAGCTCGCGGGCCAGCACCGACTCGGGGTAGCCGGTCATGCCCACGATCGACCACCCGTTGGCGGCGAACCACTGGGACTCGGCCCGGCTGGAGAAGCGGGGGCCCTCGATGACCACCAGCGTGCCGCCGTCGACGACGTCGCCCCAGCCGGTGGAGCGGGCCGTGGCCACGGCCGCGGCTCTGCCGGACGGGCAGTAGGGGTCGGCGAAGGAGACATGGACGGCCCCCGAGACGTCGTAGTACGTCTGCGGCCGGCCCGAGGTGCGGTCGACGATCTGGTCGGGCACGACGATGGCGCCGGGGCCGTACTCGGCCTTGAGCGAACCGACGGCGCTGGGGGCGAGCACCTGCGTCACGCCGAGCGAGCGCAGCGCCCACAGGTTGGCGCGGTAGGGGATGCGGTGGGGAGGGAAGCGGTGGTCCCGGCCGTGCCGGGGGATGAACGCGACCGAACGTGAGCCGATGCGGCCGATGGTGACGACGTCGCTGGGCGGCCCGTAGGGGGTGGAGAGCTCGATCTCCTCCGCGTCGTCGAGCAGCGAGTAGAAGCCCGAGCCGCCGAGGACGCCGATGTCTGCGCGAGTGACCATGGCGCCGAGAGTAGCCGGACGGCCGAGGGCCGCGAGAACGCCGAACGCCGTTCTGTGGACAACCGCACCGGCGTCGGCGCACCGCCTGAACGCGGAGCGTACGCACACCAGTACGAAGAGTAGGATCGCCGCATGCGGCAAAAAGGGCTGGGCCTCATCATCCTCGCGCTGATGCTCGGCATGCTGCTGGCCTCCCTCGACCAGACCATAGTCTCCACGGCCCTGCCGACGATCGTGAGCGACCTGGGCGGGCTGGAGCAGCTCTCCTGGGTGGTGACGGGCTACATGCTCGCCTCGACCGTCTCCACGCCGTTGTGGGGCAAACTGGGCGACCAGTACGGCCGCAAAAAGCTCTTCATCACCGCGATCATCATCTTCCTCCTCGGATCGGCCCTGTGCGGGCTGAGCCGGAACATGGGGGAGCTGATCGGGTTCCGGTCGATCCAGGGGCTGGGCGGCGGCGGGCTCATGGTGCTCGCGCAGGCGATCGTGGGCGACGTGGTCTCGGCCCGCGAACGAGGGCGCTACCAGGGCTTCTTCGGCGCCGTCTTCGCCGTCAGCAGCATCGTGGGGCCGCTGCTCGGCGGGCTGTTCGTCGACCATCTGTCCTGGCACTGGGTGTTCTACGTCAACCTTCCCCTGGGCGCGATCGCCCTGGGCGTGATCGCGGCGGCGCTGCCCGGCGACGACACGCGCACCAGCCATCGCATCGACTACGCCGGGGTGGTGCTGCTCGGCGGCGCGACCTCGTGCCTGGTGCTCATCACGACGTGGGGCGGCACGACCTATCCCTGGGCGAGCCCGGTCATCGCCGGGCTGGCGCTGGGGGCTGCGGCCCTGGTCGCGGCGTGGGTGGCCGTCGAGCGGCGGGCCGCCGAGCCGGTGCTGCCGCTGGGGCTGTTCCGGGTGCGGGCGTTCGCGATGTCGTCCGTGGTGGGGTTCGTGGTGGGGTTCGCGATGTTCGGGGCGCTCACGTACCTGCCGCTGTTCCTGCAGGTCGTGCATGGGGTGAGTCCCACTTTGTCCGGGGTGTACCTGCTGCCGATGATGGCCGGGATGCTCACGATGTCGATCGTCAGCGGGCTGGTGATCTCGAAGTCCGGCAGATACCGCTTCCTGCCCATCACGGGCACGGCCGTGGCGACGGCGGGGCTGTTCCTGCTGTCCGGGCTGAGTGAGCGCAGCAGCCTGCTGACGATGGGCGGCTACCTGCTGGTGCTCGGCGTCGGGCTCGGGATGACCATGCAGGTGCTGGTGATCGTCGTGCAGAACGCCGTCGACTTCAAGGACCTCGGCGTGGCCACCTCGGGGGCGACCTTCTTCCGGTCGATCGGCGGGTCCTTCGGGGTCGCCACGCTGGGGGCGGTCTTCACCGGCACGCTCAACGGCGACCTGCGGGAGGTGCTGGCCAGGGCCCGGTTGCCGGCGGGGTTCGACCCGTCCAGGATCCAGCGCGACCCGACCGTCATCCAGCGGCTGCCTCCCGCGCTGGCCGGTCAGTTCCTCCATGTGTACGCCGACGCCATCGCCACCGTCTTCCGGGTGGCCGCGCCGGTGATGTTCGGCGCGTTCGCGCTGAGCTGGTTCATCCCGCAGGCGCGGCTCAGGGAGACCACCAAGGCGGCGGACCTGGGCGAGGGGCTGGGCGCCACGTCGGCCGAGCGGTCGTCGCTGGAGGAGGTCGAACGGGGGCTCATGCGGCTCGCCGACGCCGACCTGCGCAGGGGCTACTACGAAAGGCTAGGGGCGCTGGCCGGGCTGAGCGGCCTCGCGCCGCAAGCGGTGTGGGTGCTCGCCAGGCTCAACGGCAAGGGCTGGGTCGGCGCGGGCGAGCTGGCCGAGTGCGCCAAGGTGAGCAGGGCGCACGGACGGCCCCACGTCGACCGGCTGGTGGACGAGGGGCTGGTGGAACGTTCTGAGGACGGCGAGCGGCTGCGGCTCACGCCGAAGGGGGACCGGGCGGCCCTGGGGCTCGTGCGCTGCTCACGCGAGGGGCTGAGCAGGCTCGTGGCCGACTGGGGGCCCGATCCACAGCTGACGCGGCTCGTCGATCGCATCGCGCCGGAACTGCTCGGCGCGTACGCCGACCGGCCTCGATGAGGCCCCCGCCCGTGCGGGCGGGGTGACGCGCCTAGTTGGAAGCCGCGGCGGGTGCCGGCGCCGGGGTGGACGACGACGAGGACGACGCGGACGACGACTCGCTCGACTTGCTCTCGGCCGGCTTCGACGGGGTGGTCGAAGAGGCGGAGGACGTCGAGGACGAGCGGTTGTCGGTGCGGTAGAAGCCCGAACCCTTGAACACGATGCCGACGGCGGAGAACACCTTCCGCAGGTTGCCCTGACAGTTGGGGCACACCGTCAGCGCATCGTCGGTGAACTTCTGCACGACTTCGAGCTGCTCGCCGCAGTCGTTGCAGGCGTACTGGTAGGTCGGCACGCGCTCCTCCTTATACGTTCTGGCACTCGAGCGATGCGACTGCTAATGCTAACCGATTGGGCCAAACACCTATTCCAACCCCCGCTCCCCGTACCAACCGGCCAGCTTGCCGCTGCGGCTCACCGCGCGCAGGCGGCGTTCGACCTGGTCACGGCAGGCGGCCGTGGTGACCACCAGGAGCTGGTCGTCGGCCCGGACGCGGGTGCTGTTGTCCGGTACGAACGATTTGCCGTCGCGGACCACGAGCGTGACGGCGGCTCCGGCGGGCAGGCGCAGCTCGAAGACCTCCACGCCGTGCAGGCGCGACCCGACCGGCACCTTGACCTGGAGCAGGTCCGCCTTGAGCTCCTCCAGCGGCGCGGACTCCACCTCCAGGTCGTGCGCCTCGCCCGGCGCGCTCACCCCGAGCACCCGGGCCGCGTACGGCAGTGTGGGCCCCTGCAGCAGCGTGAACACGATCACGATCACGAAGACCTGGTTGAAGATCTCCTTCGAGCCCTGCACGCCGGACGCCCATGGGATCGTCGCCAGCACGATGGGGATCGCGCCGCGCAGCCCCGCCCACGACAGGAACGCCTGGTCGCGCCAGCTCACCCGATCCAGCCGCAACGCCCGGGCCACGGTCGAGCTGACCAGCACCGACAGCGGGCGGGCCACCATCACCAGCACCGACCCGGCGATCACGCCCGGCACGATCGCCGACGGCAGCTCCTTGGGGGTGGCCAGCAGTCCGAGCATGACGAACAGCCCGATCTGCGCCAGCCACGCCGCGCCCTCGGCGAACCCCCTGGTCGCGGCGCGGTGGGGCAGGCGTGAGTTGCCCAGGATGAGGGCCGTGAGGTAGACGGCCAGGAAGCCGGAGCCGTGCAGCAGCACCGCGCCGCCGTACGAGACGAAGGTGAGGGCGAGCACGGCGATCGGGTAGAGGCCGGAGGCGGGGAGGGCGACGCGGCGCAGCGCGTACGCGCCCGCCGGTCCGACCGCGAGGCCCACGGCCGCGCCGATGACCAGCTCGATGGCCGTCTCCAGCAGGAACGTTCCCACGGACGCCGGCCGCCGGGACGCCCCGCTGAGCAGCACGACGGCGATGACCGTCGGGGCGTCGTTGAATCCGGACTCCGCCTCCAGAACCCCCGCCAACCGGGTCGGGAGCGGCAACCTGCGCAGCACTGAGAAGACGGCGGCCGCGTCCGTCGAGGCCAGCACGGCGCCGAGGACGAGCGCCGCGGTCGGATCCATGCCGAGCAGCCCCTGGACGGCCAGCGCCACGACCACGATGCTCACCGTCACGCCGACGGTGGCCAGGATCAGGGCGAGCGGCACCGATTTGCGGACGTGCGACCAGGTCGTGGTCAGACCGCCCTCGGCCAGGATCACCGCCAGCGCGATCAGGCCGATCTGCTGGACGGCCTGCGGGCTCTCCAGCTTGGCGCCGAACCCCGAGGCCCCCAGAACCAGGCCGAGGGCCAGGAAGAGGAGAAGGCTGGGCAGACCGCTGCGATGTGTGATGCGTACGGACGCGATGGCCGCGATGACAATTCCGGCGCCGATCAGGAGCCAGACATCAAGCGTCATCCAGCCCCCTCTCGTCCCTTCGGTCACATAAGACTAGTGAGTCCGCGCGGCGTCATCGCAAAACGGACCCGATGGTCGTGCGGCTCGGCGGGCACGTCGTCGATCAGCTCGCCGTCGTGCAGCAGGGCCACCGTGGGGACGTTGGGCCCCACCCTGGCCAGCGCGCGGTCGTACGAACCGCCGCCGCGTCCGAGCCGCACCCCCGTGCGGCGGTCGACCGCGAGGGCGGGCACGATCACCAGCGCGGCCGTGCGGACGGCGTCGACGCCCCGGCGCGTGTCGACCGGTTCCATGATGCCGAAGCGGCCAGGGGCGAGCGTGTCCGGGCCGTCGTAGACCGCCCAATCCAGGTCATTGTCCTCTTTCAGCACCGGAAGGATCACCGTCGCGCCGTGTTTCCACAGAGCGAACACGAGACCGTGCGTTTCCGGCTCCGACCCCGCCGACCAGTAGCAGGCCACCAGACCGGCCATCTGGACCCACGGCTGTTCGAGCAGCGTCTCGCGGACCTTGGTGGCGTTTGCCCGCAGTTGTTCGGGGGGCAGAGCGGTACGCGCCGCGAGCAGTCGGCGACGCAGGTTCAGCTTGTCCACAGGTACCTCCACTAGGGTCTACTCATGGCTGACTTCGACCCTGTGACGAAAGCCGTCGTGCCCGCCGCGGGTCTGGGCACCCGGTTCCTCCCGGCGACCAAGGCGACACCCAAAGAGATGTTGCCCATCGTCGACAAGCCCGCGATCCAGTATGTCGTCGAGGAGGCGGCCTCCGCCGGGCTCCTCGACGTCCTCATGGTGACCGGCAAGAACAAGCGGTCCATCGAAGACCACTTCGACCGCGCGTTCGAGCTGGAAGAGGCCCTGGAGGCCAAGGGCGACGAGCAACGGTTGTCCCAGGTCCGCGAGCCCGCCTCGCTCGCCACGCTGCACTACGTGCGGCAGGGCGAGCCGAAGGGGCTCGGGCACGCGGTGCTGTGCGCCAAGCAGCACGTCGGCGACCACCCGTTCGCCTGCCTGCTCGGTGACGACCTGATCGACTACCGCGACCAGCTGCTCAAGCGCATGATCGAGGTGCGTGACACGTTCGGCGGCAGCGTGGTGGCGCTGATGGAGGTGCCGAGGGAGCAGGTCTCGCTCTACGGCGTGGCCACCATCGCCGGCACCGTCGAGGACGACGTCGTGCGCGTGACCGACCTGGTGGAGAAGCCGCCGGTGGACGAGGCGCCCTCCACGTGGGCGGTCATCGGGCGATACGTGCTCGATCCCGCCATTTTCGAGGTCCTGGAGAACACCCCGCCGGGGCGCGGCAACGAGATCCAGCTCACCGACGCGCTGCGCACGCTGGCCGGCCGCGGCTCCGAGCAGGGCGGGCCGGTGCACGGCGTGCTGTTCCGCGGGCGGCGGTACGACACCGGCGACAAGCTCGACTATCTGCGCACGGTGGTGAAGTTCGCCGCCGATCGCGAGGACCTGGCGCCGGAGTTCGTGCCGTGGCTGCGGGAGTTCCTCGATGAGATCGGTTGACGCGCATCTGGCCGAGATCCTGGCCACTGTGCGTCCGCTGGCGCCTCTGGAGCTGGAGCTGGAGCGGGCGCTAGGCACGACGCTGGCCGAGGACGTCTCCTCGCCGGTGCCGCTGCCGCCGTTCGACAACTCCGCGATGGACGGCTACGCGGTCAGGGCCGAGGACGTCCCCGGCACGCTGCCGGTGATCGACGACGTCGCCGCCGGCTCCGACGAGCTGCGGGCGGTGGGCCCCGGGCATGCCGTCCGCATCATGACCGGGGCGCCGATGCCGGCCGGGGCGGACTCCGTCGTACCGGTGGAGTGGACGGACGGAGGCACGGTCTCCGTCCGGATCAACCGGGATGTCCCGGTCGGTAACGCGATTCGCCGGGCGGGCGAGGACGTCCAGGCGGGCGAGGTGGTGCTCAAGGCCGGCACGGTGATCGGGCCGGCCCAGCTCGGGATCATCGCCGGTGTGGGCCGGCGGCGTGTGTGGGTGCGTCCGCAGCCGCGCGTCGTCGTCATCTCGACCGGCGCCGAGCTGGTCGAGCCGGGGGCGCCGCTGAACCGCGGGCAGATCTGGGACTCCAACAGCTTCACCCTGACGGCCGCGGTCCGCGAGGCGGGCGCCGAGGGGTTCCGTGCGGGGTCCGTCGGTGACGATCCCGCCGTGCTGCTCGACCAGCTCGACACCCATCTGGTGCGCGCCGACGCGATCATCACTAGCGGCGGAGTCTCCATGGGGGCCTACGAGCCCGTCAAGGAGGCGCTGTCGCCGCTCGGCACGGTCCGGTTCGAGAAGGTCGCGATGCAGCCCGGCATGCCGCAGGGGTTCGGCGTCCTGGGCGACGACCGGGTGCCGATCTTCGCCCTGCCGGGCAACCCGGTGTCCAGCTTCGTGTCGTTCATGCTGTTCGTCCGCCCCGCGCTCGACAAGATGCGCGGCCTGCCCACCGACACGGCCCCGGTGACCGCCTACGTCACCGCGGCGTTGCGCTCGCCGTCGGGCCGGCGCTCGTACCTGCGCGGCGTGCTGTCCTCCGACGGCACGGTCGCGCCGGTCCACGGGCAGGGATCCCACCAGCTCGCGGCCCTGGCCTCGGCGAACGCGCTGATCGTGGTGCCGGAGGACGTGACCGAGGTGCCCGGCGGGTCCGAGGTGGAGGTGATCCGGATTTGAGCGAGTTCACGCATCTCGACGAGACGGGCGCGGCGCGCATGGTCGACGTCTCGGCCAAGGACGTCTCGGCCCGTACCGCGACGGCGACCGGGCGGGTGCTGCTGTCGTCCGAGGTCGTGGCGCTGCTGCGGTCGGGCGAGGTGCCCAAGGGCGACGCGCTGGGGGTGGCCAGGATCGCCGGGATCATGGGGGCGAAACGCACACCCGACCTCATCCCGCTCTGCCACCCGATCGCGTTGCACGGCGTCAAGGTCGTGCTCGACGTCGAGGACTGGGGCGTGGCGATCACCGCCCGGGTGAGGACGGCCGACCGCACCGGGGTGGAGATGGAGGCGCTGACCGCCGTCACCGTGGCCGCGCTGGCGCTGATCGACATGGTCAAGGCGGTCGATCCGGCCGCCGTGATCACCGACGTCCGGGTGGAGGAGAAGGTGGGCGGCAAGACCGGTCTGTGGACCAGGGAAGCCACGTGATCAGGGCGCTCGTGGTGACCGTGTCGAACCGCGCGTCCGCCGGGATTTATGCCGACAAGTCAGGGCCGCTGCTGGCCGAGCTGCTGGCGTCCGACGCCGGCTGCGAGGTCTCGGGGCCTGTGGTCGTCCCCGACGGCGATGCGGTCGAGGCGGCGCTGCGGGACGGCGTCGCGCAGGGTTACGACGTGATCGTCACCACCGGCGGCACCGGGCTCACGCCCCTCGACCTGACGCCGGAGATGACCGCCCGCGTGATCACCAGGGAAATTCCCGGTATAGCGGAGGCCATTCGCCTGGCGAATCGCGACAAGGTGCCCACGTCGGTCCTGTCCCGGGGGCTGGCCGGCCAGGCGGGTGACACGTTGATCGTGAATCTGCCCGGCTCGTCCGGGGGCGTCCGGGATGGGGTGGCGGTGCTCGCGCCCGTCCTGCGGCATGCCGTCGAGCAGATGAAGGGCGGCGACCACCCCCGCTGACCAGGTTTCGGTCTGCCGATCGATGATCCGTGGCGACATCGAGCCCGATGGGGGGATGATGAGAGGCGTGGATCGACTTCGTGGCTGGCCGGCGATTCTGAACGAGGGCCCGGTAGGCCTGCGGCCGCTGCGGCTGAGCGACGTACGCGTCTGGCGCGAGACCAGGTTGCGCAACGCCGACTGGCTGCGTCCCTGGGAACCGAGCAACCCCGAGACCCCGCTGTTCAGGACGGGGCTCGGCCCGTACATCTCCATGGTCGGCACCCTGCGCCGCGAGGCCAGGCAGGGGCTGGCGCTGCCCTGGGTGGTCACCTACGGCGGTCGCTTCGCCGGGCAGCTCACCGTGGGGGCCATCGTGTGGGGATCTGCCCGTTCCGCCCAGGTCGGTTACTGGGTGGACGGCGCGCTGGCCGGGCGGGCCATCATCCCCACCGCCCTGGCCCTGGCCGTCGATCATTGCTTTTTCACCACCGGATTGCATCGGCTAGAGGCGAACATCCGTCCTGAGAACCAGGCCAGCCGTAGGGTGGTGGAGAAGCTCGGGTTCAGGGAAGAAGGCATTCGGCGTCGCCAACTCCACATCGACGGGGCCTGGCGCGACCACATCTGCTACGCGCTGACCGTCGAGGACGTCCCCGGCGGCCTGCTCGTACAGTGGCGGCGCGCCCGTGAGGCGGCCGCTCACGGCGGTTCTCCGATCGAAGAGGTTTGACGATCTCGCGACACACCGCACCGAATGCTCGTCAATCAGTGACACACGGTCTTACGGTGCGTGACGTGAGCACAATGAAGGCGCGACGAGCACAGACGCGCTTTCGTGCTGCCCGGAGGTGGTCGTGAGCAGCGTCTTCCTCTATGTCGCCATTGTGGTGATGTGGCTGTGCGTCCTGATCCCGATGTGGTTGCGCCGGGACAAGACGAACCTCCAGGAGCTGGCCGAACTCGAAGAGCACTACACCGGCGAGCACGCCCTGCCCGACCTGGACAACCTCGACGCTACCCTCGGCGACGAGGACGCGCCGGAGGTCGAGAAGGTCGATGTCCGGCAGTTCCGGTTTCGGCGTAGGGCGATCATCGTAGCGCGCCGCCGGAGGTTGTTGTTCTTCACCGCACTGCTCGTGCTCGCCTCGGTCGTCACGGCCGGGGTCGAGATGATCCCGTGGTGGGGTGTGGCGCCGTCCGTGGTCGTCATGCTGTCGTACATGGCCTTTCTGCGGATCGCCGTACAGGTGGATCGCGAACGCCGCGAGCGGGCGCTCCAGGCGCGCTCTGAGCGGCTGCGACGGGCCCGCGAGCGGCGCCGGGCGGAGGCCGAGGTGGAGGCCGAGGTGATCGACCTGACCGCGCTGCACGCCGACGTCCTGTTCGACCAGTACGCCGAACCGCCCAAACGGGCGGTGGGGGACTGAGAGGATGGCGCGAGGACCCTTGGGAGTTTGCTAATCTGGTCGAGTCCTTGGGGATGTAGCGCAGTCCGGTAGCGCACTTCGTTCGCATCGAAGGGGTCAGGGGTTCGAATCCCCTCATCTCCACCCAGGTCAAAGGCCGCTTCCCGGTTGTGGGAGGCGGCCTTTTGCGTTGCTAGGTGACTAACTGAGTGACTACGGTTCTGATCGTTTCTTCAAGCTCGAGCCCCGGAACGTTCGAGCCGCTCGCATGGTCTGGCGCACTGGAACCAGCCCCATTACTCTCGGCCATCTGTGATCGCATGACTCCTCCGGGCGTCCCCGAGGCAAGAGCCGGCCACAGGACAGTGAACGGTGTCTGATCTGGTGCGGCTGGACGTGGGTGATCCCGGCGCGTCCGGACATGGTTCGGGCAGGCAGTGCGCGAGTGATCCCCTGCTGGACGACCCATCTGTCCCGTCTACTTGGCTTGGCCCTGAATCCCCCGGGCTGATGGCTACGCGAAAGCTGACGGCGCGCCGCTGGTGAAGGAGATGGCCGGCCGTTGATCATAAGCCGGTCGGGGTATGCGGGTGTCTGACGTACGCCAACCGGCAAGTGGGACGAGAACCACCTGGACGGCGTGCGCCGAAAAGCGATCATCGCCTTCTCGGGAAGCGATCTTCTCGACGCCTTTTGCTCCGCACGGCATGCGGCCGACAAGCCCACAGCCGTGTCCTTGGAACTCACAGGTTCATGCTGTCAGCGGAAGGCTGCGGCGTTGCGCTTGGCCCAGTCGGCGAAGGTGGCGGGGGCGCGGCCGAGGATCTTCTGGACATCGGGGCTGACGGTCTGTTCGCGCAGGGTGGGGGTGCCGAGAATGTCGAGGGTGGTGTCGGCCACCGGGGCGGGCATGAAGGTGAGCATCTGGGCGAGGGCCTCTTCCCGGGTCTGGTCGATGAAGGCGACGGGCTCGCCGATCGCGTCCTCGATGGCGGCCGCGCGCTGGCGCGGGGTGGTCGGCGTGGGGCCGGTCAGTTCGTAGATCGCCTTCGTGTGGCCCGGCTGGGTCAGGGTGGCGGCGGCCACGGCGGCGATGTCGTCGGGGTCGATGACCGGGAGGCCGACCTCGCCGAAGGGCGCGGCGATCGTGCGGGTCGCCTTGACGGACGAGGCCCAGGCGTAGGCGTTGGAGGCGAAGCCGCCGGGGCGCAGGATGGTCCAGTCGGTACCGGACTCCATGACGGCCTGTTCGAAAGCGGCGAAGGCCTGCCCGTGTGACAAGGAGTCCGGGCGGGTGGCCACTCCCTGCGAAGAGAGCAGGACGATCCTTTCGGCGTCCGCGAACTGGGCGACGACCCGAGCGGGGTCGCCGGCCATCATCAGGTCCCCGCCGACGAGGAGGAAGACCGCGTCCGCTGCGGAAGGCATGTCGGCGGACGACTGGGAGAGGTCGGCGGCGACCGTGCGGACGCCGGGCGGCACGTCGCCATGGGCGATGCGGCGGGCGATGGCGGTCACCTCATGGTCCTGCTCCGCGAGGATGCGGACCAGCGTGCGGCCGACATTTCCGGTGGCTCCGGTGACGACGATCATAACGAACACCTCGACTTACGAGTTAGTTGGCTGACTGACTGAGTAGAACCTAGCACGATTGGGATCCCTCTAGTTAGTCAGGTGACTGACTTTTCGGGAGTCCGCCTGCGGTCAGGAGATCGGCGGCGAGGGGAGGGGCTCATGGGGACGGCGGTCGAAGACGTGCGCCTGGAGGGCATGAGCGCGCCGCGGCCTCGCAACGAAGCCGTGTTGAAGGGCTGTCGCGGACACCGAGCGGGGAGGGGCGGGGTTGGTTCAGCCGGTTGAGGGGAGCAGGGGAGGGGGCTCGGCCTGCCTTCGAAGTGGCTCAAGCCGGCCGGGGCAGTCATGGGGTGGCTCACTCGTGTGGAGGGGTGGCCCTCGCCGGAGCAGCAGTTGCGCTCGCCTGCCAGGCAGTCAGCCGGCAGGCGTGGAGTGGCGGGCGCGGTGGCGGCGTACTGCGTCTCTGTTGGCGCACGAGGGGGAGCAGTAGCGCTGACGTGCGGTGCGTGAGGTGTCCGCGAAGATCGTGTCGCATCCGGCGGCGGCACACCGTCCGAGCCGGTCCATGCCCCGGCTGACGAGGTGCATCGCCGTGCCGACCGAGATCAGCGCGAACAGCACCGCGCCGAGCGGCTGCAGGTCGTCGCGATAGTGCAGGTGCCAGCCATGGGCGTGGTCGGTCAGCCGGGGGTAGGCGGCCGACCGGGCCAGCATCTCGTTGACCAGTTTGGCCTTCTCGCGCTCGCCCGTGGCGTCGACGACGTTCGTCCAGGCGGCGATGACGGCGAGGGTCTGGTCGAGATCCGACGGTTCGACCGGGCGTTCCAGCACCAAACCGGCCGTGCGGCAGCGGTGGGCGAGTTCCTCGGCGCTCGCCGGTGGGCGGTTCGCCAGTTCCGCGGCGAAGTTCACCACGTCCGCGCCGTAAGGGTTGAGGTGCACAAGGTCATTACATCAGCCTGTACGTCATGACGCGAACAGCAACGGAGCAGGATGTTCCGGAACTCGTCCGCCTCCGGGCGCTGCTCTTCGACGACCTCGGCGGCGACTTCTTCCACCCCGCGGACGCCGACGACGACTGGCGTGACGCGCTCGCCCGGGTCTTCACACAGAAGCTGGCCGAACCCGACTGTCACATCCTGGTCGTGGACGGCGACACCGGCCTGGCCGCCTGCGGCATCGGCACGATCGAACAGTGGTTCCCCGGCCCTCACTCCCGCAACGGGAGGATCGGCCACGTCATCGGCATGGTCACCGACCCGTCGTACCGGCGGCGTGGGCACAGCCGGGCGATCATGCTCGGCCTGCTCGACTGGTTCCGCGACCGGGACGCCGTACGGGTCGATCTGACCGCCTCCCGCGAGGCGGAACCGCTCTACCGGCGACTCGGCTTCGCCGACCACCCCGACCCCCTGTTGTGCTGGAAGCCGTGAGGACGTCGCGATACCGCTGGATCATTCTGGGGGCCGCGACCTTCACGCAGGCCGCGGCCGCGTTCTTCGTGCAGGGCATCGGCGCGATGAGCGTCCATCTGCAACGGGACCTGACGCTGAACACGACCCAGCTGGGCCTGCTGCAGTCGGCGGCTCAGCTGCTTCCGCTGGCCGGGCTGCTCGTGGCGGGACGGCTGCTGGACCGCCACGACGAACGCTGGGTCGTCGGGGTCGGCGCTCTCGTGGTCGCCGCCGCGCTGGCCGCCGGCAGCGCGGCTCCGGGGTACGTCTCCTTGCTCGTCGTCCTGCTGGTCGTCGGTGCCGGGTACAGCGCCATTCAGCCGGGCGGCAGTAAGTCGGTGGCGTCCTGGTTCGATGCCTCGAAGCGCGGTCTGGCCATGGGCATTCGTCAGGCGGGGCTTCCGCTCGGCGGCGTTCTCGCCGCGTTCGCGCTTCCCGCACTGGCGACGCGCTTCGGCTTACGGTCGACGCTGGTGGCCGGCGCGCTCGTCGCGTTGTCGGGCGCCGTCGTCTTCGTAACCTTCTACCGCCGCCCACCGGACCGGCGTCCGGTGCCGGCCGCGTCCCGCGTGCGGCTGGAACTGCTGCGCGAGCCGTACCTGAAGAAGATCATCCTGTCCGGCGTGAGCATGGTGTCGGTGCACAGCGGCGTGGGCGTTCTCACCGTGCTGTACCTGCATGAGGTGGCGTCCATGGACGCCGCCTCGGCGGCCTTGGTCTACGTCGCGGTCCAGTGCGCGGGCGCGCTGGGCCGCGTCAGCCTGGCGGCGTGGAGCGACCGGCACAGGTCCGGCCGCTACGCCTGCGTCCTGACCTGCCTGGCCGCCGTGATCACCGGGATGACGGCGCTGGCCACCCCCGTCGGCCGATCCCCCGTCGCGGCCTGCCTGCTGTTCGTCTGGCTCGGCTTCTTCGGAATCGGCTGCTACGGCCCCTGGGTCGCCTACGCCGCAGAATCGGCGCCGCCGGACCACATCGGATTCGCTCTCGGCCTGGCCATGGCCGTCAGCCAGGTGGCGATCGTCCTGGCGCCGCCCGTGCTCGGCCTGCTCACGGACCTGACCGGCAGCTTCGCACCCGCCTGGGCGCTGCTGGCCGCGCTGACCGCGGCCACCGTGGCGACGACCGCCCGGCTGTGACCAGTTCGGGCGGCCGTCGGCCGGGTCCTCCTGCCGGATCGTCACCAGGGCAGTGGGCCGTCCTCGCTGAAGAAGCCGCCGGTCGGGCCGTCCTCGCCGAGGGTGGCCAGGCGCACCACCACGGCCGCGCCCTGCGCCGGGGTGAGGAAGCCGCTGTGGCCGTTGATGTCGGTGTCGACGTAACCGGGGGCGGCGGCGTTGACCAGGATGTTCTCTTTGCGTAGCTCGTTCGCGTACTGCAGGGTCAGCGCGTTCAGCGCGGCCTTGGACGGCGAGTAGGCCGCTGACGGCAGCCCCGACAGGGGCCCGTCGACCTCGGCGGTCAGCGCCAGCGAAGCGGCGTGGCTGGAGAGGTTGACGATCCGGGCGGCGGGGGATCGCCGCAGCAGCGGCAGCACCGCGTTGGTCACGTTGATCACTCCGAGGACGTTGGTGTCGAACACCTCGCGGACCAGCTCCACGTCCACGGCGCTGGGGACGCGGTCAAGGGCGTCCTGGGGCGCGGCCTGGCCCGATCCGGTGATGCCGGCGTTGTTGACCAGCACGTCCAGACGGCCGAAGCGGTCGTGGATCCAGGAGGCGGCCGCCTGGGCGGTGGAGGGGGCGGTGACGTCCAGTTCGAGCGCGTGCGCGTCGCCTCCCGTGGCGCGGATCGTTGCCGCGGTCTCCTCGCCGCGGCGCGCGTTACGGGCGCCGACCAGGACGGTCACCTTCTGCGCGGCCAGCAGTTCGGCGACCGCGCGGCCGATTCCCTTGTTCGCGCCGGTGATCAGGGCCACCTTCGGCTGTGACGTGTGCTCGTTCATGGGTGGGGTTTCCTTTCGCACTGGGCGGGTGATGTCTCCGCGTTGTCCATGGAGACTCCGCTCCCCGGGATCCTGTGACGCTGTGCCCATGTGGTGTGCGTCACCGGGCAGGAGGCCGCTGGGAAAAGGGCTGCCGAGTGACCCGAATGTCGTCTTGAATGTCTGGGAGCGACCAGACGTGTCCTGGGGAGAGTCGTATGGCAGCTGTCGTGCCTGCCCGTGACGGGGAGCGGATGCCCGTGCGTTCGAACGGCCAGGACTGGCAGGTGTCCTGGCACCCGGCCGGCGACCCGCCGGAAGGCAGGTCTCACGGAGCCGCCGGCATCTGCGTGACGGACGCCGATGAGCTGGTCCTCATCAGCCATGACGGTGAGCACTGGGGTTTCCCCGCCGGACGGCCCGAAGGAACGGAGACCATCGAGGAGACCCTGCGCCGGGAGATGCTCGAAGAAGCGTGCGTCACGGTCATCGGCAGCCGCCTGCTCGGGTACGCCCGCAGCGAATGCGTGCGCGGGCGCGAGCTCGGCCTGGTCCTCGTCCGCTCCTACTGGCGTGCGGAGGTCCGGCTGGAGGAGTGGGCGCCGGAGTTCGAGGTGCAGCACCGGCGGGTGGTTCCGGAGTCCGAGGCGAAGAGGCACGTCCGCGATCCCGACCTGGCCGCGACCCGGATCTCCTTCCGTGCTCTGGAAGAGGCAGGAGCCGGTACGGCTCTCAGATGATGCGCACGACGACCTTGCCGCGTACGCCGCCCGCCTCCAACGTCCGGTGCGCCGCGGCGATGTCGTCGAGCGGGAAGACCGTGTCCACGACCGGGCGGATGGCGCCGCCGTCCACGTACCGGGTGAGGTCGGTGAGGAGCCGCGTGGTGGGGTTGCCGCTGAAGAAGCGCACGCGCCGCCGGCCGTGGACGGCCGAGGCGGCGATGTACGCCACGGACGCCGCGATCCTGCGCGGATCGAAGGCGATCGCCACCATGCGGCCGGACGGTGTCAGCAGGCGGCGGAAAGCGGCGTGCTCGGTGCCCGCAGTGTCCAGGATCACGTCGAACCTGCCCAGATCCGCCGGGCCGACGGTGGCGTAGTCATACGCCTCGTGCGCGCCGAGGTCGCGGACGAGGTCGAGGTTGCGTGCCCCGGCGAGGGCGGTGACGTGGGCGCCGAGCACCCTCCCGAGCTGCACCGCGACAGCGCCCACCCCACCGCTGCCGCCGCGGACGAGCAGCCGGTCACCCGGCCTGAGCCCGGCCTGGTCGCGCAGCGCCGTGATGGCCGTCGTGCCTGCCGGAAGCGCCGCGGCCGCCACCAGGTCGACGGACGCTGGGGCCGGGGACAGGCGGCGGGGGTGGATCGCCACGTACTCGGCGGCGCTTCCGAACGTGCGGCCCAGCGTGCCCCACACCCGGTCGCCGACCCGGGGGCCGGTCACCCCGGACCCCAGGGCGACGATCTCGCCGGCGAGGTCGATCCCGAGCCGTTTCGGGAAGCCCCGCTGCATCAGCCCGGTCACCAGGCGCAGCCGCCCCGTCCGGCCGTGCACCTCGCCGCCGTTCACGCTGACGGCGTGCACCCGCACCAGCACCTGTCCGGGGGCGGGGACCGGCTTCGGCACCGTGCCCACGTACAGGACCTCCGGCGGTCCGTACCGGTCGAACAGGGCCGCGCGCATCTCGTTCGTCTCCATGCGGACGACGCTAGCCCGCTAAACGGACGGGGCTCTCCATTTAGGCTAATGTGAGAAAGATGCCCATTCCTCGCTCTCAGTTGGCGCCCGCCAGGGAAATGCGGGCCGACGCGCGGCACAATCGGGCGCGCATCCTGGAGGCCGCGCGGGAGACGTTCGCCAGGCGCGGTCTGGACGTGCCGATGGTGGCGATCGCGCGGCGCGCCGGGGTCGGCGTGGCCACCCTCTACCGGCGTTTCCCGTCACGCGAGTCCCTGATCACCGAGGTGTTCGCGGATGAGCTGGCGGCGTGCGCGTCGGTCGTGGACGAGGCGCTGGCCGACCCGGATCCCTGGCACGGGTTCTGCGGGGCGATCGAGAAGGTGTGCGCGATGCAGGTCGCGGACCGCGGGTTCACCGACGCCTTCCTCACCGCGTTCCCCGACGCGGTCGACTACGAGCGCACCCGCGAGCGGGCCGAGCGAGGCTTCGCGGAGGTGGTGCGGCGGGCCAAGGCCGCCGGGCGGCTGCGGGCCGATTTCGCCTCCGCGGACCTGGCGCTGCTGTTGAGGGCCAACTGCGGCATCGTCGCCGGCGCCGGGGAGGGGGCGGCGGCGTCGCGGCGGCTGGTGGCGTATCTGCTGCAGTCCTTCCGCGCCGACCACGCCGAGCCCCTGCCGCCCCCGCCGCCCCTCACGCTCGGCCACATGGCCCCGACGTCGTCCGGTACGCCCCACTCGGCGGCGAGGCCGGCGAACGTGCGGAGCGGCCGTTGACGCCGACGCCCGGCAGGACGACCCCGGCCGCTCGTGGTGGAGGGCAGGGGGTCAGCCGGCGGTCTCCTCGTCGCGCGGGAAGAAGGGCAGCTCGATGCGCACGCGGTCGGCGGCGGCGAGGATCCGGCGTCGCCCAGGTCCAGGCAGGTGACGTACGGGCCGGGGGTGAAGTCGCGCGGCGGCACGCCGAGCAGGTCGGCCGCCGCGTTGTACCCGGCGGCGAACACCTCGGGGAGCGCGCGCAGCCACCGGTCCACTGGGATCCGGCCGAGGTGGTCGAGCTCGTCGGAGATCTGCCGGGTGAGCTCGCTGGCCCGCATGCCGACCGACCAGACCACCGCGTCCGCCTCGACCTCGGTGCCGTCGGACAGGACGGCGTACCCTGCGCCGACCTCGGTCACCGTCGTCCCGAGACGGCGTTCGACGCCCAGCTCGTCCAGTGCCGCCTCGATCTGCGGACGCGGGCCGGGGCCGAGCTGGTGTGCGACCACCGGCGACCGGTCCACCAGCAGCACCGGGCCCCGGACGGCCAGCGCGGTCGCGGCCTCCAGACCGGTGAAGCCGGCGCCGACGACCACGGCCGTGAAGTCCTCCCGGTCACGCAGGAAGCCGGTGAGCCGCCGGGCCCCGTCGAGGGTGTCGATGTCGAAGAGCCGTTCGGCGCCGGGCAGGTCGCCATATCTGCAGCGGGGCGTCGGGGCGCGGCCAGTCGGGGTAGGCCCCGTTCTCGACGTCGAGGCACTTGCCGCTGCCGCCGCCGGGCGGGCTCTCGAAGAAGAAGGAGTGGTAGTTTCCGCCGACCTGGGCGCCCAGCCGGACGCGGGAGCCGAGGACGCATTCAGGGTTCTCGATGTTGTAGCGGCAGGCGTTGGGGATGTCGACGAAGAGCTGTCCACCGGTGATCGGATTGGTGATCCAGGTGTCGGGGCCGCGGTCGCGACTGCTGTCCGCATCGGCGGGAGCGGGCGGTTGAACGGCGAATGCCAAGAATGCCGCGGTGATCGCGTTGAGGAATGTTCTGGGCTTCGACATTTCGATTCCCCCCGCACTGCTCTTTGGCTGCGGAGGTGGTGCTCAAGCCTATCCCGGTCCAGGTCAAGGCGTATTCAATGAATCGCTGATCAGGCTGCCCTCCCGCGTAGGTGCGGCCCTTTTAGGCTGGGCTAAAAGGCATTGTGGGCCGGGTTCCGGGTCGGGCAGGCTCTCCGTCATCGGGGCGAACAGGGCCCGGTGAAATCGCTGAACATTCGTGTCGCCGTGGTTTTGCGCGGCCGGAGAGGACGAGAAATGTTCGGAACGGGAAAGCGGACGAGGAAACTGCTCGCCGCGGCGGCCGCCACCGGTGCGGCTCTGACGATCGTGGCCACTCCCGGCCCGGCCGCCGCGTCGGCGTCGGCCTGGTGCCAGTCGAGCTACCTGGTCTACAAGTACTGGAAGTCGGACGGCACCATCGGCCGCTGGAGCCAGAACTGCGCCGGTGACCACTCGCTCAATTCCAAGGGTTACAAGCTGGAACCCGGCGGCTGGTCCGGTTACATCGACTACAGCGACGGCACCTGGGATTACTTCTGCGACTTCCAGGACAAGTGGCTGGGCAAGCGGGTCGTCAACATCACGATGGCCGCCGCGAAGATCGAATACTGCGTCAAGTAGTGATGCGGCAGGCGGGGCGAGCGGTCACCTGGTGGGGCGCAGGCCGTCCAGCAGCACGGTGAGGTAGGCGTCGGCGAGGGCCTGTGAAGGGGGCTGGGCGCGGGCGACGGCCAGGGCGGTCCGGCCGAGAAGCGTCGTGACGACGGCGGGTTCGATGTCGGTGCGGATCGCGCCCTCGCGCCGCGCCCCCTCGATCATCTCCTCGACGGCGGCGGCCAGCCCGGCGCGCAGGGCGGTGGTGGCCGGCAGGTCCAGGCCGTAGAGCTGGTCGTTGACGGCGTGGTGGGCGGTCTGGAACGCGATCAGCTCACGGAGGAAGGTCTGCAGGGCCTGGTGGGCCGTGGTCTCGGCGAGCAGGTCACGGGCGCGCTGGACGACCGGTTCGAGCAGGCGGGAGACGGCGGCGTCCAGCAGGGCGTCCTTGCCGCCGAAGGCGCGTACGACGGTCGCGGCCCCCAGCCCCGCCTGCGTGGCGATGGCCTCGACGGTGAGCGTCGCGCCGGGTTCGGCCAGCAGTGTCATGGCGGCGTCGAGGGCGAGTCGGCGGTTGCGCACGGCGTCGGCACGGCGCTTGGGCTCGGCGGGTGTTGACAACTGAAATGCTCATTCCACATAGTTAACTGGAACGCTTATTTCAGTTACTGTACCCCGAGGAGCCTCAGTGAACGAGCGCATCCTGATCTCCGGAGCCGGCATCGCCGGGCTGGCCCTGGCTCACTGGCTGGCCCGGCTGGGCTTCCGGCCCACCGTCGTCGAGCGCGCCCCGCGCCTGCGCGCCGGCGGCAACGGGGTGGACCTGCGTGACCACGCCGTCGAGGTGGCCGCGCGGATGGGCATCATGCCGCAGGCGCGCGCGCTGGCCACCGACGTGCACGGCATGAAGTTCGTGGACGCCGGCGGCCGGCCCGTCGCCCGCGTCGACACCCGCGACCCCGGCTCGGCGGAGATCATGCGTGGCGACCTGGTGGCGCTGCTGCGCGAGGCGACCGACGCGGAGATCATGTTCGGCGACGCGATCAGCGGCCTGGACCAGCGCGAACAGGGGGTGCGGGTCGCCTTCGAGCACGCGCCCGCCCGCACCTTCGACCTGGTCGTCGGCGCCGACGGCATGCACTCCCACGTGCGGCGGCTGGCCTTCGGGCCGGAGGAGGAGTTCGTCCGGCACAAGGACCACTACTTCGCCTTCGCCGACGCCGACGCCGCGCTCGGGGAGGACCGCTGGGTCACGATGTTCAACACGCCCGGCCGCATGGCCGGCATCTACCGGTCGGGCAACCACGCGCAGGCCAAGGCGTACTTCATCTTCCGCTCCGCGCCGCTGGACTACGACCACCGGGACGTCGCCGAGCACAAGCGGCTGGTGAGCCGGACGTTCGGGGACGAGACGTCCTGGCGTACCCGGGAGCTGCTCGACTCGGCCCTGGCCGACCCCGACTTCTACTTCGACGCGCTGGGCCAGGTGCACATGGACTCGTGGTCGAAGGGCCGCGTCGTGCTCGTCGGCGACGCCGCCTGGTGCGCCTCGCCGGCTTCTGGGGCGGGCGCGGAGCTGGCCCTGGTGGGGGCGTACCGGCTGGCGGGGGAGCTCGCCGCCGCCGGTGGTGATCATCGGGTCGCCTTCGCGCGGTACGAGGCCGCCCATCGCCCGCTGGTGGCCAGGAAGCAGCAGATCGGCCCGAACGTCCGGCTCATGGTGCCGAGAACCGAGGGCGGGCGATGCGTCCGGGACACCTTGGTCCGCCTCCCGCTGCTGAAGGCCATGGGAGCGGTGGAACGCCGCCTCCAGACCAGGACCGCCCGCCCCTTGCCGGACTACAGCCCGGTCCGGTAGCGCAGGCGGTCGTGGGCGGGGTTACTTCGGGCCGGTCAGGCGGCGCTCGCCTGCTGTGGTGAGGACGAAGACCTGCCAGTTGTAGTACGCGTAGTACGCGCGCGGGTCGCGGCGCATCTGCCGGGCGTGCAGGAGGACGGCGTCCACGTACGCCTGGGACGGGTTGTAGGCGTGCAGGGCCCGCCGGTAGTCGCGGGGCGCGCCGCTGGCGTGGAGGTAGTTGGCCGCGCCCATGACGGCGTCGCGGGGGTTCTGGACGTCGCCGCCCATCCCGTATGCGCGCCAGGTCGCCGGCATGAACTGCATGGGGCCCTGGGCTCCGGCGTGGCTGTCGGCGCGGACCCGTCCGAACTTGGTCTCGACGAACATCACCGACGCCAGGACCTCCCATTCCACCCCGAAGCGGCGCTCGGCCCGCTTGAAGTGGCCGAGCAGTTCCGCGGCCGGGCGGGCCGCCTGGACCTTGAACACGGCGGACGGCTTGATGGGCCGGGTCAGGGCGAGCAGCCCGCGCAGGGCGCTGACGTTGTCCTTGGCCTGGGCGGCGAGGGCGGCGGGCAGGCGGGCGAAGGCGCGGTCGGCCAGGGCGCGATGACGGGCGGCGTGGCGGTAGAGGCGCTGCTGGTAGAGGGCCAGGAGTTCGACGTCCCGCGGCGGGGCGCCCGTCGAGGGGCGCCAGCGGTCGATGGCCGCGTTCAGGGCCGTGGTCGTGTCACGGAGGGCCGTCGCCAGGCGGGCGGGGTCGGTGGGGAGCGGCGCGCCGGGGGCGGGGAGCGCCTGGCCGGAGGAGGCGCCGGCGCTCGCCGTCGCCGACGGTGAGGCGCTCGTCGCCTTCGCGGAGGCCGAGGAAGGGACGGAGGGCGAGGAGGGGGTGGAAGCGAGGGAGGGTGACGAGGGGGCGGCGGTCGTGGCCGTGGCGCCGCATCCGCCCGTCCCGGCGACTGCCGCGCTCACCAGCAGGAGGCAGGCGAGCGTACGGCCCCGGCCGGTGCGGGGCTGCGGCGGGCGGGCGCGGAACGGGCGTCGGAGGTCGTCCATGGTCGGCCAACCTACCTGCCTCACGGCTTTATACCGGACATCTCGCCCCGTATCGCTCCGGTGGGCGGCACTCGGCACCGGGGATGCGTACGCTTCTTCCAAGGCGGCGGCGTGGCCGGGGATCGGCCGGGTAGAAGAGGGACCACCGGGAGGTGAGCGGCATCGACGGCGGAGAAGACGAGAAGAGCTGGCGAGGGCCCCGGTTGCGGGCGGAGACGAGACAGGCGGACGGGTGCCTGGTCATGGGGTTGAGCGGGGAGCTCGACTTCATGCAGAAACCCGAGTTCCGGCAATGGGCGCTCGGCGTCGTGGCGGGCGGTCACGACGACGGGAACAGCGGGAACGGCGACAGCGCGGCGCCGATGGTCGTGCTCGACCTCAGGGGCATCGAGTTCTTCGACTCCACCGGGCTGTCCGTCGTCATCGCGCTGTGGCAGCAGGCGCGTGACTCCGGCGGCGATCTGGCGGTGGCCGCGCCGCCGCCGATCTGCGCCAACATGATGCGGCGTACGGGGCTGGCCGACCACATCGCCATGGGCGACACGGTGGCCGCCGCGGTGGCCGGGGCCGCGATCCTGCGCCGCACGAGGCGCGACACGGCCGACCAGGCCGCGGCCGGCTGAACCGGCCGGGCCGGATTTGAGCGGGCGGCCGGCGGGTGTCAGTCCTGGGTGAAGGAGTGCTGGGTGACACCGGCCGGGGCGCCGGTGAGGTGCTCGTACGTGCCGCTGACGTCCAGCAGCCGCTCCAGCACCCGCGGGCGCTGCTCCAGGTGCAGCCGGGTGCCGGCCGTCACGGCGTGCTGGTGGATCATGAGCAGCGCCGACAGGCCGCTGGAGTCGCAGAAGTGCAGGCCGTCGAAGTCGAGGTGCAGGTCGGTCAGGCCACCGTCGGCGAGCGCGGCGAGAGCGGTGGTCAGGAGCTCTCGCGCCGTGTTGTAGTCCAGGTCGCCGGTGACGGCGACGCGCAGCACCCCCGGGTGGGGCGTGGCCTGGACGAGGGTCAGCGGGTCGGGGGCGAAGGCGGTCATGCGATCTTTCCGTGGCCGGGGAGCGGGGTTTCGTCGGTCGGGGAGGCCGCGGCGCGCACGGCGTCGCGCCCGTGGGTGATCAGTGCAGAGGCGCGCGGGAAGTCCTCCAGCCGCCTGCCCAGCAGGTCGAGAGCCGGCATCAGCGTGCCCGCCGGGACGCCGCGAGCGGTCAGGACGCCGGCCGTCCAGGTGAGGAACCGGGTGAACAGCCCGGGGTCGTCCACGTAGAGCGCGGTGGCCAGGAAGTCGACGATGTGCAGGATGTCCTCGGCGGTGTGCCGGCGTTGCCGCGGCGTGTAGTCCGCCATCGCCGGTACGCGTTCCTCCAGGCCGCCCATGACATCCCTGACCAGGCTCCGGGCCGACCGGCTGACCATGGTGTACTCCTGGTCGTCCAGGTGCGGCAGGTCGTCCACGGCCTGGCGGGCGGCGACGGGGCGGGGCAGCGGGCCGGCGGCGAGCCGGTCGGCGGCGGCGGCGCCGTCGGCGGCCCAGGCGTCGGCGCCGAGGAGCCGGGCGTAGAGGCCGTCCGGTCCGAACGCGGCGCCGCCGACCATCACCGGCGTGCCGGTCGCCTGGCAGGCGGTGATGGCGGCGTGGGCGCCGGGCAGCCGGGTGGGGATGGAGCTGGACAGCGCGACCACGTCGCAGGCCGTGCGGTGCAGGTGGGTGATGAGGTGGGGCGTCGGCACCTGCGCGCCGAGGTAGTCGACCCGCCAGCCGCGAAGCCGCAGCACCTCGGCCAGGATGCGGGCGGGCATGGCGTGCCACTCGCCGTCGATGCAGGCGACCGCGATGCGCCCGAGTGCCGGGCCGTTCGCGGCGGCGGCGCGGGCGGCGGGGTGGTGGGCGAGCGCGGCCAGCACCCGCTCGTTGACGGCGGTGGCGGTGTGCTCCTGCGCCACGGTGATCTGGTTGCTCTCCCACTCCCGGCCGACGCGGGCCTGTACGGGGGCGACCACGTCCAGCAGCAGGGTTTCCAGCGAGATGTCCTGGTCGAGCGCGGCGAGCGCGGCGTCCGTGGCGGCGTACTCGTCGCCGGCGACAGCGGCGTCCCAGAGTTTTTCGCGCCAGGCGGAGAGTCCGTCTGCGTGCGTCATGCGGTGAACCTTCCCCGTCCGTGTCCTCCCACCGCGCTCAGATGTGCCCCGCGCGGCGCGGTGATGGCGATGACGGCCATGTCATCGTGATCGCCACCTCCTACCCACTGGGACGACAACATCTCCACACGTTCCGTGATCGCCTCGGGCGGCATGCCGCCGCACTGCCGCAACTCCTCCTGCAGCCGCTCGTCGCCGAACATCTCGTCGCCGAGCGGGCCGCCCTTGGCCTCGGTGATGCCGTCGGTGTAGAGCAGGCAGGTCTCGCCGGGTTCGAGGACCACGGTGTCGGTGACGCTCGTGACGCGTTCGAGCATGCCGATGAGGGTGCCCTTGGTGCTGGCCACGTCGACGCGCCCGTCGCCGCGCACGACGAGCGGCGGGGCGTGCCCGGCGCTGGTGACCCGGAGCAGGACGCGGTTGCCGGCCCGCTGGATCGAGGCCAGGACGAGCGTGACGAAGCGGGACCGGTCGCCGCCCTTGATGAGAACGCCGTTGAGCAGTTCGAGCACGCGCTGGTGGTCGCCGGCCATCGGCAGCAGGGCCTGCAGGGTGTGCCGGATCTTGCCGGTGAGCACGGCCGCCTCCAGGCCCTTGCCGGCCACGTCGCCGAGCACCACCAGCGACTCCTGTCCGGCCTCGGCGGGCGGATGGAGGTCGTAGAAGTCGCCGCCGACGCGGGCGGTGTGCTCCGAGGGACGGTAGCGGGCGGCGACCTCGACGCCGTGCAGGCTCCGCGCGCGGGGCGGCAGGAGCTCGCGCATGAGGGTCTCGGTGATGTCGGCCTGCTCGGCGTACAGGCGGGCGGCGGACATCGCGGCCCCCGCGCGGGCCGCGAACAGCCGCGCGAAGACCTCCTCGCCGTCGGAGAAGCACGCCTGGCCGCTGCCGCGCAGCAGCACGAGCGCCCCGGCCGGGACGCCGTGGCCGGGCAGCGCGGTCACCACCATCGAGCCGATCTCGCCGAGCCCGTCGCGGGCCAGCCAGCCGGGGGCGGTGGCGGGGTCGATCCAGCGGGAGGGCAGCGGCGGGTAGCCCTGCAGCGCCTCGGCGAGACCCGGCACGGCCTCGGGATCGACGGCCAGCTCCTCGCGGACGACGACGCCGTCCGGCCCGCAGTACGCGATGGGGTGCCGGCGCCGGTAGGGCGGCAGGATGACCAGCGCGGCGTCGGCCAGGTGGCGGGCGGCCAGCCGGGCGGTCACCTCCAGGCAGCGGTCGAGGTTGAGCGAGGACAGCAGCTCGCTGGAGGCCTTGTCGAGGAACGACGTCCGCTCGCGTTCGAGGTGCAGGGCCTGGGTGGCGCGGTCGAGGTCGGTGGTGTCGGCCAGCCACCAGGCGATCATGTCGCCGTCGCGGACCGGACGCGCCTCGAACGTGGCCGCCCCGATGGAACCGCGCACCCCCTCAGGAAGAGCGGCGTCGGGCGGGATGACGTCAGGGAGAGGGATTGTGGCGGCGTGGGCGTGGGAGAGCCAGGCGGGAGCGCTGTCCGCCAGCGCCGCGCCGGGGACCGCCCCGGGCAGCAGCCGCAGCGCCGCGTCGTTGGCCAGGGCGATGACACCTGCGGTGTCCACCACCAGAACCGGGTAGGGGGCGCCGCGCCACACGGCCCCGGTTTCGTCCTGCCCCAGACTGCTCGTCAGACCTCTCAAAACAACGAGCCCGCCGCGACGGGCTCTGCCTCCCTGAATCATGGTTGCTTGTGCACCTTCTTCTCTCCACTGTAGCCGAGGCTCGCCCACCGCCCCAGCCGCGGACGGCCCGGCCGAGCGCCCCCGACCGGCCGTCTCCAGTGGTTTCCAGTCGTTTCCAAGGAGCCGCGGCCAGGGTCTGACCGGTCAGGCAGAACGCAGTCGGCGGACGGGGAGATGATGGGCGAGACGAGGACCCGGTCGGTTCTGGGCAGGACGGGGGCGGCGCTCGTCCTGGGGGCGGTGCTCGGGTGCGCGCCGGGCCCCGCCGACGCGGCGGACGCGACCGTCGGCGCGGCGGCGTAGTGGTGCGCGGCAAGGTGGTGAACTCGGCCGGCCGGCCGGTGCAGGGCGCCAAGGTCGTGGTGAAGGACCGGCGTTACTACAACAGCGACATCGTGCTGCACAGCGACGGCAACGACCTCTACCGCGCGCAACTGCCCCGCGAGCCGTCGTCCTGGCTGGTCACCGGCAGGCGGCCCGGCGCCGACGGACGCCACTACGGCGGCCTGGTCTGGTTCGACAACCTTCCGGAGGACGTCGACCAGCAGACGTACGGCTGACGATGACCCCGGTCGGCCCGCTGATCGACGGCAGCGACGGCAAGGTCGTCCCCGGCCGCACGCCGGCCTACACGGACAGCGGCTGGGCGGTGGTCGACGTGCCCCTGGGCCGGTACCGCATCACCGCGACCTACCGCTCGGCCACCGGCGGCGAGGTCTACCCGCTCCAGGTCGAGCTGACCGGCTCCGCCGCCTTCGCCCCGCAGGTCACCGCCGACTTCGAGCAGAGCGGGACCAACCAGCGGATCAGGCTGGAGGCCAGGTTCGGCTGAACCGGCCGTGCCGCGGAGAACCTCGATGCACATGGACGACGATCCGGAGCCGGGTGCCGCCGCGACTCCGCGTTCCCGCGCCCGGATGGCCGCGGGCCTGCTGGCCCTGGCGGCGGTCGCGGTGGCCGGCGCCCTGGCCGGCAGTCTCGGGCACTACGTGCTGCTCGACCGGCCTGCCCAGGGTGACCTGGCTCGACCCCGCACACGTACGCCTGGACGACCGGGGGAGGCGGGGCGGGCAGACGGTCGCCCTGGACACTCGCTCCGGACGTCCACTCAAGCCCGGCCGCCTCGGGGGCGGCTGAGGGGCGGACACGACGGGCGGCGCACCGATATAATGATCACGCATCCCGGCGGGCAGGCGCCCCCGGGATCTTGCTTTTCATGCCCTCCACACCTCATCGCACGTTGCTCGCCGCGGCCGTCCCGCTCTTCCTGTCCATGAGCGCCGGGATCGTCGCCCAGCTCGTCACCACCTCCCTCCTCGGCCGCCAGGCCACGGCCCAACTGGCGGCCTTCGCGCTGGTCAACGCGGTGCTCACCCCCGTGACGGCCGCGGTGTCGGGTGGCCTGCGGGGGATGGCGCCGTTCGTCGCCGCCTGCCGGGATCGTCCGGCGGAGGCGCTGCTCGTCCTGAAGGACGCGCGGTGGCTCACCGCCGGTCTCGGCACGGCCGGCGCGGGCGTCATGCTCGGCGTCCCGATGATCGCGCGGATCGGCGGGGCGCCCGGCGAGGTGGTGGCCGAGTTCGGGGCGTTGCCGCCGCTGCTGGCGCTCCAGGTGCTGCTGTATTCGGCGGGCAGCGGCGCCGGCGGCGTGCTGGTCGCGCTCGGACGCAGCCGCCTGGTGCTCTGGTCCGGCCTGTCGAGCACGGCCACGGGGGTGGTGCTGCATCTCGTCCTGGTGCCGCAGATGGGCGTCCAGGGCAGCGGGGTGGCGCTGGTGGCGTCCACCGCCGTGGCCGTCGCCGTGTCCAACACGCTGCTGCTGCGTCTGCCCGAGCTGGCCGGGCGGTCGTCGTGGCCGGGCCGCCCGCGATGGCGGGAGATCCTGCGGATGGCGCGGGTGGGCGTCCCGATGTCGGCCACGCTCGTCGTGAAGTTCGCGGTCATGGGCGGGGTGACGTACGCCGCCGCGCGGACCGGGGCGCAGGGGGCGGCCGCGCACGCCATCCTGCTGTCGCTGCACGGATTCCTCGGGCTGGCCGCCGTCGCGGTCGCGCAGGCCGCGACGCCGGAGATCGCCAGGGCGGCCCTGCCGGGCGAGGCCCGCCGGCTGAACCGGACGGCTCTGACCATCGCTGCCACCGGCGTGCTGGCCGGCGGGCTGGTGCTGGTCCCGCTGGGGGAGACGGTGCTCAGGCTGTTCACCTCGGACGCCGCCGTGCTCGCCGTCGCCGTCGGCCTGGTGCCGTTGTCGGTGGTGCACGCCCTGGCCGACCACTGCGCGATCGTGATGTCGGCCGGGCTGACGGCGCTCAGGCGGTCGTCCTGGACGCTGGGGTCGGCCGTCCTGGGGAACGGCCTGCTGGCGTCCGTGGCGGGGCCGGCGGCGGGGGCGTGGGGGCTGCGGGGCCTGTGGCTGGCGTTGATCGCCGGTTCGCTGCTCGTCCTCGTGACGCAGACGGCCGGTTTCCTGCGGTTCAGCGCGCGCTAGAAGGGGTTCAGCGCGCGACAGAAGGAGGGGAAGGGGGCTCCGGCGGGCGGAGCCCCCTCGCGTCAGCTGCGGTCCTGGGTCAGGACGCTGGACAGGAACGCCCTGGTCCGCTCGTGCTCCGGGTTGGCCAGCAGCTCGGCCGGCGGGCCGCTCTCGACCACGACCCCGTCGGCGAAGAAGGCCAGTCGATCGCCGACCTCCCTGGCGAAGGCGATCTCGTGGGTGACCACGACCATCGTCATGCCGTCGGCGGCCAGGCCGCGCATGACCTCCAGCACCTCGTCCACCAGCTCGGGGTCGAGCGCGGACGTGGGCTCGTCGAACAGCATCAGCTCCGGGCTCATCGCCAGCGCCCTGGCGATGGCGACCCGCTGCTGCTGGCCGCCGGAGAGCTGGTGGGGCCGCTTGTGCGCGTGCGCGGCCAGGCCGACGCGCTCCAGGTGCTCCATCGCGGTCGCCCGGGCCCGCTCCGCCGAGACCCCGAGGACGTGGACGGGGGCGCAGGCCACGTTCTCCAGGGCGCTCTGGTGGGCGAACAGGTTGAACCGCTGGAACACCATGCCGATCCGGCGGCGGAAGACGGCGAACTCCTTGGGCGTCCACGGCCGGTAGCGGCCCTCGCGCAGGCTGTGCCCGACCTCCTCGCCGAGCACCCGCAGGCTGCCGCCGAGCACCGGCTCCAGCCCGTTGACGCAGCGCAGGAAGGTCGACTTGCCCGAACCGGACGGCCCGATCACGCAGCTCACCTCGCCCGGCGCGACGGTGAAGTCGACGCCGTTGAGCACCTGCGTGTCGCCGAAGCCCATGCGCACGCCCGTGGCGTGCACGACGGGGCTCACGCCGCCGCCTTCGGCAGGATCCGGGCCGCGAGGCCGCCGCCGCGGACCAGCCGTACGGCCTCGGAGCCGAACCGGCGTTCCAGGCGGCCCTGGAGGAAGGTCGCGACGGCGGTCATCAGCATGTACCACAGGCTCGCCACGATGAGCAGCTCCATGATCAGGTTGTTGGCCTTGTAGATCTGGCTGGCGTTGGTCATCAGGTCGTGCCCGGCCACCACGTAGACCAGCGAGGTGGTCTTCAGCATGGAGATGAACTCGTTGCCGGTGGGCGGGATGATGATCCGCAGCGCCTGCGGCAGCACGATCACGCGCATGCGCTTGGCCGGGGTCATGCCCAGCGCGTACGCGGCCTCGGTCTGGCCGTGGTCGACGGCCTGGATCCCGGCCCGTACGGTCTCGGCGAAGTACGCCGCCAGGTTCAGCCCGAGCCCCAGCATGGCCGAGGTGAACCCGGTCATCACCTCGTTGGTGTCCCACTTGACGCCGATCATGGTGAACGGCACCTTGAGCACCAGCTCGGGGAACAGGAAGGCCAGGTTGTACCAGAAGATGAGCTGCACCAGCACCGGCGTGCCGCGGAAGAACCAGATGTAGAGCGTGGCCAGCCCGCTGAGCACCGGGTTGTGCGACAGCCGCATGATCGCCACGGCGACGCCGAGCACCAGCCCCAGCACGGTCGCCAGCACCGAGATCTCGATGGTGACCCAGACCCCGGCCAGGATGCGGTCGTTGAACAGGTATTCGGCGACCTTGCCCCAGTCGAGGCGCGGGTTCACCACGACCAGGTAGACCAGCCAGCCGGCGATCGCGGTCACGACGGCCGCGGCCGCCAGACGGCCCCAGTGGCGCGTCCTGGCGACCGGGACGTGCTCCCCGGACGGCCCGGTGAAGGGCTCCGTGCGCATGATCACTTACCGCCGTTGACGACAGCGGACTGGACGGCCAGCTTGTCCAGGTTCCACGCCTTCAGCAGCTTGGCGTACTCGCCGCCGGTGATGAGGGAGTCGAGCGCGCCCTTCACCGAGTCGACGAGCTCCTTGTCGTCGGGCTTCATGCCGATGCCCCACGGGCTCTCGGTGCCCTCCAGGGCCATCGCCTCGACCTCCAGCTTGGGGTCGGCGGCCTTGCTGGCGGCCACCACGTAGTCGGTGATGGTGGCCTGCGCCCGCCCGCCGGTGACCTGGATCAGGGCCTCCTGGTCGCCGGGGAACTTCAGGATGTTCACGGCCGTCTTGCCGGCCTTCTTGCAGTCGGCGTCGTACCCCTCGGCCAGCTCCATGGACGAGCCGTTGTCGACGACGGACACCGTCTTGCCGCACAGGTCGGCCGGGCCGCCGATCTTGGCCGGGTTGCCCTTCTTGACCAGCAGACCGGCGCCGGCCTGCACGTAGTCCACGAACGTGACCTGCTTCTGCCGGTCCGGCGTGTCGCTCATCGAGGAGATGACGAAGTCGTAGCGGCCGGTGAGCACGCCGGGGATCTGGGAGTTGAACTCCTCGTCGGAGATGGTCACCTTGGCGCCGAGCTTCCTGGCGATGGCCCTGGCCAGCGCCGGGTCGAAGCCGATCGCCGTCTTGCCGTCGCTCGCGTACAGCTCCATGGGCGGGTAGCCGACGGACGTCACGACCTTCAGGCCCTGCGTCTTCAGGCGGGCGGGCGCCTTGGCGGCGAGAGCCTGGTCCGGGGTGATGGCGTTGATCACGTCGGCCGCCTTCTCCTCGGTGGGGGCCTGGTCGAGCGTGACCGCCGCCGCGCCGCCGTCCGCGGGGGCCGCGGCGTCGCCGCCGCCGTCCAGGGACTGGGCGCCGCAGGCGGTGGTGGCGGCCAGCAGCGCGCCGGCGGCGAGGGCGGAGAGAGTGCGGATGTTCACGAGGGGGTGCTCCTTCAGGATCGCTGCCAGCGGACTTCGCCGCCGACGACGGTGGTGAGGACCTGGGTGCGCAGCACCGCCTCCGGCGGCTCCAGGTACGGGTCGGTGTCCACGGCGATGAAGTCGGCGAGCATGCCGGGCGCGAGCACGCCCTTGCGGTCCTGCTCGCCGGCCGCGTACGCGGCGCCGAGGGTGTGCGCGGTGATCGCCTCGGCCATGCTCAGCCGCTGCTCGGGCTGCCAGCCGCCGGCGGGCGTGCCGTCCTGCCGGGTACGGGTGACCGCGGCGTAGAGTGCGGCCCACGGGTCGGGGCTCTCCACCGGCGCGTCGGAGCCGAAGGCCAGCGCGACCCCGGCGTTGAGCATGCCTCGCCAGGCGTAGGAGGCCAGGTCGTGGCCGGCGAGCAGCGAGTCCACCAGGGCGATGTCGGTGGTGCAGTGCACCGGCTGCATCGAGGCGACGACGCCCAGCCTGGCCATCCTGGTCAGGTCCTGGGGGCGCAGGTGCTGGGCGTGCTCGATGCGGTGCCGCAGGCCGGCGGTGGTCCCGATCGCCTCGTAGGCGTCGAGGACCAGCCGGTTGGCGCGGTCGCCGATGGCGTGCGTGGCGACCGCGATGCCGGCCGCCGCCGCCTTGCTGAAGATCCGCACGAGGTCTTCGTACGGGGTGACCGCGATGCCGGTGTTGTCGTGCTCACCGGCGAACGCCTCGTGCATGTGGCAGGTGTGCGAGCCCAGCGCGCCGTCGCTGAACACCTTGACCGGCCCGGTGCGGACCCAGTCGTCGCCCTGGCCGGTACGGCGGCCCTCGGCGATGGCGGCCTCCAGGGCGACCGTGGGGATCGCCTTGTGCACGCGGATCTTCAGCTGGCCGGCGTCGCGCAGCTCCAGGTAGGCGGCCCGGCAGTCCTCGCCGTCGATGTCGTGCACGCTGGTCAGCCCGAACGACAGCAGCTCCTCCTGGCCGGCGCGCAGCAGGTCGCGCAGGTCGCCGGAGACCATGAGGGCGCGCAGCGGGTAGGAGGCGGACTCGCGCAGGATGCCGGTGGGCTCCCCGTACGCGTCCCTGACGATCTCGCCGCCGACCGGGTCGGGGGTGGAGGCGTCGATCCCGGCCATCCGCAGGGCGGCGGAGTTGGCCCAGACGGTGTGGCCGTCGACGTTGGGCAGCGCCACCGGCAGGTCGGGGCAGACCGAGTCGAGGGCCTTGCGGTCGGGCTGGACCGGCGGGTTCCAGATGTTGCTGTTCCACCGGCCGCCGAACAGCCAGGCGCCCGGCCGCAGGGTCGCCGCGTGCGCGGCCACCTTGGCCAGGGCCTCGTCCAGGGAGCGCACGTCGCGCAGGTCGACCGCGCCGAGGCTCTGGGCGTACTGGGCCGTGTGGATGTGGGCGTCGTACAGGCCGGGCAGCACGGCGGCGCCGTCGAGGTCCACCAGCTCGGCTCCCGGGCCCGCCGCCGCACGCACGTCGGCCTCGGTTCCGACGGCGACGATCAGCTCGCCGTCCACGGCCATGGCCTGGGCGGCGGGGGCGCCGTTGGTGCCGGTGCGAATGGTGGCGTTGCGGTATACGCGCATGTCATGGATCTCTCAGGGGTTTCGGGTGGGGTGGTGCGGCTCACTGTAGAAGTGGTGGAAAGAAGTAGGAAGCGATATAAACACGACATTTAGCAGCGCTGAGAGCAAGGAACGCTTATGCTCAAGCCAGAACATCTGCGCACACTGCGTGAGGTCGTGCGCCTGGGGTCGTTCGCGGCGGCGGCGAACCGGCTCGGTTACACCTCCTCGGCCGTCTCCCAGCAGATGGCCGCGCTGGAACGGGAGACCGGCGTGCGGCTGTTCGACCGCTTCGCCCACAGCGTGCTGCCGACCAGCGCGGCGGAGGTGCTGGCCAGGCAGGCCGAGACCGTGCTGGCCGACATCGAGCGCATGGTGGCCACCGTCCAGGCGGTGCACCGCAACAGCGAGCCGCAGATCCGGCTCGGGCTGTTCCCCAGCTTCACCGGCGTGCTGGCCGACGTCATGCGGCGGATGGAGCCTGAGGACCGGGCCGGGATCCGGCTGTCGGTCGCCGAGTCGTCGCAGCTCATCGCCCGTCTGGGCACTGGTGGCGAGATGGACGCCGCGGTGGTCTACCAGGTCGGCAACACCGGGCTGTCGTGGCCTTCGGTGCTCAACAGGCGGTGGATCGCCGAGGACCGGTACCGGCTCGTCCTGCCCAGGCTCTGGCCGGACCTGTCGCCGTACCGGGCCGAGCAGCTCGTGGACCTGCCGTGGATCATGCACCATCCGGCCAGCAGCGACGCCACCCTCTTCGAGGCCCTGTTCGCCCACTGGAGCCTGCACCCGCGGGTGGTCTGCCACTCCGACGACTTCAAGATCACCCTGTCGCTGATCGGCGCCGGCGTGGGCGCGGCCCTCATCCCCGACCTCGCGCTGCGCGGCCACGGCGAGGACGTCGTGGTGGTCGACGTGCCGTGGCTCAACATCAGCCGCAGCATCTTCACGCTGGTCCACCCCGACCGCGAGACCGCCCGCCTGCAGTGGCTGCTGGACGAGCTGACCGTCTGAACCGCCTCTCGACGCGGCCGGGGCCCATCTGCCAGCATGTGCCGGATCATCCCCCGGGCCGCGGCCACCTGGCGTCGCCGTGCCCGCGCAAGGCTAAGGAGATCTTCCACCGTGGAACGCGAGGCGGCGATCGCCCAGTCCGCCGAGGCAATCCGCCTCCACAGCGGGCACCACATCCTCATCGAGGCCGGCCCCGAGCCCGTCCTCGACCGCCTCGGGCGCGACGACCGCAGCACGCCGGACGGCCCCCTGCGGAACTGGACGTACGTCGTCAAGGACATGATCGACGTGGCCGGCCTGCCCACCACCCGCGGCTCCGCCCTGTACGGCGCCGAACCCGCCCTGGCCGACGCCCGCTGCGTCGAGCTGCTGGACGCGGCCGGCGCGCTGCTGGTCGGCAAGGCGAACCAGCACGAGTTCGCCTGGGGCGTGACCAGCGAGAACCCGCACTGGGGCGACGTCGGCAACCCGCGCCACCCGCACCTGACCCCCGGCGGTTCGAGCGGCGGCACCGCCGCGGCGCTCGCCGCCGGGATCGCCCGGTTCGGGCTCGGCACCGACACCGGCGGCTCGGTGCGCATGCCCGCGGCCTGCTGCGGCGTGGTGGGCCTGCGCCCGCGCTCGGGGGCCGTGCCCGCCGCCGGGGTGGCGCCGCTCGCCCCGGCCTTCGACGTGGTCGGCCCGATGACCACCTCGGTCGCCGACTGCGCCCGCGTCTGGCAGGCGCTGACCGGCGAGGCCGTCGAGCCGCCCGACTCGCTGGCCGGGCTGGTCGTGGGCGTCGCGGAGGGCTGCGACCAGGCCGGGGACTTCGCCGAGCTGGGCGCGCGGCTGCGCGAGGTGACCCTGCCCGCCGAGGTGCTGGAGCCGTACTGGACGATCGTGGGCGCGCAGGCGCGCCGGACGCACGAGGGCACCTTCCCCGAGTGCGCCGCCCGCTACAGCCCCGGGGTACGGGCCAAGCTGGCCGCCGCCGGCGGTGTCGGCCACGAGGAGTACCGGCGGGCCGCCGAGCGGCTGGCGGCGCTGCGGGCCGCGTTCGCGGCCACCATCGAGGGGATCGACCTGCTGGTCATGCCGACGCTCGGCGCCCCCGCGCCCCGGGTCGGCTGCGACGAGGCCCGGGTGCGCGGCGAGGTCGGCCGGATCACCGCGACCGTGTCGGCGCTCGGCCTGCCCGCCCTCGCCGTCGGCGACCTGCAGCTCGTCGCCACGAGCGAGGCCGCCGTGCTCCGGGCGGCGATGTGCAGGGAGGCCCGCGGCGGGACGATCCCCGAGCCGCGCTGACCCCCGAGGATCCGCTGGTCAGGCCGCCCCGGGCAGGCTCCACGGATCCACCGGCACCACCTCGGCGCACCGGCCGTACGGGTCGAGCAGCCGCCCGTACAGCTTCGACTGGCGCAGCACGATCTGCCGGTCGGCCACGGTCACGTGCGGGAAGCGCTCCTCCAGCCGCACCACCAGCGGATGCAGGTCGGCCACGCCGTGCAGGCCCACCGTCAGCAGCATGTTCCGCGGCCCGGCGAGCGCCGCGCAGGTACGCGTCTCCGGCCAGCCGAGCAGCGCCCGGCCGGTCTCCTCCAGCAGCGCGTCGGGCATCCGCAGCCACAGCAGCGCGGCCGAGTGCCAGCCCGCGTGCGAACGTGCCAGGTCGCAGCGGAAGTCGAGGTCGCCGGTGGCCACCAGCCTGGTCAGCCGGCGCTGCACCGTGCGCTCGGACGTGCCGACCGCCCTGGCCAGCTCGGCGTAGGGCGCGCGGCCGTCGGGCAGCAGGGCGGTGAACAGCCGCCGGTCGATCTCGTCCATCTCCCTGGTCGACTCCGGCGCGGCCGGCCGCCTGGCCAGGGCGGCCGCGGTGCGCGGCGGCAGCACCCGCAACCGCCAGCGGCACGACGCCTCGAACACCCGCGTGGCGACGTGCGTGCGGACCTTGGCCACGCCCGGCACCCGGGGCAGCGCGGTGAGCACGTGGTCGGCCAGGGCCGGCATCGACGGAGCCACGGCGATCACGAACAGGTCGTGCCCGGCGGCGACATGCTGGACGGTGATCAGATGGCGCTCCCGCGCCAGCGCCGCCGCCACCTCGGCCGCCGCGCCGGCCGCGCAGTCGATCTCCAGGAACGCCATGCTCAGCGCGTGCATCTGGCGGGGGCCGAGGGCGACCGTGGTCCACGCCTCGCCGGTGCTCGTGAGCCGTTGCCAGCGCCGCGCCGCCGTCACCGGGTCGGCACCGACGGCCGCCCCCACCTCCACCCAGCTCGCCCGCGGGCTGATCTGCAGGGCGTCGATGAGCTCAAGGTCGGACTCGGCCAGCAACGAGGGCGGCTGCACGCCGGAATCCTGCACTGATCCTCCCTTGATGTCCGATTGCCGCGTTCCAGCGGTCGGGACACCCTATACCGGGATCCTGGGCCCGACCGCCGTCAGGCGCAGCCACCGAAAGGGAGACCCGCGGATGACCTCGCTCGGCCGGGCCAGGATGGTCGGCGTGCTGGGCGGCATGGGCCCGGCCGCTACCGTCGACTTCTACGGCAAGCTCGTGGAGGAGACCGCCGCCACCAGCGACCAGGAGCACGTGCCGGTCGTCATCTGGGGCGACCCCCGCGTCCCCGACCGGTCGACGAGCCTGCTCGGGCAGGGTGAGGACCCGACCCCGCAGTTGCGGCGCGGCATCGGGGCGCTCAGCGGGGCCGGGTGCGAGCTGCTGGCGGTGCCGTGCAACACCGCGCACGCGTTCGTGCCGCGCCTGGCCGAGGAGGCCGGGCTGGAGCTGGTCAGCATCGTCGAGGTCACCGCCGCCGCCCTCGCCGCCGACGGCGTCCCCGCCGCCGGGCTGCTGGCCACCACCGGCACGCTCCGCGCCGACCTGTACGGCCCCGCGCTGCGCCGGCACGGCGTGACCCCGATCGAGCCGGACGAGCCCGGCCAGCGCGAGGTCATGGCCGCCATCGCCGCCGTCAAGGGCGGCCGCGCCGGCCGGGAGCACGCCGACGCGCTGGCCGCGCAGGCCCGCTCGATGGCCGCGCGCGGCGCCCGGCGCGTGGTCGCCGCGTGCACGGAGGTGCTGCTCGCCCTGGACCCGGCCACGGTCCCGGTCCCCGTCGTGGACCCCGCCCGCCTGCTGGCCCGCGAGGTCGTCCGCGCGGCGCTGGCCCCGCGCGGCTGAACCGGACTTTCTTCACTTCCACCTCTCAAGTCACATCCAAGCCACTTCCAATCTCCGGATGGTGGGCTTGGCGCACGAGCTGAGGACGTGCCCGCACGTCCGCGAGCCGGGGGGCTCGCAGCTCGATGTGAAGGGAGGTTACGACCATGAGCAAGAAGATCGTGAGTCTGGACGATCTGGGTGACGAACTGGCGGTGATCGAGGAGGCCGATCTCGGCCTCGTCGCGGGCGGCATGCGGATGCAGCGCTGCTACGGCACCAACGGCAACCCGCCCACCGACTGGGTCTCCGACTACTGATAGAGACGATTCGCGGTCGCGTGGGAGGGGAGCCCGCTCTCCTCCCGCGCGGCTGGGGGGACACGTGCTACTGATTCTGAGCGAGCCCGGCGACGCGACCGTCGACCTGGTGCTGCCGAAGCTGAAGGCCCGGGGCGCGGACGTCCTGTGGTGGGATCCGGGCGAGTACCCGTCCGCCGCCCGGCTGACCGCGCGCTTCGGCGCGGATGGTGAGGAACTGGTCCTGACCAGGGACGGGCAGGTCTTCGACCTCTCCGGCACGACGGCCGTCTGGACCCGGCGCCCCGGACGGCCGCGCGCCGCGGACGACGTCACCGCGGACGACCTCCGGGCGCGGGTGGGCGAGCTGTCGGAGTGGTTCACCGACGGCTTCTGGGACCTGCTGGACGCGCGCTGGCTGCCGGCCCGCCAACCGGTGCTGCGCAGGGCGCACAACAAACTGGTCCACCTGGCCCTGGCCCGGCGGCTGGGCTTCGCCGTGCCCCGGACGGTGATCACCAACGACCCGTCCGAGCTGGTGCCCGCCTACGAACACGCGGACGGGCGGCTGATCGCCAAGGCGATGGAGCACACCCTGTTCGAGATCGACGGCGGCGCGCACGCCGTCTACACGACCGTGGTCACCCGGCGGTCGCTCGGCGGCCGGGGGCGGATCGTCCACGAGCCGGTCATCCTCCAGCCGTACGTGCCCAAGGCGGTGGAGCTGCGGGTCACCGTGGTCGGACAGCAGGTGTTCACCGCCGAGATCGCCTCCCAGGACTCGCCGCGCACCCGCGACGACTGGCGTCACTACGACTTCGCCCGCGCCCGCCACAGCGTGCACCGCCTGCCGGACGACGTCGCCCGCCGCTGCGTCGACCTGGCCGCGGCGCTCGGCCTGTCCTTCGGGGCGATCGACCTCATCCTCACCCCCGACGGGGAGTACGTCTTCCTGGAGATCAACCCCAACGGCCAGTGGGCCTGGATCGAAGACCTGACCGGCCTGCCCATCAGCGACGCCGTCGCCGACTGGCTCACCGCCGGAGAAACGGACGCGCAATGACTCAGCTCTCCCTCGGGCCGGCCCTCGAAAGCGGCGTGAACCTGCTGCACGGGCTGACCCGCCGGCGTTCGGCCGTGGAGGAGGCCCGCCGCACCGCCGCCGCCTGGGCCCAGGCGCACCCGCGGCTCGGCGCCCAGCTGGTGACCAGCCCGCGTCCCGGCTCGCCGGTCGTCGACTACGACCTGCTGCTCGACCACCCGTCGGGCGGCACCATCATGCTCGGCGTGCAGGCCGAGGACGGCACGTCCTGGCTGGTCGACCACTCGACCCACTGGGCCGCCGGTTACGTGCTGACCGTGGACGGGACGCACGTGTCGGTGTCCGAGGCGATGCTCATGCTGCGTTCGCTGGCGCGTCCCGGGATGTCACCGCAGGAGGAGCTGGTCCGGTTCTGCGTGCTGCGCAACGCCGCCGAGCAGGAGGAGGTCGGCCTGGCGGACGTCCAGGCCGCCGCGGACGGGTTCCGCAGGCGGCGCGGCCTGCTCGGCCACGACACGATGGCGGAGTGGCTGGACCGGATGGGCATGAGCGCCGAGGCGTTCCACGACCACATGACCATGACCGCCAAGGACCGGCGGTTCCGCGCCCGGAAGCGGGCGGAGCTGGCTCCGGCGTACCTCGACCGTCATCGTGACCGGTTCGCCCAGGTACGGGCGGCCTGGGTGCTGTCGGACGAGCCGGTCGAGGCGGCCGAGCTCGACGGGCCGCTCGCCGGCCGCTGGGACCTGCGGCTGACCAGGGCCCGGACGTGGGCGGGCGAGCTGCCCGTACCGCTGCGGGAGCTGCCGGCCGGTGGCGCCGCCGGCCCGGTCCCCTACGAAGAGGGCTTCCTGACCGGCCAGGTCGTCGAACGGCAGGAGGCCGTGGCGGACGCGGCCACGCTGAAGGCCGCCGGCGAGGCAGCCTTCGAGGAGTGGCTGACCGGAGCCGCCCGGGAGGCCGGGGTCACCTGGCACTGGCTCTGACGCGTCCGGCGCCCGCAGCGTCGAACCATTTGGAGTGATTTCTCCGGGCATGTCGGTGCCTTCCGGTACTGTGCCGCAGGTGCGGCGGATGATCACCTCTCGGGGCTTGTGGTGGGCGCTCGCGGCGGCGGCCGTGGCGGTGGCGGCGGTCGTGTTCGTCCGCCGCTCGCGAACACCGTACCCGGCCCTGCCCGACGAGCGTCCGGCCCTGGACGGACCGCCTCCCGAGCGGGACACCCCGCCGCCGTGGCCGCCCGTCCCGATCCTCGGCACGCCGACGAAGGCGGACATCGAGCGCTACGCCACCAGGCCGGCCGGCTTCTTCGACCACCCCGCCGTCGCCGCCTTCTTCGCGGACCGGCAGCCCCTCGACGGCCCCACCCGGCGGCGGCTGAACCGCTGGGCCATGGTGGCATTGGCGGTCGTCCTGCTGGCCGGGGGCGCGCAGGTCCTGGAGTCGGCTGTGTTCTCCAAGGGAGGAGAAGCCGCGACCGAGGCCGAGTACCTGCCCTGCGCCCAGGTGTACGCGGACGCCGGCGTCGGCTGCGCCACGGAACCGCAGTGGCAGGTGGACTCCGGCTCGGAGCCGGACATCGAGTGGTCCCCGGCCCTCGAACCGGCCGACCAGCAGCGCGCCGAGTCCCAGGAACCGCCTCTCGCCCAGGAGACCGTGGACGCCGACTGCCGTCCACGGACGGCCAAGCCGCACGTACGCGCGATCAACCCCAAGGTCACCCGCGCGGTCAACCGGCAGTGGCGGCGGATCGAGACCTGGCTCAAGGCCAACGCCCCCAGGAGCTACCGCACGCTCGGCGGGCCGGGAAGGGCGAGGACCATCGCGGTCGCCGAGGCCCAGACGGGCCTTTCCTTCCCCGACGACCTGCGGGCCTCGCTGCTGCGCCACAACGGCTCCGCTGGCACCGAGGCGACCTGGCCCTTCGGGTTTCTGGGCAACGTGAACGCGACCATCCGCCAGATCCGGGACGAATGGCGCACCCTGTGCCAGATCGACGCCACCGACGACTCGGACGACCCCCGCACCGAATGGTGGGACGGACGCATGATCCCCGTCGGCTCCGACGGCACGGGCAACAGCCTGGTGGTCGACTCCGTGCGCCGTGACGTCGGCAAGACCGAGCACGCGGGCAACATGAGCTTCACCCCCGGCGGGATCCGCATCCGCTCCTACCACGCCCTGCTGAAGGCGACCGCCGACGCCCTGGAGACCGGCGGGACCGTCGGCTCCTGGAAGCCCGAGGCGACCGCCGGCCAACTGGAGTGGAACCTCCCCTGACCCACCCGCCGCACCCGTCGACAGCGCCGTGCCCGGGTGTCACGATGCAAGGATGATCGCCCCCCAGGTCATCGCACCCTCCGCGCAGAACGTGGCCAGAAGGCTGGTCCTGGCCGGCGCGGCGGGGATCGTCCTCACCGTCGCCCTCTTCGCATGGGCCGCCCTGACGCCGGACCTCATCCCCTCGCTGGGGGCGCGTTACTGCGGCGAGTACACCGGCTGCATCGGCTACCTCTTCCTGACCTGGGAGTACGGCCGGTGGGTCGCGCTGGTCGCCGCCTGGCCGTTGCTGCACCTGCTCCGCGTACGCCCGGCGTGGCAGGTCACCCTGATGGCCGCGCTGTACCTGGTGGCCATCTGGCAGGTGGCGCTGCTGCTCATGCCGGCCGACTTCGTCATCGGGTTCTACCTCATCCTCCTCAGCGGCGTGATCGCCTTCCCCGCGGCGGCCTGGACGACCATGCCGCACCTGCCGCGCGCCGTCCGGTTCGTCACCGCCGGCATCGCTCTCGCGGTCTGTGTCGTCACCTGGCCGCTCGTTCAGTGACGCGCAAGCGGGCACCCCACCCGCTCCTAGTGATCGCCAAGACGCCCCCAAGCGCCTCCTGCGACCGTGAGTGCGCGACATTCACCACGACAGAGGGGGACGTTCCCAGATGAACGACTTCGAGACCGGCGCCCGCGAGCTCGACGACAACGAGCTCGCCGCCGTCACCGGCGGCATGTGGGCCAACTACGACTGGATGAACTACGACTGGCGCGACGCCGTCATCGACGCCCTGCCGTAACCACGCGGCACACCGCCGGGGCCGCCGCACGCAGGGGTGGCCCCGGCCTCGCGCCGGATCAGGGCCGGCCCGTCGTCCGGACCATGACGGTCGCGGTCGCCGTGGCCACGACGTCGCCGCCCGGGCCGAGGAGCTCGCCGGCGAGGAAGCAGACGTCTCTGCCGCGCCTGACCACGCGCCCCCGCCCGACGAGCCGCCCGGGCCGCGCGGGACGCAGGAACTGCACATGAAGGTCGAGGGTCGGCGCGAACTGGTCCTCCGGCAGCGTGGCCACCAGCGCGGGCCCAAGCGTGTCGTCGAGCATCGCGGCCAGGAAGCCGCCCTGGACCACACCGACCGGGTTGGCGAACTGCTCACCCGCCCGGAACGCCACCTCGATCGTGCCCGCCTCCGGATCGACCTCGACGAGCTCCCAGCCGAGCAGCGCCGCCGCCGGCGGTGGCGGAACCCTGCCGGCGACCATGTCCCAGAACATCCCGCGCCTGTCCGCGTGCGTGGTCATGCCCGCCATTGAACACCCCGCCACCGACAGTCCGGCGGCCATGGGCTAGGCCCCCAGCTCGGCGAGGAACCCGGCGACCGGGCCCAGCGTGATCAGGCCGCTGCCCGCTCCGGCCAGCTCCGCCGCGGCGGGGGCGAGAGCCCGGCGGGCGCGGTCCGCCGCCCGCCGGTCGCCGACCGCGACGGCGGCCCGCGCGACCAGGCACCACATGGCCTCCAGCAGCAGGTCAGGGGGCGGCTCCGGGATCCGGCCGACCGCCTCGGCGGCCTGCGCGCCCCGCCCCTCCGCCAGCAGGACGAACGGCCGCACCCACGGCTCGTACGGCCCCCACTCCACGTCGCCCCGATCGGCCTCGCCCAGGACAGGCAGGCCGTGCCGCACCCGTACGGACAGCAGCGCGAGCGGCAGCAGCCCCCGCCGCAACCCCGGCATGCCGACGTCGTCCAGCCGGGCCGCGGCCGCCCGGTAGGCCGCCTCCTCCTCGGCCGCCGGCACCCGCCCGCCGGCCGCCTCCCGCAACACCCGGTACCAGTCGGTGAACACGCTGACCAGCGGCAGCTCGTTCCGTTCCGCCAGCCGGTCGGCGGCGGACGCGTGCCGGTCGGCGGCCCCGAAGTCGCCGAGCGCCCCCAGCGCCTGGACGCGCACGAGATGCCCCAGCACCTCGAACGTGACCAGACCGTGCCGCGAGGACAACGCGACCAGCTCGGCCCCGATCCCGTCCCGGTAGGAGGCCAGCCCCGCCCGCTCGAACGCCTGCATGAACACCCCGTTGAGCGCGAACGCCAGCAGCGCCGGGTCGTCGAGGCGGCGGGCGATGCGCTCGGCCTCGGCGGCGGCCAGCGGGCCGCGGGCCGACCGGACGCCGCGCGACTCGACGGCGATGGTGGCCAGCAGCCGCGCCCGCGCCGCCTCGGGCGCGCCGGGCGGCAGGCCGGCCAGGGCCCGTTCCGCCGCGGCGACGACCTGGGCCGCCTGCTCGGGGTCGTCCGACCGGGTCCAGATCGCCGGGACGTCGTAGGCGCCGATCACCCGGGCGGTCAGCTCCGGGTCGCCCAGCTCCTCGGCCGCCGCGATGGCCGCCGTACGGTGTCCGCGCGCCGCCTCCAGGCCGCCGCCCCCGGTCACCGCGAGGTTGCGCAGCAGGCCGACCGTCGACTCCAGCCGCGCCCGGGCCCCGGCGCCCACCGTGCGGTCGTACGCCTCGGCCGCCTGCGCCCACACCCGGGCCGTGGCGTCGGCGGGGGCGGCCAGGCCGCGGTCCTGGTGCAGGATGTCCGACTCCAGGCGGCGCAGCCGGGGCCCGGGGTCCACGCCGAGGTGCTCGGCCAGCAGCGTGCGCGCCCGGCGCAGCACCGCCAGCGCGTCCCCCTGGCGTCCGGTGCGGTAGAGGGCGAGGGCGAGCAGCCGCCAGGCGTCCTCCCGCCAGGGGTGCTCGGCGACGTGCGAGTCCAGCTCGGGGACGGCTTCGGCGGCCCGGCCGAGCGCCAGTTGCGCCTCGGCCCGGCGTTCGACGGCGTGCAGCCGCAGCTCGGTCAGGCGGGCACGCTCGGCGCGCGCCCAGTGCTCGTCGGCGAACTCGGCGTAGGCCGGGCCGCGCCACCAGCCGAGCGCCTCGGTCAGCCGGGCCGGTTCCGGCGGGCCGGTGGTCACGGCCTGTTCGAAGCGCCAGGCGTCGACGGCGTCGGGCGCGGCGCGCAGGGCGTACCCCGGACCCTCGGTGACCAGCAGCCGGGCGGGGGCGCGCGGCGGGCGCGTGGGCTCCAGCGCCCGGCGCAGGGCGGCCACGAACGTGCGCACCGCGCCCACCGCGTCCGGCGGCGGATCGTCCCACAGGTCCGCCACCAGCCGCGTCACCGGGACGACCCGGCGCCGGGCGACGATCAGACGGGCCAGCACGGCGCGGTGCCGCGGCCCCTTCAGCGGGATCGGCTCACCCTCGTCGTCCCAGGCCACCACCGGCCCCAGCACCCCGAACACGCTCCCCATCCTTCCTGCTCACCGGATGCTCATCCGCCCCCGGCACGCTGGGAACCGAACCGGTCACCCATCGAAGGAGGGCACCTCATGACCATCCCCGGATTCGACCACCGCCGCGTGACCGTCGCCGACGGCGTCACGCTGCACGCGGCCGTCGGGGGCTCGGGCAGCCCGATCGTGCTGCTGCACGGCTTCCCGCAGACCCACCTGATGTGGCGGCACGTCGCCGCCGACCTGGCCACGGACCACACCGTCATCTGCCCCGACCTGCGCGGTTACGGCGCCAGCGACAAGCCGGCCGAGACCGGCCCGGACGTCTACTCCAAGCGGACCATGGCCGCCGACGTGGTGGCCCTGGCCGCGGCTCTCGGCCACGAGCGCTTCGCCCTGGCCGGGCACGACCGCGGCGCGCTGGTCGCCTTCCGCGCCGGCCTCGACCACCCGGCGGCGATCACCCACCTGGCCTGTCTCGACGTGCTGCCGACCCTCGACATGTGGGACGTCATGCGCGGCGTCACCGCCGCCGTCGGCTTCCACCTCTACCTCATGGCCCAGCCGCCCGGCCTGCCCGAGCAGCTCATCGGCGCGAGCCCGGACGCCTTCTTCGGCCACTTCCTCGACCTGTGGACCAACGACCCGGCGGCCATCCCGGCCGAGGTGCGGGCCGCGTACCTGGACGCCTGCCGGGCCGCCGTGCCGTCGATCGTGGCGGACTACCGCGCCTCGGCCGGGATCGACGTCGAGCACGACCGCGCCGACCTGGCCGCGGGCAACCGGCTGAGCATGCCGGTGACCGTGCTCCAGCAGGACTGGGGCGCCGCCCTCGGTTACGACGCCGCGGCGGTGTGGCGGGCCTGGGCACCCGACCTGCGGCACGACACGGTCACATCCGGACACTTCATGGCCGAGGAGTCTCCCGCCGAGATCGCCCGCGCGCTCCGCGAGCTCGTGGCCCGGTAGCAGCCCCTCCTGGTCAGAGGCCGTCTCGTAACTTAAAGTAATTGACATGTCACGGTAAGTTATTCGACAATGGCAGCGCCAAATGAGGTCGTCCTTCCGGCGGGAAAAGTACAGGCCGGAAAGCCGAGCACGCGACGGAGTAGAGGCGCTCGCCAGCATGTTGCACGCATTCATCGTCGGGATGGGCAGATCCGGCGCAGGGCTGCATCTGCCGTCCTTGGCCAAGGTGCGCGAGGCGGCCCCCGGGCTGCTGGCGCCCGACCCGGTCGTCGTCCTCGACCCCCTCCTGCCACCCGGCGGCGTGCGGGGAGCGGTGACGGCCGGGTCGCCCGAGGAGGCGGCCACTCTGGCGCCCCCCGACCGGACCGTCGTGCACCTGTGCACCCCGCCGCACGTCAGGGCCGGGATGCTGGCCCGGCTGGCGCCGCTCGGCTACCGCAAGTTCATCGTGGAGAAGCCGCTCGCGCTCGACCTGGTCGGGCTGGCCGCCGTGGCCCGGGTACGCCGGCGCTGGGGCCTCGACCTCACGGTCGCCACCCACTGGCTCGACAGCACGCTCACCGGCCGGTTGCGGGCGGCGATGCGCGCCGAGGAGTTCGGCCCCCTGCGGCAGATCCGGGTGGTGCAGAACAAGCCCAGGTTCACCCGCAGCGCGGCGCGTCCCGACGCCACCACGGCCTTCGACATCGAGATGCCGCACGCGCTCGCCGTGGTGCTCAGCCTGGCCGGGGGCGCCCGGATCTCGGCGGCGTCCTGGGAGGACATGGTCACCGAACGCCTGCGGCTTCCCCGGCTCGGACGGGCCAGTTTGCGGCTCGACCACTACTCGGGCGTGCGCACGGAGATCGACTCCGACCTGACCTCGCCCGTACGGGAGCGCCGCATCACCCTGCACTTCGACCGCGGCACGCTCACCGGCCACTACCCGTGCAGCGACGCCGACCACACCGCCCAGCTCAGGGTGGCCACGGCCGAGGGCGAACGGCGTACGGTGTTCACCGACGACGCCCTGCCCGCCTTCCTGCTGGCCGCCTACCGCCGCTACGCCCGCGCCCGCCGCTCGCCCGGCGCGCTGCCCGTCCAGGTCGACGCCGTGCGGCTGCTCACCGAGGCCAAGCACCTGTGCGCGGCGCACGAGCCGGGGCGTGAGGAGGCGCCGCGTGCAGGCACCACCTCCTGAGCTGGCCGGCATCGGCGACGAGGCCGCCCCCGACCTCGACGGCCAGCTCGCCGCCGTGGGGGAGCTGGGCTGGAACCGGCTGGAGCTGCGCACGGTCGACGGCGTGCCGGTCGCCGCGCTCGGCGAGCAGGCGTTCCGGCGCGCGGCGCGGCGGTTGCGCGAGGCGCGGGCCGAGGTCGTCGCGGTCGCCTCGAAGATCGGCGACTGGTCGCGGCCGGTGACCGGCGACTTCGCGCTCGACCTCGCCGAGCTCGACGTGCTGGCCCGCCGCTGCCCGGTGCTGGGGACGCGGCTGGTGCGGATCATGTCCTTCCCCTCGGGCGGCCTGCCCGAGCCCGAGTGGGGGCGGAGGGTCCGCGAGCGGCTGCGCGAGCTGGCCCGCCGGGCCGAGGACGCCGGGCTGCTGCTGGTCCACGAGAACTGCGCCGGCTGGGCGGGCGACCGCGCCGACCGCATGCTGGAGCTGGTCACCGGGATCGGCAGCCCGGCTCTGCGGCTGCTGTTCGACATCGGCAACGGCGTCGCCCACGGCTACCCGGCGGCCCCGATGCTGCGCGAGGTCGTCCCGTACGTCGCGCACGTCCACGTCAAGGACGCCGTCACCGGCCCCGGCGGCGAGGTCGTCTACGTGCTGCCCGGCGAGGGGCGGGCGGGCGTCGCCGAATGCCTGCGCCTGCTGTCCGCCCATGGCTACGCCGGCGCCCTGTCCATCGAGCCGCACCTGCGGCTGCGCCCCCACCTCGACGACCCGGGCGCCGGCGACCGGGCCGCGTTCGTCCGGTACGGGCGGGCGCTGGAACGGCTGGTGGGGCAGGTCGATGGACGTTGACGCCGTGCCTCTCGACGCGGCGGAGCGCGACCTGCTGCTGAGGCTGCTGCGGCTGCCCACGGCGGGCCCGCTGGAGACCGGACCGGCCGGGCCGCCGCCGCGGCTGCGCGAGGCCCAGGAGCAGTACGCGCGGGCCGCCGCGGCGCTCGGCTTCCGCACCGTGCGGCACACCTCGGTGCGCCCGGCCGAGCTGGACCGCGCCGACGTCCCCGCGCCCGTGCGCGAGGCCCTCGGCCTGCCCGGCTTCCTGGACGGCCAGCCCAGCCTGGTGCTGCGGATGGGCCCCGGGCTCCCGGCGTCCCGCACGGTGATGTTCAACGTGCATCTCGACACGGTCGCCGGCGGCGGACCGGCCGGCTTCGACGGCGAGCGGTTCCACGGCCGCGGCGCGATCGACGCCAAGGGCCCGGCCGTCGCGCTGCTGGCCGGGCTGCGGGCGGCGCGCGCGTGCCGTCCGGCCATCGGGCGCGAGGTCGGGGTGCTGATCCAGGCCGTGGCGGGCGAGGAGGGCGGGGCCATGGGCGTGCTCGGCACCCGCCCGCTCGTCGAACGCGGCTACGTCGGGCGGCTCAACGTCTTCTGCGAGCCCACCGGCGTACGGTTCCTGCCGCGCAGCACGGCCGCCGCCACCGCGCGGATCGTGGTGGACGGCGACCACGCCGTGGACGACCGCCCGGCCGCCGGGCACAACGCCACGGTCCTGCTCGGCTTCCTGGCCCAGCACCTGGCCAGGGCGCTCGACCCGGACACCGTGTGCGTGGCGGGCCTGCACACCGGCACCCGCCACAACCAGGTGTACGGCCGCGGCTCCCTCCTGCTCAACCTGCCCTACGCCACCCCCGCCACCGGACGCCGCCTGGAACGGGACCTCGCGCGTGCCCTGGACGACGGGCTCGCGGCCTTCGCGGCGGCCTTCGGCGGCACCGCCCTGTTCGCTAGGACCGCCCGCGACGCCAGGGCGGTCACCCGGCTGGAGTGGCGCAAACGCGGCCTGCCGGTGCTCGACGACCGTGACGCGTGGGGCCACGCGCTCCTGCGCGACCGGGCCGGGATCCCGCCCTGGCCCGCCGGAGAACCGGCCTTCACCTGCGACGCCATCTGGATGGCGGGCGTCGGGGACGCCTGCACGGTCGTCCTGGGGCCGGGCGACCTGGCCGGCAACAACGCCCATGCCGAAGGGGAGTTCGCGCGGGCCGCCGAACTCGCCGGGTTCGCCGCCGCCGTGGCCCGGCTGATGATCGCCTTCACCGACGACAGGATTGGACGAGGAGCATGAACCCCACCGCCCCACCCGCGACGGACGCACCGCCCGCGCAGCCGTACCCGCCGGTCCCGGCAGTCGCCCGGCCGGCGCGGGCCGCCGTACGGGTGCGCCACGACGACCTGCTGGACTTCGTCGCCGCCGTGTTCACCACCCGCGGCCTGGCCCCGGAACGCGCCCGCGAGGCCGCCGCCGCGCTGTGCTACGGCGACCTCGTCGGCATGACCTCGCACGGCCTGGCCAACCTGACCCGGCTCTACCTGCCGCTGTTCGACGAGGGGCGGGTCGATCCGCTGGCCGAGCCGTCCGTGCTGGCCGACCGGGGGGCGGCCGTGCTGCTCGACGCCGATCGCGCCCTGGGGTTGTGGGCCGCCGGCCTGGCCATGGAGATCGCCGCGGGCCGCGCCTCGACGTACGGCGTGGGCCTGGTCTCCGTACGCGGGGGCACCCATCTCGGCTGCGCCGGGCACCACGCGCTGCGCGCGGTCGAGTACGGCATGGTCGGCGTCGTCGCCAGCAACTGCGGCCGGCAGCGCATCGCCAGGCCGCCCGGCGGCGCGGTGGCGATGCTGGGCACCAATCCGATCAGCGTCGCGGCCCCCGCGGGCGGGCATCCGCCGTTCGTGCTGGACATGAGCACCACCGCCATGCCCACCGGGCGGGTCAGGCAGGCCGCGCGGCACGGCGAGGAGCTTCCCGAAGGGGTGCTGGCCGGCGACGACGGCGCTCCCGTGACCGACGCGGCGGCGTTCGACGAGGGGCGGGCGCACCTGCTCTGGCTGGGCGGCCAGGCCGGGCAGTACAAGGGCTTCGGGCTGGGGGTGGCGGTCGAGGTGCTGGCCGCGCTGGTGTCCGGCGCGGGGCTCGGCGCCCACCCCGACGCCCACGACGGCGACGGCGGCCCGAGCGGGCGCGACGACGACATCGGCTTCCTCGCCCTGGCCGTCGCGCCGGGGGCGTTGCGCGAGGGCATGGAGGGCGACGCGGCCACGATGTTCGGCGCGCTGCTCGGCTGCCCGCCCGCCGACCCCGGCTCGCCGGTGAGCTATCCCGGCTGGCACGAGCATCGCCGGGCCGAGGAACACCGGCGCTCGGGCGTCCCGCTCGGCACGGACCTGTACGACGAGATGGCCGCCCTCGCCGCCGCCACCGGTCTCGACGCCCCCGCCCTGGTGGTGGCGCGGTGAGCGCCCGGCTGCGCGTCGCGGTCATCGGGCTCGGCGTGATCTCGCGGTTCTACCTGGCGGCTTTGCACAGCTCGTCCGGGCTGCGGCTGGCCGCGGTGTGCGACACCGATCCGCGCGTCCTGGAGGGGCACCGCGTCCCCGGTTACCGCGACCACGTCCGGCTGCTGGAGGAGGAACGGCCCGACGCCGTCGTGGTCACCGTCCCCAACGACCTGCACGCCCGGGTCTGCGCCGACGCGCTGGAGCGGCGCATCCCGGTCTGCGTGGAGAAGCCGCTCGCCCTCGACGCGGTGCAGGGCAGGCGGCTCACGGACCTGGCCGCCGGCTCGGGCGTGCCGCTGTTCACCGCCTTCCACCGGCGCTACAACTCCGCCGTCGGACGGCTGCGCGCGGCGTGCGCGGGCGCCCGCGTCGAGGAGCTGACCGTGCGCTACCTCGAACGCATCGAGGAGCACGCGGGCGACGACTCCTGGTACCTGGACGTACGCCGCTGCGGCGGCGGCTGCGTCGCCGACAACGGGCCCAACGCCTACGACCTGGTGGACCTGCTGCTCGGCCCGGCGCACGTCGTCTCCGCGCACGTCGACCGGGACGCCGCGGGGGCCGACCGGCAGGCGGACGTCGAGCTGCGCGCCGGCGCGGCCCGCGCGCGCATCCTGCTCGACTGGTCCTACCCGGGCGAGCGTAAGGACCTGGAGGTGCGCCTGGCCGACGGCCGCAGCCTGTACGCCGACATGCTGGCCGGCCACTCCGGCTTCAAGAACTCCCTGTGGCACGAATACGAGGGCGTGCTGGCCGCCTTCGAACGCTCGGTGCGTTACGGCACCCCCGACGGCGAGGGCGGCCTGCCCGCCCTGCGCTTCGTCGAGGACGTCTACCGCCTGGAGAAGGCCGGCGCGGGACGGGGTGCCGCGTGAACCCCGACGAGGACGGCCCCAAGACCGCGGTCACCGGGACCCTGCTGAAGGTGCTGGTGCACCGCAGGCAGGACCGCGGCATGCGGCTCGAACCGTACGCCAGCCGGTGCGTGCGCGCCGGCGAGGTGCACGAGCTGGTCGCCACCGACCACACCGAGACCGACGCGGGCGCCAGGATCGACCGGGTCGCCTTCCTGGGCTTCGCCGAGATCGTCGCGGCCGGCGTGCTGGACCGGGGCGACGAGGTGTGGATCGGCGGGCGCCGGGTCGGGGTGCTGCTCGGCTTCGACGGCTGCCACCTGCCCAATCACTACAACGTGCTGATCCACAGCGATCCCGCGGTCACCGGACGGGAGCTGGGACTCATGCCCGGCGAGCCGCTGGTGTTCAGCCAGGCCCTCCCGGACGAACCCGACGAGGGCGGCGCCCGCGTCTTCCGCTGGCCACTGCTGTAGAGCCGTTCTTGGAATTCCGATTACTTTCCGTGACCTCTGGTTTACCTTCAGTCACTCAGGGTAATCTGTTGATTGCGCACAGTAGTGGGAACCACTCGTTTTCGAGCCCACTAGAGGTCGCGTCCTTCCCCCCGATGATCCCCACCACGGCGGGCGGGCGCGTGTCACGAAAGGACAGACAATGGCTGCGGGCACCAAGACGACCAGCCGGCTGGAAGAGCGCTTCCGCCTCTGGGACAACGACGGCTCCGGCGCGATCGAGCGCTCCGACTTCGAGAACGAGGCCGACGGCATCATCGAGGGCCTGGGCGTGCAGGGGACGCCGCAGGCGCAGCAGCTGAAGCAGGCGTACCTGGCGATGTTCGACCACCTCGCGGGGGCGGTGGGCGCGTCGCGCCTCGACCAGGCGCAGTTCCTCCAGGCCGCCGAGCGCGAGATCATCAGCAGGGGCGACGACGGGTTCGCCCAGGTCGTGGGCCCGACCATCCAGGCCATCGTCAACGTCCTCGACCGTGACGGCGACGGCGAGGTCGACTCCTCCGAGATGGCCAAGTGGTTCGCGGCCATCGGGCTCGACGGCGCGGTCGCCGCCGAGGCCTTCCGGCAGATGGACACCGACGGCACCGGCAGACTCTCCGTCTCCGAGCTGGTCGCCGCCGTCCGCGACTACCACCTCGGCAAGAACGACATCCCTCTGCTCGGCAGGTGACCTAGGCCCGAGCAGGCCGAAGGGTCGCCCAGAGCCGCTGTCTCCGGGGCGGCTCCGCCCGAAGAAGGGGCCGTCCGGGCCGCATTCCCGGGCGGCCCCGCCGCCACCATCGCACCAGGACGGGAACCTTGGAGAAAACGCTCTCTCCGCCCGGGGGATCGCCGCCCCGCGCCGCCGCGGCTCCCATCCCCTTCTTCTCCCAGGCGGCGACGTTCGACCGGCTGTGGAAGGAGATCCGCGCCGGGTGTGTCGACGTGCTGGACCGCGGCAAGTTCTCCCACGGCGCGAAGGTCGCCGAGCTCGAACGCCGGCTCGCCCTGTGGACCGGCGCGGCGCACGTCGTCGGCGTCAACTCCGGCACCGACGCGCTGGTGCTGCTGCTGCGCGCGGCCGGCCTGCGGCCCGGCGACCAGGTCGTGGTGCCCGCCTACAGCTTCATCGCGACGGCCAGCTCCGTCGTGCTGGCCGGCGGCGTGCCGGTCTTCGCCGACATCGAGGAGCACGGCCACGGCATCGACCCGGCCTCCGTCGACGCCGTGGCCGGGCCGCGCACCACGATGGTCATGCCGGCGCACCTGTTCGACCGCCTGGCCGACCTGCGGGGCGTGTGCGAGGTCGCCCGGCGGCGCGGCCTGACCGTGCTGGAGGACAGCGCCGAGGCCATCGGCATGCGCCTCGACGGCACCCACGCCGGGCTCGTCGGCGCGGGCGGCGTGTTGTCGTTCTTCCCGTCCAAGACCCTCGGGGCCATCGGCGACGCCGGAGCGCTGCTCACCGACGACGACGGCATCGCCGAGACCGCGCGGGCGCTGCGCCACCACGGCCGCGGCGGCCGCACCCTCGACCACTTCCCCGGCATCGCCAACCCCACGATCCTGCCCGGCTGCAACAGCAAGATGGACGACCTCCAGGCCGCCGTCCTGCTGGCCAAGCTCGCTCGGCTCGACGCCGACATCACCCGCAGGTCCGAGCTGGCCACCCGCTACGACGCGCGGCTGCGCGACGTGCCCGGCGTGCTGGCCGTGCCGGGCGCGGCGCCGCCGCACCCGGGCGGCAACCGGGTCTGCTACGTCTACCTCGTCGAGGTCGAGTCCCGCGACGCCCTGGCGGCGCACCTGGCCGCGGCGGGCATCGGCACCGAGGTCTACTACCCGGTCCCGCTGCACCTCCAGCCCTGCTTCGCCCACCTCGGCCACGTCCGGGGCGACTTCCCGAGGGCGGAGGCGGCCTGCGAGCGGGCGCTCGCCCTGCCGCTCTACCCCGACCTGTCCGACGCCGCGGCCGACCGGGTGTGCGACGAGATCGAGGGCTTCTACCGAGGGCGGCGTGGATGAGCCGGGTGCCGTTCTTCGCCGCCGACCTGTTCGAGGCCGACCGGGCGACGCTGCTGCGCACGGTCTACGCCGTCGGCACCGGCGAGGCCCAGAAGTTCATCCTGGGCGAGCACACCGCCCGGTTCGAACGCGAGCTGCGCCACCGGCTCGGCGCGGCCGACGTCGTGGCCTGCTCCAGCGGCACGTCCGCGCTCACGCTGGTGCTGGCCGCCATGGACGTGGGCCCCGGCGACGAGGTCGTGGTGCCCGCCTTCGGCTGCGCCCCGCTGGCCGCCACCGTCGTCGGCGCGGGGGCGCGGCCGGTGTTCGCCGACGTCGACCCCGTGACGCTCACCGCCGACCCCGCCGCCGCCGAGCCGCTGGTCACCGGGCGGACCAAGGCGGTGATGCCGGCCCACATGTTCTCCGTGATGGCCGACATGCCGCGCTTCCGCGAGCTGGCCGACCGGCACGGCCTGCGGCTGGTCGAGGACTCCGCGCTGGCCCAGGGCGGCACGCTGGGCGGGCGGCCCGCCGGCCGGTGGGGGGACGCGGGCGTCTACTCGTTCGTGCAGGTCAAGACGTTCGGCATGCCGGGGGAGGGCGGGGTGGTGATCACCGACGATCCGGCCCTGGCGGCGCACGTACGGATGCTGCGCAACCACGGCCAGGACGGCGCCCGGCGTTTCCACCACCGCCGCGTCGGCCACAACAGCCGCTTCGACGAGGTGATGGCGGCCTTCCAGCTCCACCGGCTCGCCGGCCTGGACGACCGCCTGTCGCGCCGGGCCGAGATCGCCTCCTACTACTCCCGGCGTTTCGAGCCCCTGGCGGAACGCGGGATCGTGGCGCCGCCCGTCGGAGGGGACGGGCGGTTCCACTACGTCTACACCGTCCTCACCGAGCACCGGGACGCGCTGGCGGCCCACCTGGCCGCCCACGACATCGCCACCCACGTCTACTACCCGCGCACGCTGCCCGCCCAGCCGGCCTTCGCCCGCTTCGCGCCGCCCGGCGCGTCCTGGCCGGTGGCCGAGTCGGCCGCCCGGCGCAACCTGTCGCTGCCGCTGCACCCGCGGCTCGCCGACGCCGAGGTCGAACGGATCGCCGACGCGGTCTGCGCGTTCGCCCACGGCTCCCCGCAGGAGAACCCATGACCGACCAGATGGTCACCCGCGGCCTCGGCCCCTACGCGCGGCTGGCCAAGCTCGACATCTACGACTACTACCTGGGCCTGCCGCTGGTGTGGTCGCTGCTGCCGCCGGCCGGGCGATGGCAGCCGTACGCGGTCGGCCTGCTGTTGTCCGTGCTGATCGCCGAGGCGGCCGTGGTGGCCGCGATGGTCGGGTTCGACGACATCACCGGCCACCGCGACGGCAGCGACGCGGCCAACTACTCCTCCGACGCCGCCCGGCGCAGACTGGCCCGCAAACCGCTGGTCGCCGGCACGCTCACCGAGCGGCAGGCGCTGCGCTTCGCCTGGACGGCCACCGCGATCAGCGCCGTGCTCTGGGCCGCGGTCGTGGCCGCCGCCCCCCACCGGCCCGCGTGGGTGGTCGTGACGGCGGCGGCGTGCGTGGTCGCGGCCGTGCAGTACTCGTGGGGGCTCAAGCTCAGCTACCGGGGGTTCCAGGAGCTGTTCCTCGTCGGGCTCGGCGTGGGGTGGGTGCTGGTGCCGTACGGGCTGCTGACCGGGCAGGCGAGCGGGTTCGTGGCGGTGCAGGCGGTGCTCTTCGGGCTCGGGCCGATGATCTTCGGCCTGTACTCCAACACCAACGACGCCCGCGGTGACCGGGAGGCCGGGCGGTTCACCGTCGCGGCGCGGACGTCCCCGCGGGTCAACGCCGCCTTCGTCACCGCGGTGAGCGCGGCCGAGAGCCTGGTCGTCGGGTGGGCCGTGGCCGCCGGGGTCGCGCCCTGGTGGTTCCTGGGCGTGCTCGTGCCGCTGGTCTCCCTCCGCGTCACCCAGCTGGTGATCGGGTTCGTCCGCGGAGACGTGCTGCGGGCCCGGCGGGTGGCGATCCGCACCCACCGCGTCACCGTCGGCGTGCTGATCCTGGCCAACCTGGTCCTGGCATGAACGTGGACGTCGCGGTGGTGGGCGCCGGGCCGGCCGGCCTGGCGGCGGCGTACGCGCTGGACCGGGCCGGGCTCGCGGTCCGCGTCCTGGAGGCGGCCGAGGCGGTGGGCGGGCGGATGCGCACGCTGCGGGCGCGGGGCTGCCTGATCGACACCGGCGCCGAGATGTTGCCGTCCGCGGACGGCTACCCGGCCACCTGGCGGCTGATCAGGGCGGTCGGGCTCGACGCGGCGGCCGTGCCGAGGGTGCGCGACGCCGTCGGCGTGTGGCGCGACGGGCGCGTCCATCCGCACGTCGGCCGCCCGCTCGGGCTGCTCACCGGCGCGGGCCTGCCGCCGCGCGCCCGCCTCGACCTGGTACGCCTGCGCCTCCGCCTGGCCCGCGGCCGTCCTGGCCCGGAGGCCACCGTCGCCGACCTGGTCGGGAAGTACCATCCCGACCTGCGCGCGTTTCTCGTCGAGCCGCTGGTCGCCGGGTTCTTCGGCTGGGACGCCGGGCGTTCGTCCGCCGCGGTGTTCGCCCAGCACCTGACGACCACCGGGAGCACCAGCACCTGGCACACCTACCGAGACGGCATGGACACCCTGGCCAGGGTGCTCGCCGCCGGGCTCGACGTGGTCACCGGGCACGAAGTGACAGGGGTGGTCCCGTGCCCGGGAGGGGTGCGGCTGGAGTCGCCGCGGGGGAGCGTGAGCGCGCGGGCGGCGGTCCTGGCCGTTCCCGCGCCCGTGGCGGCCCGGCTGCACCCCGGCGCCCCGCCGGAGGAGCGGGCGTACCTGGAGGCGTGCACGTACGCGCCCATGCTGCGGCTCAGCCTCGTCCTGTCCCGGCCGGCGGCGCCCGGCTGGCGCGGGTTCGCCACGCTCGTGCCCGCGGCCGAGGACCCCGTGCTCAACGTGATCACCGTCGACCACCACAAGCACCCGGGCCGGGCCCCCGCCGGTACCGGGCTCATCTCGCTCATCACCTCGCCGCAGGGCACGGCCGCGCTCATGGGGGAGAGCGACGAGAAGGTCGCCGACCAGCTCGTCGGGCGCGCCGAGCGGTTCGTGCCCGGCCTGGCCGGCCGGGTGGCCCGCTTCCACGTGCACCGCTTCCCGCACGGGCTGCCGGAGGCGACGCCGCGGGCGCTGGCGCTGCGGGCGGCGTTCGAGGGGCGTCCCGGGACGGCGGTCGACTACGCGGGCGACTGGGTCGCCCTGCGGCCGTGCAGTGAGGGCGCGGTCGCGGCGGGGGAACAGGCCGCCGCGCGGGTGCTCGCCCGCCTGTCGTAGCCGCCCGCCCGCCGTCCGCCCGTTTTCAACGACGTACGCGCATGGAGAGAAAGCAGATGGCCTTCTTCACCCGGCCCATCGAGTTGGGCACCCTTTTCGACGACCTCGCCGAACGCGGACGCAGGACCGGCGTGCACGTGAGCCGTCCCCTGGACATCGCCCCCCACCTCGGCACCGACCTCGACCTGCCGGACCTGGCCGAGCTGGTCAGGGAGGCGGCCGGCTGGCTGGCCGCCGCCGGCGCGCGCCGGGGTGACCGGGTCGCCGTCGTCAAGCGCAACCACTGGGACTACGTGCTGCTGTCCTGCGCCGCCGCGCGCATCGGGGCGGTGCCCGCCACACTGTCCGCCGACCTGCCGCCCGACGTGCTGGAGATCCTGCTCAAACGGCTGGAGCCGGCGCTGCTCGTCACCGACTCCGCCCTCGCGGCCCGGCCCGGCGTGGCCGTCCACGCGCCGCGCACCCTGGTCCTCGACGGCACGGCGAAGGGACTGCTGTCGCTGGACGACGTCCGCGGCTGGGCCGTGCCGCCGGTGCACCGGCCCGCGCTGGACGACCCGCTGGCCGTCATGCACACCTCGGGGACGACCGGGGTGCCCAAACTCGTCGTGCACTCCACCCGTACGCTGCTGCGCCGGCTGGCCGGGTTCGAGGCCCACCGGTGGCCGGTGCTGGGCAGCCGTCCCGACGACGTCGTGGCGAGCGCCATCTCCTTCGCCCACGGGCGGGCCCTGGCCTGGACCGCGAGCGTGTTGTGGCTCGCCCCCGCCAAGGTGCTGGCCGTCTCCGCGCCCGGCTGGGAGGAGGCCGGCCCGTTCCTGGCCCGGCACCGGCCCACGACGCTGGAGGCGCTGCCGGCCACGTACGTGCGGTGGCAGCGGCGCACGCTCGGCGAGGCCGGCCCATTCGCGCGGGTACGCCTGTACATCAGCACGTTCGACGCCGTGCACCCGCCCACCGTGCGCGCCTTCCTGAACGCCACCCGGCGCCGGCGGCCGGTGTGGATGCAGGGCTGGGGGCAGAGCGAGACCGGGCCGCTCACCTTCCGCCTGCTCACCCGCCGGTCCATGGCGGACGGCGACGGCCGCCACCCCACCACGCGCGACCTCGGGCGTCCGGTGCCCACGCGGACCCGGCTGCGGGTGGTGGACCGCGAGACGTTGCGTCCGCTGCCGCGCGGCGCGAGCGGGCTCGTGGTCTGCCGCACCAAGGCCCTGTGCCTCGGGTACGTCGGCGAGCAGGAACGGTGGCAGGGCAAACGGCTCGGAGGCTGGTGGCACACCGGGGACGTCGGGACGCTCAGCCGTACCGGCCGGGTCCGGTTCGTGGACCGGGAGACCGACACGATCCCCGGCGCGAGCTGCGTGGAGCTGGAGGACGTGATCGACGACCGGCTGCCCGAAGTGCTGGAGTGCGTGATCCTGGGCGTGCCCGGACGGCCGTCCCTGCCGGTCGTGGTCACCGAGGACGGCGGCCTCGACCGCGACGCGTGGCGGCGGGCCGTCGCAGACCTGCCCGAGCTGGCCGACCCCGTGGTGATCACCTGGGACCAGGTCCCCCGCACCGGCACGGGCAAGGTCCGCAGAACGGCGCTGCGCGAGCTGCTGGGCGAGACCCCCGACACGTACGGCACCGGGCGGTGGACGTGACGCCGGGGTCGCGGGCCGCCGGCCGGTCCGTCGCCGAGCGGGAGGCGGTCGCCTGGCCGCTGGCGGGCGTGGTCGTGCGGGCGCGCGGCGAGTCGGTGGCGTTGCGGGTGGCCGTCCAGCGGTTGTGCGCGCTGGGCTGCGAGGTCCGGTTCGACGGCACGCCGCCGCCGGACGGGTCGCCCGCCGGGTGGCTGGGGGTCGCCTCCGCGCCGTTCGGCAGGCCGGGGGAGGCGCTGCCGGAGTGCGGGATCGACTGGTCGGGGCCGGTCGGGGCGCCGATGGAGGGCGAGCGCGACGTGCAGGCGGCCTGCGGGATCGCCCACGTGCACGGGCGGGCCGCCGGCGGGCCGAGGGCGCTGCGCCTGGACTACGCGTCGGTGTGCGCGGGGGTGCTCACCGCCCAGGCGCTCACTTCGGTCCTGCTCGCCCTGCTGCGGGGCGGGCCCGCGCTGGCGGCGCGCACGTCCGTCGCGCAGGCGGCGCTGCTCGCGCTCACCCAGTACATCGCCGTCGCCACCTGTGAACGCTTCGACCCGCCCCTCTCCGCCGGACGCGTGCCGTCCCCGGGAGCGGGTCGGGTGCCGCCGTTCCGGTCGGCGGACGGGGTGCGGTTCGAGATCGAGACGTTCGACGCGGAGTGCTGGCGGCGGTTCTGGGACCTGCTCGGCGCCGAGCCGAGGGCCGCGGCGGCGGGCTGGCCGCCGTTCCAGCAGCGGTTCGCGACGGCGACCTGCACGCTGCCGGCCGGGCTTGGCCGGACGGCCGCCGCCGCCGGTTACCGGGACGTCGTGGCGGCCGCCGCGGACGCCGGCGTCAGCGTGCTGCCGGTACGGGACGCGGACGCGCCGCTGGCGCCCCCACCTGCCTCGCCGTGGCGGCTGCGCGCGCTGACCGAGGCCGCCGCCGGGGAGCCGGCCGGCCTGCCGCCGCTCGCCCGGGACGCCCGGGGCCCGCTGGCCGGGCTGCTCGTCGTGGAGTCCACCAACCGGGTGCAGGGGCCGCTGGCCGGCCACGTGCTCGGCCTGCTCGGCGCGGACGTCGTACGCCTTGAGCCGCCCGGCGGGGACCCGCTGCGCGGCGTGCCGCCGATGGCGGGGCCGACCTCGGCCCGGTTCCTCGCGCTCAACCGCGGCAAACGCGCCCTCGAAGCCGACCTCAAGTCCGCCGCCGGACGCCGGGCCGCCCTGCGCCTGATCGCCTGCGCCCACGTGTTCCTGCACAACTGGCCGCCCGGACGGGCCTGCTCGTACGGGCTGGACCACGACGACCTCGCGCCCGTCCGGCCGTCCCTGGTGTACGCGCAGGCCGGGGGGTGGGCCGAGGCGCTGCCCGCGCCGCAGCCCATGGGCACCGACTACCTGGTGCAGGCCTACAGCGGGGTGGCGGCGCGGCTGGCCGGGCCCGGCGAGCAGCCCGCGCCGTCCCTGATGACGCTGACCGACGTGCTGGGCGCGCTGATCAGCGCGGAAGCCGTCGTCGCGGCGCTGGTGGCGCGCGCCCGCACCGGCGCCGGCGTCCGCGCCGGGACGGCGCTCATCGACGCGGCCCGCCTGCTGCGCGCCACCCCGCCCGGGACGCCGCCGGGGAGCCGGGAGGCCGCCCCCGTGACGGATCTGGCCGCCATGGCCGACGACCCGGCGTTCCACCGGGTGCTCGACCGTACCCCGCAAGCCGCCTACAGCCGTGCCCCCTGGACGTTCGTGCCAGCCCCCCACCACGAGGAGGCCCTCTGAATGCGTACCGACCCCCTGCCCTGGACGTCGGCGAACGGGATCGTCCTGGCCGACCGCGTGCCCGCGGGCATGCGCTCGGCGTGGACCGCCCGCGGCCTGTGCCCCGGCCTGGACCTGTACAGCCTGTTCAGCCGGCACGTACGGCGCACGCCGGAGCGCGAGGCGGTCGCCGACGAGACCGGCTCGCTCGACTTCGCCACGCTGGACGCCCGCGTGCGCCGGGCCGCCGCCGCACTGGCCGCCGCCGGGCGGGGAACGGCCGACATCATCGCCGTCCTGCTGCCCAACGGGCGTGACGCGGTGGTGGCCGAGCTGGCGGTGGCCGCCGTCGGCGCGGTGGCCCTGCCCATCCCGCACACGCGGGGTCAGCGCGACATCGCGGGCCTGCTGAACCGGTCCCGGGCGGCCGCGCTGATCACCGTGCCCGAGCTGGCCCTGGGGCTGCGGGCCGGGCTGCCGTACCTGGAGCAGACGTGGACGTTCGGCCCGCCCACGCCGGGCACCCGATCGCTCGACGAGGTGGCCGAGCCGGACGTCCGCGCGTGGCGGCCCGCGTGCCCGGACGCCGAGCGGCCCGCCCGGATCCTGCTCTCCTCCGGCACCGAGTCCGAGCCGAAGATGGTCGCCTACTCCCACAACGCCATGGCCGGCGGCCGGGGCGCCTACCTGCGGGCCGTGCTGGGCGAGGACGGGCCCACGCGCAACCTGCTGCTGGTCTCGCTGGCCTCCTCGTACGGCTCCTGCGGCACCTCCGTCCTGCTGGCCCGGCACGGCGGCACGCTGATCCTGCGCGCCCGCTTCGACGCCGCCGACGCGTTGCGCGCCGTCGAGCGGCACCGCCCCACCCACCTGTACGGCGTCCCGACGATGTTGCGCCGCATGGCCGACTCGGCGGCCGAGGCCGACCTGTCGTCGCTGCGCCGCGTCGTCAGCAGCGCCCAGCCCCTGCACGGCGAGGCCAGGCAGGCGTGCGCCCGCCGCTTCGGCGTGCCGCTCGTCAACGTGTACGGCTCCACCGACGGCGTCAACTGCCACACCGGCCGCGCCCCGGACCGGTGGGCCCCCGGTCTGGCCGGAACCCCGGACCCCGCCGTCGCCGAGATCACGATCCGGGACGCCGGGGGCGAGCCGGTGCCGCCGGGCGAGCCGGGCGAGATCTGGGCCCTCGGCCCGATGACCCCCCTGTGCTATGTCGCCGCCCCCGACCTGGACGACCGCTACCGCGCCCCCGGCGGCTGGGTCCGCACCGGCGACCTGGGCCGCCTCGACCCCGACGGCACGCTGTGGGTCCTCGACCGGATCAAGCGCGTCGTGATGCGCGGCGGCCTCAGCATCTCCCCGGCCGAGGTCGAGCGCGAGCTCAGCGCCCATCCCGACGTCGCCGACGCCTTCTGCGTCCCGGTGCCGGACGACGACCTGGGGGAGCGCATGTGCGCCTGCGTGTCGCCGCGGCCCGGCGCGCGACCGCCGTCCCCGGCCGAGCTGATCGTCTACCTGCGTGAGGAACGCGGCCTGGACCGGCGCAAACTTCCCGAACGGTTCCTCTGGCTGCCCGAACTGCCGCTCGGCCCGACCGGCAAGGTGTGCGCCGCCACCCTCACCCGCCTGGCCGCGCAGTCGGCGGTGCCCGTCGAGCGCAGCCCGATGAGGAGCGGCCGATGAGCCGGACCGCCTACGTGTTCGGCGAGCGCCGCGACCATGTCGCCGAGCAGCACCGCTGCCTGGAGCTGGCCTACGACCCGATGACCATCGAACGCCTGGCCGAGGCGGGCGTCGGGCCCGGCATGCGGTGCCTGGAGGTGGGTGCGGGCGGCGGCAGCGTGGCGGAGTGGCTGGCCCGCCGCGTCGGATCGGCCGGGAGCGTGCTGGCCACCGACATCGAGCCCGCCTTCGAGCCCGTGGCCCCCCGGCTGGAGGTGGTCAGGCACGACATCGTCCGCGACCCGCTGCCGGAGGCCGCGTTCGACGTGGTGCACGCGCGGCTGGTGCTGCTGCTTCTGCCGGAGCGGCTGGCCGTGCTCGACCGGCTCGTCCGGGCGCTGCGGCCGGGCGGCGTGCTGCAGCTCGACGAGTTCGACATCACCTACGGCCCCGGGCTGCTGATGCCCGACCCGGCCGCGGCCGAGCTCTACGAGACGTTCATGCAGGCCAAGATCCGCGTGATGACGCGCGCCGGGGTGGACGTGGCCTGGGGACGTCACGCGGCGGCGGCGATGCGGCGGGCCGGGCTGACCGGCGTCGACCCCAGGCCCCGGGTGGAGTTGTGGGACGCGCGCTCGCCGGGGGCGCGGCTGGTCGCCCACCACACCAGGCACCTGCGCGACCGGTTCGCCGAGGAGGGCCTGACCGAGCGGCAGCTCGCCGACGTGCGCGCGCTGCTGGCCCATCCGGACTTCCGCGCCACCTCGTGCGTGACCTACTCCGTGCAGGGCCGCCGTCCCCTGGAGGTGGCGTGATGCGCATCGACCTGCACGGCGCCGCGCCCGGCGTGCACTCCGCGATGGCCCGCTTCGACGCCGCCGCGAGCCGGGAGCTCGATCCCGCGCTCGCCGAGCTCGTCCGGGTGCGGGCCTCGCAGCTCAACGGCTGCGCGGTCTGCCTGGGCATGCACACCCGCGCCGCCCTGGAGGGGGGCGAGGACGCGGAACGCCTGCACACCCTCGCCCTCTGGCGCGACAGCGCCCTGTTCACCGGGCCCGAACGCGCGGCGCTGGCGCTCACCGAGTCGATGACCAGGATCGCCGAGGCCGGGGTGCCGGAGGAGGTGTTCGACGCGGCCCGCGAGCACTTCGACGAGACCGCGCTGGCCCACCTGCTGTGGACGATCGCCGCCATCAACGTCTGGAACCGGGTGGCGATCGCCGCCGGTCCGCCCGCCGGATAGGCGGTGGTTGTGGCACGATCGAGGCATGCGATCCCGTACGGAGGTGGCCTTAGCGGGCCTGATCGTGCTCACGCTGACCGGCGCTTGCGCCGACCCGGCGACCCAGCGGGTGTCCCTGATGAACGCCCCGTCCGCGCCGCCGTCGTCCAGCCTGGCGCCGGCCATGCCCAGCGTCGCCACGGACTCCCCGACGATGCCGGGCGGGACCCCTTCGCCGTCGTACTTCCGGCCGCCGCCGTTGGCTCCGGCGACCTCCCTGGCCGAGCCCATGGCGACGGGCAAGCCCCTGACGGCGACCGGCCCGCCGCGCTTCTTCGTCACCGGCCGGACGCCGATCTTCTCCTTCGCGGACTCGTCCAAGACGACAACCGCCACGCCGGTGCCGCCCGCCGTGAACGACGCCGTGACGGGCGCCTTCGTGGCGGCCGTGCCGCTGCCGCCCGGGGTGCGCTCGTCCTGGCACCTCGTCGCCGCCGGCCCCGACAACCGCACGTTCGTGCTGGCCGGATGGACGGGGCTGGACACGCCCCTCCGGCTCTTCCGCATCCGTCTCGACGAGAAGGGACGGCCCGGCGAGCCGGAGCTCGTGCCCGACCTGGAACCCGAGCCCGACCAGGTGACCGCGATGGCGCTCAGCCAGGACGGCAGCAGGCTCGCCTACACCGTCACGCTCATCGGCGGCGGGACCAAGGTGGCGGTCCTCGATCTGGCCACCGGGCGGCGGCGGGACTGGGTCACCCGGGAGAGCACCGCCGTCATGGGCCTGGCGTGGGCCCCCGACGGGCGGCGGGTGGCCACGGTGCTGGGCCGAAGGGGCCTCAGCGTGCTCGACCTGGGCAACGCGGGCACCGATCTGGTCGCCGCGTCGCGGCCGGTCAGGCCGGACAGGGCGGTGTGGAGCCCCGAGTCTGTGGCCTTCACCCCCGACGGGGGCGCCCTGCTCTACTCCGCCGGCCACGACGTCGAGCGGGTGCCGGTCGCGGGCGGGCGGCCACAGGTGGTGGCCCGGCTGACTCTCCCGCGGGGCGCCTCGCTGGGCCTCGACTTCAGCATCGACGGGACCGGCAGGCACCTGCTGTACACGGACGGATGGCGGGCGCACCGGGTCGACCTCGCCGACGGGTCCGCCACGTCGGTCCCGATCGACGCGGGCGAGCGCTCGGGCGAGGGGGAGTCGCCGGTCGTCGCCTGGTGAGGGGTCAGGTGCCGAGGTGCTGGGCCTCGTGTTGCCACTGGTCGCGGGGCTGGGTGTGCAGGCGCCAGTAGTGCTCGGCGATGTCGTCGGGGTCGAAGGCGGTGCCGGGGGCGACCACGCCGGCCACCGTGACGCTGGCCACGTGCACGCCGTCCGCGCCGTACTCCTGGTCGAGCAGGGTCACCAGGGTCCGTACGCCGGCCTTGCCCAGTGACAGGCTCACGTAGCCCGGCTTGGGCTCCGGCATGCCGCCGGTGACGATGAACGTGCCGCCGCCGCGCCCGGCCATCCCCGGCGCCACGTGGGCGGCGGCGGTGAGCGCCCCGACGACGTTGACCGCGTACGCGTCGAGCTGGGCCCGCGCCGGCAGCTCCCCGGGCCGGTCGGCCTGGACGATCGCGGCGTTGTACACCACGACGTCGGGCGGGCCCAGCTCGGCGGCCGTCTTGTCGAGCGCGGCGCGCAACGCGTCCTCGTCGGCGCTGTCGGCGACCGCCGTGGCGACCGGCACCCCGTAGGAGGAGAGGGAAGCCGCGGCCGACTCCACCGTCCGCGCGCTGCGCGCGATCAGGCCGACCGGCAGCCCCTCGGCGGCGAACCGGCGCGCCACCGCCTGCCCGATCCCCGGCCCCGCTGCGATGATCACTGCTCCGGACACCTTCATCTCCCATCTGTAGTGGCGACAATGGGGACGATAAAGGGTCACATCCATGTGAAGGTCAACCCGGAGGTTCCATGCGAATCGGCGATCTCGCCCGGCAGACCGGAGTGAGCCGCAGGCTGCTGCGCTACTACGAGGACCAGGGCCTGCTCAGACCGCTGCGCCTGTCGAACGGCTACCGCGAGTACGCCGAGACCGACGTCGCGGAGGTGCGCCACATCCGCGCGCTGCTCGAAGCCGGCCTGCCCACGTCGGTCATCACCAGGGTGCTGCACTGCGTCCACGACGACGGCGCCGACATGGTGCCCTCCTCCTGCCCCGAGATGATGGACAACCTCAACCGCGAGCGCGCCCGCATCAGCGGCGAGATCAGCCGCCTGGCGGCCTCGCGGAAGGCGCTCAACTCCATGCTCGCCACCGCCCGCGAGCCTGCCGAAGGGAAGCATTCGCCCAGGTGAGAGGATGGACGGCATGGATCTGGGGGCCATCCGGACGATGAGTCGCGAGGAGTGCCTGACGCTGCTGTCCACGGTTCCCGTGGGCCGGGTGGCGTGGGCGCTGCCGGGCGGCACGATCATCGTGCTGCCGGTGAACTTCACGCTCGACGCCGACACCGTCGTGTTCCGGATCCCGCCCGGCCGCATCCTGGAGGCGATCGAGCACCGGGTGCCGATGGCGTTCGAGATCGACGACATGGAGCCGGCCATGCGCACCGGGTGGAGCGTGCTGGTGACCGGCGTCGCGGAGGTCGTCCGGGATCGGGAGGAGGCCGGGCGGCTGGAGCGGCTGACCGGCGCGCCCTGGCCGGAGCTGGCCGATCCGGTGCTCGTCCGGCTGCCGTTGCACCGCGTGTCCGGGCGTCGCCTGCCACTGCATCCGGGCGGGGTGGTGGTCGAGCGCCTCGGCGGCCAGGCGTGAGGCCGCGGCAGGCTCACACCGGCGGGACGAGCGTGAAGTAGCGGTCGAGCAGGGCCGGTCGCCGCGGACGTCGAGCCGGTCGGCGGGCAGCCGGTGCAGCAGCAGGTCGGAGGCCGCTCCGGCGAGCTCTACCGCGGCCTTCGAGTCGCCGGTGAGCCGGACGTCGTCGCCGTCGAAGCGCACCGCCCACACCCCCGGCCCGTCGCTGGGCTCGCTCCGATCGGCTGGATGCGGATGTCGGATGACGTTGTGCGCAGGACGGAACGGCTCGAAACTGTACCGGTCAGCCGGTACAGTAATGGCCATGCCACGACCCAGTTCCAAGGACCGGCTGCTCGACGCCGCCGCCGACGTGCTGCTGACGGAGGGCGCGGAGTCGCTGACGCTGGAGGCGGTCGCCCGGCGGGCGGGCGTCTCCAAGGGCGGCCTGTTCTACCACTTCCCGACCAAGCAGGCCCTGGTCGCCGCCATGGTCGCGCGGCTGACCGACGCCTTCGACCAGGCGCTGGCGGCGGCGGGCGGCCGGCCGGGCGACTTCCTGCGGGCGTACGTGCGGGCCACGATCCCCGAACGGCACACTGCCTCCGTCCCGGCCGACCGGGTCACCGTCGCGCTGCTGGCGGGGGTGCTGGTCGACCCCGCCGGGCTGGAGCCGCTGCGCGAGCGGTTCGCCGCCTGGCAGGCCCGGCTGGCCGACGACGGCATCGACCCGGCCGCCGCGACCGCCGTCCGGCTGGCGGTGGACGGCTGGTGGGCCGCCCGCCTGCTCGGCCTCGGCGAACCCGGCCCCGGCCTGCACGAACCCACCCGCCGCTACCTGATGGAGGTCATCGACCGTGCTGCGCGCGACTAAGGCGTTGATGGTGCTGACGGATGTCGGCTTCGTGGCCTACTTCACGATCACCGGTCTCGGCCTGATCCCGCCCGAATGGGCCTTCGCCGACTATGCCGATCCGCTGATGGCCGACTGGAACTGGTCGTTCCTCTGGATCGACCTCCTGGCCAGCGCCACCGGCCTGACCAGCCTGTGGCTGCTGCGACGGCGCTCGCCCGCGGGCGAGCCGCTGATGCTGGTCTCGCTGGTGCTGACGGCGGCCTCGGGGCTGATGGCGATCGCGTTCTGGACGCTGCGCGGCGACTTCTCGCCCGCCTGGTGGATCCCCAACCTCTACCTGCTGCTCTTCCCGCTGCCGGCGATCGCCGTGCTCACCGCCCGGGGAAGAATTCCGCGCTCTGGACGTATTCCATCGCCCTGACGAACCCGGGATCGGCCAGGCGGCGCTCCGCCTCCTCGGCGGAGACGTCCTCGACGTGGGTCTGGATCCACCACAGGTTGCCCCAGGGGTCGCGCACCCGGCCGACGAGGTCGCCGAAGAACAGGTGCGTGACGTCGGTGACGGACGTGCCGCCCGCCTCGACCGCGCGGCGATGGACGGCGGCGGCGTCGGGCACGTACAGGCGGAGGAAACCGGGCGTCGCGGGCCATTCGGGCCGGGCGTCGAACATCATCACCACGGCGTCCCCGATCCGTACCTCGGCGTGCTGGACCTCGCCGTCCGGGCCGGTCATCCGGCCCAGTTCGACGGCGTCGAAAGCGGCCTTGAGCCAGTCGATCAGCCCGGCCGTGTCGCGCGAGATGATCCACGGCGTCACGGTGGTGTAGCCCTCGGGGACAGGGTTGACGGTCATGATGTGCCTCCTCGATCGGTGCGTCGAGACGACGTTAGAAGGCCAGTAGGTCAACTTCTGTCCTACATCGACGGCATTCTTGGACCATGACGTCCTTGCGGTTGCTGAGCCTGCTGTCGCTGCTCCAGACCCCGCGCGAATGGCCGGGCGGCGAGCTGGCCGAGCGGCTCGGGGTCAGCCGCCGCACGGTCCGGCGCGACGTCGAGCGGCTGCGCGACCTCGGCTACCCGGTGGTCGCCAGCATGGGCGCGGACGGCGGCTACCGGCTGGTCGCGGGCGCGGCCATGCCGCCGCTGCTGCTGGACGACGAGGAGGCCGTCGCCATCGCCGTGGGCCTGGTGACCGCGGCCCGGCATCCCGTGCAGGGCATCGAGGAGGCGTCGGTGCGCGCGCTGGCCAAGCTGGAGCAGGTGCTGCCGTCCCGGCTGCGCCACCGGGTGGCCTCGCTCGGCGCCGCGACCGTCCCGCTGCCCGGCGCCGAGGGGTTCGACGTCGATCCGGGCCGGCTCACGACGCTGGCCATGGCCGTCGCCAACCGCGAACGGGTGCGCTTCCGGTACCTGGCGGGCGACGGCGCGCGCAGTGCCCGGCTGGTGGACCCGTACCGGCTGGTGGCCGCCGGGCGGCGCTGGTACCTGCTGGCCCACGACCACGACCGGGACGACCGGCGGCTGTTCCGCGTCGACCGCATGGACGACGTACGGGCCACGGGCGCCCGGATCACCACGACCGAGCCGGCGGACCCCGCCGCGTACGTCGCCGCCAAGCTCTACTCGGGCGCGCCCACGTACGAGGCGGTGGTGACCCTGCACGCGCCCGCCGAGGTCGTGGCCCGCGCGATCCCCGGCGAGCTCACCCCGCTGGACGCGGACACCTGCCTCCTGCGCGCCTCCGCCGACACCCTGGACTGGCTGGCCTTCCGGCTGATCACGCTCGGCTGCGAGTTCGAGGCGCACGAGCCGCCCGAGCTCGTCGCCCACCTTCAGGGGCTGGCCGCCCGCCTCACCCGCGCGAGCGCGCCAGGAACTCCAGCACCAGCGGGCTCGCCACCTCGCGGAACTCCTCGAAGTAGGCGTGCCGCGCCCCCTCGATGAGCCGCAGCTCCGCCCCCGGGATGCGTCCGGCCAGCAGCGGGGCGTTGGCGGCCGGGTTGAACACGTCGTCGGCGCCGTGCACGACCAGCGTCGGCGCGGCGATGGCGGGCAGCACGGCCCAGGCGTCGTGCCCGGCGCTGGCGGCCAGGTGGCGGCGGCGCGCGTGGGCGGGCATGCCCGGATCGCCCACCGTCCGGTACGGCCCCGGATGCGTGGCCAGCCAGCCCGGCGTGTACATCAGCTCCAGCAGCGCCCGCCCGGCGGCGGCCCGGTCGGGTTGCGCGAGCGCCCTGCGCACGTCGGCGCCGCGTTCGAGGCCGTGGACGCCGCCGGGGGAGGTGCAGCCGAGCACCAGCGCCCCCACCCGGCCGGGATGGTCGGCGGCCAGCCACTGGGCCACCCGGCCGCCCATCGACGTGCCGTAGACGTCGGCGCGGGCGACGCCCAGCTCGTCGAGCACGGCCAGCACGTCTTCGGCGAACCCGCGGGTGGTGTAGGGCTCGTCGGGCTTGTCGCTGTCGCCGGTGCCGCGGTAGTCGAAGGTGATCGTGCGGTGGGCGCGGTCGAAGTCGTCGCGGACCGGGTCCCACCAGCGGTGGTCGTTGGCCTGGCCCTGGAGCAGCACGAGTGCGGGGCCGCTGCCGCGGACCTGGTAGGACAGCTTGACGCCGCCCGTCGTCATGGCGAAAGGCACGCCTTCGATGGTGCCACGGCGACGTCTGTGCCCTTGACGGAGTGAGTACTCACTCCGTACGTTGACGGTATGACGAACGAGACGAGCCGGCGGAGAGCGCCGGCGATGAGCCCCGAACGACGCCGCGAGATGATCGTGAAGGCCGCCCTCCCTCTGGTGGTGGAGTACGGCACCTCCGTGACCACCGCCCAGGTCGCCCGCGCGGCCGGCATCGGCGAGGGCACGATCTTCCGCGCCTTCGGCGACAAGGAGGCGCTGCTCGCTGCCTGCATGGCCGAGGCGCTGCGCCCCGACGACACCCTCGCCCACGTGTCCGCGATCTCCCTCGACCTGCCGCTGGCCGACCGGCTGGTGGAGGCCACCGAGGCGCTGCGCGGCTACCTCGCCAGGATGGGCGCGGTCGCGGGCGCCCTCGCCACCACGGGCGGCCTGCGCCGCCCCGCCCCCGGAGGCGAGCCACGCCCCGCCTCCGGGAACGAGCCCGGCCCCACCGCCGGAGGCGAGCCACGCGCCGCCGAGGGGGGCGGGCGGCCCGGGGCCGGGCGGGAGGAGTCGATGGCGGCCTCCCGCGAGGCCCTGGCCGGGCTGTTCGAGCCCGAGCGCGACCGGCTCAGGCTGGCCCCCGAGCGCCTGGCCGAGGCGTTCCAGTTCCTGGTGATGGCGGCCGGCCGCGGCCCGTCCCCGCTGGGCTCGGAAGAGCTGGTGGACCTGTTCCTGAACGGCGCGCTCGGGGCGGGCGAACGCCCTTGACCGACCTCTACGAGGACCTCGCGCCCGGCCGCCGCACGGCGGTCACCTTCGCCTTACTCGGCTGCGCCTTCCTGGGCATGCTCGACGGCACCGTCGTCGGCACCGCGCTGCCGCGCATCGTCGCGCAGGTCGGCGGCACCACCTCCTGGTACGTCTGGCTGATCACCGCCTACCTGCTCACCTCGTCCGTGAGCGTCCCCATCTACGGCCGCTTCTCCGACCTGTACGGCCGCCGCCGCCTCCTCCTCTCCGGCCTCGCGATCTTCCTGGCCGGCTCCCTGGCCTGCGGGCTCGCCGGGTCGATGGAGGTCCTGATCGTCAGCAGGGCCGTCCAGGGGGTCGGCGCGGGCGCCCTGCTCACCCTGGGCATGGCCCTGATCCGCGACCTCCATCCGCCGCACCGGAGCGAGGGCCTGATCCGCATGCAGACCCTGCTGGCCGCCATGATGATCGTCGGCATGGTCGGCGGGCCGCTGCTCGGCGGCCTGCTGGCCGACCACGCGGGCTGGCGCTGGGCGTTCCTGGTCAACCTGCCCGCCGGGGCGCTCGCGGCCGCGCTGATCGCGCTGCTGCTGCCCGACCGGCGTCCGCCGCGCACCTCGGGCAGGCTCGACGCGGCCGGGATCGCGCTGCTCACCGCGGGCCTGTCGCTGGTGCTGATCGGCCTGAGCCTCAAGGGCAACACCGGCCGCGGCTGGAGCGACCCCGCCGTGCTCGGCTCGCTGCTCGGCGGGGTGGCGCTGCTGGTCGCGCTCGTCCCCGTCGAGCGGCGGGCGGACACGCCGGTGCTGCCGCCGCGGCTGATGCGCCGCCGCACGTACGCGGCGCTGCTCGCGGGCGGGTTCTTCTTCCAGGTGGCGGGGCTGCCCGCGGGCGTGCTGCTGCCGCTGTACCTCCAGCACGTACGCGCCTACTCGGCCACGGTGTCCGGCCTGCTGCTGCTCCCGATGCTGTTGGGCATGATCGCCGGGAACCGGCTGACGGCCGTCCTCGTGCTGCGGTCCGGCCGTACCAGGCCGGTGCTGCTGACCGGGGCCGCGCTGGTCACCGCCGGCACGCTCGCCTTCGCCGCGCTCGGGCCGGGCACCTCGCCGTACCTGGTCGGGGTCTGGCTGCTGCTCGTGGGGCTCGGCACGGGCCCGGCCATGGGCGGGCTCACCATCGCCACGCAGGGCAGCGTCCCGCACGCCGACATGGGCACGGCCACCGCGGGTTCGGCGTTGTCGAAGCAGCTCGGCGGCTCCTTCGGCCTGGCCTGCGCCCAGTCGCTCATCGGCGCGCAGGTCAGTGCGGCGGCCGTGGGCTCCACCGTGGCCTGGACCGGCGGTGTCGCGGGCCTGCTGGCCTTCGCCGTCCTGCTGCTGGTCCGCGAGGGCGGGCTGCCGGCCCGGCAGCCGGCCGCCGTCCGGGCCTGAGCGGAATCGGGGGGAACGCGGGGAATGTTCCTGGGGGAACCCCCGTTACATAAACCGTGGCCGGTGTGTCCAGTGTCCCCGGGCCTCACCTATTGCCTTCGCGGACTACCGTTCGGCTGGAGCCGCGTTGTGCCTTTCGCCGAGAGGCGACCTGCACACCGGTACACGCACACGTGGAAGCCCGCCCTCTCCGGAGGGCGGGCTTTCGCGTCGTTCAGGCCGGGCGGTTCTTCACGTAGTACGGGTCGGTGATGCCGCCGGGGCAGGCCAGCTCCTCGACGTCCAGGTGGGTCAGCTTGGCCCCGGCCTGGTAGGCGCTCTGCAGGAACTCCAGCACGCTCGCCACCGGATCGCCCATGGCGCGCACGTCGTCGTAACGCAGCACGGCCAGATGGCTGCCGCGCGCGGGCAGCCACTCGGCCTGCTCGGGCAGCAGCGGCTCCCGCTCCAGCCCCTTCGGCTCGGGCGCGGTGTAGGAGTAGAACGCCGGCCAGGGCCGTTCCTTGTCGCCGAACCAGAACCCGGCGCTGATCACCTCCCGGCTGTACGCCTCGCGGGTGACCGGGTCGGCCTCCTCCGGCACGTCGGCCGGGCGTCCGGTGAAGAGGGTGACCGCGATGTCGAAGGTGTGCCAGAAGTGGTGCACCGGGCTGACCTTGCCGCCGAAGTCCGCGGCGAAGCGGTCGAGCAGCTGCGCCACCTGCGACAGGATCCGCCAGTAGCGGTTGATCAGGACCGGGTCGTAGTGCGCGTGGCGGGTGTCCTCGGCGAACGGCGTCTCGTCGTCCAGGTCGTACGGCACCGCCCAGATCTCCGGCCGGATCCCCAGGTCGGCCAGCGTCTGGAAGAGCCGGGACTGGAACGCGGCCACCGACAGCCCGATCATGCTGAACTCCGCGCTGCGGCCGTCCAGCACGTCGATCACCAGGCGGTGGCGGACGAGGTCGAAGTCCACGCAGAACAACGGCTGCTCGCCGAGCCCGCCCATGGGACGCGTCGTCAGGCCGCGCCCGGTCAGATGGAACGGCACCTGCCACCAATGGTTACGCCGGTTACTCACCGTCAGCCGGATTTTCCCGACGATCTGCGCGAAGCGGTGGAAGGTCTCCTTGGTGTCGGCCCACTCTTCGAGTGGCATGGCCGGAAAGAGCTCCATGTATCCATGGTAACTACGCTGCGTAACCATTCTTCAGGGGGTCTCCGCTAATATCCGGCTCGAAGGGTGGTTCAAGTCGAGGAGCCGGGGCATGCGGGACACGTTGATCGACATTGGCGAGGTGGCCAGGCGTACCGGGCTGGCCGCGTCCGCGCTGCGCTTCTACGAGCGTAAGGGGCTCATCGAGGCCGAGGGCCGCAACGGCCTGCGCCGCGTCTACCTGCCCGAGACGCTCGACCGGCTGGCGCTGATCACCTGCGCCCGCGACGCCGGGTTCACGCTGTCGGAGATCGCCGAGTTCCTGCGCGCCCGGCCGGCGGACACGCGGCTGCGCGAGCGCATGGCCGCCAAGGAACGCGAGGTCGACCAGCGGGTGCGGCAGCTCACCCGGCTGCGCGACAGCCTGCGCCACGCGGCCGTGTGCGAGCACGACCCGCTGGTCGAGTGCCCCGAGTTCAAGCGCGCCGTGAAGGCCGTCAGCCAGAGCTGACGTACTTGCGCGGGCGCAGGGCGTGGGCGCGCAGCGCGGCCAGGGCCGCGTACTGGCCGGGCCGGTCCATCCGGACGACCAGGTCGTCGCTGTAGGCCAGGCCCAGCGCGGTGAGCTGGGAGACCAGGTCGGCGACCGGCGCGGTGACGTCGTCGAGGCTCGTGGCCGGGTGCCAGCCCTCGCCGCCCACCACCTCGGCCACCCGTTCGCGCAGCTGGGCGGGGGACATCAGGACGCCGTCGGCCAGCAGCATGAGCGTGGCCTCGCGGGCCGAGACCTCGAACTCGTGCTCGCCCCTGGCCAGCAGCAGCCGGGTGACCGCCTCCCACATGGCCTCCGGCGAGCCCAGCAGGTGCCGGCCGTAGACGGTGATGGCCAGCCGGGCGCCGTCGCGGCTGATCGCGCCGAGCTCGCGCTCGGCCAGCTCACGCAGCCGCAGCGCCGCGGGCGAGGGGGCCAGCCGGAGCGGCAGGCTGCCCTCGGAGGCGGCCAGGGACAGCAGCTTGCGCAGGGCGGGCAGGGGCTGCGGCGTGACCGGCGCGTACAGGCGCACCTCGAACGGCTGCGCCAGCTCCCGCCTGGCCGGGCCGCGGCCGAGCACCCAGCGGTTGAGCCGTTCGCCGTGCACGCGGTTGAGCCAGCTGTCGCCGCCCAGCTCGGCACGGGGCTCGGTGAGCCAGCGGCGGGTGAGCGCGCTGCGGTCGACGTCGTCGCCGGCGACGATCGCCAGTTCGAGCGCTGCGGAGCAGGCCACGTGCGCGCCCAGCTCCTCCGGGCCCATGATCATGCTCCACTGCAGCTCGGGCACGTCGGGCGGGAGCACGCCCGTGGCCTCCAGAGCCTTCTGGTAGGCGCTGGTGCCGGCGTCCTCGCCCTCCTGGGCGTAGGTGCGCAGGATCTGCGCGGTGGTGGGGGACACGCACAGGGCGGCGTAACGTTCCATGCCGCCGAGTTGCAGCAGCCGTGCGAGCGAGCGGGACAGGCGTTCGTGGTCGCCTCCGGGCCGGAGCGGGCCCACCTTGATCGGAAGCGTGTACCAGAGGAACTCGCAGACGTCGAGCTGGGTCACCGTCTCCAGCGGTTCCCCACCCGTCAACCATTCGACGGCGGTCCTGGCCTCCTCGGCCAGGTCCGGCTGAGATCGCTCCAACTCGGCGAGAAGGGCGGTGACATCCGGTGCACTCATGCCTCGAAGTTTGCCGTATCGCACCCAGCTATGACGATGACCGAATGCGGTGCGTATTGGGTCTTGCACAGCGACTACCCTACGAAACCGATGTTTACCTACAGTGACGGGGTCAGATCCATCGTTTGTCGAACAGCATCCGGGCCTTCCACTCGGTGTACGGGATCACCTCGGCGGACAGGATCGGGTGCAACCACCAGAAGTTGATCAAGGCCAGCAGCGCGTACGCGCCGACCACCGCGGCCCCCAGCGTGCGGCGCATCGGCATGGCCCCGCTCTCCGTCGGCGTGGCGGGCCCGATGAGCAGCCCGGCGCACAACGTCAGCGCCAGGATCATGAACGGCACCATGGGGATCGCGTAGAACAGGAACATCGTGCGGTTCTCGGAGATGGCGAAGTAGAACCAGGGCAGCCAGCCCATCGCGTACGCCAGCAGCACCGCCCCGGCCCGCCAGTCGCGCGAGGAGACGTACCAGGCGATCAGGGCCACCAGCGCGGCCAGCGCGCCGAACCAGATCACCGGCGTGCCCACGCCGAGCACCGCCTCCGAGCAGTCCTTGGCCCCGCACACGTTCTGCTTGCCCTCGTAGAAGAAGGCCACCGGACGCAGCAGCAGCGGCCACTGCCACGGCTCCGACATGTACGGATGGGACGTCTCCAGACCGTTGTGGAAGGAGAAGACCTGCCACTGGTACTGGATCCATGAGCGCATGGAGTCGAACAGGAAGAAGAAGGGGCCGGAGGAGGTGGCCTGGTCCCAGTTGCGGCCGT
>NZ_JBFAMZ010000026.1:0-126630 GCF_040674635.1 Nonomuraea sp. NPDC049758
CCCGTCGGAAGCCTTTCGCCACCCGCCCATCCAATGGTCATCCAGATCACCGAATGCACGGCTCACCAAGATCGTGCTCAAAAAGCAACAGCCACACCGTGGAACTGGCGATCCCCAAGCTGCGCTCAGGCTCCTCCTTCCCCGACTGGCTGCTGGAGCGCCGCCGCCGCGCCGAGCAGGCGCTGATCAGCGTGGTGGCCACCAGCTACCTGCTCGGGGTCTCGACACGGCGGGTGGACAAGCTGGTCGAGCAGCTCGGCATCAAGCACATCTCCAAAAGCCAGGTCAGCCAGATGGCCAAGATCCTGGACGAGCAGGTCGAAGCCTGCCGCACCCGCGCCTTGGACGCCGGCCCCTGCACCTTCCTCTGGCTGGACGCGCTGACGCAGAAGGTGCGTGAAGGCGGCCGGATCATCAACGTGCACTGCCTGGTCGCGACCGGCGTCAACGCTGATGGGCGGCGGGAGATCCTGGGGCTGGAGGTCACCACCGGCGAGGACGGCGCAGGCTGGCTGTCGTTCCTGCGCAACCTGCTCACCTGCGTGGCCAAGAGCGCACAGCCGTTCGTGGCCACGCTGGTGCGGACCATCTTCGATCAGCCCGACGCCGCCTCGGTGCGCGCTCAGCACGCCTGGGTGCTGGACGCGCTGGAGGCCAAGCATCCAGCCGCCGCACCGACGTGGTGGGTATCTTCCCCGACCGGGCCGCGATCATCCGGCTGGTCGGCGCCGTGCTGGCCGAGCAGAGCGACGAGTGGGTCGAAGCTCGCCGCTACATGGGGTTGGACGTGCCGGCCAAAGCCCGCCTGCGATGCGTCCCTGGCGACACATCCACCCCGGCCTCGATCCCGCGGACACTGACCGCTCAACCTGCAGATACAGGATCACGCGAAGATCGACTCATACACCACATCCGTGGACGCGACCGGCCCGCGCGGCAAGCCGCGGTCAGGTGTCGCTGCCGCCGCGACAGCCACCATCGAGGGCCGCGACGAGCAGGTCCGCACACGGACCCGCGCGCCGCGCCGCTCCGGAACCACAGGCTGCTGATCACCCGCCCGTCGGGAAGGACGCGCCGAGCAGGCCGTCCGTGAGCGTGAACCCGGCCCTGAGCAGGGATCTCCGGCAGGCGACGTTGCTCGCCCACGAGTCTCGAGGCACCGCTGGCAGCTCCGTCCGCTCAGGCGCACCGGATTTGCGGAGCTGGTGCGGTCACCAGGTCACGGGGAGCTCGTACACCCCGTACACCTGGCCGTCGTGCTTGAACGGGATCTTCTCGAACTCGGTGGCCAGGGCGAGGGTGGGGATGCGCCTGTAGAGCGTGCCGTAGGCGACCTGCAGCTCCAGCCGGGCCAGGGGCTGGCCCAGGCACTGGTGGACGCCGAAGCCGAAGGCCACGTGCCGGCGGGCGTCGCGGCGCACGTCCAGTTCGTCCGGGGCGGGGAAGATCTCGGGGTCGCGGTTGCCGATGTCGTTGGCCACGATGATGCCCTCGCCCGCGCGGATGACCTGGCCGCCGATCTCGATGTCCTCCTTGGCCACCCGGCGGCGTCCGCCGTGGGTGATGTTCAGGTAGCGCAGCAGCTCCTCCACCGCGCCCGCGATCAGCGCGGGGTCGTCGCTCCCGCGCAGCACGGCGAGCTGGCCGGGATGGCGGAGCAGCGCGAGGGTGCCGAGGGCGATCATGTTGGCGGTGGTCTCGTGGCCGGCCACGAGCAGCAGCACGCCCATCTGGGCCGCCTCCTGCCTGCTCAGCTCACCGGCCGTGACCCGGGCGGCCACCTGGGACAGCAGGTCGTCTCCGGGGCGGACGAGCTTGTCGCCGACGAGCCCGTCCAGGTACTGCCGCAGCCGCCCGCCCGCGGCCGTCCGGTCCTCGACCGACACGTCCCGCTTGACGATGATCTGACTGTTGTCCTGGAAGAAGCCGTGGTCGGCGTACGGGACGCCGAGCAGCTCGCAGATCACCAGCGACGGCACCGGCAGCGCGAACGCCTCCACCAGGTCCACCGGCCTCGGCCCGGCCAGCAGGTCGTCGATGAGACGGTCGACGATGCGCTGGACGGCCGGGCGCATGGTCTCGACCCGCTTGACGGTGAACGCCCCCTGCACCATGCGGCGCAGCCGGTGGTGCTCGGGGTCGTCCATGAGGATGAAGCTGATCGCGCTGTCGGGCCGGTTGGGCGCCAGGACCGGCAGCGGATAGCCGGGCCTGGTGACGTCGGAGCTGACCTGCGGATGGCTCAGCACCGCCTTCTGCTCGGCGTAGCCGGTGACCAGCCACACGGTGCCGCCGTCGCGCAGCCGTGCCCGGGTCAGCGGCGCGTCCTGCCGGAGCGCCTGCAGGGCCGGCGGCGGGTCGAACGGGCACGCCGCCGCCCTGACGCCGGGGAACTCGGGCAACGTGCCGGACATGTCCTGATCTGGGACGGCCGTCATGACGGTGTTCCTTCCGCTCGCCTGGCCCGGACGGCGCTCATCGACTTCCCGTCTGACGCACCAGCACTCGCCGTTGTCATGTCCAGTAACCGACGCGCGCCCTGGTAAGTCAAGCGCCTGCTTTGCGGAGCTCTGTGATCAAAGTGCTCTGGACGACACCCCGCCAATATGCGAATATGTGTTCGATTATTGAAGATCGTCAACGGAGGCGGGTCCCGTAGTCATGCCGGGACGTCTCCAGAACGGAGTGCCTGTGCGCACATCGACCTCTGCCCGTGCTCCGCTGCCCCGCCGATTAGTCGCGTGGGCCGGGCCCCTGCTCCTGGCGGCGGCCCTGCTCGTCACCCAGACACCCACCGCCGCGACCGCCGCGGACGCCGCGACCGTCTCCGACCTCGGCGTCGCCGGGGAGGGCGGCGACGTGGTGGCGCGCAACAGGAAGGTCTTCGTCGCCGCCGGCGACCGGATCGTGGTCACCTCCACCGACGGCAAGGTCGTCGGCACGATCCCCGGCCTGTCCGGCGCCGTCGCCCTGGCCTCGCCGGAGGACGGCAGGAAGGTGTACGCGGCGCTGCGCGGCTCGAACGAACTGATCGAGATCGACAGCACCACCCTCGCCATCAGCAGGCGCATCGACCTCACCGCGTACCCGTGCCCGTCGAGCCTGGCGCAGGAGTACGACCGGCTGTGGATCGGGTTCGGCTGCGGCGGAGCGGGCGGGGGAGGCGTCCTCGGCCTCGTCACGTCGGCGGCGACCCCCACCCTCGTCCGGGTCGGGCCGGCCACGACCGGTGCCCCGCTCGTCGCCGTCGCCGGGAACACGCTGGTGGCGGGGGAGTCCGGGGTCAGCCCCGCCACGGTCAAGGTGTACGACATCAGCACCACGCCGCCCACGTCGAGCGGCGAGATCCGCGGGGACGCGAACGGCCTGCCGGCCCTGCGTGATCTCGCGCTCGCCGAGCACGGCGCGACGGCGCTGTCGGCGCTGAACGACACCCGCCGGTTCGACGCCTGGGACACGGCGGCCCTGACGCGGGGCCGCGCCTACGACAGCAACAGGTTCGGCGACCAGGGCGTTCCCGTCACCGTCGGGGCCAGCCCGAACGACGCCTACGTCGTGGGCGGCTGGAACTCCCCGGCAGGCGACGCGGCCGAGCTCGTGGTGTACGACGCGACCACCTCGGAGGTCATCTACACGGCCGCCCACCAGGGGAAGACCGTGGTGGCGGGCAGCGTCGAGTTCTACGGCACGGTCACCTTCGCGGTCCTGAAGGAGCCCGGCACCGGCCGCATGCACCTCTGGCGGCTGCCGCCCTCGCCCTACCACTCCTCCACGCTCACCCTGACGGCTCCCGCCAAGGTGACCACGCTCCAGGAGTCGGCCTTCACCGGACGGCTCACGCTGAGCAGCGGACTGCCGCCCGGCGTGCAGACGCTCGAACTGTACCGCTGGCTCCCCGACGGCACCTCCAGGCCGTTCGAGGAGGTCACCACGGCGGCGGACGGGACCTACCAGTTCACCGACACGCCGCCGTCCACCGGGGCGTACAAGTATCAGGTGTACTGGCCGGGCAACTCATGGTTCCGGGGGAGCGGCTCCTCGGTGACCGTCACGGTGGGCCCGTACGAGCCGACGCTCACCGTGACCGGACCGGCGACGGGCCACGTCGGCACGCGCCTCGCGTTCAGCGGCACCTTCGGCGCCGGCGGCATCACCTTCCCGCGGACGACCATCACCGTCTCGCTGCAGGTCGTCGGCCCGGACGGCGCCGTCACCTCGAAGAACGTGGCGAAACTGGTCCCCACCCCCGACGGGACGTTCAGCTTCTCCGACACGCCGGCCGCGGCCGGTGAGCACACCTACACCGTCGACCTGGCGGGCAACTCGGATGTGGGGCCGGCGCGCACCACTCACGTGGTCACCGTCCGCTAGCGGCCCGCGCGACGTCCTGACGCCGGGGGCTTCAGCCGGCTTCCAGGACGAAGAACAGGAAGCACAGGAACCTCGCGCCGGAGATCTCGCGGAGCTCATCGGGGAACAGCCCGCGGGCCTCCGGCGCGTACGGCGGTTCACTGATCACGCTGATGCGGAAGCCCGCCGCGGTGAAGGCTTCGGTCATCGCGTGCAGCGGCCGGTCCCAGAAGCTCAGCCGGCTGGTCTGCCCGCCCATGGTCCACTCCTCGACCCGGTTGCGGGTTCCGAAGTAACCGGGCCTCTCCCCGGCCTTGTGCTGCGTGAGGGTGATGACGAAGGGATGCTCGACCGAGACGAGGAGCCGGCCGCCGGGCCGCAGCACGCGTCGCAGCTCGGCCAGCGCCGGTCCCCAGTCCTCCAGGTAGTGCAGCACCAGCGACGCGATGACGTCGTCGAAGGCGTCGTCGGGGAAGGGCAGCGGGCCGGCCAGGTCGGCGACCCGCAGGTCCGCGGCGCGGTTCTCGGGCATGGTCGTCATGGGGTCATACTGGCCCGCGCGTCCCGGGGGCGCGGAGATGCGGCCCGTCCGCCGGCCCCGGCTGGTCTTCCCTCTTGTCGAGCAGCAGGGCGGCCGCCCGGGTGAGCACCTGCGCCCGGGTGCGGCCGCCGTGGTCGGCGGCCAGGAAGTGTTCGCCGATCGCCACGCAGAAGGCCAGCAGGCTGCGGGCCTCGACCTCCTCGGGGTCGGAGCAGAAGCTGCCGATCATCTCGCGCAGCAGCGCCATGCGCCGGTTGTCCACCCGCCGCAGGCGTTCGGCGACCGCCTCGTCGCGCCTGGCCCAGTCGCGGACGGCGAGGTCGATGGGCAGCAGGCGGTCGTCGGAGAAGGTGAGCACGCCGGCGCGCTGGATCTTGGTGCGCGGGTCGCCGCCCTCGCGTTCGACGCGCTCGATCACCTCGTCGGTGCTCTCCCGTTCCCAGGTGTCCAGCATCGCCTCAAGCAGCGCCTCCCGGTCGGCGAAGTACCCGTAGAACCCGCCCTTGGTGACGCCGAGCCGCTTGGCCAGCGCCTCCACGCGCACCGCGTCGGGGCCGCCGGCGGCCAGCGCTCGCAACCCCTCCTCGATCCACCCCTCCCGTGTCGTACGGACCGCGCCCACAGTGTGTGCCACCTCACTCGGAATACATGTATACGCCACCGTATAACCGTGGTTAACCTCAGTATATACGGCACCGTATAGATAAGGAGGGATCATGAGGCTGGCGAACGCCGCCCACACCGGACGGCCCTGGCGCATCCACGACATCGCCGGAGATTTCGAGCTGGAGGACGTCTGGGTGATCCGCACCCCCGGCGCCGGACGGGAGGACTTCTCGGCCGTGCTCGCCGCGATGCGCGACTCCAGCGGCGGCCCCCTGCCGCTGCGGCTGCTGCTCGCGGCGCGCTGGAAGCTGGGCGCCCTGTTCGGCTGGGACAGGGCGTCGGCGGGCGTCGGAAGGCGCGTCCCGTCGTTGCGCGAGCGCCTGCCCGCCGACCTGCGCCGCGCCCCGCACGACTCCGACGCCGGCCTGGCGCCCTTCTCCCCGGTCTACGTGCTGGACGACGAATGCGCGCTGGAGCTGGCGAACCGCACGGTGCACGCGGTGATGCACCTGGCATGGGCGCCGGCCGCCGGCGGCGGGCACGAGCTGCGCATGGCCGTCCTCGTGCGCCCCAACGGCCTGCTGGGACGGTGCTACATGGCCGCCATCATGCCGTTCCGCCGCACCCTCGTCCTGCCGGCCTTCGTCCGGCGGCTGGAGCGGGCCTGGCGGGAGCGCGACGCGGGCGTCCTGGAGTTCGCCATCGGGACGGGCGGCATCCCGCCGTCCGTCCGCGCGCTGAGCTCCTTGCCCGTCGTCGACTACGCCGACCACTTCGCCCTCGCCGGGGACGCCGTCGCCACCGAGGCCGGGGCGACGGCGGAGCGGTGGGCGCGGGCGATGTTCGGCGACGTGCCCAGCGCGGGGGAACGGTTCATCTGGCGGGGCCTCCTGGGGCTCCGGCTCGCCCGCGGCCGATCGCCCGCCACCGTGGCGGGGTGGCGGATCACCGCGCGTGGCGACGACTGGATCCGGCTGGAGACCGCGTCCTGGTTCCTGACCGCCAACCTCGTCGTCCGGGCGGCGGACGGGCGGGTGTCGCTGACCACCCTGCTGCGCTATGACCGGGGTCTCGGGCGCGTCGTGTGGCCGCCCCTGTCGGCGATCCATCGCCGGCTGGCTCCCGGGCTGCTCCGGGGCGCCGCCGCGCGGATGACCCGCGGCGGCGTCCGGTAGCGCCCGGTCAGGTGCGCCCTGACCGGGGACGGCGTTGTCAGCCGCGCCTGGCGGACGGCCAGCCGTGCCCCCAGCCGCCCTGGACCATGGTCTGGAACGCCCACCCGTCCTCGGTGCGCACCAGCAGGTCGGCGTAGTGCATGCGGTGCTCCTGGCCCTCGATCGTCATCGTCGCCTCGGTCTCCACGACCACCAGGTTCTGGCTGACGAAGCGCGGGGCGCGCGTCGAGCGCAGGTCGAGCCCGGCGGTGCCGCCGCCCATGGACTGCCTCATGGCCTCGACGTACTCGGCCCGCGTCCACTGGCGGACGCTCGCGTGGCCGCCGGGCACGTCGGTGGCCACGTTCATCGGGAAGACCGCCAGGTCGGCGAGCTGCTCGATCGCGCCTTCCTCGGCCAGCGCGTCGTAGGCGGCGAACCAATCGTCGATGTTCTTCAGTTCCTCGGCGCTCGGCTGGTACATGCTGCTCCTCCTCAAGTCGTACAACGTACCGTACAGCATACGGAGATTGGTCGCGCACCGATGTTCAAGCCTCGCCCCGACCGGTTCGGACAGGATGAGACGCGACCTGCCGGCCAGGAAAGGACGACGATGACGCGACAGCCGCACGAGCCGAGGTTCGAGACCCTCCACCGCGATCCCCGGCCCACGGTGAGCATCAGGACGACGATCGCGATCGCCCGCCTGGCGGAGGCCCAGGGCGAAGGGTTCGCGGAACTGTGGAAGTACACCCAGGACTCCGGCGTGCGGGTGGATGGACAGCCCTTCGTCAGGTACCACACCCTCGCGGAGGGCGAGACGGACGTGGAGGTCGGCGTGCCCGTGGCCGGACGTCCGGCTGGCGCGGGACGGGTCGCCGCCGCCGAACTGCCCGGCGGCACGGCCGTCGCCACCTGGCACCTCGGATCGCACGACAGTCTGGGCGAGACCTACGCCCTGCTGGACGCCTGGCTCAGGAAGCACGACCACGAGCCCGACGGCGGGGCCTGGGAGGTATACCACTGGTTCGACCTCGACGCGCGGCCCGATCCGGCGAGCTGGCCGGCCCCGGAGACCTGGCGCACCCAGCTGATCCAGCCGATTCGCTGACGCCGGTCGCCCGCCGTCGGAGCCCCGTCGCCGGCGTCGCGCTCCGCCGGACGATCGCGCCACCGGCCCAGATGTTGCCGAATCGCGATGATCTCGGCGCTGGTGAGGGCGATCGGGCGGCGAGTCTGGATGTCATGTGGCGACAGGAACTCGGCAAGGATCCCGGCTCGGGCGTGTCCGTCCATGACATGCGCACCGGAGGGCAGGTGAAGGGCTGGTCGCCGTGGGCCCCGGACGTCGGCCACGCCGTGGTGCTGATGCGGATGGGCGGCTTCCGCCGGCACGCGTCGGGGCAGGACTCCTTCCTCGACGCCGCCGGCGGCTACGTGACCAGCGAAGGGCTGGAGGAGCGCTTCGCCTATCCGTCGGCGGGCGAGATCCGCTACACCTGGATCGCGTTGACCCCTGACGCCTACGACGAGCACGTTGCGGGCGTCCAGGGCGCCTCGGGCTGGATGCTGGCGATCAGCGCCCTGCTCGACCTGCGCCATCGTGAGCTGCTGTCCGCCTGCAGGAAGGGCGCTGACCCCCTGGAGGTGGGTGAACGGGTGCGGAGCCTGCTGGCGGCTCTCCCGCCCCGGACCGAGCGGCCCGGCCCCGGCGCGCCGCCCACGACGCGGGTGATCCACCGCCGCATGGCCCTCGCCGTGCAGGAAGCGCTCTCCTGCGGTCATCTCAACGACGGAGCCGAGGACCTGGCGCGGCTGGTCGGCGCCTCGCCCAAGCACGTCGGCAGGATCTTCCGCCACGTCACCGGCCGCACGATCAGCGAGTACCGCAACGAACTGAGGGTGCGGGCCGTGCTGGAGCACCTGGCCGACGGCGGCGCCCAGCTGGCCGAGCTGGCCACCATGTACGGCTTCGCCGACCACGCGCACCTGACCCGTACGGTCCGCAAGCACCTCGCCGAGACGCCCAGCGCCCTGCGCGCCCGCCTCGACCCCGGCGAACTCTGATCGTCATGTGACCCGCCGGCCACCCCGTCCGGTGGCTATTGTGATCATCGTCATACAGGGCAAGAGGGCGGATGGTCATGACATCGGCGCAGCCTGGTCACCTCGTCGGCGGACGTTACCGGCTGGTCGCCCTTCTTGGCACCGGCGGGTTCGGGCAGGTCTGGCGCGCCCACGACCAGATCCTGGACGTCAACGTGGCGATCAAGGAACTGCGCCTGCCGCCCGGCCTGCCGCAGGCGGAGCAGGACAGGCGGCTGGAGCGCACCGCACGCGAGGCGCGCAACGCCGTCCGGCTCCGGGCGCACGAGAACGTCGTCGCCGTCCACGACATCGTCCAGGACGGGCTGCCCTGGATCGTGATGGAGCTGGTCGAGGGCCGGTCACTGCAGGAGCACCTCGACACGCACGGGCCGTTGCCGGTGGACCGCGCCGCACAGTTGGCCGCCGGGCTGCTGGCGGCGCTCGGCGCGGCGCACCGGGCCGGCATCGTGCACCGCGACGTCAAGCCGGCCAACGTCATGCTCTCCGCGGACGGCAAAGTGCTGCTCACCGACTTCGGCATCGCCGTCCACACCGCCGACACCGCCCTGACGACCGCCGGGATGCTCGTCGGCTCACCCGAGTACACGGCCCCCGAACGGTTGCGCGGCACCGACGGGCTCCCGGCCAGTGACCTGTTCTCCCTCGGCGTGACCCTCTACCAGGCCGTCGAGGGCGTCTCGCCGTTCCGCCGCGACACCCAGCCGGCCACGCTGACCGCCGTCCTGCTGGCGGAGCCTCCGCCGCCACGCCGGGCGGGCCGGCTCGCGCCGCTCATCACCCGGCTGCTCGACAAGGATCCGCACGGCAGGCCGACCGCCGAGGAGGCGCCGGCCCTGCTCGGCGAGCAGCAGCCGGGCCGGGTCGATGCCGGGGACCGCACCAAGGTTCTGCCGCCCGCCGAGGTCCCCGGGCTGGGGTGGCAGCGCAGGGCCGTCACGGTGACGACGGCGGCCGTCGCCGTACTGGCGGTGCTCGGCCTCACGAAGGTGCTCGGCCTCGTCGAAGCCGACGACCCCTGGGATTACATGAGCTCGCTGGTGACGGGACACCGTTGGGGCGCCGCCCTGGCCGCCGTCCTCGTCCTGGACGCCGGTCTGGCCGGCCTGCTGTGCGCCCGGGTCGCCCGGTTCCTGAGGCCGCTCGCCGGTACGACCGTCGCGGTCGCCGGGGGCGCCGCCGGGTTCCTCGCCGGGGCCGGCGCCGTGGCGCTCGCCTTCGACGGCATCGCCGTGTTCCTGGCCATGGCCGACGTCGGGCGTGGCGACCGCATCTGGGTGATCCCGTTGATCGTGATCACGTCCGTCCTGGTGCTCACGGCCGGTTGGGCCTGGGAGTCGAGGCGCCGGGCACACCCGTCGTAGGGGCGCCCGCCGGTCAGCGGGGCCGGCTGAGGGCGGCCTCGGCCAGATCCGTCCACTGCTCGGCCGAGGAGTGCGGCACGACCACCCAGTCCTTGACCACCCTGCCCTCGCCCGAGGGATCGAACAGGCACGCCCCGGCCAGCTCCAGCGCGGCCGCGTGCTCAGAGGTGTCCCTGACCAGCCGGAACACCATCGCACCGTCACGCTGCAGGCTGGCGAACACCTTGCCCGCCTGATCCTTGAGCGCCGGCCTCCCCATCATCCTGGAGACCCGCACCCCCAGGTCGGCCAGCTCGGCGCCGACCTGCAGGAAATCCTCTTCCGCGCTCATCGTCAGTCGGCCCCAGACTCCATGGCGGCGCGGGCCGAGCGGCTCGGCTCCCGCACTCCGGCAGAAACGGCGATCAGGCTAGCAGGATCATGCCGAACCGGGAGAACCCGCGCCCCCGGGCCGCGATCCGGCGCTCTTCCCCTGACGCAGGGTCAATGTCCCAGCATGGGGGCATGACCTCTCCGACCAGTACGAACCGCCCGCCGTCCGGCGAGCTGACCGCCCACCACGACGGCCTCACGATCCCGCTGTCCCGCGGCGGACGGGGCCGCCCGCTGGTGCTGTGCCCCGGGCTGAACTCGACCCAGGCCGACCTCGGCGAGCTGATCGAGCTGCTGCGGCGCGACCACGACGTGGTGACCTTCGACCTGCGCGGCCACGGCCGCACCCCGGCCGCGGACCGGTACTCCTTCGAGGCGTTCCTCGGCGACCTGGACGCCGTGATGGCCCGGGTGGGCCGGCTCGGCCTCGGCGAGCCCCCCGTGCTCGTGGGGTACTCGCTGGGGGCCGACCTGGCCGTGCACCACGCCGCCCGGCATCCCGGGAGCGTCGCCGGGCTCGTCCTGATCGACGGGGCGAACCCGGTGCCCGAGCCGTTCCTCACCGAGGACGTCCTGCCGCAGTTCCGCGCGATGTGGGCGGAACTGGCCGCGCAGCAGCGGAGCCGGCGCGGCACCCCGCGCCAGGTGCTGCTCACCGCGCGGCAGATCCTCGACCTGAACGTCGAGATCGACGCGGTCCGGTCGGACATCCTGTCCCGGTACGGCATGATCGACCGGCCGATCAGCATGATCATGTCGACCTCGATGGCGGGCGAGGGCGGCGGCCCCGCCGCGCGGTTCAACCGTAACTGGCGGGCCGGGATCGAGCGGCTCGTCCGGCGACGGCCGCGCATCGCCACGACGTGGCTCGACGCCGACCACGGGCTGGTCTTCACGCACGCCACCGAGATCGCCCGGATCATCCGGAAGGCGGCTTCTTGACGACCTCTGGAAGGCTGGTCTCATGCTGACCATCGGCGAACTGGCCTCGTACGCGGGGGTGACCGTGCGGGCGGTGCGGCACTACCACGCCAAGGGACTGCTGCCGGAGCCCGAGCGCGACCGCCACGGTTACCGCAGGTACGACGCCGCCGCCGCGGTCGAGCTGATCAGGATCCGGACCCTCGCCGAGGCCGGGGTGCCGCTCGCGCGGGTGCGGGAGCTGCTGCGGGCCGGCGAGGAGGAGTTCGCCGCCGCGCTCGCCGACATCGACCGGCGGCTGCGCGCGGAGATCCGGCGGCAGCAGCGCCACCGGGCGCGGATCGCCCGGCTGGCCGCCGGGGACGGCCTGGCGCTGCCGCCTGAGGTGGTCGGGTACCTCGACCGGCTGCGGGCACTCGGCGTGGACGACCACATCGTCCAGGCCGAACGCGACGGCTGGATCCTGCTGGCCGCGCACTCGCCCGGACGCGTGCCGGAGTGGATGGCCCGCAAACGCGAGCAGCTCGACGACCCGGACTTCGTCGGCTTCTTCCGCAACCTGGGCCAGGCCCTCACCCGGTCCGCCGACGACCCTCGGCTGGAGGAGCTGGCCGATGAGCTGGCCGCCTGCCTCACGCGGCTGACCGGCGAGCGGGACGAGGGCTATGTCGACGACCTCGACGTGGAGCCGCAGTTCGTCCGGTTGATGGACGCCCTGGCGTTCGACGCCGTCCCGCCCGCCCGCCGGCTGATCGAGCTGCTGCGCCGGCGGGGCTGGACCGGCTGGAGCAGGCTGGAGCGGGTGGACCCGCCGTCCTGGTCGCCGGCCGGGTCAGCCGTCGAGGAACCGCTCCAGCTCAGCGGTGACGAAACCGGGGTTCTCCTCGACGAGCCAGTGCCCGGCGCGCGGGACGTCCACCGCGCGGACGATCCTGGTCAGGCGCGGTGACACCGTGGCCCGGATCGCGTCGAGCTGCCCCTGGGCGGTCATGAGCAGCGCCGGGACGCGTACCGGCGCCGCCGCCGTCGTGTCGCGCACGTCCTGGTCCAGGGCGCGGTAGAGCTCGAAGCCGCCCGACAGGGCCTGCGGCCGGCTGTAGGTGCGGGCGTACTCGGTGATCTCGGCGTCGGTGAACGGGGACCGCTGCGAGGTGCCGCCGAACGCCGTTCCTCCGTAGGAGACCTGGGGGTAGAACAGCGCCAGGTACTCGCGGACGTCGTCGCCCACCACCGCCTCGGGCACCCGGCGCTGGGAGTGGAAGGCGATGTGCCAGCTCAGCGACCGGTACGTGGCCGCGTCGACGGCCGGGCCGGGCAGCGGCAGGTCCAGGTAGCCGAGGCGGGCGGTGTCGGCGGGGAACCGGCTCGCGTACTGGAACGCCACCGCGGCGCCGAAGTCGTGGCCGACGACGGCGGCGTCCCTGATCCCGAGCCGCCCGGCGATCAGCTGGTGCACGTACCGCGCCAGCGTGGCCTTGTCGTAGCCGGTGGGCGAGCCTTCGCTGTCGCCCAGCCCCGGCAGGTCCACGGCGTAGATGGTGTGGTGCCGGGCCAGGTCCGGCATGATCGGCCACCAGCCGTACCAGGTCTGGGGCCAGCCGTGGATCAGCACCACCGGCGTGCCGGTCCCGCCCTTCACGTAGTGCATGCGCACGCCGTCCACGTCGGCGAACTCGTGCCGGAACGTCGTGCCGAAGCGCGGGTCGTCCTGGGTGGCGGTGGTGTAGGAGGCGGCGGGCGGGGGAGGGGCGGCGGGCGTCGAACAGGCCGTGGCGCCGAGCGGGAGCAGGAGGGCGAGCGCGACGGTCGCCGCCGTGCGCGCGGATCGGGCGAGGCGGCCGGGCGACGGCCGTGGAGCGGTGGTCATGTGGTCCTGTCCTGAGGGGAGTGGCGGGGTCGACGGCCGGTGCTGCCGTCGATCAGTGTGGGATCAATCCGACCAGCAGCTCGCCGATCTGGCACGAAAACTTGCGGTTATGGCAAGATGGCCGTCGTGCAGGATGACATGGACGAGGTGCTGGGCGCGGTGGGGCCGCGCCTTCGAGCCCTGCGTCGTCACCGCGGCATCACCCTGGCCGAGCTCGCCACCACGACCGGCGTCTCGGAGAGCACGCTGTCCCGGCTGGAGAGCGGGCAGCGCCGGGCCACGCTGGAGCTGCTGCTGCCGCTGGCCCGCGTCTACGACGTCCCGCTCGACGACCTGGTCGGCGCCCCGCGCACCGGCGACCCCCGGATCCACCTCAAGCCGATCACCCGGTTCGGGATGACGTTCGTGCCGCTGTCCAGGCGGCCGGGCGGGGTCCACGCGTTCAAGATGATCATCCCCGCGCGGCCGGAACCGCTCGAACCGGCCCCGCAGACCCACGACGGCTTCGAATGGCTCTACGTCCTCACCGGGCGCCTGCGGCTCGTCCTCGGCGACCGCGACCTCACGCTGCCGGTCGGCGAGGCGGCCGAGTTCGACACGTCCATGCCCCACTGGCTGGGCAGCGCCGACGGCGGCACGGTCGAGCTGCTCATCCTGTTCGACCCCCAGGGCATGCGCACCCACCTCCACGCCGACCCCCACCGGCACTCTCACTGAGCATCCGACAGGCCGTATTTGCGGCCTGACCTTCATTTGTGGAGGTCAAGAGGTGCTGAAGCCCGTTTTCGGGGGAGAAGGGGGTGGCTTCGAGTGCCTAATGATGGGAGTGGTGACCGTGGAGGGGTCCGGGGGAGCGATCCGGGTCGGTGTGGAGGAGGAGTACCACATCGTCGACGCGACCACACGCCGGGTGACCGCGCGGGCGGGGGCGCTGCTGAGCGCGCTGCCCGAGGAGAGCTTCACGCACGAGCTGCAGCGGTCGATGGTCGAGGCCAACAGCGCGCCGTTCCTGGCCCTGGACGACCTGGCCCGCGACGTGTGCCGCCTGCGCCGCAAGCTGATCTCCGCCGCCGACGAGCTGGGGCTGGGGATCGCGGCGGTCGGCACGCCGCAGCTGGCCGACCTCGACGAGGTGAAGGTCTTCCCCGACCAGCGATACGAGAAGATGCTCAGCGACTTCCAGGTGCTGACCCGTGAGCAGCTCATCTGCGGCACGCACGTGCACGCGGAGGTGCCCGACCCGGACCTGGCGGTCGCGGTGGCGCACCGGCTGACGCCCTGGGTGGCGCCGTTGCTGGCACTCAGCGCCAGCTCGCCGTTCTGGGACGGCGCCGACACCGGCTACGCCAGCTATCGCACGCTGGTCTGGCAGCGGTGGCCGACGACGGGGCCGATCGGCAAGTTCGGCTCGGCGGCCGAGTACCAGGAGATGGTGCGGGGGCTGATCCGGTCCGGGGTGATCAGCGACGCGGGGATGCTCTATTTCGACGTCCGGCCCTCGCAACATGTGCCGACGGTGGAGCTGCGCATCTGTGACGCCTGTCCCCGGGTGGAGGACGTCGTGCTGATCGCCGGGCTGTTCCGGGCGCTGGTGGCCAGGGAGGTGGCCGCGGCGCGCCGCGGCCCCGGGCCGGAGGTGCAGGTGGAGGCGGCGCGCGCGGCGACCTGGCAGGCGGCCCGGTGGGGGCTGGAGGGCGACCTGGTCGATCCGGTGGAGGGCGTGCCGCGCCCGGCCAAGGAGGTGGTCGAGGACCTGGTGACGGGCCTGCGCCCGCAACTGGAGGCGGCCGGGGACTGGGAGCTGGTGACCGGGCTGACCCGGCAGGTCCTGCAGACGGGCACGTCGGCGGCCCGCCAGCGGGCGGCGTACGCCGAGCGGGGCAGCCTGGCGGACGTGGTCGACCTGGTGCTCAGCGAGACCCGCGCGTGCGAGTGGGACCGGCCGACGGGCGACCACGACCTCCCTTCGTGCCGGCCGGCGGCCTGATGGCCGGCCTCGGCGAGACGGGGGTGGCGGCATGTGCGGGCTGAGCGGTGAGCTCAGGTTCGACGGCGCGGAGGCCGACATCGGCGCGGTGGGCCGGATGACCGACGCGATGCACGACCGCGGGCCGGACGGCTCCGGCCTGTGGGCGCAGGGGGCCGTCGCGATGGGCCACCGGCGGCTCAAGATCATCGATCTGTCGGAGAAGGCGGCCCAGCCGATGGTGGACGCCGGGCTCGGCCTGGCGGTGGTGTTCAACGGCTGCCTGTACAACTACCGCGAGCTGCGCGAGGAGTTGCGCGGCGCGGGCTACCGGTTCTACTCCACCTCCGACACCGAGGTGCTGCTCAAGGCGTACCACCGGTGGGGCGCCGACTGCGTCGGCCACTTCAAGGGCATGTTCGCCTTCGCGATCCACGAGCGGGACAGCGGCCGGCTCGTGCTCGGCCGCGACCGGCTCGGCATCAAACCCATGTACGTCAGCCACGACGCCCGCCGCCTGCGCTTCGCCTCGACGCTGCCCGCCCTGGCCGCGGGCGGCGGCCTGGACACCGGCATCGACCGGGAGGCGCTGCACCACTACATGACCTTCCACTCGCTCGTGCCCGGCGAGCGCACGATCCTCGCGGGCGTGCGCAAGCTGCCGGCGGCCACCGTGCGGGTCGTCGAGGCGGACGGCACGAGCACCGACCACCGCTACTGGGACCCGCCCTACACCCGCTCCGCGATGCCCGAGCACGCGGGGCTCAGCGAGCAGGAGTGGCGCCGGGCCACCCTGGACGCCCTGCGCACGGCGGTGCGCCGCCGGATGGTCGCCGACGTGCCGGTCGGCGTGCTGCTCTCCGGCGGCCTGGACTCCAGCCTCATCGTGGCGCTGCTGGCCGAGGAGGGGCAGAGCGGCCTGACCACGTTCAGCATCGGCTTCGAGGCGGCCGGCGGCGAGCAGGGGGACGAGTTCGCCTACTCCGACCTGGTCGCCGCCCGGTTCGGCACCGACCACCACCGCATCCGGATCCCCGGCGACCGCCTGCTGGACGGGCTGGAACGCGCGGTGGGCGCCATGAGCGAGCCGATGGCCAGCCATGACTGCGTCGCCTTCTACCTGCTGTCGCAGGAGGTCGCCCGGCACGTGAAGGTCGTTCAGTCGGGCCAGGGCGCCGACGAGGTGTTCGCCGGTTACAGCTGGTTCCCGCCGCTGGCGGACGCGCCGCGCGAGCGGGCGGCCGAGGTCTACTGCAGGGAGTTCGCCGACCGCCCGCACCAGGAGCTGTCCGGCGTCCTGGCCCCCGGCTACCTGCTGGACCGGGACGTCAGCGGCGACTTCGTCCGGGAGCACGTGGCGCGGCCGGGCGCCGACACCGCCCTCGACGCCGTGCTCCGCCTGGAGACCACGGCCATGCTGATCGACGACCCGGTCAAACGCGTCGACAACATGACCATGGCCCACGGGCTGGAGGCCCGCACGCCGTTCCTCGACCACGACCTGGTCGAGCTGGCCGCCGCCTGCCCCGACGGGCTCAAACTGGCCCACGGCGGCAAGGGCGTGCTCAAGGACGCCGCCCGCCGGCTGCTGCCCGCGCAGATCGTCGACCGGCCGAAGGGCTACTTCCCGGTGCCCGCCGTCCGGCACGTCGAAGGGCCGCTGCTCGACCTCGTGCGGGACGCCCTCACCAGCGGGGCCGCCCGCGCGCGGGGCCTGTTCCGTCCGGAGTTCGTGCGGCGGCTGCTGGCCGACCCCGAGTCCGACAGGGCGACGACCGGCGTCAACACGCTGTGGCAGATCGGCCTGCTGGAACTGTGGCTCCAGGCCCACCAGATGTGATGCCGGACATCCTCGGCGACCTGTCGCACCTGCCGTCGGCCGCCGCGCTGCGCGCCTGGAGCTGCCGCCGGCCCGCGCTGGCGCCCGACAACAGCGCCGTGGCCTTCGTCGGCGACCAGGACGGCGTGCCCCGGGTGTGGGTCCAGCCGCTCGGCGCGGATCTGGACGCCTGGCCGGTCGACACTGGCCACCACCCGGTCGTGGACGTGAGCTGGGGGCCCACGGGGGAGCACCTGGCGGTCCTGGTGGCGCCGGACGGCGGCGAGCACACGCAGGTGTGGACCGTGCGCCCGCACGGCGGCGAGCTGCGGCCGCTCGCCGTCCCGCCGCACGGGTCGGCCGCGCTCGTCCGCTGGACCGGCCGGGGCGAGTCGGTCCTGGTGGCCGAGACCTCCGCCGCCGGCCTGACCCGGGCCGAGCTGGCCGACGCCGTCACCGGCGCGCGGCAGGTCATCGCCGCAGGCGAGCTGCTGTGGCCGGCCGCGGTCAGCCGCGACCACGCGCGCATGCTGCTCCGGCGCGGGCCGCGCGGCCTGCGCCGGATGTACGCGGCCGACGCCGTCCCGGGTCACCCGCCGGGCGGCGAGCGCGACCTGCTGCCCGGGCTGCCCGGCTCGACCGACCAGGGGGTCCTGTCGCCCGACGGCGAGATCGCCTACCTGGTGTCGGACGCCGGTCGCGACCGGGCCGCGCTGCTGGCGGTGCGGCGCAACGCCTATCCCGTCGTGCTGGCCGAGCGGCCGCACGCCGAGCTGGACCGGTTCGCGCTCAGCGCCGACGGCCGCCGCGGCGTCCTGCTGTGGAACGAGCACGGCCGCTCGGCGCTGGACGTCGTGGAGCTGCCCGCCGTGCACGTCAGGCCGCTTCCGCCGCCGCCCGCCGACGTGGTCACCTCGGTCCGCGTCGCCTGGGACGGCCGCACGGCGGTGCTCGCCGCCGAGAGCCCCGAGGAGCCCTCGCACGTGCTGCTGTGCGACCTGACCTCCGGGACGTACCGGTACGCCGCCGGGGCCGGGCGGCTCCCGGTCGCGACCGGCGCCGAGCTGCTGCGCTTCCCGGCCCGCGACGGGCTGGAGCTGGCCGCCTGGCTCTACCGTCCGGCGCACGTCCACGGGCCCGCGCCGTTCGTGGTGTCGCTGCACGGAGGGCCGGAGGATCAGGAACGCCCCACCTTCAACCCGCTCTACCAGAACCTCCTGGCCGCCGGGATCGGGGTGCTGGCGCCCAACGTGCGCGGTTCGGGCGGGTACGGGCGGGCCTTTCGCCAGGCCGACGACCTGGCGCTGCGCTTCCGCGCGGTCGAGGACGTCGCCGACTGCGCCGCCGAGCTGCTGCGGACGGGCGCGGCGGACCCGTCCAGGCTGGCCTGCATGGGCTGGTCGTACGGCGGCTACCTGACCCTGGCCGCCCTCGTCAGCCATCCCCGCCTCTTCCGCGCGGGCGTGAACATGAGCGGAATCGCCGACTTCGAGACCTTCTACGCCCGTACCGAACCGTGGATCGCCGCAGCGGCGGTGTCCGAGTACGGGCATCCGGAGGCGGACCGCGACCTGCTGCACGCCCTGTCCCCGCTGCGCGCCTTCGACCGGCTGGCCGCCCCGCTCCTGGTCGTGCACGGGACGCAGGACACCAACGTGCCGGTGCACGAGGCCCGGCAGGCGTTCGGGGCGGCCCGCGCCCGCGGGGTGCCCTGCGACCTGCTGCTCTTCGAGGACGAAGGCCACGAGTTCCGCAACCGCGCCAACCGCATCAGCCTCGTCTCCAAGGTGCTGAACTGGCTCGACGAGCACCTGCGGCCCTCCCCGCATTGATCGGGCGGCCGGACGCGTCCATCATGGTGCTCCACCGGCACGGAAGGACCCGCTCGTGACCGACCTCGACTCCCGGCTGCGCGCCTGGCGGCACGACCTGCACCGGCGGCCCGAGCCGGCCTTCGCCGAGCACGCGACGAGCGCCTACCTGGCCGAGGCGCTGGAGGCGGCGGGCCTCGACGTCGTCACCGGCGTCGGCGGCACCGGCGTCGTCGCCTCCCTGACCAGGGGCGGCACCGGCCGGGCGGTCGGGCTGCGGGCCGACATGGACTGCCTGCCGCTGGACGAGCCCGGCACGCGCGCCCACGTCTCCCGCAACCCCGGCTTCATGCACGCCTGCGGCCACGACGGGCACATGGCGATGCTGCTCGGCGCCGCCGCCGTCCTGGCCGCCGAGGGCGGCTTCGAGGGAACCGTCCGGTTCGTCTTCCAGCCCGCCGAGGAACCCGGCCGCGGCGCGCGGGCCATGCTCGACGACGGCCTGCTCGTCCGCTTCCCCGTCCAGGCCATGTACGGGCTGCACAACTGGCCCGGCGTCCCCGCCGGCCACTTCCTGACCCGCGCCGGGAGCATCATGGCCGGCGAGGACAACTTCGAGATCCGCATCCGGGGCCGTGGCGGGCACGCCGCCCGCCCGCACATGGTCGTCGACCCCATCGTGGTGGGCGCGGAGATCGTCCTGGCCCTGCAGACGGTCGTCGCCCGCAACGTCGACCCCGCGCTGCCCGCCGTGGTGTCCTGCACCGACATCAGCACCGACGGCGCGCGCAACGCCATCCCCGGCGAGGTCGTCATCAGAGGGGACACCCGCAGCTTCGACCCCGGCGTCGCACGGCTTCTGGAAGACCGGGTCCGGCGGCTCTGCGAGGGCATCGGCGCCGCCCACGGCGCGACGTACGCCGTCACCTACACCCACGAGTTCGCGCCCACCGTCAACGACCCCGCCTGCGTCGCCGCGGCGGTCGAGGCGGCCGTCGCGGTCGCCGGCGAGGACGGCGTCGACCCCGACTGCGCGCCCGTCATGCCGAGCGAGGACTTCGGCGTGTTCGCCGGGGCCGTACCGGCCTGCTTCGCCTTCCTCGGCAACGGCACCGAACCCGGCCGGGGCGGCGACCCGCTGCACAGCAGGGAGTACGACTTCAACGACGCCGTCCTGCGGACGGGGACGGACTTCTACGTCACGCTGGCGCGCCGCGCCCTGCCCGCCGGCGCTCCCCCGGAGACCCCCACCCGCTGAGCCCGGTCGGCCGCACGCCGGTCAGTGGTCGCGAGGGGACGTGTGCGCGAGGACGGCGGTGGCCAGTTCCTCGTGCACCTCCGGCGGCAGCGTGTGCCCCAGGCCCTCCACCATCATCAGCCGCGCCCCCGGCACCTGCTCGGCGATGAGCGCGCCGTGACCCGGCTTGGCCGGCTCGTGGGTGCCCTCGATCACCAGCGTCGGCGCCTTGACCTGGTGCAGCACGCCCACCGGCTCGAAATCGGGCTTGGCGCCCGCCGCCAGCCGATGGTTGACCGTCGCCGACAGGTCGCGTGCCCGGTCGTAGATGCGCTCCTGCAACCGGCGCGCCGCGTCCTCGTCGAACGGCAGCCCGGGCCCGTGCAGCAGACGCTGCTCGGCGATCATGCCCTCGATCGCCGCCCGCCGGTCCTGCGGCGGCGGCGACGCGATCAGGGCCTGGTAGAAGGCCACGAACTCCGGCAGCGGCACCGGCAGGCTGCCCTCCGGCTGCGGCTGCCCCAGCAGCGCCCGCATGATGACCTGCCCCTCGCCGCCGCCCAGCGGCGAGGAGCCGATGACCGTCAGCGACCGCACCCGCTCCGGCCGCTCCACCGCGACGAACTGCCCCAGCAACCCGCCCGCCGAGTGACAGACCAGATGCGCGCTGTCCAGGCCGTGCGCGTCCATCACCCGGTAGACGTCGTCCTTGATGTCTTCCCACGTGTACGGGTGCGCCGCGAAGTCGACCGTGTCCGACATGCCGGTGTCACGGTGGTCGTACCGGATCACCCGGCGGCCGCCCGCGGTCAGCAGCCCGACGAACTCGTCCGGCCACAGGACGCCCTGCGACATCGAACCCATGATCAGCAGGATCGGCTCGTCGGTGGCGGCGCCGAACTCTTCACTCCAGATGTTCACGTTTTGCATGCCTCACAGCTTGCCCGGCCCGGCTACGGGCGCCTTCTGTAGAACTACTAGCCGCGCCAGGTCAGTACGGGAGCCGATGCCCAGCTTCGGATAGATCTTGTACAGGTGGTACTCGACCGTCCGCGGGCTCAGGAAGAGCTGGGCGGCGATCTGCTTGCTCGACAACCCGTCGGCGACCAGGCCCGCGATGCGCAACTCCTGCGGGGTCAGCGCGTCGAGCACGGCTGCGGCCGGCGCCTGCCCGCTCTCGCCCGCGGCCCGCAGCTCCTCCTGCGCGCGCCGCGCCCACGGCCGCGCGCCCGCCCGTTCGAACGTCTCCCACGCCATCCGCAGATGCGCCCGCGCCTCGCCCGGACGTTGCCCCCGGCGCAACCGCTCGCCCAGCAGCAGGGCCGTCCTGGCCGCCTCGAAGGGGTTGGTGTGCAGCCGCAGCGCCTCGTCGAAGGCGTCCTCGCGCGATTCGGCCAGGCCGCGGCAGCGTGCCAGCAGCGCGCGTGACTCCGGCGTCGTCGCGTGCCGCGACCCCCGTTCGTACGCCTCCAGCGCCGCCCGCGCGCCCGCCTCGTCGCCCGCTCCGACGGCGGCCTCGACGCGGTCGGGGGTCGTCCGCCAGACGACCGCCGGATGCCCGGTGCCCGGCCCGGCCGCGGCGATGGCCGCGAACCGGTCGCGCGCCGCCGCGTGCCGGCCCAGGCACAGGTCGAGCATCGCCCGCGCGTACGCCGCCACCCCCGCGCGCAGCCCCACCCGATGGGGGACGGCGATGGCCAGCGCCGCGCGGGCCTGCCGCTCGCAGTCCTCCTCCTCGCCGCGCAGCGCCGCCACCACCGCCAGGTTGGCCAGGTGCGCGGCCACCGTGTTCTCGTAACCGGCCTCGCGGGCCAGCTCCAGGCCCTCCTCCGAGAGGGCCTCGCTGCGCGCCAGCCGCCCGGCCAGCCGTTCGGCGGTCGCCACGAACTCCAGCACGACCGGCAACTGCCCCGCCATGCCCGACACCCTGGCCACCTGCCCGGCCCGGTCGCTCAGCTCGGCGGCCAGGTCCGTCTCGCCGAGCTGGCTGGCCGCGGCCGCCGCCCACAGGTGGCCCGCCGGGTCCTCCAGCTCACCGGCCCGCGCCAGCGCCCGGCGCAGCAGTCCGGGCCCGGCGGCGTCGCCGCCCAGGGTCAGGCCGATGCCGGCCACCGTGTCCCGCAGGAAACCCTCCGGGTGCGCGGCGGCCCGACGGCCGAGCTCGACGATCATCGCGGTGTCGCCGACGTACGCGGCCGCCTCGGAGGCGTCGGCCAGCATGTCCAGGCTGTCGCCCGCCGCCAGGATCCGCACGGCCTCGGCGGCGTTGCCCGAGTTCAGCTCGAACCGGCCGCGGAGCTGGGCGATCTCCATGGTCACGGCGACGTCGCCGCCGGCCCGTTCGCGCGCCTCGGCCAGCAGCGACTCCGCCTGGCCGGGACGGCCGCCGAGCCAGGCCGCGACGGCGGCGTCCTTCAGCCGGACGGCCCGTTCGCGCGGCTCGGGGGTCAGCTCGGCGGCTCTGGCCAGGGCGGTGGCGGCGGCGCCGTACCCGCCGCGGTCGCGGGCCCGGCCGGCGGCGGCCACCAGCGCGGCGGCGACCTCCTCGTCCTGGCCCAGGGCGGCTCCGGCCAGGTGCCAGGCGCGGCGGTCGTCGGCGGTCAGTCCCGCCAGGACGGCGTGCACCCGGCGCACCTCGGCCGGAGCGGCCGCCTCGTGCACCGCCGAACGGATCAGCGGGTGACGGAAGCGCACGCCGGTGCCCGACACCTCCGCCAGCCCGCCCTCCTCCAGCTCGGCCAACGCCGCCCGCCCGGCCTCCGCCTCAGACTTCGCCTCCGCCTCAGATTTCGCCTCCGTGGAGGCCGATGCCGCCCGCTCCGCCCCAGCCTCCGTGGAGGCCGGGTGGCCGTCATGCGTGCCGGGCCGATCCGCGCGTTCGGCGAGGAGCCGGCCGGCGGCGCGCAGGACCACGTCGAGGTCGCCCTCCACGGCGGCGACCAGGGCGGCCAGCCGGGCGGCGGCGGACAACGCGGCCACCCGGTCGCCGAACAGCCGGGCGCCGCCGGGCAGCGGGTCGGGCAGCGGTTCGCGTCCGGCGAGCTGGGCGGGCGTCAGGCGGGCGGCGATCTCGCGCAGGGCGAGCGGATTCGCGCCGGTCAGCGTGACGAGCTCGCGCCGCACCTGGACGGGCAGCGCGCCGTGGCGGGACGCCAGCAGCTCGTCCGCGGCGCTCTCGGCCAGGCCGCGCACCTCCACCGTCAGCGGCACGCCCTTGACCGCGGCGTCCCCGCGGACCGCGAGCAGCATCGCGACGCGTTCGGTCGCGAGCCGCCTGGCGGCGAACAGCAGCGCGTCGGCCGAGGCCCGGTCGACCCACTGGAAGTCGTCCACCACGCAGACCAGCCCGTCCGGCGCGGCGGCCTCGACCAGCAGCGAGAGCACGCCGGCCGCCAGCAGGAACCGGTCACCGGCGCCCCCGGCCGCCAGCCCCAGGGCCGCGCGGACGGCGAGGCGCTGCGGCTCGGGCAGCGCGTCGAGCGTGCCGGGCGAACCGGCCACCGGCCACAGAAGCTGGTGCAGCGCCGCGAACGCCAGGTCGGACTCCGACTCGACGCCGGTGAGCCGCAACACCCGCATCGCGCCGCCGCGCGCGGCCGCCGCGTCGAGCAGGGCCGTCTTGCCCGCCCCCGCCTCGCCGCGCAACACCACCGCGCCGCCGGCGCCGTCGCGGGCGCGCGCGATCACCTCGTCGAGAACGCTGATTTCCGCAGATCTGCCGTAGAGCACAAGCCCCTACCTTAGGCGCGCGGCCCGGCCCGCCGAGCCCCGGAGGCCGTCCCTACGTGGGCAGCCACGCAGGCCACCAGGGCAGGACGCAGTCGCCGGTGGTGCCCTGGGTGGCCAGGTCGTACAGGGTCAGCGCGACCGGCCCGGCGAGCGTGACGGCGAGGGCTAGCACCGTCAGGAGGAGCTGCGGCCACAGCCGCCGGGCGGCCCACGGCAGCCGCGCGAGCAACTGGACCGGCAGGGAGAGCAGCGCCGACCCGGCCGACACGGCCGGGAAGAGCACGAACCTGCTCAGCACCCAGACGGTGCCGGCGAAGCCCTCACCCGCGCTCAGGTCACCCTCGCAGTAGACGTGCGCGTGCGCCACCAAGGAGACCTCGTACCAGGTGCCCGCGGTCGCGCACGCGATCGCGGCGACGGCCGGGAACGCGCAGCCGAAGGCCCAGCGAACGTCCCCTGGCCCGGACGAGGGCCTGCTCCGATCGGTCACGCCGACATCGAAGCAGACCGGTATGCGGCCGATGCGCACCCGAGGTGAAGATTCGATGCAGGGGCACGATCACCTCGGTCACACTGGTCCCATGCAATACGTCGGACGGGTGCCCGCCCCGCCGCTCGACCGGTTCATCGACGACATCTACTGCCTGACCGGGGTGCCGCGGCACCGGCTGATGAACGTCCCGCCGATGCCGTCGGGACACCTGTTCGTCAACCTGGGCGACCCCGCCCGCCTGTGGGACTCCGACCCTTCCGTGCCGCCGGCCGTGTTCGCCGACGGCTGGTTCATGGGGATGTGGACCAGGCGGTTCCACTACGAGTACCCCGCCCGGGTGCGGCTGGTCGGGGTGCACTTCAAGCCGTGGGGGATGACGCCGTTCGTCGGCGTGCCGGCGGGCGAGCTGCGCGACCGGTGGGTGCCGGCCGACGCCCTCTGGCAGCGGTCCCTGGACCGGATCCGGGACCGGGCCGGCGACCTCGCCTCGGCCGCCGGCGTCCTGCGGGTGGTGGAGGAGGAGCTGCGGGCGCGGTTCGCGGGGACGGCGTCGCGCAACCTCGACCTGGTCCGGCACGCGGGCGGCCGCCTGGCGGCCACGTACGGCGCGGTCCCGGTCGGCGCGCTGGCCGACGCCGCCGGGGTGAGCGGCAACCACCTGGCCGCGCAGTTCAAGTCCCATGTCGGCGTCACTCCGAAGCGGGTGGCCCGGATCTACCGTTTCGCCCGGCTGATCCTGTCCGTGGAAGCGTCGCGCCCGGTCGACTGGACGGCGCTCGCTCACACGGCGGGCTACTTCGACCAGGCCCACTTCAGCAGGGAGTTCAAGGACTTCACCGGCCACACCCCGACCGGGTACCTGGCCCTGCGGCGCCGGCTCCCCGCAGAGCCGGGCTTCCCGCCGGACGACGGCCCGATGCCCGCCGATTGATTTTCTACAAGCCCGGCAGCCCTACGAGGCGGCAGGATCGCAGGCGTACTTCTGACGAGGACCGAGGAGACCCTGTGGGCGCAGTGATCATGAACAGCGCGGTGTCGGTGGACGGCTTCATCGCCGACGGCAACGACGACGTCGGCCCCCTGCACGACTGGTACTGGAACGGCGACACCCCGCTCACGCCGGGCGACGACCAGGACTACGACCATTCCGGCGCCGGCGGCCGCTTCAGGGTCTCCAAGGCGTCGGCGGAGTACGTCCGGCCGATCTGGGAGTCGGTCGGCGTGATCATCATGGGCCGCACCCTGTTCGACCTGGTGAACGGCTGGGAGGGACGGCCGCCCGCGGGGGAGCACGTGGTCGTGGTGTCCCACCGGCCCAAGCCCGAGGGCTGGCACCCCGAGGCGTCCTACCATTTCGCCGCCGACGTGACGGCCGCCGTCGCCCGGGCCCAGGAGCTGGCCGGGGACCGGGTCGTCAGCGTGAACGCCGGCGACGTCGGCGGCCAGCTGCTCGCGGCCGGGCTGGTGGACGAGGTGGCGATGGACGTCGTGCCGGTGGTGTTCGGCTCGGGCAAGCCCTACTTCGGCCGCGTCGCCGGGCAGCACCTCCTGGCGGACCCGCACGTGGTCGTCCAGGGCGAGGGGGTGCTGCACCTGCGGTACAAGGTGCGCCGCTAGTCGCGGCCGACGATCCGTGCGAGGTCCCGACGGAACGCCGACCCGTCCAGCGACGGGTGGCTCATCCGCCGGTCGGCCAGGATCTGCTCGACGTGGTCGAAGCAGAGGGCGTAACCCCGCATGATCGTGTACGCCTCGGTGGAGCGTTTCTGCTGCAGGCAGGCCAGGCAGTAGAGGGTCATGCCCCGACGGTAGCCAACGAACGCGGGCATGGGCGGGGCCGATCCGCGGAAGCTAGCCTGACGCCGTGACCTCCGTTCTGCTGTGGTGCGCGCTCGTCGGCGTCGCCCTCCTGTACGGCGCGGCCGTCCGCGGCACGGCCGGGATCACGATCACGGTCGCCGCGGCCCTGGTGGCGGCGGCTACGACCGTCGCGGCGGCCCGCGGCTGGCCGCCGCAGGCGCTGGCGGGCGTGGCGCTGGTGGCGGGCGGCGTGGGCGCGGTCGTCTGGGCGTTCGGGCGGGCGCACCGGCGGGGCCGGACGCGGCGGGCGGCCCTGGCCGCGCACCGGGCGGCGCGATCGCGGGCGGCCGCGGCCGTGGCGGACGCCGTGCGCCTCAGGATGGCCGCCGAGCTGCACGACACCGCCGCCCACCGGCTCACCGGCATCGCGGTGGCCGCGGCGTCCGCGCTGCACGTGGCCGACCCGGCGATGCGGGAGTCCGCCCTGCGCCACGCCGGGGACGCCGCCCGCCTGGCCCGCGCCGAACTGGCGGGCGCGCGGGAGGCCGTCTGCGACCTGCCGGCGATCGACGCCCTGGTCGCCTCCTGGCCCGGCCCCCGCGCGGACCCCGGCCGGGTCGGCTACCGCAGGACGGCCGCCGCCGCCCCGCCCGAGGTCGCGGCGGCCGCCTACCGGGTGGTCCAGGAGGGCCTCACCAACGCCGCGCGGTACGCGGGCGGCGCCCGGCTGGACGTCGCCGTCCTCGGCGAACCCGGCCGGCTGACCGTCGAGGTGCGCGACACCGGCGGCACGCGGGAGCACGACGACCTGGGCACCGGCCACGGCCTGTCCGGGCTGGCCACGACCGTGGCGGCCTGCGGCGGCACGCTCACGGCGGGCCCGGACGCCGGCGGCTGGACGGTCCGGGCCGCCTTCCCCGCCCCCGCCGGGCCGCCCCCGTTCCGGCGGGCGTGGTGGCGCGGGCGGCGGGCCTGGGACGCGGCGCTGGCCGGGCTCGCCGTCGCGTTGACGATGGGGGCGAGCCTGCTGCCGGGAGGCACTCCGGCGCCGCGGGAGTTCCTCGTGCTCGGCCCCCTCTTCGTCCTGCACGCCCTGCCTCTGTGGTGGCGGGTGCGGCGGCCCGCGTGGAGCCTCGCCGCGATGTTGTCGATCCATCCGGTGGCGATGGCGGGCCTGACCCCGACCCCCGCGGGCGACCTGTTCCTCTGGGCGTGGTGGGTGGAGCTGGCCCAGCTCTACGCCTTCGGCGCCCACCACCCCAGGCGGCGGGGCGTGCTCGCGATCCTCGCCGTCGGCCTGGTGGGCGGCCTCGCGCTGGCCCTCGGGCCGGGCATCGCCGGCGACCGGACGGCCGCCTGGGCGGTGCTCGCCACGGCCGTGGTGCTCCTGTCGGCTCCGGCGTGGGCGGCGGGCGTCCTGGTCGGCCGGGCGCGGGCGCGGCGGCGCGCGGCCGCGACCGCCGAACGCGACCTGCTGGCCGGCCGGCTGGCGGACGTGGCGCGCGGTGAGCGCGAGCGGATCGTCGAGGGCCTGCGCAGCACGGCGGCCCGGCACGCGGACGCGGTCGTCGCGGCGGCCGGGAAGGGCGACCTGGCGGCGGTGCGCGACGCCGCCCGCGCCGCGATCGACACGCTCCGGCGGCTGCTGGACGAGCTGCGCCGCCCCGCCGGAGCCGACGGCCCGCCGCCGACGCTCGCCGGGCTGGAGGTGCTGGCCGCCCGGCGGCAGTCGGGCGTGCACCACGTCGGCGACCCCGGCGGCCTGACCCCCGAGCTGGAGGTCGGCGTGTTCCGGGCCGTCGAGGAGCTGGCCGGGGACCGGATCACCGTGTCCTACCTGCCCGACGGCGTGCTCGTCGAGGGCACGGCGGCCCGGCGCGCCCGCCGCCGGCTGCACACCCTGGCCGACGGGTACGGCGGGGCGCTGGCCACCGGCGGCCCGGACGACGTGCGGGTATGGTTGCCCAGATGATCAGGGTGATCGTCGTCGACGACCAGGCGGTGGTCCGGATCGGGATCGCCGCGGTGCTGGCCGCCGAACCCGACCTCGACGTGGTCGGGCAGGCCGCCGACGGTGAGTCCGCCGTGGCGCTCGCCGCCGAGCTGCGCCCGGACGTGGCGCTCATGGACGTCCGGATGCCCGGCCTCGACGGGCTCGCCGCCACCGCCCGGATCACCGCCGGCACGCCGGGTACGCGGATCGTCGTGCTGACCACGTTCGGCCTGGAGGAGTACGTGTTCGGCGCGCTGCGCGCGGGCGCGTCCGGGTTCCTGCTCAAGGACGCCGAGCCGGCGCGGGTCGTGGACGCGGTGCGGGTGATCGCGCGCGGCGACGCGCTGCTCGACCCGGTGATCACCCGGCGGCTGCTCGAGCGCTTCGCCGCGGCCGCCGACCCCGGCCCGCCCGCGCGGCCCGACGGGCTCACCGCTCGCGAGCGCGAGGTGCTCGGGCACGTCGCGCGCGGGCTGTCCAACGCCGAGATCGCCGCCGTCCTGGCGCTCAGCCCCGCCACGGTCAAGGACCACGTCGCGGCGATCCTGGCCAAGCTGGGCGTGCGCGACCGGCTGCACGCGACCATCCACGCCTACGAGTCCGGCCTGATCCGCCCCGGGGCCGGCTGACCCCCGCCGCGTGGCGGGGGCACGGATCGGTCGCCGGCAGGAGGAGACGCGGCGCGCGCGTTCCTAACGTTGTGGCACATGAAACGTGTGTCAGGCGCGATCCTGCTGGTGGGCGCCGAGATCGCCGCGGTCGCCGCCGGGGCCCTGGTCTTCCTGCTCGTGGCGGCCGTGACGGCCGCCGTGCCGCTGTTCGCGGGGGCGGGGGTGCTCGCCGTCGCCGCCGTCACCTGGCTGCTCGGACGTCCCGCGCTCCGGCTGCTGGGGCTGCCCCGGCTGGTGCCGCCCTACGTGGTGGTGAACACCGTGGCGCTCACCGCCCTCGCCGGGCTGGCGGTCTTCCGGCCCTTCCCCGTCCCGCCGCCGGGCGCGACGCCCGCCGGGGTCGCGTACTGGCAGCTCCCGACGGGCTCCCGGCTCGCCTACGTCAAGCTCGCCGGATCCGGCACGGCCGGCCGCCCGCCGGTGATCTTCCTGCACGGCGGGCCGGGCACGCCCGGGGAGGGGCTGCCGGAGGGCAGCGAGGAGCTGGCCGCCGCCGGGTTCGACGTCTACGCCTACGACCAGCTCGGCGCCGGACGCTCGACCCGGCTGGCCGACCCGGCCGGGTACACGGTCGCCCGCCACGTCGCCGACCTGGAGGCCGTCCGCCAGGCCATCGGCGCCCCGAAGATCGTCCTGGTCGGCAGGTCGTGGGGCGGCACCCTGTCGGCCGCCTACCTCGCCGCCCACCCCGGCCGGGTGGCCAAGGCCGTGCTCACCTCGCCGGGCGCGATCTGGGAGCCCGCCTTCCCCGGCGGCGTCGGCAGCCCGTGGGACGGACTGCCCGCCCCCCTCCAGGCCCAGGCCGACGCGCTGACGAGCTCCCCGCGCATGCTGGTCCAGTCGTTGCTCCTGGGTGCGAACCCGGCCGCGGCGCGGGCGCTGGTGCCCGACGCCGAGGCCGACGCCCGGATGCGCGCGCTGCTGCTGGTGGCCAAGGACGCCACGGGCTGCGCGGACGCCAAACCCGCCCCCGTGCACGGGAACCTGCCCGGCTTCTACAGCAACCAGGTCACCGCCGAGGACGCCGCCGCCGTCCCCGACCCGCGGCCCCGGTTGCGCGGGGTACGGGTGCCGGTGCTCATCATGCGCGGGCAGTGCGACTACCTGAAGTGGGAGGTCACCTACGACTACCGGCGCACCCTGCCGGACTCGACCCTGGTGTACGTCCCGGGCGCCGGCCACTCGATCGCCAACGGCCGTCCCGACCTCTACCGCGGCCTGATCCGCGCCTTCCTCCTCGACCGCCCGCTGCCCGTCCCCGCCTACACCGGCGCCACCGATCCCGCCCGCTCCTAGACGCCGCCGGGCGTTCCGGGATCGGTGATCTTAGGATGCGGGTGACTCAGGGCTCCGCCGGGCGGCGGGGCGGGGAAGGAGAGCGCGTGGAGCCGGACGAACGGCTACGTCACAGCTCGTCATTCGGAGCCGCGGCGGCCGCGTACGCCGAGCACCGCCCGGACTACGCGCACGCCGCCGTGCGCTGGGCGCTGGAGGCGGCGCCGGGGCGGCGGGTGCTCGACCTCGGGGCCGGCACCGGCAAGCTGACCGCGACGCTGGTCGAGCTGGGCGTCGAGGTCGTCGCGGTCGAGCCCGACCCGGCGATGCTGGCCGAGCTGCGCCGGGCGCTGCCGGACGTCCGCGCCCTGCCGGGCAGCGCCGAGGCGATCCCGCTGCCGGCCGCGTCCGTCGACGCGGTGCTGGCCGGCAACGCCATGCACTGGTTCGACATGGCCGTCGCGGGGCCCGAGATCGCCAGGGTCCTGGCTCTCGGCGGCGTCCTGGCCGGCCTGTGGAACGTGCTCGACGACGGCGTCGACTGGGTGGCCGGGCTTGCGCAGGCCGGTGGCGGCGAGGCGGTCGGCCCGCGCGACACGCCCGCCGCCTGGCGCGCCGAGACGGCCGGGATGCACCTGCCCGGGCCGGGCGCGCCCGCCCGGTTCGGGACGCCGGAGCAGGAGCAGTTCCCGCACGGCCAGCGCCGCACCGCGGACTCCCTCGCCGAGACGCTCGCGACCAGGGCGGGCATGCTCGTCATGCCCGAAGGGGAACGCGCGGCCCGGCTCGGCCGGATCCGCGCCTACCTCGCCGGCCGGCCCGAGACCGCCGACGGCGAGTTCACCCTGCCGATGCTGACCGCCGTGCTGCGCGTCCGGCGGTTGTGAGGACGGCCGAGCCAGGGCCGTGAAGAGGTTTCACCTGTCGATCGATCCGAAAACAACGATCAAGCGGCCTCCCGTCGGACGGTGACGGCCGGGAAGGCGGTGCCGAATGTCCGGAACGCCGTTGTACGACACCATCGGAGCGGCCTACACCACGACGCGGCGCACCGATCCCCGCATCGCCGCGCGCATCTGGGATGCCCTCGGCGACGCCCGGACCGTGCTGAACGTCGGCGCGGGCACCGGGTCCTACGAGCCGCCCGGCCGTTACGTCCTGGCGGTGGAGCCGTCGGCGCTCATGCGCTCGCAGCGCCCGGCGGGGGCGGCGCCGTGCCTGGCCGGGTCCGCCGAGCGCCTGCCGTTCGACGACGGGTCCTTCGACGCCGCCATGGCCGTCTCGTCGGTCCACCACTGGCCGGACGTGCTCGGCGGCCTGCGCGAGATGCGGCGGGTCGCCCGGCGCGTGGTGGTGTTCACCCACGACACCGGCGACGCCGGCTGGCGCGACCGGTTCTGGCTGTCCCGCGACTACCTGCCCGAGGTCGCCGGCCTCGTGGCCGGCCGGCCCTTGGTGACCGAGCTGGCGGCGGCGATCGGGGCCCGGCTGGAACCCGTGCCCATCCCGTGGGACTGCGCCGACGGCCTGTTCGAGGCCTTCTGGCGCCGGCCGGAGGCGTACCTGGAGGAGGACGTCCGCCGTGGGATGTCGGTCTGGGCCAGGCTCGGGCCGGATGTCGAGCGGCGCGCGGTGCGCGACCTGCGTGCCGACCTCGCCTCCGGCCGGTGGGCCGCACGCAACCGTGATCTGCTCGATCTCGACGAGGCCGAGCTCGGCCTCCGCCTGCTGATCGCGTAGCCCGGGGCGGCCTTCCCCAGCGGTCGCGGAATGCATGAGAGGTCTTCCTCCGTTGTCGCCGCCGTGGACGATCTCACCCCCGCGGAACTGCGCGTCCTGGTCGCCGTCGACGGCGAGGGCAGCGTCACGGCGGCCGGCGTACGGCTGGGGCTGACCCAGTCGGCCGTCTCGCACGCCCTGCGCGCCGCCGAGCGGAAGATGGGGGCCGTGCTGTTCCAGCGCGGCCGCCCCGGCGCGCGGGCCACCGCGGCGGGGCGGGCCGCGGTCGGGCACGCCCGGCACATCCTGCGGCTCATGGAGGTCATGCGGGCCGACACGCGCACCGCCGCCCGCGGCGAGGCCACCGGGACCATCCGGCTGGCCGCCTTCCGCAGCGCCGCCTTCCACCTGCTGCCGCGCGTGCTGGTCCGGTTCGGCCGGCGGCACCCCAAGGTCACCGTGGACGTGCGCATCGTGCCGGACCTGGGCAGGGGCATCGCCGGCGAGGTGGCCGACGGCCGGGCCGACGTGGGCGTCCTGACCCTGCCGATGTACGTGGACGGCCTGGTCGGCAAGGAGCTGTACGAGGAGCCGTACGTGCTGGCCCATCCGCTGGGGCATCCGGACCCGCGGTCGCTCCCCATGATCGACTGGCACGAGAACTGCTCGGGCGAGACCCGGCGCTGGCTGGCCGCGCAGGAGTGGATCCCGCCCGGCGACATCACGGTCGAGGACGACGGCGTCGTCATGTCGATGGTCGGGCACGGGCTCGGCGCGGCGATCGTGCCCCGCCTGTCCACGGTGGACGCCCCGGCCAGGGTCGCCACGGCCGAGCTCGGCGAGGACGCCCCCCGCCGCCGGGTGGGCTACGTCACCACCCGCGAACTGGCCGGCTCCGCGCTGATCCGGGACCTGCTCGGCGAGCTGCGCACCCTCCGCACGCCCGCCGCCCCGGCGGCGGCCACCCATCCATGAGCCGCTGCTGACGACCGTTTGGCGGTGCGCTGCCCTGGTCCGGGTACGGTCCCTGGCATGGAAGAGGTGCCGCCGGCGACGGACGACATCGTGCACCGGCTGATCGGCGCGGCCAACGCGCACGACATCGAGGCGGTGTCGCGGTGTTACGCGCCGGACGCGGTCGTCGTGAGCCCCGAGATGGAGGCGGGCGGTCCTGAGGAGATCGCCTCCTATTTCACCCAGATCTGGGACGGCTTTCCCGACCTGCACTTCACGCTGTGGGAGACCGTCCCCCTGGGCGACACGATCGCCACCGAGCTGACGGCGACCGGGACGCACTCCGGCCCCTACCTGACGGTCGGGGGCGAGGTGCTGGCCGCGACCGGCCGCCAGATCACCGTGCGGGCCTGCTGGTTCTGGGACCTGCGCGACGGGCTCGTCTCCAGCCAGCGCCTCTACTACGACCAGCTCGAGATCTACTCCCAGATCGGCCTGTGCCTGCCCCTGGCCTTCGAGCCCCCGGACACCGCAGCCACGCAGGAGGCCGGGGACGCCAGGTGACCCGCCGGACAACGGCGCAGGCCCGCACGGCCTGATGCGGCTGTGCGGGCCTGGGCACGTCCGGGCGGGCGTCTAGCGGTGCCCGCCCACCTGTCGGGCCTGCTCGCGGGCCTGGTCGGCGGTGGCGGCGGCCGCCTCCGACGCGCTGTCCTTCACCTGCTGGACGGCCTGCCCCGCCAGCTCCTTGGCGTCCTGGCCGAGCTGCTGCGCCGACTCGCGACCGGCTTCCACGACCGGCTCCAGCACGTCGCCGACCTGGTCGCGGAGCTGGCCGACGGCCTGCTCCTCCGCCTCGGTGACGGGGATGAGCGTGGCGGCCAGCAGACCGGCGCCGAAGGCGATCAGCCCGGCCGCCAGGGGGTTGCCCTGGGTGCCCCGCCTGGCCTGCTCCGGCGCGGCCCGGACGGTCTCGGCCGCCACGTGGGCGCCGTGCCGCACGGTGCCGGCCGCCTGGTGGGCGCCCTCCATCACCGCCTGGCCGGCCTGGTGCGCCCCCTCGCCCATCGAGCCGGCGGTGGCGGCGACGCCGTGCCGCGCCCGGCCGGCGGCATGGGACGCGCCATGGGAAGGGGTTCCCATCACCCGCTCCCGCAACGAGCGCGCCGCCTCCCGCACCCGTTCGGTACGGCGGCGCGCGATCCGCGCCGGGCTCGTCCGGTCGGCCAGCCGGTCCACGTCGGCCGCGAGTTCGGCCCTCGTGACGGCGATCTCGTGTCTCACTTCCTCAGGTCGCGTGCCCATTGCGCGTCCTCCTTGAGCGTCTCGATGGTCTGCTCGGGTCTGGGGTTGATCTCGCGCAGCCGGTTGCGCCCGTTGACGTACAGCACTCCGCCGATGACCGCCCAGACGACCGCGAGAACGAGCGCGGCCCAGCCCAGGCCCATCACCTCGCCCAGGCCGAACATGACGGCCAGGGTCACCAGCAGCGCGATCATGTAACCGGCGAAGCCGGCGCCGCCGAGCATCCCGGCCGCCTTGCCCGCCTTGGTCGCCTCCTGGCGGAGCTCGATCTTGGCCAGCTCCACCTCCTGGCGGAACAGTTTGGAGATGTCCTCGCCGATCTCGCCGACCAGCTGGCCGAGCGTCGGTTCCTCGGGTTGCGCGGTCATGGCAGGTCACTCCCGGCGCCGTAGGCGGGCGCCGCGGGAGCGGCCGGAGCGGCCGGTGGCGTGGTGAGCGGCGGCACCGGGCGGGTGTCGTCCTGCCCGAGGGGGTCGCCGAGCGGCCGGTGCAGCGGTTGCGGCGGCGCCGCGCCGGGTTGCGCGGCGCTCGGCAGGGTGGGGTCGGCGGGCGGCGGCGGGACCGCGGGCTGGGAGGCCGTCCCTGAGCTGTCGCCGGAGGCCTTGATGACGCGGCCCACCAGGAAGCCCGCGGCCAGGGCGCCGGCCAGGAACGCGGCCGGGCGGCGGCGGGCGAAGCTCTGCACCTCGCCGACCACCCCGGCCAGGCCGTGCCTGTCGAGGTAGTCGGCCGCGCGCCGGCCCTGGTCGGCGGCCTGGCGGACGACGTTGGTCACCGGCGAGTCGGGCTTGGCCTGCTCGTGCATGGCCGACAGGTCCTCCGACCACTCCCGCAGGCTCTGCGCGGCACGCCGGCTCTGCTGCTCGGACTGGGCGCGCACCCGGTCGCGCAGTTCGTCGACGGCGTTCCTGGCCTGGGCCCTGGCCTCGCCGGCCACCTGGACGCCGGCCTCCTTGGCGGTCCCGGCGACCTCCTGCGCGGCGGCCTTGCCCTGATGGAGCGTTCCCTCCTGGCCGGTCCCCGTCGGGTATTCACTCATGGGTGCCCTCCTCGTGGGATTGATGCCGCCTGTGGCTACCCGGTCGGCCTCCGCCAAACCAAGAACACCCCAACGCAGGGCAAAGAACGCGAAAAGGGGATCGGCGTTCCGCGCTGCTCCGGAAGCGTTCCGATCGTGTTCGCGCGGGGTCGCGAACCGCCCTGAAGTGCGACTATTCGCGTTATACGGCTGAGCATGGGTAGGGAGGCGCCAGACCTGGTCAATCCGTTGTGGCCCTTCCGAAGGAACCAAGCATGAACGAGTCGCACCCGCTCAAGTCCGCCGTGGAGAAGGTCGTCGGCGCCGTCACCGATCACGACGCGGTGAAGCCCGCCGAGATCCCTGGCGTGCCCAGCAGCCTGCCGCCCGAGCTTGAGGAGCCGACCGAACCGCGGGAGCCGCTGCCGCCCAAGCCGGACCAGACCGGGCCCGAGACCGTCTCGCCCACCGGGCAGCCCACCGGCGCCTCGCAGGACCAGATGGCCCAGGGTGGCGAGTACCTGACCACCGCCCAGGGGGTGCGGCTGCGCGACACCGACCACTCGCTGAAGGCCGGCCCGCGCGGCCCGGTGCTGCTGCAGGACCACCACCTGCGCGAGAAGGTCATGCACTTCGACCACGAGCGCATCCCCGAGCGGGTGGTGCACGCCCGCGGCGCCGCCGCCCACGGCGTGTTCCAGGCGTACGGCACCGCCTCGAACATCACCAAGGCGGCCTTCCTCGCCGAGGGCGCCAGGACCCAGGTCTTCGTCCGCTTCTCCACCGTGCTCGGGTCGCGCGGCTCGGCCGACACCGTCCGCGACACCCGCGGCTTCGCCACCAAGTTCTACACCGCCGAGGGCGTGTTCGACCTGGTCGGCAACAACATCCCGGTCTTCTTCATCCAGGACGGCATCAAGTTCCCCGACGTCATCCACGCCGGCAAGCCGCATCCCGACCGGGAGATCCCGCAGGCGCAGAGCGCCCACGACACGTTCTGGGACTTCGTCTCCCTGCACACCGAGGCCACCTTCCACACGATGTGGAACATGTCCGACCGCGGCATCCCGCGCTCGTTCCGCATGATGGAAGGCTTCGGCGTGCACACCTTCCGCCTGGTCAACGCGGCGGGGGAGACGACGCTGGCCAAGTGGCACTGGAAGCCCAAGCTCGGCGTGCACTCGCTGACCTGGGAGGAGGCCCAGATCGCCGGCGGCGTCGACCCCGACTTCCACCGGCGCGACCTCGCCGACGCCATCGAGGCCGGCGCGCACCCGCAGTGGGAGCTGGGCATCCAGGTCTTCCCGGACACGCCGGAGCAGATGTTCGAGGGCATCGACCTGCTGGACCCGACGAAGATCGTGCCCGAGGAGCTGGCCCCCGTCCACCCGGTCGGCCTGATGACGCTCAACGCCAACCCGTCGAACTTCTTCGCCGAGACCGAGCAGGTCGCCTTCCACGTCGGGCACCTCGTGCCGGGCATCGACATCACCGACGACCCGCTGCTGGCGGCGCGGCTGTTCTCCTACCTCGACACGCAGATCACCCGCCTGGGCGGCCCGAACTTCGCGCAGATCCCCATCAACCGGCCGCACGCGCCGGTCAACGACATGCTGCGCGACGGCCTCCACCAGACGGCCGTCCACCGCGGGGTGGCCCCGTACCGGCCGAACTCCCTGGACGGCGGCTGCCCCTTCCAGGCCGGCGCCGAGCAGGGCGCCTACGTCGAGGTGCCGCTGGAGGTCGCCGGACGCAAGGTGCGCGAGGCGCCCGCGACCTTCTCCGACCACTACAGCCAGCCGCGGCTGTTCTGGCTGAGCCTGTCCCCGGTCGAGCGCGAGCACCTGATCAGCGCCTACACCTTCGAGCTGGGCAAGTGTTACGAGCAGGCGGTCAAGGAACGTCAGCTCCGGGTGCTGGCCAACATCGACCCGGTCCTGTGCCGGGAGGTCGCCGACGGCCTCGGGCTGCCCGCCCCCGAGCCCACCGTGCCGCTCGCCGACCCGGCGCCGAGCCCGGCGCTGTCGCAGGTCGGCCGGGAGTGGCCGCTGGACGGCCGGATCATCGGCATCGTCGCGGACGAGACCAGCGACCTCGGCGCCGTGGGCGCCGTCCGCCAGGCCGTGCTCGACGGCGGGATGACGCCGCTCGTCATCGCGCCCAAGGGCGGCATGCTGGGCGGCACGCTGGCCGTCCAGCGCACCTTCGCCGCGGCTCGCTCCGTCGAGTTCGACGCCGTGCTGCTGGCCGGGGCGCCCGCTCCGGGCGACGACGCGTACGGCGCCCGCGACGCCAAGGCCGGCGACGGCGGCACCCCGGTCGACCCGCGCGTGCTGCTCCTGGTCGGCGAGGCGTACCGGCACGCCAAGGCGGTGGGCGGCTGGGGCACGGCCGCGCAGGCGCTGCAGGCCGCGGGGATCCCCGCGCAGGCGCCGGGCGTCGTCACCGGCCAGGACGGCGAGGGGGTGCTGCGCGACGTGCTCGCCCTGCTGCCCCTGCACCGGGTCTGGGACCGCTTCCGCGTGCACCCCGACGTGGCCTGAGCCAGGAGACCCGCCCGCCCATCGCGCGCCGCGACGCCATGTCGCGGCGCGCGACGTGTGTTCCGGCTCCCCTGAGCGCGAGGCCGCCACCCCGGCCGTGAAAGCAGATCGCCCCACCGGTGGAGTAGGGGTGTGACTGCCCATTCGACGGCCCATTCGACGGCCCGTCCGACGGTCCGGAACGGCACCGGCCCGCCGGCGGCGATCAGCGACGAGGCCCTGCTGGAGCTCTCGCGCCGCAAGCCCATGCTCGGCAAGACCGGCGTCACGACGATCACGGCGGCCTGGACCGACGACCGGCTCGCGGCCCCGCGGATCCCCTAGCCGCCCTCCCGGCCCGCGGGAAATCCGGGTGCGGACGGCGGGCTGGGTGGTGTGTGATCGGGGGATGACGATCGAGACGGGCAGGCCGGGGATCGACGGGCTCGGCGACGCGGTGCGGCTGCTGGGGGAGTGGCAGCGCGAAGGAGAGCCCGTGCAACTGCATCCGGGTGACCTGGGATGGTTCTGGCGGTTCGGCCCGGAGTGCACGGCGGCGGCCACCCTGACCTGGAGCCGGGCCGGGGAAATCGTCGCGGCCGGGCTGCTGGACGGCGCCGACCTGCTGCGGCTGGCGTTCGCGCCGGGGGCGGCGCAGGACGAGGAACTGGCCCGCCGGGTGGCCGGAGACGTGTCGGAGCCCGCACGCGGGGTGCTGCCCGAGGGGCGGGTGTACGTCGAGTCGCCGCCGGGCGCGCTGGTCCGGGACCTGTTGCTGAAGGACGGCTGGGCGGCCGACGACCCGTGGACGATCCTCGGGCGCGACCTCGGCGCGCCTGTCCCGGATCCCGGCGTGCACGTCGAGGCGGTGGGGCCGGAGCAGGCGCACGAGTGGGCCGCCGTCATCCGGGCGTCGTTCGACGGCTCGACCTTCACCGAGGAGCGCTGGCACGCGATGGCGGCGGGCGTCCCGTACACCGGCGCGCGGTGCCTGCTCGCCCGCGACGACCAGGGCGCGGCGGTGGCGGCCGTGGCGGTCTGGTCGGCCGGTGCGGGCAGGCCGGGGCTGATCGAGCCGATGGGGGTGCACCGGGACCACCGGGGGCGCGGGCACGGCCGGGCGATCACGGTCGCCGCGGCGCGCGCGCTGCGGGAGGCCGGCTCGTCCAGCGTGCTCGTGTGCTGCCCGAGCTCCAACGCCGGTGCCGTCGCCACCTACCGGTCGGCCGGCCTCGAACGGCTGACGGAGAGGCACGACGTGTCCCGCCACCCCTCCTGAGGCGTCCCGCGCGGTGGTCAGGCGGTGTGCAGGGTGCGGAAGCGCTCCGGGTTCGCCGGGTCGCGGTCGGCCACCTGGATCGGGGGCCAGGCCCACTGCCAGACGCTGACGCCCGGCGCGCGGGAGAACCGGATCGGCCCCCGGGTGCCCTCGACCGCGAGGTGCGGCCAGGATCCGGCGACGGCCGCCCGGTCCACGCCGTGCGACCGCAGCGCCTCGGCCACCACGGTGACCGTGTCGTAGCCCTCGAAGGCGACGAACGACGGCGTCGCGGCCAGCCGCTCGCGAAGGGCCGCCGCCACCCGGACGCCCAGAGGGCTCAGGCTCTCGGGCAGGTAGCACAGGAACGGGATCGCGGCGCCGTCGTCGCCCAGCGACTCGGCCCACCCCGGGAACTCCGGCTGCCCGGCCGGCGCGCCGATCAGGGTCCCGGCCAGGCGCCGGTCGCGGCGCACGGCCCGCACGATCGGCACCGCCGGCTCCGGGTGGCCGGCCAGGAGAAGCAGCGCCGTCGCGCCGTCGCGGGCGAGTTCGTCGCACACGGCCGCGGGGGTGAGCGCGGTCAGGTCGAGCTCGGTGACCGTGCCGCCGCGGGCGGCGAGGTGGTCGCGCAGGATGCCGAGCCCCGACGCCCAGTAGACGCTCGCCTGCCTCGCCACCGCGACGCGCTCGTGGCCCGCGCCGAGGAGGAAGTCGGCGAAGATCCGCCAGCCGCGCGACTGCGCAGGGGCCAGGCGCGCGACCCACGTCGCGGGCTCCTCGGTGAGCGCGTCGAGGACCGCCGAGGAGCAGAGGAACGGCAGGCCGACGGCCTCGGCGCGGGCGGCGGCGGCCCGGGCGACCACGCTGTGGTACTCGCCGGCCAGCGCGGCCACCCCGAGCCGGTCCAGCTCGTCCACGGCCGCCGCCGCCTTCCGCGGGTCGGCGGCGGTGTCCCGGACCACCAGCTCCAGCGGCCGGCCGCCGATGCCGCCGGCGTCGTTGACGTCCCGCACGGCCAGCTCCAGCCCGGCCAGCAGGTGGCGGCCCGCCTCGACCCAGCCGGGCGGGGTGAGCGGGACGAGCGCGCCGATCCGGACGGACGGCCCGCCGGCCCGCTCGGCCCCCGGCTGCGACGACGGCGTGCTCATGCGCATGATCTCCCTGGACGTGATGATCCGATGGCCCAGTATGCCGGGATCGCCGCGTCGCGACGGCGCCGGGGCCGGGGTGCGGGCCGTCCCCGGCCGGAGTACGGCGATCTTGAACCGCCCGACGCGCGTGGCGTCGTCCTTCCGCGGTGACTCTCCGTTATTTTGCGAGATGGATGAGGGGGATCCGTAGTGACTGATTCGCGTGGGACCGTGTCCCGCAGGTTGTTCGTCAGCGGCATGTTCGCCGCCCTGGGCGCCGTTCCGGCGGCCGCCGCCGGAGCGTCCGCCGGGCCGTCGGCGGGAAGGGCCGCCGAGACGGCCGGCAGGAGGGTGCTGCGGGCCGCGCCCGCCACCGTGTCCCTCGGCGGACGGACGGTGTCCACCTGGGCCTACGACGGCCTGCTGCCCGGCCCGACCATCCGGGCCACGGCCGGCGGCACGGTACGGGCCAGGCTCGTCAACGACCTGCCCGCGCCGACCACCGTGCACTGGCACGGCATCAGGATCGCCGCCGACATGGACGGCGCGCCCGGCCTCTCGCAGCGGCCGACCCGGCCCGGCGGGACGTTCGACTACGTGTTCACCGTCCCCGACCCGGGCACCTACTTCTACCACTCCCACGTGGGCATGCAGAGCGACCGCGGCCTGTACGGCCCGCTGATCGTGGAGGACCCGTACGAGCCGCTCGGGTACGACCAGGAGTTCACGGTCGTCCTCGACGACTGGCAGGACGGCGTCAACGGCACGCCCGACGACACGCTGCGCGCGCTGAGCACCACCCCGCACGACGACACCCTGAGCAGCCACGTCCTCGGCGGCACGTCCGGGCACGCGCGCTACCCGTACTACCTGGTCAACGGACGTACCGCCGACGAGCCCACCATCTTCATGAGCCGTCCCCGCGTGCGCGCCAGGTTCCGGGTGATCAACGCGGCCGCCGACACCGCCTTCCGGGTGGCGCTCGGCGGCCACCGCCTGACCATCACCCACACCGACGGTTTCCCGGTCAAGCCGGTCACCGTGGACACGGTCGTGATCGGCATGGGGGAGCGCTACGACTTCGTCGTCACGCTCGACGCGGGGGCGTTCCCGCTGATGGCGATGGCGGAGGGCAAGGCCGGGCGGGCGTTCGCGGTGGTGCGCACCTCGCCGGGCGCGCGCACGCCGTCACCGGACGGCGCCGTGCCGGAGCTCCAGCGGCGGCAGCTCGCCTACCAGGACCTCGAGGCGCGCCGCCGCGACCAGCTGAGCCCGCCGTCCAGGACGGTCACCGTCACGCTCGGCTGGCGTCAGGGCACCTCCGGCAGCGAGTGGCCGCTCAACGGGCACCTCGCCGACGACCCGCTGCGCCTGCGGGTCGACCGGGGCGAGACGATCAGGATCGTCATGCACAACGACACGCACATGTGGCACCCGATGCACCTGCACGGCCACACCTTCCAGGTCCGGACCACCGAGCGCGGCGGGCCGCGGAAGGACACCGTGAACGTCATGCCGTACAAGCGGATCAGCATCGACGTGCACGCCGACAACCCCGGCGAGTGGATGTTCCACTGCCACAACCTCTACCACCAGGAGCAGGGCATGATGGGCCTGCTCGGCTACGGCAAGCCCCCGAAGCGCCGGCACGTCATGAGCCACTGAATGAGCCACTGAATGAGCCACTGAACGAGCCACTGACCGGCGCCCGCGCGGTCGTGTCCAGGTAACCGGCGGCGGCGGTCAGCAGCGAGGTCCCCCAGAGCAGGAAGACCGGGTAGGTCCCGGCGAATCCCCAGCTCCCGTCCAGGACCTCGGCGCCGCCGCCGGGCGCGCACCCGCGGGTGACGCCGAACGCGAGGCAGCTCGTCATCATCGCGCCGTACTGGCCGACCAGCATGCCCACGGCCGCCGCCGGGACCGCCGCGAGCGCGCGCGGCACCCGCCGTCCTCCCGCCAGGGGCACCCACCGCGGGACGATCTGTCCCCATCGGGCGATCAGTCCCAGGGTGAGCAGGCCCCCGCCCACCGGCCCGGCGACGAGCAGCACCCAGAACACCGCCGAGCCGCCCAGACCGGCCAGGCCCGCGCGGGAGCCCTCCGCCACGCCCAGCGGCAGGCCCAGCCCCCACAGCAGGTGCGGCACCGAGAAGCCCAGCACCGGCAGGACGGCCGCCGTCCAGGTCGCCGCCCTGGCCCAGAGGGCGGGCCGGACCGTCCCGTCGGCCCGCCGCCGGTGCGGCCGCGCGGCGGTACGCGTCCCGAAGCGGACGGCCGCCAGCGCCAGCAGCACCCCCAGCGCGGCGCACAGCGACTGCCGGGCCAGCGCGGGGTCGTCGAGCTTGCCGAACGCCAGCCGCATGACCAGGTTCCCCGGCGCCACCAGCACGAGCGCGGCCGCCGCCGCCCAGCCCGCGGCCAGCAGCGCGGGCCGTGTCAGTGATCTCATGGCCGCCCACGGTAGGCCGCGCGGCCCCCCCGCGATCTCCCTCCCGAGGGGGAACCGCCTCCCCTTCGCGGGCCGGCGCCCGGCGGATCAGCCGGCGCCCTCCGGCGGCGCGCCGGACGCGCGCAGGCGCTCGCTGTTCTCCTGGAGCTCGTCGATCAACCGGGACGCCTCGGCCTTGCTCAGCCCACCGGGCACCTCCCTGCCCACCTCCCTGGCCAGGGTGTGCAGGTAGGACTCCTGCGGGCCGGTCATGGGCTCGTCGCCGGTCGTCCACTCGTCGGGGTCCTTCTCCACCGGTCCGTGACTCATGCTGACTCTCCTCGAACTCACGTTCTCCTGGGTCAGCACGCCATGCCCGGACAAGCGCGCCGCAAACGCGAGGCCGCCCGTCGGCGGCGAGGTCCGCCGGTGGTCCGGCGGCCCTGTCCGGGCACCCACCTGACCGTGCGGCGGAAATGCCCCGGTGCGGGAAGTTCCTGCCATACTGGCGGGCGTGATGCGCAGGGTCGCGGCCGTGGTCGGGGACATGGTCGCCGCGTTCGAGCTCGGGATCGTCTGCCAGGTGTTCGGGCTGGACCGCACCGACGACGGGCTGCCCGTCCACGACTTCGCGGTCTGCGCGGCGGAGCCCGGCGCCATCCCCACGACCTCGGGGTTCGCCGTCCACGTCGAGCACGGGCTCGACCGGCTCGCCGAGGCGGATCTGGTGGCCGTCCCGGCCTGGCCGCGACTCGACGCGCCCGTCCCCGCCGCCCTGCTGGCGGCGCTGCGGGACGCGGTCGGGCGCGGCGCCAGGGTGCTGACCGTCTGCACCGGCGCGTTCCTGCCGGCCGCCGCCGGGCTGCTCGACGGCCGGCGCGCCACCACCCACTGGCAGTTCGCCGACCTGCTCGCCCGCCGCCATCCCCGGATCACCGTCGAGCCCGGCATCCTGTACGTCGAGGACGGCCCCGTGCTCAGCAGCGCCGGAGCCGCGGCCGGGATCGACGCCTGCCTGCACCTCATCCGGCTGGAGTACGGAGCCGCCACGGCCAACGCCCTGGCCCGGCGCCTGGTCGTACCGGCCCATCGCGCCGGCGGGCAGGCCCAGTACGTCGAGGCGCCGATGCCGCCGCGGCGCACCCCGTACGAACTGGCGGAGCTGCTCGACTGGATCCAGCAGCACCTCGACCGGCCGCTGACGGTGGAGGCGCTCGCGGCGCGCGCGGCCATGTCGCCGCGCACGTTCGCCCGGCGGTTCAAGGACCTGACGGGCACCACCCCGCACCGCTGGCTGCTCGAACGCCGCCTCCAGCTGGCCGAGGAGCTGCTGGAGACCACCGATCTGAGCGTGGACGCCGTGGCCGTCCGAGCCGGGTTCGGCGGCGCCGACACCCTGCGCCACCACTTCGCCGCCCGGCGCGGCGTCGCCCCCGCCGCCTACCGCCGCGCCTTCCGCCGCCTTCCGTGACGCCGCGCCTTCCGCCGCCTTCTGTGACGCCGGGCCGGACGGCCCCTACGGCCGTGCCACGGGCCGGTCCGGCGTGCGGGCGGGGGAGAAGGGGCCGCTCAGCGCCGCCCACTGCAGCAGCATGATCGTTTTGGCGTCGGCGATCTCGCCCCGCCCGATCAGGTCGAGTGCGTGGTCGAAGCCGAGCTCCACGACCTCGATGTCCTCGCCCTCCGCCGCGACACCGCCGCCCGCCGAGGTGCGGGTCGCGGCGCTGTACGGCGCGGCGTAGAAGTGCAGGCGCTCGGTCACCGACCCCGGGCTCATGTAGACGGAGAAGACCAGCTCGACCTCGCCGACGGTGTGGCCGGTCTCCTCGGCGGCCTCGCGCCGGATCGCCTCCTCCGGCGCGTCGTCGTCCAGCAGCCCGGCCGCGGTCTCCAGGAGCATCCCGTCGGGGTGCCCGTTGACGTAGGCGGGGTAGCGGAACTGCCGGGTCAGCAGGACGGTGCGGCGGGCGGGGTCGTACAGCAGCACGGTGGCGCCGTTGCCGCGGTCGTAGGTCTCCCGCTGCTGGGTGCTCCAGCGGCCGTCGGCGTGCTGGTAGTCGAAGGTGGTGGTGCGCAGGACGTACCAGTTGCAGGCCAGGAGCCGCACGTCGCGCACCCGCACCCGGGGGTTGCCGGTCAGGTCGCGTCCCGCCTGGTCCAGGCCGGTACGGCCACGCCGGTCGGGCACGTCGAGGCCCGCGGTCACGACGGCCGTCCACGCCCGGCGGACGCGCCCGCCGTGGGGAGGTGGCAGCCGGGAGGAACCGGCCTCTTCGCCGCTCTGCCCGCGCGGGCCGGAGCGGGCTGTCGTGCCGATCGTGCCGTCATGTCGCCCTTTCGTCAGGGGTGCCGGATCCCGGTCACCGAGTATGGCAGGAAATTCCCGTATATGAGCAGTACTGCCACTGCCTCGCGATCCCGCTCCCGCGCAGACTCGGACCATGACCGCAAGCGCGTACCCCCGTTCTCCGCTCGTGCCCTCCTTCCCGCTGCCCGACCCGGGCAAGGAGCGTCACGTCGTCGCCGTCCCGGCGCCCGGTCGCGGGCCGCAGCACTGGGCCGGCGCGCCGAGCGCCACGCTCGACGCCGACGGGACGTACGTCCTGGCCTACCGCGTACGCGCCGGCGGCGAGGACCACAACGCGGTGGCCCGCTCCACGGACGGCGAGCGGTTCACCACGGTCGCCGTCCTGCCGCGCGGCCGCTTCGGCGCCGCGATGGTGGAGCGCCCCGCCCTGGTGCGCCTGCCCTCCGGCCGATGGCGGCTGTACGTCAGCTGCGCCACGCCGGGGACCAGGCACTGGTGGATCGGCGTCGTCGAGGCGGCGTCCCCGGAGGGCCTGGCCGGGGCGGACGTCCGGCCGGTGCTCACCGGCGACGCCCGGACCGGCGTCAAGGACCCGGTGATCCGGTACGACGGCACCGGATGGCGGGCCTGGATCTGCTGCCACCCGCTGGAGACGCCCGGCGCGGAGGACCGGATGAGCACCGCGTACGCCACCAGCCGCGACGGGCTGAGCTGGCGGTGGCACGGCACCGTCCTCACCGGCCGCCCCGGCTCGTGGGACGCCCGCGGCGCCCGGCTGACCAGCGTCCTGCCCGACGGCCGGGCCTGCTACGACGGGCGGGCCTCGGCGGCGGAGAACTGGCGCGAACGCACCGGCCTCGCCACGCCCGGCGCGACCGGGGCCGGCGGAGCGCCGCTGCTGGCGCCGGTGGACGGGCCGCCGGTGGCCGACGTCCGGTACCTCGACGTGCTCCCGCTCCCCGACGGTGCCCACCGCGTCTTCTACGAGGCCCGGCTCCCCGACGACAGCCACGAACTGCGCACCGAACTCGTGACGTGACAGGCCCGGCCGTCGCCCCGGCGGCCGCTCTCTACAATGGCCGGGTGAATCTGGATCGGGCCGTGTGCGGCACGTGCTGAGCGCGGCGGGGCTGGGCGCGGAGGAGGAGGCCGCCTACCGGCTGCTGGTCAGGACCACCGAGGTGGAGTCCGACGCCCTGGCCGAGGAGCTGGGCGTGCCGGCCGAGGTGGCGCGGCAGGCGCTCGGCTCACTGCTGGCCAAGGGCCTGGCGCGCGCCGTCGCGGGCGAGCCCGGCCGGTTCACGGCGGTCGCCCCCGACGTCGCGCTCGCGGCCCGGCTGCACCGGCGGCAGGCCGAGGTCGACCGGGCGCGGCACGCCATGGAGCAGCTCACGGGGGAGTACCTGGCGCACGCCAGGCGGCGCGAGGCCGCGCAGCTCATCGAGGTGATCACCAGCCGGGCGGCGCTGCGCGAGCAGCTCCGGCTGCTCCAGGACGGCGCCCGGCACGAGGTGCTCAGCCTGTGCCGGGCCGGGCACGTGGCGATGAGCTCGCAGGAGAACGGAGAGGAGCTCGCCGCGCTGCGGCGCGGCGTCGGCTACCGCGTCATCTACGAAGGGGCGTTGCTGGAGGAACCCGGCATGCTGGTCAACCTCGCCGACGGCATCACGCTGGGGGAGCAGGCCCGCGCGCTGCCCGTCCTGCCGGTACGGATGATCATCGCGGACGGCGAGCTCGGCGTGCTCCCGCTCATCCAGCACACCGACGGCCTGACCCAGCTCACCGCCGCGCTGATCCGGCCCAGCAGCCTGCTCGACGCCCTCAAGGCCCTGTTCGAGAGCCTGTGGGAGCGGGCCACCCCGGTCAGTCTCACCAACCCGGGCAGCCCGCTCGACGCCGACCATCTCTACCTGCTGTCGCTGCTGGTCGCGGGCGTTCCGGACAAGTCGATCGCCACCCAGCTCAAGATCTCCCAGCGGACGGTGCAGCGCAGGATCGCCTACCTGATGGAACGGGCGGGTGCGCAGACCCGGATGCAACTGGCCTGGCACGCCGCCCGCGAGAACTGGCTCTGACCGATCAGTAGGCCCTGATCACCGTCTGCTGGACCGTGTTGCCGGCCGAGTCGGTGGCGGTGACCCGCAGCGACGGGTGCGGGCGCAGCACGATCGCGTCGTAGCGGCCGTCGCCGAGCGGGATCACCGGCTGCCGCCGCCACGTCGCGCCGTCGTCGTAGGACAGCTCCAGCTTCAGGTCCTTCGCGCGCGCCCCGGTCACGCCCTCCTGATGCCGTACGGCGAAGCCCACCAGACCGGGGCGCTCCGGGCGCACGTCATAGTCGACCTGCAGCAGCGGCAGCACCCGGTCGCCCGGCTTGGAGCGGAACGTCCAGGCCGTCTCGGTCGCGGTGGCCGTGGTCCACTCCTCCGAGGTACGCCTGGTGGACAGCTCCAGCCGGTAGGCGGCCTCCTGCGGCGCCGCGGGGAACGCGCCCCAGGCGGCGTCGCGCTCGGCCACCAGCGTGCCGTCGCGGAAGAACCGGGCCGAGGCGGTGTCGTTGTCGACGCCCGCGCGGGAGACGTGCCCGGAGGAGTCCACGAACTCGGGGACGCGGATCTCCATCGTGTCGCCCTCCCGGGTGGACGGCTTGAGCCAGCCGGGGATCGCCGGACGGACCACCGGGGCGTGCCAGCTCTCGCTGATCCGCGTGCCGGGCCGGTAGGTGCGCGGCTGCTCGGTCATGCCGTCGAGCAGGCGGCCCATCTCGTCCCAGACGTACTGGTGGTTGACGAGGTGCTGCCAGTAGGAGCCGTCGGCGCTGACGTACTCGGTGCGGCGCAGCGGCGTCCTGACGATCCGCTGGGTCTCCATCTGCTGGCCCAGCGAGTACGACTGCCACGGACGCCAGCCGAAGCGCTGCTCCTTGGCCCAGCCGAAGCCGCCGTTGTCGGCATAGGTCGTGGTGACCCGGGCGGTGTTGCCGTCGTTCACCTCGTGCACGATCTTGTCCGGCACCCGGCCGTCGGAGACCTGCATGACGTCGTAGAGGTAGGGCGAGTCCATCTGCCCCGTGACCTCCAGCCTGGCGTTGCCCTTCTTCATCCGCTCCAGCATCCGCTGCCCGTCGTCGCTGGCGACCACCAGCGCCGGGATCGGCAGGTCGGCGCCGACCGGCCGCCAGCCGTGGTCGAACGCGTCGTCGGGGGAGAGCACCAGGATCACGGCGACCGCGCCCGCCTTGATCGCCGCCCCGGACGGGTCGGACCAGTCGATGTCCTCGCTGCGGATGACCGCGGCCTTGCCCTTGGACCCGGCGGCCCCGTCGGCGAGCCGCCACATGTGCCGCCCGTCCACGGCCGGCGACCGGCCCAGGAAGCCCATCGGGTACGGCTCGCCCGAGCCGGGCACGCGGACGGTGAGCTTGGGCGCGACGAGCTGCCAGCGCGAGGCGAACTCGAACGAGCCGTCCCGCACGGGCTGGGTCGGCGAGACGTTGAGCCCCTCGATGACGTCGAAGTTCATGACGCCCTGGGAGATCTTGCGCGAGCCGAACGCGCGATAGGTGAAGTAGGTGTAGATGCCCACCTGTTCGGCGGGTTCCTTGGTTCTGATGGTCACCGGGGTGGTCTTGCGGAAGTCCAGCACCACGTCCAGGTCGCGGTCGACCTTGAGCTCGGGGATGACGACCATGCCGTCCCGCGGGTGCGTGCGGCCCCAGCCGCCGCCCAGGTTGAGCGACTGCGTCATGTAGGTGCCCTCGGACACCTCCACGGTCAGCCCCTCCGGGGGCAGCCAGGTGAACAGGTCGTCCTGCTGCGACGCGCCGAACATCGACAGCGTGTCGGCGCCGGTCGGTCGGCCCGAGGCGTCCACGGCGGTGAAGTGGACCTTGTGCTGCGGGCCCTTCCAGGTCAGCGCCAGCGTGGTGTGAACCTGCTCCGTGCCCGCCGTGGCGGTGACCAGCCCGCCGTACCGGCCGAAGGAGAGCTCGGCCAGGTCCACCGTGACCTTGACGTCGGCGGTGCCGCCCGCCGGGACCGTCACGGACGCGGCGCTGAGCTCGGCCTTGTCGAGGGTGGCGGCCAGCTGCAGCGTGACCGGGGCGGCCGTGCCGTTGGCGTAGGTGATGGTGCCCTCGGCCGTGGCCGGCCCCTGGTCCTGCTGGTGCTTGCCGAGGTCGACCACGCCGGTCGCGGTCACGCCCTGGCGCACCGCGCGGGCCACGTCCAGGCGGCCGGCGCCGGCGTCGTCGATCTGCTGGCCGGGGATGGGCTTGGCCGAGCCGATCAGCGCGTCCTTGATCTGCCTGGCCGTCCAGGCGGGGTGGCGCTGCTTGACGATCGCGGCGGCCCCGGCCACGTGCGGCGTGGCCATCGAGGTGCCGGACGCGGCCGTGTAACGCTCGTCCACCGGCTCGCCCATGCTGGTGCCCGCCGCGCGGGCCGCGACGATGGCCACGCCGGGCGCGGTCAGGTCGGGCTTGGGCGCGTCGTCCAGGCGCGGGCCGCGGCTGGAGAACTCCGCGAGGGCGTCCTTGCCGTCGACCGCGCCGACGGTCAGCGCCGAGGTCGCCGCGCCGGGCGTGTTGATCGAGTACGTCCCGCCGTCGTTGCCCGCCGCGACCACGAACAGGGCGCCGGTGCGCTCGGTGAGGGTGTTCACGGCCTCGCTGAGCGGGTCGGTGCCGTCGGTCGCGCCGCCGCCGAGGCTCATGCTGATCACCGACGCGCCTTCGGCGGCGGCCCACTCCATGCCCTCGATGACGCCGGACAGGGTGCCCGAGCCGTCGTCGCCGAGCACCTTGCCGACCATCAGTTCGGCGCCGGGGGCGACGCCCTTCCTGCCGTCGCCGCCGGCGATGGTGGCGGCGACGTGGGTGCCGTGCCCGTTGCCGTCCTGGACGCTCGGCTCGCCGGTGAACACCTTGCTCTGCTTGACGCGTCCGGCCAGGTCGGGGTGGGTGGCGTCGACGCCGGTGTCCAGCACGGCGACCTTGACGCCCTTGCCGTCGAACCCGGCCTGCCACGCCTCCGGCGCGCCCACCTGCGGCACGCTGTGGTCGAGGGTGGCCTTGACCTTGGCGTCCAGCCAGATCTTCGACACGCCCTGCGACAGCGTGGCCCGCTGCCCGTCGAGCGACCTCCACAACCCGCCGATCGTGCGCTTGTCGGCGGCGACCACCCGGCCGTTGACGCTCTCCAGCTCAGGGGCGGACGCGCTCTTCGGCGCGGCGCCGTCGTAGAGGAACAGCAGCGGCAGCTTGTCCGACCTGGCGTCGTCGTACCCCTGGGCGATCAGCCGGGTGACCGAGAACAGGGCCGGGTCCAGCCGCTTGGCCGCCAGGAGGGGCACGACGTCCTTGGGCAGGACGCGCAGCTCGCCGTTCTCCTCGGTGGTGCTGAACGCCATCCGCTCACGGCCGGGCCCCGGCTTCACCTCCACCGCCTGCCTGCCCGGCTCGGCCTGCCTGACGGTCACCACGTCCCCGGTGATCAGCGTGACGCGGTGGACGCTCCCGCCGGCGGGCTCGGCCGCGGCCGTGGCCGCCGATAACGGGGAGCTCAACAGGGCGGCGGTGGTGACTCCTGCCACCGTCACATGGGCGGACCAGTGCATGGGGGTGAAACCTCTCGTAGCAACAACCAGTGCACATGAGAGTGGGTGATCGGACACGCGGCGCGCCAGGTGTCACCCGTGCCGTTTGTCTGCCATGTCGTGATTACGACACAGCACCGACGGCGCGCGGTGACGCTGCTCGCCGCGGTCCTCATGGTGTTCTTCGACCCGGCCCTCACCAGGGCGGCGGTGCTCTCCTCGATCGGCCTCAACCTGATCGCGTCCGTGGCCTTCGCCGTCGTGTTCTCCGTCCTGAGCTCCCAGGTGCAGCAGCGCAGCATGGAGGAGAACATCGCCCAGCACCTGGACGGCCTGGCCACGGGGCTGCGCACCGAGGTGGCCTCGATGCACAAGGGCTTCATGCCGACGAGCCTGGAGGCCACCGGGTTCCTCATGCGCAGGTTCGAGATCGTCGCGAGCCGGGTGCGGTTCGCGGCGGGCCAGGACGACACCTTCCTCATCGCCCACCTGACGGCGGTGCTCGGCTCCTCGACACCGTCTACGCCGAGCTCAAGATCTGACAGGGCTCACAGGGCTCCGGCGCGGGCCGCGGCCAGCGCCGCCGCGGCGGCCCGGTCGGCGGCGGCCTCGTCGAGGGACTCTCCGGTGTTGAGCAGGGCGTAGTACAGGGGCGCGGACACGGCGGCGATCACCCGGCGCGGGTCGGTGCCGGGTGGCAGCTCGCCGCGCCCGATCGCGTCGGTGACGCAGCCGGCCCACTCCTCGATGCGGACGGCGTAGAAGCGGTGCAGCGCCCGGGCGGCCTCCCCGTCGCAGAGCGAGGCGGCGATCAGCGCCCTGAACAGGCGTCCCTGGCGGGGATCGGTGAGGGTCTTCACCACCAGGCGGGCGTTGTCGCGCAGGTCGGCCCGCACGTCGCCGTTGCGGGCGCGGGGCAGCGAGGTCTCCGCCATGTCCTTGAGGAGGTCGGCGGCGAGCGCGCCGGGCGTGCCCCAGCGGCGGTAGACGGTGGTCTTGCCGACCTCCGCGAGGCGGGCGATGTCGGCCAGATCGAGCCCGGCGAAGCCCTTCTCGACCAGGGTGTCGCCGGCGGCCCGCAGAACGGCCTCGCGGACGCGGGCGGTACGCCCACCAGGACGGACGGCACCCGGCGGTGGCACGGCGGCCATACGGACTCCTCCTCGCTCGAACCCTTATCGGAACCATAGTTCCCTTAACGCCGGTTCCGGTGCTACTGTTCTCGCATCTTAACGGAACTAAAGAACCGTTTGTGGCGGCGTGCCGACCGGCACGCCCGAGAGAAAGCCCTGCCATGACCACCACCACACCCCTGCCCACGTCCGCCGCCCAGGCTCCGCCACGGCGCCTGACCGGCCGCCTGCGCCTCGTCCTCGCGGTGCTCCTGGTCGCCCAGTTCATGCTGGCCGTCGACTTCTCGATCCTCAACGTGGCCCTGCCCGCCATCGGCGACGACCTCGGCTTCTCCCTGTCCGGCCTCCAGTGGATCGCCACCGCCTTCGCCCTGTGCGCGGCCGGTTTCACGCTCTTCTTCGGCCGCATCGGCGACCTGGTCGGCCGCAAGCGCATCTTCCTCGGCAGCCTGGCGCTGCTCGGCGCGGCCTCGCTCGCCGGCGGGCTCGCCCCCACCCCCGACGTCCTCATCGTGGCCCGCATCGCCCAGGGCCTCGCGACGGCCGCCGCCACCCCGGCCGGGCTCGCCCTGCTCACCACGTCCTTCCCCGAAGGGCCGCTGCGGCAGAAGGCGCTCGGCCTCAACGGAGCGCTGATGTCGGCCGGGTTCACCGCGGGGGCCGTGCTCGGCGGCGTCCTGACCGACCTGCTCTCCTGGCGCTGGGCGTTCTTCGTCAACGTGCCCGTCGCCCTCGCCGTGCTCATCGTCGCGCCCGCCGTCATCGCCGAGTCCCGGCCCGCCGACCGTCCCCGGCTCGACCTGCCCGGCGCGCTCAGCGTGACGCTCGGGCTGCTCGGCGTCGTCTACGGCCTGACGCAGGCCGGCGAGCACGGCTGGACCCACCCGCTCGCCCTGACCGGGCTGCTGGGCGGGGCCGTCCTGCTCGGCCTGTTCCACCTGGTCGAGCGGCGCGCCGCCGCGCCGCTCGTGCCGCTGCACGTGCTGCGCAAGCCGACCGTGGCCTGGGGCAACCTGCTCGGCCTGCTGGCCTTCGTCACCGAGACGTCCCTGGTGTACCTGCTCACCCTCTACCTGCAGAAGACCCTCGGCTTCACCGCCCTGGCCGCCGGGCTGTCGTTCGGCGTGCTCGGTCTCGGCACCGTGGCCGGCGGCCTGCTCGCCCCGAAGGCGATCGCCCGCACCTCCACCGTGACCGTGCTGGTCGGCGGCGGGCTGCTGCAGGCGGTCAGCACCGGCGCGCTGCTGCTCCTCGGCGGCACCTCGGGCTCGATGGCGTTGCTGCTGCCCGCCACCTTCCTGGGCGGCGTGGGGAACATGCTGGTCATCGTCGGCTTCATGGTCACCGCCACCACCGGCCTGCCCGACCGCGAGCAGGGCCTGGCCACCGGCCTGGCCTCGATGTCCCAGCAGATCGGCATCACCATGGGCACCCCGATCATGTCCGCGATCGTCACCGCCGCGACGGCCGGGGCCGTGACCGGCGCGGCCGTCCTGCACGGCGTCACCGTCGCGATCGCGGTCAACGCCGCGCTCGTCCTGCTCGGCGTCCTGGTCGCGGCGATCTTCCTGCGCGGCCGGCGCGACCGCGCGCACGCCTGACCCGCCGTCCCTCTCTCGTCGCGGAGCACCTCATGGATCCTCAGCCCAGTGGCGCGGTGATCGCCCGGACCGGCGGACGCCGGGAGCCGTCGTGGTCACGTCTCGTCCTTCCCGGCTCGCCTCCCGTGCCGGTCCGCGTCCATCGGCCGCAGGGCCCGCCGCCCGCCGGGCTGCTGGTCTGGGCGCACGGCGGCAGCTGGCAGCGCGGCTCGGCCGCCGGCTGGCACGACGCCACCGCGGCCCTGGCCGCCTGGTCCGGCTGGACGGTGATCAGCGTCGACTACCGGCTCGCGCCGCGCCACCGCCACCCCGGCGCCGTGCGGGACGTCCTCGCCGCCCTCGCCTGGGCCCACGGCCGGGCGGCCGGGATCCCGCTCGCGGTGGGCGGCGACAGCGCGGGCGGCACGCTCGCCGCCGTCGCCGCCCTGGCCGCCCGCGACCGCGGCCTGCCGTTGGCCGCTCAGGTGCTGGCCTACCCGCCGTTCGACCCCGCCTGCGCCGGCGCGTCCTACCAGCGCTCGCCGTCGGCGTTCCCGCAGGCGGAACCGCTGCGCCGGGCCTGGCGCGCCTGGCGCGGCGACCGGCCGGCCGCCGTCCGCGACGCCGACGGCACCCGCCTGTACACCACGCACTGGGAGGCGCCCACCCTGGCCGGGGTGGCCCCCGCCGTGCTCGCCGTCGGCCGCGACGACCCCGTGCACGACGACGTCGAGTCCTACGCGCGACGGCTGCGCGCGGACGGTGTCCCGGCGCGGCTGCTCCGCCCGCCGGGCGCCGTCCACGGCGACGTGCTGCGTCCCGGCCGTCCCCTTCTCCGGCTGCTCGCGCGGGCTCTGCGCGGGCCGGACCCGTCCGACCATCGAGAGGACCACCGATGAACGTTCCCCCCGCTCCCCTTGAGGCGCTCGTCCGCCACTTCGCCGACCTGCGCGACGGCACCCACGCCGGGCACGTCACCCGCCAGGGCAAGCAGGACGCCTTCCGGCGGGCCGTCGAACTTCTCGACGCGCCCGCACGGCAGGTGCTGGCCGAGTTCGACCGGCACCTCGTGCTCGGCGCCGGCACCGTCGAGGCCACCGGCACGCGGGCCGACGCCGCGGGCGGCAGCTTCGCCGTCTGGACGCTGTCGTGGCCGGCGCAGCGGGCGGCGGGCCTCGCGCCGATCACCCTGACCGCCCACTACGGCGCCGGATTCCACCATCCGCACCTGCGGGGCGCCACCGTGGGGGAGTGGCCGCTCAACGTTGCGGACGCGGAGCAGGCGGCGGAGCTCGTCCCCGTCCTGCGCGCCATCGCCGCCGCCGACCTGCACAACCTCGTCTTCCAGCGCGACTGGCGCATCGTGCCCGCCGTCCACCCCTGAGGGAGCCCGCCCCGGAGGGGGCGTGTCGACTCCGGCGGGGACGTGGGGGCGAACTACCCGCGACCCCTCCAGAGAGAGAGCAGCATGCACCACGCCCCACCCCAGAACGAGGCCCCCGCCGAGCCGTCGCGGTCCCGGTGGGCAGCGCGAACGACCTCGACTCCCTGCTCGGCCTCGTCGCGGAGTCCCTGGGGTTCGTGTGCGAGTTCGCCCGCGACGGCGCGTCACCCCGCCGCGTGGCTCACCGGCACACTCAGCATCTGGGTGCTGTACGTGGTCGCCACCGTCATCGGCGTCTGCACGGTGTTCTTCAACGTCGCCTACCAGTCGTACGTGCCCGTCCTGGTGCCCGATCACGAGATCAGCAAGGCCAACGCCAGGCTCGAGACGACCGCCCAGGTGGCCACCAGTCTCGGGCCCTCACTGGCGGGGCTGCTCACCCGGTTCGTCAGCGTCCCGGTCGTGCTGTTCGCCGATGCCTGCTCCTACCTGGTGAGCCTCCTGGCACTCGCGCTCACCCGCGACGCCGAGCCGGAGCGCGGCTCCCGGCGGCCCTCCGGCGCGCGCCGCCGGCTGCTGTCCGAGGTCGGGGAGGCTGCTGGTGCTCAGGAACCTGGGCATGGACGCCTTCGTGCTCGGCATCGTGATGACGGCCGGCTCGGTCGGCGGCGTCGCCGGCGCCGCGGTGACGCCCCTGCTGCGGCGGCGGGTCGACGGCGGACGGCTGATCGTGGCCGGGCTGATGGCGTCGGCGCTCGTCTTCACCATCACCCAGGTCAGCCTCCGGCAGGTGCTGAGCCCGAGACACCTGCTCGGCCGGATGACCGCCACCGTGCGCTTCTTCGTGTGGGGCACGCTGCCGATCGGCGGCCTGCTCGCCGGCTGGCTCGGGGCCAGGTTCGGGATCGCCGCCGCCATGTGGATCGGGGCGGTGGCGTCGTTCCTGACCGTCCTGCCGGTCGCGGGCATCAGGAAGCTCATCCCGGCCGGCCTGACGTGGTGAGCGGAGCCGCTACGGGCGCGCCGGCCCGCCGGCCTCCCGCACGGCGTCCATGAAGGCGTCGTACGGCATACCGCCCGCGCCGCTCCACATCTTCTGGGCCAGCACGGCGAAGGTGGGCTCGACCAGGTCGCGCACGTCGTCCTCGGTGTAGGGCGCCGCGGTGATGTCGTTCCACACCGCCGACATGGCGCCCAGCAGCCGCGGATCGCCGGGGGCCACGCTCTGGCCGTCGGGGAAGACGTGCGGCGCCCAGTGGTCGTACAGGTACTCGCCGTCCAGGCCGTCGGGGTGGTAGTAGGTGGCGGCCGGGACGATGTACAGCAGGGAGTCGCTGGTGTTGACGAAGGAGTAGCCGTCCCGCCCGGCCTCGTGCGGGCCGTACCAGACGGTGGCCCAGCAGTTGATCACCACGTCCCGGTCGTAGCCCTCGGGGACGCCGCCCGCCATCCTGGTCAGGCTGCCCCACGCGCGCGGACGTTTGCCCAGCGCCCGCAGGTGGGCCGCCATCGCGTTGAAGAACTCCCGGTAGCGCGGCTCGTCGGCCAGGTACTCGTCGGCGCCGAAGTGCGCGTGCGGGCCGCGGAACCAGGGGACGAACTCGGTGAACACGTCCTTGACGAACTGCGTGGCCTCCGGCTTCGACAGGTCCAGGTGGTCGTCGCCCAGCCCGAGCGAGGGACGGAACCGGACGAACGCCAGAGAGTGGGCGGGCGCGTCGATCTCGGGGACGAGGGTGACGCCTTCGGCCGCCGCCGCCTCCTCGAAGGAGTCCCAGTCCGCCCGGTCGTAGGCGCCGTCGGCCGAGGCCAGCCCGGCCAGCGCGGGGTCCTCCGGCACCAGGCGGAAGCCCGCCTGCACCTGCGCCCAGGTTCCGTCCGGGGCCAGGAAGCCGTTGTCGTTGAGGTGGAGCTGCAGCTCGTTGAGCTTGAACCAGCCCATGACGGCCAGCTGCTCGCGGATGAAGCCCGGCGTGAAGAAGCGGCGGCCCACGTCCAGCATGAAGCCGCGCACCGGGTAGTCGGGCCAGTCGGCGGCGGCGCCCACCGGCAGCTCGGCGGTGGTGCGCAGGATCTGCAGCAGGCTGCGCGTGCCGTAGAACAGGCCGGTGGGCGTGGGCGCGGAGATCCGGACCTGCTCGCCGGTGACGGCGAGCAGGTAGCCCTCCTCGGCGAAGCGGGCGCCGCCCGCCTCGCACGTCAGCGCCGGGTCGAGCGTCAGGACGACGTCACCGGCGCCCGCCGGCCCACCGGCCGCGGCCACGGGCAGGCCGGTGACCTGCCCGATCTCCCGGACGAGCCGGTCACGCAGGGCGATCTCGTCGCTCACGACCCTGGCCAGCACGGCCCGGGGGAGGACGCCGGCGCCGCCGTCCCACTGCTGCAGGCGGGGCACGACGACCGGGCACGGGTTAGCCAAGGCCGGCCTCCTCGCGGATCTCCACGACCGGCTCCCGGCAGCCGTCCAGTTCGAGGACGACCAGCTCGTTGCCGCCCGCCCGCAGCAGCGGCCAGGGCAGGTAGAGGGTGCGCTGGGGGCCCCGGTCCCAGTAGCGGCCCAGGCAGAATCCGTTGACCCAGACGTACCCCTTGGTCCAGCCGGGCAGGGCCAGGTAGGCGTCGCGCGGCTCGGCCACGGTGAGCGTGCCGCGGTGGAAGACCGGCCCGGTCGTCGCGCCGGTACGGCCCCACGGCAGCCCGGACACGTCGTCCAGCGGGATGGGCACGGCCTCCCAGTCGTGCACGTACTGCCGCTCGTGCCGCACGCCGCCGACGATGCCCTTGCGGTCGCCCAGCCGGGGGCCGTAGTTGACCCGGCCCATCGACTCGACCAGCAGCTCCACCACCGCCGACGGGCCGGGCACCGCGACGGGCACGCCGGCCGGCCGGTCCCGTTCGAGCACCGCCACCGGCTCGCCGTCCACGAACAGGTGGGCCCGGTCGGCCAGGCCGTCGACGTGCAGCTCGTACGGACCCCGCGGCCCGTGCACGGTGGCCCGGTACAGCACCAGGCCGTGGGCCAGCCCGAGCTCCTCGAACGTCGGCGGGCGCGCCGAGCGGGCCGCGACCGGCGGGAGCGCGTCGAACAGCCGCAACGACTGCGTCAGCTCGACGGCGCCGGGCGGCAGGGTCGGCGGCAGCGGCTCCGGCTCGGGCACCTGGCCCTCCCGGTGGGCGGCCAGCACCTTCCTGAAGGCCCAGAACTTCTCGGTCGGCGCGCCCCGCTCGTCGATCGGGGCGTCGTAGTCGTAGGAGGTGACGGTCGGCTGGTAATCGCCGTCCTGCAGGTCGCCGCCCAGGTTGGCGCCGGCCCAGGTGCCGAAGTTGGTGCCGCCGTGGGCCATGTAGAGGTTGACCGACGCGCCCGCGGCGAGCATGCGCTCCAGGATGCCGGCCACCTCGGCGGCGTCCCGGGTGGTGTGGGTGTCGCCCCAGTGGTCGAACCAGCCGTTCCAGAACTCCATGCACGCCGGCGGGTCCTCGGGCCGGAAGCGGGCCAGCTCGGCGAAGGAGCCTTCGGGGTCGGAGCCGAAGTTCACCGTCGCCCGCACGCCCGGCAGGGTTCCGCCGGAGAGCATGTGGTCGATCGCGCCGTCCGAGGTGAACAGCGGGACGTCCAGGCCGCGCTCCCGCAGCCCGTCGGCCAGCCGGGCCAGGTAGCGCCGGTCGGAGCCGTAGGAGCCGTACTCGTTCTCGACCTGGACCATGATCACGTTGCCGCCGCGGGTGACCTGCCGGGCGGCGACGATCGGGATCACCTCGTCGAAGAAGCGCCCGACGTGGCCGAGGAAGGTCTCGTCGTGGCAGCGCAGCGGGGCGTCCCGGTCGGCGAGCAGCCACCAGGGCAGGCCGCCGTTGTCCCATTCGGCGCAGATGTAGGGCCCCGGCCGCACGATCGCCCGCAGCCCCTCCTCGGCCGCCAGGTCCAGGAAGCGGCCCAGGTCGGCCCGGCCGGTGAAGTCGAAGTGGCCGGGCCGCGGCTCGTGCAGGTTCCAGGCCACGTACGTCTCGACGGTGTCCAGGCCCATGGCCCGCAGCATGGCCAGGCGCTGCCGCCACTGCTCCGGAAGGACCCGGAAGTAATGCATCGCTCCCGACAGCACCTGAGTCATGCCTTCATTCTCCTGATCTGGTCAGCGGGTGACGATCTCGTAGAGGGCGAGGTTGCCCCATTCGAGGTTCGCCTTGTGGACGATCAGCCGGATCTTCTGCGTGGACACCGGCGCGGGCAGCCGCATCGTGCTGGTCTCGACGGTGGCGCTGCTGGACGGCCAGTCGATGAGATGGTGGTCGACCCGGGTGACCCAGGAGTCGCCGTCCCAGGTCTGGAGCGAGACGTCCGTGATGCCCTGGCCCTTGGCCCAGGCGGTGTGCAGGGTGACCTCTGAGACGGTCCGCGGCGTGCGGTAGTCGACGGTGATGTCGCCGGGGAAGGTCACCCCGGTCGAGGCCGAGGCCCACGGCGTGCCGGGGTCGCCGTCGATCAGGTTCTCCAGCGCCGACGCCGACACGAACGACGAGGTGGCCACCGGCACGCCGCCGGGCGGCAGGTACGGCTCGGTCGCGGCGGGCACGCTCAGCCGCACCTCGCCGATCCGGAAGCGGCCCTCGCCGGTGACGACCAGCCGCACCCGGCGGGTGGTGACCTCCTCGGGCAGCGTCACCGCCTGCTTCGCGCCGCTCGCCCTGGTCTGCCAGGTACGGCCGTCCGCGGAGGTCTGGACGTCGAACGCGATGTCCGGCGAGCCGCTCACCTCGACGCGGCCGAAGGTGCGCGGCACGGCGTAGGTCAGGTCGACGGTGCCGGGGAACCGCGGCTTGGGCACGCTCTGCCAGAAGGTGTCCGGGTCACGGTCGGCCAGCCGCTCCAGCTGGCCCTTGGGCGTGAACGTGCTGCTCACTTCGGGGAGCGGGACGGCCCGCTGGTAGGCCCCGAGGTCGGGCGCCGCGTCCGGGACGGGCGTGCCGGCCAGGTCGGAGACGGCGGGCACGCTCACGCCCGCGTCGAACACCGGCGAGCCGTCGAGCGGGCGGTAACCGGCCAGGCCGCCGGAGCCGGGCGAGGCCAGCCGGGGGTCGGCCACGATCGCCTTGTGGTCGGGCCCCGTCGGCGGCTGCGGCGTGCCCCAGTACAGGTTGTGGTCGTAGATCGCGCCGTTCTTGCCGTCGAACCCGGCGCCGGCCGCGTTGAGGAACACGTTGTCGCGCACCGTGACGCCCGCGGCGTCGTTGTAGATCCGCACGACCTTGCCCAGGGGGTACTTGCCGGCCCCGGCCAGCGGCGGCTCGACCTCGACCACCCGGCCGTCGGCGTAGACGGTGTTGTGGTGGATGTCGGTGCCGTGGGTGGCGGTGGACAGCCCGAACACCTCGTAGCCGTCGCTCTCGCTGACGTTGTAGCGGACCACGGTGTCGCGGGTGGGCGCGCCGGCGAAGGACACCGCGATGAAGAAGCCGCCGTCGTTGTGGTGGCTGTAGTTGTACTGCACGACGCTGCGGTTGTTGTCGGCGTCGGAGTCGAAGCCGTGCCCGTCGGAGCCCGGCCCGTTGAACCCGGTGCCGCTGACCTCGTTGCGCTGGACGACGAGGTCGTCGTTGCCCTGCCACCAGATGCCGACGTTGCCGCCGGTCGGCTTGGTGCGGCCGGTCACCGCCCGCTCGACCCTGTTGCCCTCGACCAGCGCGCCCTTGGTGTGCATCGGGGTGATGCCGCCGCCGGTCACGTCATGGACGTGGTTGCCGCGGATGGCGACGCCCGTGCTCGGCGTCCAGGCGACCACCTCGCTGTCGGGGATGCCGGTCTCGACCGGGTAGAGGCTGGTCATGCCGTTGCGGCGGGACCAGGTGGACCACATGATGATCCCGTAGGAGCCGATCTTGGAGATCTCGTTGTCCTCGATGACCAGCCGGTCGAACCAGGTCGGCGTCCGGTTGCCCCTGATCGAGATCAGCAGCCCGGCGGTGGCGACGCTGTGACCGCCCGCGCCGTCCACGTCGTGGATGTCGAGGTTGCGCAGGGTGACGTTCGCCAGCTTGCCGGAGTCCTTGGCGTACAGGTTGACGCCGGTGCGGTAGACGGCCCGGCCGTCGCTGTTGGTCACCTGGAGGCCGTCCACGACGAAGTCGTGCACGTCGGCGATCGTGACGGCGGCGCCGTCGAGCCCGCCGCCCTCGATCAGCGGCTTGGCGCCCTGGCCGTAGGAGCCGACCGTCGCCGGGTCGCCGGGCGCGCCGGCGCCCTTCAGGGTGAGCCGGCCGGTCCAGCGCTGCCCGGCCCGGAACAGCAGCCGGTCGCCGGGGCCGAGCCGCAGCTCGCTCGCCTTGTCCAGGCTCCGCCAGGCGGTGGCCGGGCTCGACCCGTCGGCGGCGTCATTACCGGCCGAGGCGTCGACGTAGTAGGTGGTGCCGGTCTCGGCCTGCGCGGGGGTGGCGGCCAGGAGTCCGGCGAACAGCGTTAAAGCGGTGACGATGACGCGCAAGAGCGGGCGTCCTTTCCAGGTCATTTGCCGATACCGGCCGTCATGCCTTCGACGACCCGCCGGCCGAGCCAGATGTAGAGGATGACCATCGGATAGATGAGGATCACGATCCCGGCGAACAGGCCGCCCCAGTCGGAGCTGTACTGCATGGTCGAGTACAGGTTGAGCAGGGCCGCCGGGAGCGTGCGCTCCTCGGGCAGCGGGGTGATGAGCAGGACCAGCAGGGTGGAGTTCCACAGGCCGATCACGTTGAGCACGAGCACGGTGGTCAGGCCCGGACGGGCCAGCGGCGCGATCACGCGGACGAACGCCGTCAGCGGCCCGGCGCCGTCGAGCTCGGCGGCCTCCTCGACCTCCCTGGGCAGCGACCGGAAGTAGCCGGTCAGGACGAACACCGCGAACGGCAGCGACAGGACGACCTCGAACACCAGCAGCGTGATGCGGTTGTCCCACCAGCCGGTGACCCAGTCCTCCATGAACGTGTAGACCGACAGCTTGGCCACCACGATCGGGATCGCCATGGTCTGCAGCGGGATGCTCAGGCCGACGGCGAAGAACCCGGTGATCGGCCCGGCGATCCGCCGCGACGACCGCGACAGCGCGTAGGCGGCGGGCGCCGCGATCGCGACGATGAGGAACGCGCCCAGCGCGGTCAGCGCGACGCTGTTGAGCGCGGCGATCGAGAACTGGCCGGCCTGCCAGGCCGAGTCGTAGTTCTCCCAGGCGGGGGAGTCGGGCAGCGCGAACGGGTGCAGCCACACCTCGCCGGAGGACTTCAGCGACTGCAGGCCGACCCAGGCGACCAGGGCCAGGTTGAAGGCCACCCACGCCCACAGGGCGACGGCGGTCAGCCGGGGCAGCAGCAGGTCGCCCAGCAGCCGGGCCAGCGGACGCCTCACCGGGACGGTCGTCATGACAGCTCCACGCTCTCTCGGCGGGTGATGCGGCGCACCAGGACGATCAGCACGATGGTGATCAGGGTCACCACCACCCCCATCGCGGCGCCGGACCCCAGTTCGGGCACGCCGCCCCCGGTGATCACCGTGTACTGCTGCACGGCCACGGTCCTGGCCTGCAGCGGCGGGGCGCCGGGCGTGCCGCCGGTGGTGAAGGCGATCACGATCTCGAACACCTTGAGGCTGTTGACCACCCACAACACGGCGGCGACCGCGAACACGTCCCAGGTGAGCGGCAGCGTGATGTGGCGGAACTGCTCCCACTTGGTCGCGCCGCCGAGCACCGCGTCCTCGTACAGGTGGGGCGGGATGCCGTCCACGGCCGACATCATCAGCGCGATGTAGAAGCCGGTGGAGGACCAGACCAGCCCGCCGATGACGCACCGGAAGACCAGGTCGGGGCCGAGCCAGGGGAGCCCGTCGATGCCCGCCCAGCCCAGCACCTGGTTGACGACGCCGCCGGGGTTGAGCAGGAACCCGACCGCGGCGCCGACCGCGATCGCCGAGATGATCATCGGCAGGAAGACGACGGACCGGATGAAGGCCCGTCCCTTCAGGTGGCGCAGCGCCATCATCGACAGGAACGTGATCCCGAAGACCAGCGCGCCGCCCGCGACCGCCAGGAGGAAGGTGTTGGCGAACGACTGCAGGAACGCGTCGTTGCGCAGCAGCGCCTGGTAGTTGCGCAGGCCGCGCCACTCCATCTCGGCGCCCGGACCGGCCCAGCGGTACAGGCTGACCCACACGCCGTAGAAGGAGGGCAGCACGAACAGCAGCGTGTAGAGCACGAGCGCGGGCAGCAGGAAGGGCCAGAAGGCCCGTTCCCGCGCCGGCCGCAGGATCTTGCCGCGGTACGGATCCCGCGACGGGAGCGCCGTCTCCGCAACGAGGGAGCCGTATGCCATGTCAGCCCTTGTTCGCGAGGTGGTCGGCGGTCTTCTTCTTGCCCTGCGCGACGAACTCGGCGGCGTCGATCTTGCCCGCCAGCAGCTGGTCGTCCAGGGGCAGCAGGAGGTCCACCCAGTACGCCTTGTCGGCGGCCAGGGTGTCGTAGGTCTTGTGCACGGCGGGTGCCTCGGCGATCGCCTTCTGCACGTCGGCCAGGAAGTCGGGGGCGGGGATGTCGGGGCGCGAGGGGATGTTGAGCGCCTCGGTGGAGATGCGGCTCAGGTACTTGCTCTGCAGCGCGAAGGCCAGGAACTCCTTGGCCGTCTCCACGTTCTTGCCCTTGACGTTGACGCCCCAGCCGAGCGCGCCGACCTCGACGGAGTCCTTGCCGCCGACCGGGAGCTGGAAGGAGCGGATCTTGGCGCCGGGCGGGGTCTTCGCCTTGACCTCGCTGGCCAGCCAGGTGCCGTTGATGTTCAGGGCGGAGTTGCCCTGCGCCCAGTCGTCCTGCGCGGCCGGGTACTTGGTGGCCATGTGGTCCTTCTGGAAGTAGCCGCCCTTGGTGAGCTGCTCGACCTGCTTGGCGGCGGCCAGCACCTCGGGCTTGTCCCAGGCGGCGGCGTCCTTCGACAGCGCCAGCAGGCTGCCGGCGCCGTTGGCGCGGACCAGGGCCGAGTAGAACCAGTAGACGTTGTAGAAGGGGATGGTGCCGTCCTGGCCGATGCCGGTCCGGCCGGCGGCCTTCTCCTTGTCGAGGAAGGCGATCAGGTCCGCCCAGCTGCGCGGCGGGTTGTCGGCCAGCTCGGGGCGCTTGGCGGCGTCGTACCAGACGGCGGTGGAGATCACGGTGTGCGGGAGGAAGCCCAGCCCCTTGTCGTCGGAGGCGGCCTGCCGGACCGAGTCGGGCAGCACGTCGCCGACGGTCTTGCCCTCGCCGGGCACCTGCTTGGTGAGCAGGTCGTCCAGCGGTGCGTTCAGGTTCTGGGCCCGCCAGCCCGGCAGGTTGTCGGTCGCGACGTCGAACAGGTCGGGGCCCTGGCCGGCGGCCATCTCGGTGGGCAGGTTCTCGGTGCCCTTGCGGCCGACGAACTTCGCGTCCACCTTGACGTTGTTCTGCTTGGCGAAGTCGTCCAGAATCGCCTTGAAGATCTTGGCCTGCGGCTCCTGCTCGCCCCAGGAGGAGCGGTAGACGAGGGACTTCTGCTCGGCCTGCCCGGCCGGGCCGCCGCTGTTCTTGTTGCCGCACGCGGTCACACCGAACGCGAGCGCGCCGACCGCCACCAGCGCGGCCGTCCGGGAGAGGACGTTGGTCATGGTTGTCACCTTTCAAGGGGGGAGGGCTCGGCGAGAGTGATCACCGTGCCGGACAGGCGGGCGCGCTCGGCCGCCCAGACCACGCGGTGCGTGGCCAAACTCTCGTGACCGCTGGAACGGATCATCGCCGGGTCGCCGCAGGCCACGGCGTCGAGGAAGGCGTCCATCAGGCCGTCGTCGCCGCCTCCGTGGCCGCCGGCCATCGAGGCCCCGGCGCCGGTCCGGGTGTCGATCTCGGTGATCCGGTCGGTGAGGAAGTCGTGCAGGCGCAGGCGCACGCCGTCGCCCTCGATGGAGCCGTGCGTGCCGAAGATCCGGGTCTTGCGGTGCTCCAGGGCGGCGAAGGCGGTGACGGTGAGCGAGGCGGTGGCGCCGTCGGCGAACTCCAGGTTCACCACCTGGCTGTCGACCACGTCGTTGTCGCAGGCGAACACGCACCTGCCGTACGGGCCCTCGCGCAGCGCGGTCAGCACGCCCCGCTCCGTGTGGTCGGCGGTGACCGCCGACAGCGGCCACCACTCCTTGTCCGGGTCGCCCAGGCAGCCCAGGTAGAGCCGCTTGGCCGAGTACGGGCAGGTGGCCTCCACCGGGCAGTCGAGGCAGTTGGCCGTGGCGCCGGCCGGGGCCTGCTCCTCGCGGAAATAGACGAGATCGCCGAAGGAGGACACCCGGTGCGGCAGACTGCCCTTGATGTAGGCCATCCAGTCGAGGTCGTGGCAGGCCTTGGCCAGCAGCAGCGGAGCCGACTCCGCCTCGTTGCGCCAGTTCCCGCGGACGAAGGAGTGCGCCTGGTGCCACCAGCCGACCTGCTCCAGGTGCTGGATGTTCATGATCTGGCCGATGGCGCCCCGGTCGACGAGCGACTTGAGGGCCCGCGTGTAGTCGGTGTACCGCATGACGTGGCAGACGGCCAGGATGACCCCGTTGCGCTCGGCGGCCTCGGTGATGCGCGCGGCCTCCTCCTCGGTCGGGGCCATCGGCTTCTCCAGCAGGATGTGGTAGCCGAGGTCGGCCGCGGCGACGGCGGGCTCGGCGTGCATCCGGTCCTGGGTGCCGATGATCATGGCGTCGGCCAGCCGGCCCGCCGCGACGAGGTCGGCCCAGTCGGCGAAGACGTTGCCGGGCGCGATGCCGTGCTCGGCGGCGAAGGCGGCGCGGCGTCGCGGATCAGGCTCGGCGACGGCCACGATCCTCGCGCGGCCGGTCGTCAGGGCCCGGCGGGCGTACAGCGTGCTCCGCAGCCCCGCGCCCGCGACGGCGAGCGTGACGACGGGTTCCGACATCGATGTCCTTCCGGTTTGCCACTTAGTAATTAAAGCTGTTTTTATTAGTCCCTGTTTGTATTGGTCGCCAGGCAGCACTGTCAAGGGGGGTCCATGCGGAAGGTCGCGCTCCAAGGAAGCGACGCACATCGCTTGCGGCGGATCAACATGATCGCGACGCTGCGGGCGATCCGCGCGGCGGGCGTCGTCCCGCTCACCGACCTGGCCCGCCGCGCCGGGCTGTCCAGGCCGACCGTGGAGGGCCTGGTCGAGGAGCTGCACGGACACGGATGGCTGGAGGAGGTCGCCCCCGAGGCCGGTCAGATGGGCCGGCCGGCCCGCCTCTACCGGTTCCGGGCCACGACCGGCTACGTCGTCGGCGTCGACATCGGCTCCTCAAGCGTGCGCGCCCAGGTGACCGATCTGGAGGGCGAGCCCGTCGGCCTCGGCTTCACCCGCGTGCAGGCCGACTACGGCAGGGCCGAGCGGCTGGCGGCCGTCCGCGCGACGATGGCGGCCGCGCTGGCGGAGGCCGGCGTCACCGCCGACCAGGTGTTGTCGGTGGCCGTGGGCACCACCGGCGTGGTGAGCCCGTCCGGGACGGTCCGCCTGTGCGTGGGGCTGCCCGAGTGGACGGGCCTGGACCTGGCCGCCGAGGTGGGCCGCGACTACCCCTGCCGGATCCTGGTGGAGAACGACTGCAACCTGGCCGCCCTGGCCGAACGGTGGGCCGGGGTGGCCCGCGAGGTGGACGACGTGGTGTTCGTGCTGTCGGGCGTGCGCACCGGCGCCGGCATCCTGGTGCGCGGCGAGCTGCACCGCGGCGGGCGCGGCATGGCGGGCGAGATCGGCGCGCTGCACCTGGTCGGCTGGCACCGCGCCCCCGACCACCTGGCGCGCTTCGCCCCCGGCGCCGCGCCGGAGGAGGTGGCCGGGCTGGTCTTCGCCGCGGCCAGGGACGGCGACCCCGCCGCCCGGTGGGCGGTCGAGCAGTACGCGCACGACCTGGCCGAGGGCATCGCCGCCATCGTGCTGACCGTGGACCCCGACCTGGTGGTGGTGGGCGGCGGCGTCTCGCGCTCGGGCGACGTGCTCATGGAGCCGCTGCGCCGGCACCTGGACCCGCTCTGCCTCGAACCGCCCGCCCTGGAGATCTCCACCCTCGCCGATCAGGCCGTCGTGCTCGGCGCGGTCCGGCACGCGCTCAACCACGTGGACGAGCTTCTCTACGACGTGGATCTCCCTCTTGACCTGACCCTCTTCAGGCAAGATATTAAACCTTGATTAATTAGTAACTCGGGCGCCCGACCGTCACCTCCCAAGGAGTTGCCGTGTTCCGAGTTCTCTTACCGTGCGCCGCGCTGGTCCTGACCTTCGTGGCCGCGCCTGCCCCGGCCTACGCCGCCACCTCCTACTACGTCGACCCCGCAGGCAATGACTCGGCCGACGGGCACTCCCCGTCCACCGCGTGGCGGACCCTGGACAAGGTCAACGCCCAGACCTTCCAGCCCGGCGACACCGTCCGCTTCAAGGCCGGCGGGCAGTGGACCGGGCGGCTCGCGCCGCGCGGCTCCGGCTCGGCCGGCAGCCCGGTCACCTTCACCTCCTACGGCGCCGGCGCCCGGCCGTCCATCGCCGGCGGCGGCGTCGTGGACGCGACCGTCAAGCTCGCCGACCTGCACGACGTCGTCCTGGACGGCTTCGAGGTGACCAACACCGGGTCGGGGAGCACGCCGCGCATCGGCATCGCGGTCACCGCGACCGACCTCGGCGCCGTCCCCCGGATCACCGTGCGCGGCAACTACGTGCACGCCATCCAGGGCGCCGCCTCCGGTTCGCAGTCCTCCAACCCGTCGGCGGGCGGGATCATCGTCAGCGCGCTGGGCAAGAACACCGCCACCTACTACCAGGACCTGCTCATCGAGGGCAACGAGGTCGCCGACTCCCGCTCGTACGGGATCGTCACCTGGTCGCAGTGGATGCAGCGCGAAGGCTGGACGTCCCTGTGGAGCGACCTCATGGGCATCCCCGCCGCCGACTACCGGCCCTGGACGCCGAGCACGGGCGTCGTCGTCCGCGGCAACGACGTGCACGACATCTCGGCGGGCGGCATCACCGTCATGCAGGCCCAGGGCGCGCTCATCGAACGCAACCGGGTCGCCAGAACCGCCCAGAACCACGGCAACGTCGGCATCTGGTGGGCCGGGGCCGACGACACCGTCGTCCAGTTCAACGAGGTGTCCGGCACGAAGTACTGGGGCCTGGCCAGCGACGGCAACGCCTTCGACGCCGACGCCTCCGTCCACCGCAGCCTGGTCCAGTACAACTTCAGCCACGACAACGAGGGCGGCTTCTTCATCGCCGTCTCAACGGGCACCGGACCGGCCGAGGCCACCATCCGCTACAACGTCAGCCAGAACGACGCCAACCAGGTCTTCGCCTTCTCCACCAACACCAGGAACATCGACGCCTACAACAACACCATCTGGGTCCCGCTGACGCCCTTCATCCAGAACCATCCGGACCGGGCCTCGTTCAGCCTGGTGAAGGTGTGGAGCAGCTCGGTGAGCAACATCCGGCTGCGCAACAACGTCATCCACAACGGCGCCAACCTGCCCTACAACGACGGCGGCGCCGTGCAGTACGACCGCAACCTGTACCACTCCGGGCCGGTCCCCGGCGGCGACCGGGCGGCCCTGTCCGGCAACCCGCTGCTGACCGCGCCGGGCGTCGCCACCACGCTCGCCGACCTGTCCGGCTACCTGCCGACGGCGTCGTCCCCGGCCCTGCGGCAGGGCCTGGAGATCGCCTCCGACGGCGGCCGCGACGTCTCCGGCACGACCCTGCCCTCGGGCATGCCCGACCTCGGCGCCGTCCAGCGGACGGCGGGCGCGGGCCTGTCCGAGCCGGCCGCGACCGTGACCACCTCCTTCGGCAACGGCCAGAGCACCACCCCCGCCGCCCTCACCGACGGCTGGGACTACACGACCTGGGCCGGCCCGTCCTCCGGCGTCACCTATCCGGGCACCATCACGCTCACCTTCCCCAACCCCAGGACGGTCGGCGAGGTCGTGCTGGCCACCCACTTCGGCCAGGGCCAGGGCATCGCCTCCCTCGACGTCCAGACCTGGGACGGCTCGGCCTGGGTGACCCGGACGGCCGGCGCGGCCATCAGCTGGGCGAGCAACACCGCCACGGTCGAACGCCGGTCGGTGCCGCTGCCCGCGCCGGTCACCACCACCCAGGTGCGCCTGGTCGTCAATGCCGCCAACCACACCTGGGGCAATCTGTCCGTCAGCGAGATCACGACACGCTGAGCCCGTCCCTCGTCGAAGGCCGCGCCGGGACTCCCGGCGCGGCCTCCCGCCGCCGGGTTGACCTCAAGCGCGGTTGAGATTGCACGATGTCCTGACCCCCCGACCGCTTTCCCGATCAGGACAGGACGTTCATGAAGCTCGAGATCTACGCCGACGTGCTGTGCCCCTGGTGCTACATCGGCAAGCGACGCCTGTCCCGCGCGCTGGCCGGGCACCCCGCCCGCGACGGCGTCGAGGTCGTCTGGCGCAGCCACGAACTCGCGCCCGACGAGGGCCGAACCCCCGGCCCGACCGCCGCCGAGGCCATGGCGGGCTGGTGGGGCGAGCAGGCTCCCGCCCGCGTCGCCCACATCCGGGAGGTGGGCGCGGCCGAGGGCCTGGAGCTGAACCTGCACCTGGCCCGGCCGGTGAACACCTTCGACGCCCACCGGCTGGTCAAGCTGGCCGCCGGCCGCGGCCGGGCCGAGGAGATGATGGAGGCGCTGCTGCACGCGTACCACACCGAAGGGCTCAACGTGGCCGATGCGGAGGTCCTGCGGCGGCTGGCCGCTCAGGCCGGGCTGGACGGCGCGGAGGCGCGCGCCGTCCTGGCCGGCGACGAGTACGCCGAGCAGGTGCGCGCCGACCGGCGCCGCGCGGCCGGGCACGGCGTCACCGGCGTGCCCAGCCTGGTGATCGACGGCCGTCCGCCGGTCTCCGGGGTCCAGCCGGTCGCCGACCTGCGACGACTGCTCGGGGACCCGACCGGCTGACGCCGTCCTGGCCGTCAGGCACTGTGCTCCAGGGCCGGTTCGTGCTCCTTGCGGCGCGTCGCCCAGAGGAAGATCAGCGCGCCGGCGAACAGCATGATCGAGGTCCACTGGTTGATCCGCAGGCCCAGCAGCGTCACCGCGTGGTCCACGCCGCCGACCGGGTCGATGCGCAGCCCCTCGATCCAGAACCGTCCGGCGGTGTAACCGGCGACGTAGAGGGCGAACAGCCGGCCGCGGTCCGGCCGCAGCCGCCGGCCGGCCAGGATCAGCGCGAAGCCGAGGGCCACGTCCCACAGGGACTCGTACAGGAACGTGGGGTGGTAGAGCGTGCCCGGCAGGCCGCCGTGGGCCTGGTCGATCTCCAGGCCCCACGGCAGGGTGGTCGGGCTGCCGTACAGCTCCTGGTTGAACCAGTTGCCCCACCGGGCGATGGCCTGCCCGAACGCGATGCCGGGCGCGATCGTGTCGGCCACCGGCCCGAGCGGCAGCCCCCGGCGGCGGCAGGCCAGCCACACGCCCACGCCGCCCAGGGCGACCGCGCCCCAGATGCCGAGCCCGCCCTCCCAGACGAACAGCGCCTGGTACGGCTCCTTGATCGCGCGCGGGCCGAAGTAGGTCTGCCAGTCGACGAGGACGTGGTACAGACGGCCGCCGACCAGCCCGAAGATCACTGCGGGCATCGCGATGTCGCCGATCGTGCCCCGCTCGCCGCCGCGGGCGCGCCAGCGGCGCTCGCTCAGCCAGATGCCGAACCCGATGGCGACGATGAAGCACAACGCGTAGGCCCGGATCGGGACGAACCCGAGATGCCAGACCCCTTGGGAAGGGCTGGGAATCGAGGCGAGGGGCATGCCGGTGACGCTAGCCGACCAGCGGCCCCGAGGCCGTCCCCGTGACCTGATCGCGAGCCGTCCGCGACCACCCCGCGAGCAACCGGCGGCCTGCTCTCTATCCGGACGTAAGGAATCTACGTTGTAAAGGCGACGGACCGTATCAGAACCGGCTCAGGGCTGCTCCGGGACAGGGCAGGGCACCCGGCGCAGGGTGCGGGGATCAGGAGGAGAGACCCCATGCCGATCGATTACACGTTCGTGAAACTCCAGGACCTGCGGCTGCCGCAGCCGCTGACCGCCGACGTCGCCGCGTCCGCGGTCAGGCAGCGCGGCCTCGCCTCGGCGACCGTCACCTTCCCGGACGGGCAGCTGACCGATCCGGAACGGCACGCCCTGACGTGGCTGCTCGCTTCGTACGCTCCCCAGGAGTACAGCCCCCAGACCAACCACCAGATCCTGCCCCTCACGGACACCACCGTCGGCCAGGTGATCCTCGCCTACGGCCAGGGCCGCCACGCGACCGCGACCCTGGTCGGGCGCGGCCTGCCGGCCGGTGCCGAGCCGCCGAGCCGCGACCTGAACCAGCTGACGCAGTCACTCACCAACACCTACGACCTCGCTGCGATCACCGGCCCCTGGACCGTCGAGCACCTGGTCAAGCTGCACGAAGCGCTGCGGCTCGTCCCCGTCCCCGACCGGTCCGCGCTGCGGGGCATCGAGATCCAGCGGGTGCGGGAGTTCGCCGGCGCGGACGGCCACAACAAGGGCAAGTTCGTCTACGAGAGAGGCCCCTGGTCCGGATCGCTCGGCACGCTCAAGATAACCGACGCGATCTTCCGGGACGACGGCACCGGCTTCTACGGCGGCGCCTCCACGCGCGCCTGCCCGCCGAGCGTGCGTGACATCCTGCACGAGGTCGGCCATGCCGTGGAGAGCGCCGCGTGCCGGACCGAGTCCCGGAACAACGCTGCCTGGGCCGTCCAGAGCGTCGGCGGGCAGCGGTACCGCCCGTCCGAGCGCGTCCCGCAGGACGCGGTGACCGACGCCCTCCAGCTCAGAACCGACAACACCGCGCTGAACGAGTTCGGCCCCAAGCTCTCGGGCTCCGGCGCCAAGGCCGAGTACAACGCCCTGCTCGACGCGATCGAGAAGGCCCAGGGGTGGATCGAGGCCGGCGAGAAGGGCCTCTACCAGCAGGAAAGCGCGTTCGAGCAGCTCAAGCTCGACGTGACGGCCAAGGTGACCCAGACGACCTGGCAGACCTACCGGGACGAGGTCCTCCGGTGGTGCGACGCGCAGATCCTGGAGGCCCGCTGGCGGGCGAAGTACAAGACGCCGCAGGGGAACGACATCACCCCGTGCCTGCGCAACTTCGTGGTGTTCGTGAAGAAGGAGAGCGTGCGTCAGGACCTCACCCCGTACGCGCAGACCTCGGCGGGGGAGCTGTTCGCGGAGGCGTACGCGTTCTGGATCGTCGATCCGGGGGCCGTGGAGAGGCACGACAAGCGGCTTCGCGACTACTTCGACGACTTCCAGTACCGGCGCGCGGACTGACCCCGCCCCCGCGTCCGGCCACGGCGGGCGGCGGCAGGGGCTCGGTCACGCCCGGCTGCCGCCCCTGCTGCGAGGACCCATGACCTGCCGGCTGAAGGCGGCCAGGGCGGCGTCGATCGGATGGGGCCGGGGCCTGCCCGACGCGTCCGGCCTGTTCCATCTCGCCAGGTTCGTCGTGATGGACATCTGCCGCCTGCCGTCGTCGCGGGTCAGCGACATCGTCGTGGCGCCCCAGACCGTGCCGCCGTGGCCCCAGCAGGTGCCGCCTCCCGGGATCTCGACCCTCTGCAGGCCGAGGCCGTAGTCGATGATCTCCCCGGTGTGGGCGCGGACCGGGACCGTGCGGTGCATCTCCGCCAGCAGGGACAGGCCGACGATCTCGCCGCAGAGCAGCAGGCCGTAGAAGGTGTTGAGGTCCTCCATGGTGGACACCAGGGAGGCGGCCGTCCGCACCCAGGACATGTCGTACACGCTGTAGTCGCGGGGCGGGTCGATCATGCCGAAGAACGACTCGTAGATCCGCGGGTGCGGTTGCTCGATCCTCGGTCCGCCGGGGAAGGCGGTGTTACGCAGCCCGGCGCGTTCGATGACGTGCCGGGTGACGTACCCCTCGGCCGTGGCGCCGGTCACGTGCTCCAGAAGCCGGCCGAGGATCATGTAGTTGGTGTTGGAGTAGACGCCGGGAGAGCCGCCGGGCTCGCCGGTCGGGGGCGCCGCGAGCCCCATCCTGATCAGCTCGGCCGGCGGGAAGTACGTGAACCGGTTGCCGTCCAGGCTCTCCGGCGAGACGTCCGGAAGTGACGGGAATCCGCCCAGTGACGGGAACGCGGCGGGAAGGTACTCGGCGATGCCGCTGGTGTGGTTGAGCAGCATCCGGACGGTGATCCGCTGCCCGCGCCCGCCCGGCACCAGCCGGGGCAGGTAGCGGCCGATCGGCGCGTCGAGCTGGAGGTCGCCCCGCTCGGCCCGCTGCAGGACGGCGGCCGCGACGAAGGTCTTGGTGATGCTGCCCACCCGTTGCGCCATCCCGGGCTCGACGGGAGTGCCGGTCTCCACGTCGGCGACCCCGGCGGCGCCCTGCCACACCCGGCCGGCGTCGCGCACCTCGGCGTACACGCCCGGCACGCCCGCGCGGCGCACGCCGTCCAGCGCGGAACCGAGGACCTCCGACCTCTTCCGGTCATTCACTGCTGATCTCATGCCCGCCATGATGGTCGCGCCGCCGTCCGGTGGCGTCCTGCCGGCGGAGTGACCTGCCGCTACCGCCGGGGGACCAGTGCGCGGCCGGCTACGACGCCGGGAGTAGTCCGAAGCCGCCCGTCACCAGGTGGTCGCGCCCTGCGGTCCGTCCGTGGTCCGCCGGACGCGGGCTCAGGCGCAGTCTTTCCGCTTCACCGACTTGGACCAGGCCGGGAGGGCGTCGGTGAGCTGCGGACGGGTGACGGACCACACTTCACGCCCTTGCCCCGGCACGAAGTCCTGCCCGCCCAGAAGGACGTAGGAGGTCTTGTCGAAGATGAGCGATTCCCGGGAGACGGTACCCCCGGGCCCCAGGTTGTCCACCCGGGTCACCGCGATGCCCGGCTTGCCGGTGGCGTCCTTGAGCTCCTCCATCTCGATGCCCGGCAGGGTCGCGGCGATCTCGAAGACGGCCGCCTGCTGCCTGGGCGGCACCGGGCTGCCGAGGACGGAGCGGACGCCGTACCAGGTCCGGGTCGCCATGTCCTGGCCGGCGACCATCTCGTTGCCGCGTTCGGCCAGCTTGCGCCGGAGCTGCTCCCGGTCGACCGGCCACTCGCGCAGGTCGGCGTAGGTGGGACGCCCGAGGCCGCGTTCGGGGCACCGGATCAGGAGCTCCTTGTACTCGCCCCCTCGGGGGACGGTCTTCGCCGGCTTGTGCCAGTGGAGCCCCGTGCGGGAGCCGTCCACGGACTCCCAGACCTCACCCGTGTTGTGGCGCGGAACGACGTTGCGGACCCCCTTCTCACTGTGCGACTCCGCGACGCGCTCGTAGTGCAGGAACTGGTCGTCGCGGGGTTGCGGCCAGGGCGCGGCGGTCGCGGCCTCGGCCGCCAGCCGCAGGACCTCGGCGGCGCTCGCGGGCGCGGAGGAGTTGACCGTCTGGACGACGATCACCCCCGCGGCCATCGCCGCGACCAGGCCCGCTGCCGGCGCCAGACGCCGCAGCCCGGCCGGCCGGAGCCGGAACCGGCGCTTCGTACGGGCTTCGGCCAGGAGCGCGGCACGGGCGGGGGCGAGGCGATCCGCCGTCGGGTACGGCTTGCCGGCGAACAGGTCACGCAGGTCGGTCAGGTCGGTCTGGTCGTTCATGAGGTCTGCTCCATCGTAGGGTCGATGCTGCCGAGGGCGTCGCGGAGGATGGCCCGCGCCCGGCTGAGCCGGGAACGAACCGTTCCGATCGGGATGGACAGGGCGTTGGCCACCTCCTCGTAGGTGAGGTCGGCCCAGGCCACGAGTAAGAGGACGTCACGGTCGCGGGCCTTCAGCGAGGCCAGCGCCCGGGCGAGCGGGCGGCGTACGGCCTGCGCGCTCGCCCGCTCAAGTGCTTGCTCCGCGGCGTCGTCCGCGTCGGGCAGCGCGCCCACCTTCGAGTACGCCTTGTAGCGATTGATCTCTGCACGCTGGTGCCGGCGGACGAAGTTGGTCGCGAAGCCGTACAACCAGGGCAGAGCCTCCGGACGGGCGGTGTCGTAGTCCCGGCGCTGCCTGAACGCCGCGAGGAACGTCTCGGAGACGACGTCGTCGGCCGTGTCGTCGCCGAGCCGGCGGGCCACATAACGGTGGATGTGTCCTGCGTGCCGGTCGAACAGCAAGGCGAAGTCCTCGGGATCTCGCCACGACCGTTCGATCAGGGCGGCGTCGGACAGCGTTGTACTGGGCGGCATGTGGTTGAGCCTTTGCAAGGAAGTAGTGTCGCCCGTCTTTCACCCGAGCCGGCGATCGAGTTCACGCGACGCGGCCGTCCACGGGCACCTCGCAGCGCGCTCGCGACGGCCCGCCGCCATGTCGGCGCAACGGCCCTGAACCGGCCGCACGGGCGGCAACGGCCTCGACCGGGTATGACCATGCCCCCGCTCGAAGCCGAGCCGCCCGCGCCCACCGCCTCAGAGCGGCCGGCCCCCCGTCACCCGGGCAGGCCGCCCGCGAAGATCGGCGGAACCCGGTCCCGCCACGGCATCGCCCGTTCCAGGAACGCGGCAACCTGGAACAGCAGGTCCTCGCGCCCGTAGGCGGCGGCGACCTGCACGCCGATGGGCAGCCCGCCGGCGCTCTGCCCCAGCGGCAGGCTGATCGCCGGCTGCCCGGTGGTGTTGAACAACTGCGTGAACGGCCCGAACCCGGACAACGTCTCCAGCCATCCCCGCAGTGTCTGACCGGGATCGTCATACCGCAACGTGCCGTGCGGCACCGGCAGACGGCCCAGGGTGGGCGTGACGAGCACGTCATACCCGGCGAAGAAGGCCGCCGCCGAACGGGTGATCCGGTTCTGGGCGTCGAAGGCGGCCAGCATGTCCAGCGCGGTGGCCTGCCTGGCCGCCTTCAGGAACTCCCGCGAGACCGCCTCCATCCGGGCCTCGTCGGGCTGTCGCGGCGCGAGCAGGCACGGGGAGGCGACCCCGACGGCCTCGATGATCCACGCCCTCATGGCGTCATCCCGGTCGACCGCCGGGCTCGCCTCCTCCACGACGTGCCCCGCCTGCTCCAGCACGCGGGCCGTCGCGACGGCCGCCGCGGCGACCTCCGGGTCCACGTCCGTGCCCATCCAGGAGGTGGTGGTCAGCGCGACCCGCAACCGGCCCGGATCCGTCACGAGGTCCCGCGCGTACGATCCGCGCGGCGTTGGCGCGGTGTACTTGTCGCCGACCCCCGGCCCGTGGACCGCGTCCAGCAGGCCCGCGGCGTCGCGGACCGTGCGCGTGAGCACGAACTCGTCCGCCATGCCGAGCACCAGTTCGCCGGCGTCCGGGCCGCAGGGGCCGCGCCCACGGCTCAGCTTGAGCCCGACCAGCCCGCAGCAGGCGGCCGGGATGCGGGTCGAGCCGGCGCCGTCGCTGGCGTGCGCGACCGGCACAGCCCCGGCCGCCACCAGCGCCGCCGCGCCGCCGCTCGACCCGCCCGCGGTGCGGCCGAGGGCCCAGGGGTTGCGTACGGGCCCGTAGCGCACGGGCTCGGTGGTGAAGCTGACGCACAGCTCGGGCACCGTGGTCAGGCCCAGCGTGACCAGGCCGGCGGCGCGGAACCGCGCCATCAGGTCGGTGTCGCGCTGTGCGAGGACGCCGGGATAGGCGCGGCTTCCCAGCGTGAACGGCACCCCTTCGGCCACCGGCCCGTGATCCTTGATGAGGAACGGCACCCCCGCGAAGGGGCCGTCGGCTGCGTGGTCGAGCGCCGGCGAGAACACCGGCAGCGCCAGGCCGTTCACGTGTTCGTCGACCTGCGCCAGCGCCTGGCGGGCCGCCGCCTCGACCTCGCCGGCGTCGGCCTCGCCCGTCCTGATCAGGTGGCTGAGGCCGGTGGCGTCGTACCTGGCGTACTCATGGATGTCCATGGAAAGTCCTTCTCCGGGCGCGCTCGGGCGCCGCACGTCGATCGTCTGAGGGAAGAGTCAGAGAGCTGCCGACAAGGGAGCGACGGCTCCTGGGCCGTCCCCCTGCCAGTGATCGACGTGTTCCTACGCTCGGTACATCACCGGCCATGCTCGCAGCGACCGTCCCTCAGGTCCACCGAGTTTTCACCACGGCCCCTTGGCCGCCCTGCACCTCACTCAAGACGATGACGCCCACACCGGAAACCAGGATGGCCGGCCCCAACTGCCCGCCCACGCCGAGCAGCACCGTCATGGACTACGACCGGAAACCACCAACCACGGCCCGGTCCGGCTGCACGCTTCCGGCCCGCCGTCTCCACGGCCGCTCCCGAACCGGAGACCGAGGAGCGGGTCAGCTCCTGGAGGATCGGGAGCGGGGTTGGCCTTGTGCTCCAGGAATGGGTTTGCCCCTGGGGCACAGGAGTGGTTCGCCCCTGAGGGGGGCCGGAGCGGTTCCCATGGTCCTGACATGATGTGGATCATTTCCTGAAATATCGCCCATTTGGAGGAAAGCTGTGCGCATCGCGCTCGCCGGGCTCGCCACCAGCCATCCGTACACCGACGCCCGCACCCTCACCCGCCACGCCGAGCTGACCGTCTGGGAGCCCGACGCCGAGCGGCTGCGGCGCTTCACCGAGGAGCACCCCGAGGCCAAGGTGGCGGGCGACCTCGACGAACTGCTGACGGGAAACCCGGACGGCGTCGTGCTGACGCTGCCCAACCCGCACGTGCCCGCCGCCCTCGGCCGGGTGCTGGAGACCGGCGTGCCATGTTTCGTGAACAAGCCCGCCGCCGCGACCAGGGAGCAGCTCGACGCCCTGCGCCGGCTGCCGGTGCACGGTCGGGTGATGTCGGGCTCGGTGCTGCGTTTCGCGCCCGCCTTCGCCGGGGTCCGCGCCGACACGCAGGACGTGCTGTCGGTACGGGCGACGGTCCGGCACGACGTGGGCCAGTGGGCCGACGGCTACAACGCCTGGCAGGACACGCCCGGCGAGGGCGGCGGGACGATGGTGACCATGGGCATCCACGGCGTCGAGCCGCTGGTCGCCCTGCTGGGCCCGGACGTGCGCCTGGTCGGCGCAGCCGGAACCAGACGCCACTACCGGACACTCAGGTCCGAGGACACCGGCGTCCTGGCACTGCAGTGGGCGAACGGGATAGTCGGAACGGTCGAAATCCTGGGCGTCTCGGACGACAACGCCTACACGGTGACCCTCCACGGCCGGCACGGCAGCGAGTCGATCGTGATCGAGAGCGGCCCCGACCCGGTCCACAACCTGGGATACGTCCGGACGATGGAGGCGTTCCTCAGCATGGTGGACGGCGCCCCGAACCCAGTGCCATGGGCCGAAACCCTCGCAATCCTGGACATCCTGATCTCAGCACGAGAACACACCTCCACCACCTGAGAACCACCCCAACCATCAACCGCCCCCAGACACCAACCCCCAAGCCCCGCCGCCGGACACCAACCTCCAAGCCCCGCCCCCGAGCCGAACCAGCGCCCGACAGCCACACATGGCACCATTCGCGGCCCCGCCACCTGGGCCGCCCCGCTCTCCCACCGTTCGCGGTCGCCACCGGTCGGGGCAGCCGAGGGGGCCTCGCCATCTGTTCGTGGCTGGCCCGGGAGCCGGCCGTCAGCAGTCGCGGAATGTGGGGACGGAGACGCCCAAGACGTGGCTTTGTCGTGGTTTGTCGGCGAACACCCAGCGGTTGGTGGCCAAGGCGTCGTCCGGTTCGGGGAGGGGGCCTCGACCGTGCTGACGGGTGAAGTCGAAGGGCGTACGGACGGTGGCGGACCAGCCCCGCCCCCTCAGCAGCCCGATGGAATCAGGACGCGGCTTCCGGTCGAACAACGCGAGCAGATCCACGCCGATCTGCGCCTTGGTCGCCGCGTAGACCGGGTTGGCGCGGACCGCCGGCGACCCCAGCCCGAGCTTGGCCTCGAACGCCAGGACGCTCCCTTCGGCGCTCAGAACGTCGATGGTCCGCTGGAGCTGCCGTTCGACCTCCGGATCCAGGTAGAGCAGCAGCCCTTCGGCCAGCCAGGCGGTCGGCGCGTTCGCGTCGAAGCCCGCGGCCAGCAGCGCGCCGGCCCAGTCGTCGCCCACGTCCGCCGCGACCACCCGACGCCGTGCCGCCGGGACGCCTCGAACCGGGGAAGACGGCTCGACGGCGAGCGAGGCGAGCACGTGCTCCTTGAACGCCAGCACACCCGGCCGGTCGATCTCGTACACGACCTGTCCCCGCGGCCAGCCGAGCCGCAGAGCCCGGCTGTCGAGCCCCGCGCCGAGCAGGACGACCTGCCGGATGCCCGCCTTGGCCGCGCGCAGCAGGAAGTCGTCGAGGACCCGGGTACGCAGACCGAAGTAGCGCCCGAGCCTGCCCCACAGAGGGTTGGCGTCGCCGCCGGTCACGTCCCGCGGACGGGTCGGCCAGGCGGCCGAGGCGGCGGAGGCGCGGACGAAGTGCTCGGCGTAGGGGTCGGCGGCCAGGGAGTCGGGGCGGTGGGTCTCGATCGCCCGCGCGGCGGCGACCATGAGCGCGGTCAGGCCGACGCCGCTGTCGATCTCGAGCTGTCGGTTGTCCGGCACGTGCGCTCCTCTCGGGCCGGTCGACCGGCCGCTGGCACGGCGGCGGTCTCCTGTTCCGGGATCCACGAGCCGGGGACGTCGTGGGAGCTGAGATGGGCGCCGTAGAGGGCGGCCATGAAGCGCAGGATCTCCGAGTCGGGCAGGTAGCGGCTGGCGGTGCAGTCGGTCAGCACCGTGATGTGGAAGCCCTTCTGGAACGCGGTGCGGGCGGTGCTGTCCACGCAGACGTCGGTGTACAGGCCGGCGAACACCAGGCGGACGATGCCGCGCCCGCGCAGGTGCCGCTCGAAGCCCTCGCTGAGGAAGGCGTCGAAGCAGGCCCACTTGGTGAAGACCGGCTCCCCGGGCGCGGGCTCGACCTTGTGGAACTGCGCGCCCCAGGTGCCTTCGAGGCATTTGAGGGGCTTGCCCTGGGCGAGGTCGCGCCGCCGCCAGCTCGGCCCCTGATGCTCGGCGTCACCGACGAAGCGGACGAACACCACGTCCATGCCGCGGGCTCGCGCCGCTGCGAGGGCTCTGGCCGTGTTGGCCGCGGCCGTCTCCAGAGCCGCCGGGTCACCGGCGTAACGAGCACGGGCGGTGGCACCGGTACAGAAGTCGTTCTGCAGGTCGACGACAACCAGGGCCGCACGCTCGGCGAAGGGCGGGCGCTCCTCGGCGGCCAGGCCGGCACGTTGCTGCGCGGGCGGGCGCTCTTCGGCGGCCGGGACGGCGGCACATTCCTGGCGTTCCCCGGGGACCGGAATGGAACGTTCCTTCTGGGGCTGTGGCTGCTCGTCGGTCATGAGTCCGCCATCGATACCGGCCGGGCCACGGGCTCCAGGGCGTCGAGGAGGGCGTCGACCACGCCGGTGGTGGAGTGGCGTCCGCCGGCGTCGGGGGTGGCGACGCCGTGCCGGTCGAGCGCCATCAGGGCGCGTTCGACCATCCGCACCGCTCCGGCGCACCCCGCGTGCCGCTCGGCGATGGCCGCCGCGGCCCGGACGGTGGCCACCGGGTTGACCCTCCCGGTGCCCGCCAGGTCGTCGGCGGAGCCGTGCACGGTCTGGTACTCGACCAGGCCGCGCGCGTCGGGATGCAGGTAGACGTTCTCGGTGCAGCGGTTCTCCTGCCGCTCGGAGCCGAAGCGGTCGAGCAGCACCACGTGCATGATGTCGGCCCACTCGTTGCCGGCGATGATCAGCGTGCGGGGGCGGGGGCCGCGTTCGATGAGGTTGCGGTTGACGGTGTCGGGCTGGAACAGGCCGATCTGCACGCCGTGGCGGGCGGCGCTCTCGGCCACCCACTCGTCGAGCGCCCCGTCGAGCAGGTGGAACTTGTAGGCCATGACGATCTCGTCGATGCGGCCGTCGGGCCACTCCTGGCGCGCCCGGCGCACGGCCAGCGCGATGACCTTCTCGGTGATCTCCCGGCTGAAGGTCATCGTGCGGACGAGCGCGCCGGGAAGATGCACGTTCTCGCCGGTGTAGAAGCCCTGGGCCTGGTCTCTGACCAGCAGCAGCGACGCCCCGGGCGTGGTGATGGCGTCGATCTTCACCGCCTGCAGGCGCTGGCGGACCAGGTAGAGCGACTGGGCGTTGATCGCCGTACGGAAGACGGCGGGGACGCCGGCGGCCGCCAGCGAGCGGCAGAAGCGCGTGTAGTGGTCGGCGTCCTGCCGCGTGCTCTCGCGGATCTCCTCGGCCTCCGCGCCGGCCTTCAAGGACACGTAGGAGTGATAGATCCGCTCAGAGCGGGTGAGGGCCACCTTCGTGCCGCAGGCGTCGGCGATCCCGGTCAGCACCCGCTCGAAGACGGCCGCGAGCTCGGGGCCCGTTCCCCGGCCGATGGCAAGTCCGATGACTGGTTCCACTACTGCTCCCTTTTCGTCGTCGAAGGCCGGACGCGCCGGCTCGTGGCGCCCGTCAGCTGGACTCTCCGAGCAGGAGGTCGCCCGCGATGTCCGCCTTCTCGGGGCTGTAGTACTCCTTGATGCCCTCGGCCCAGACCGGGACCTTGACCTGGTCGTCCTGGGAGGGGCCGAACGCGTCGAAGAGGGTGTTGACATTGCGCCGCTTGAAGCCGATGGCGGTCATGAGCGCCATGAAGTCGGTGCGGTGGATGAGGCCGTCGCCGTCGGGGTCACCCAGCTCGGCCAGCGCCTCGGCGAAGTCGGTCAGCGCGTCGTCGAAGCGTTCGGGGGACAGGACGCACGCGCTGTACTCCTCGAAGCTGATGCGGCCGTCTTTGTCCAAATCGAGTTCCTCGACAAGAGTCGTCCAGTAACGGCGGAAAGCGTCACTGATCGCGCTCTTGGCGGCTTCTGTGGAACGAGGGGACGCCGCCAATACACGGTTGGCCATACGGTCGAAGTCTTCGGCCTCAAGGTAACCGGTGCCGTCGGCGTCGAACAGGGTGAAGATGAGCTTTACTCGGTCGATGGCCGCGTCTTGCATGCCTGTCACCTTTCTTCGGCGGGGTCCGGGTGCAGACTCTATAACGGAACCTGACGCGTGGGTGACCAGCTCTTTGGTGGCGAGGGAAACGCAAAATCCCGCATTTGGAATAATTCGCCAGAAAGCCTCGCTGGGTGACAAAAGCGGAGAACTCATGCGATTTCCAAACCCGTCGCGCGCGAGGAGCGCCGGGAAGCTGGGGATATTTCCGGTTATATGGGGATTTGCGACTCGCGCTTCGAGGGCGCTGTGCTTCCGTATCCCGGGCGCTAGTTTTTCATGTCTCTGGGGGAGGGGCGTCCCGGATGGGGGTAGCCTTATCGGCTTTCTGGTGATTGCGCGGTGGGTGTGTCGACACCGTCTCGTTCCGGCGCGCTACTATTAATCTACAAAGTAAAGGCGATGTGCCGGGCGCAAATCTGATCTTCGATCGAACGGCAAGTCACGTCGGAGCGGCCAGGATCGGCGGTCGGGCGCGATGCTGGGGGAACGTCCCCTCACTTTCACTTTATAGCGGATCTCCGCCCCTCATGAGACCTCGAAAAGTCGTTCATACTGCCCGTTGCGAACCAACCCCGACGAAGGATGGAGCGACGGAATTGGGTTACGTGCTGGAGTTCGGGCAGATCAATGCGGCGAACCTCGCGGACGTCGGCGGGAAGGGCGTCGCCCTGGGCGAGCTCTCGCGGATCGACGGCGTCCGCGTGCCGGACGGCTTCTGCGTCACGACCGACGCCTTCCAGCGGGTCGTCTCCGCGGCGCCGTCGTTCGACGCCCAGCTCGACCTGCTGTCGAAGGTGGACCCGGACGACCGTGCGGCGGTCCGCGCGCTGAGCGCGGAGATCCGCGCCGTCATCGAGGGCGCGCCGGTGCCCGACGACGTGGTGGCGGCGATCGGGGAGTCGCTGGCCCGGCTCGGCGAGCAGGCCGCCTGCGCGGTGCGGTCGAGCGCGACGGCCGAGGACCTGCCGACGGCGTCCTTCGCCGGGCAGCAGGATTCGTACCTGAACGTCGTGGGGCCGGCGGAGGTGCTCCGGCACGTACGGCGGTGCTGGGCCTCGCTGTTCACGGAGCGGGCGGTGGTCTATCGGCGTCGCAACGGGTTCGATCACCGTGGGGTGCGGATGGCGGTGGTCGTGCAGCGGATGGTGTTCCCCGAGGCGGCGGGGGTCCTGTTCACCGCCGATCCGGTGACGTCGGACCGCAAGGCCGCCGTCGTGGAGGCGGTGTGGGGCCTGGGTGAGGCGCTGGTCTCGGGCGTGGTCGCGGGGGACGTCTACACGGTGCGGGACGACCGGGTCGTCGACGTGTCGGTCGGGGCCAAGGCGCGGGTGGTGCGGGCGTCGCCGGCGGGCGGCACCGAGGAGGGGCCGGTCGAGGCCGAGCGGTCGGTCCGGCGGGCCCTGACCGATGAGCAGGCGGTTCGCCTGGTGGGGTTGGGGCGGCGGATCGAGGCGTGGTTCGGCCGGCCGCAGGACATCGAGTGGTGTCTGGCCGGTGAGGAGTTCCATGTCGTCCAGAGCCGGCCGATCACGACGTTGTTCCCGGTTCCCGTCGCGGACGACCAGGACAACCACGTCTATGTCTCCGTGGGGCATCAGCAGATGATGACCGACGCGATGAAGCCGCTGGGGTTGTCCTTCTGGCAGCTGACGACGTCGCGGCCGATGGCGGAGGCGGGCGGGCGGCTGTTCGTGGACGTGGCCCCGGTCCTGGCGACGGCCGCGGGCCGGGCGAACCTCATCGGAACGCTGGGGAAGTCCGATCCGCTCATCCGGGACGCGTTGCAGACGGTGGTGGATCGCGGCGACTTCATCCGCGCGGTGCCGCAGGAGGAGTCGGGTGTCGCGCCCGCGGCTGCTCCGCCCGCGCCGATCGAGACCGATCCGGAGCTGGTCGCCGAGCTCGTCCGGGACGGCCGGGAGTCCGTGGCCGCGTTGCGGCGCCGCATCGAGGAGCTGTCCGGGCCTGAGCTGTTCGAGTTCATCCTGGCGGACATCGCGGAGCTGCGGCGTCTGCTGTTCGGCCCGCGGAGCTACCAGGCGATCATGGCGGGGATGGAGGCCGCCTGGTGGCTGAACGACCATCTGGAGGAGTGGCTGGGGGAGCGGAACGCGGCCGATGTGCTGACGCAGTCCGTCCCGCACAACGTCACGTCGGAGATGGGGCTGGCGCTGCTGGACGTCGCGGACGTGATCCGTCCGCACGCGGAGGTGGTGGCGTTCCTGCAGCGGGTGGCGGCGGAGGAGCGGGAGGGCGACGCCTTCCTGGAGGAGCTGGGCGAGCTGCCCGGCGGCCGGGAGGCGGCCGCGGCCGTCCGGGGCTTCCTGGAGCAGTACGGCATGCGTTGCGCGGGGGAGATCGACATCACCCGGACGCGCTGGAGTGAGCGGCCCGCCATGCTCGTTCCGGTGATTCTCGGCAATGTCCGGAACTTCGCGGCGGGTGCCGGGGCGCGGCGTTTCGAGCAGGGGCGTCAGGAGGCCCTGCGCAAGGAGCGGGAGGTGCTGGCGCGCCTGCGGGCCCTGCCAGACGGTGAGGGGAAGGCGGCGGAGACCGAGCGGATGATCGCCCGGGTGCGCACGTTCGCGGGCTATCGGGAGTTCCCGAAGTACGGCATGGTCTGCCGTTACCTGGCCTACAAGCAGGCGTTGTGGCGGGAGGCCGACCGGCTCGTCCGGGCGGGCGTGCTGCGGGACCGGGAGGACGTCTTCTTCCTGCGGTTCCAGGAACTGCAGGAGGTCGTGCGCACGGGCGAGGCGGACGGCGAGCTCGTCCTGCGGCGTCGGGAGGACTTCCGATGGCACGAGACGCTGCGCCCGCCGCGCGTGCTCACGTCGGACGGCGAGGTGCTCGCCGGCCGGTACCAGCGCGAGGACGTGCCGCCGGGGGCGCTGGCCGGGCTGGCGGTGTCGGCGGGGACGGTCGAGGGACGTGCCCGGGTGGTGCTGGACATGGCGCGGGCCGATCTGGCGGCGGGGGACATCCTGGTCACGGCCTTCACCGACCCGAGCTGGACCCCGCTGTTCGTGGGCATCGCCGGGCTGGTGACGGAGGTGGGCGGCCTGATGACGCATGGAGCGGTGATCGCGCGGGAGTACGGGCTGCCGGCGGTGGTGGGGGTGGAGGGGGCCACCCGGCTGATCCGGGACGGGCAGCGGATCCGCGTTCACGGGACGGACGGATACGTGGAGCTCCTCGACTGAGCGGCGGCGGCCCGGTCTCGTGTGCCGGGCTCAGAGTGCCGGCGCCGGGACGTTGAGCGGCTGCCGGGTGCCGTGCTCGGCGGGTGCGGGGTGTTCCGCGGGGGCCTGGAGGCGGGGCCGCTGTTCGGGGGCCGGGCAGCGGCCCTGGCAGTAGCCGTTGACGACGACGAGGCGTCCGCGGGCGGCCGTGTAGTCGCTGGGCTGCCGGCCGGGGAGGACTCCCTTGCAGGTGGGGCAGCAGATGGGCTGGTCGGCTGTCATCAGGGCCTTTCGACGTCGTGGATGTCGTGGGCGCGGGTGCTCCGGGCCGACGGCGGCTCCGGAGCACCGGGTCGGCGGGAGGTGCCGTGGTGGTCTGTGCTCAGGCCACCAGGGGGCTCTTCACCGTGCGCCTTCTGCAGTATGGCGACCGTGCGCGGGGGAGCAACGGGCGGGGTGGCCTGGCGGGCTGAGGATCGTTCCTCGCGGGGTTGTTTCCTTCCTCCCGCTTGGCAGCGGCTTCGCCCGCGGGTGGCGTTCCGGCGCGGCTTACGCCTCGGGTGAGCTTCGACAGGTCAGAGCTTGATGAGGACTTTGAGGCTTTTGCGGTCGGCCATGTCCCGGTAGGCGGCCGGGACGCCGTCGAGGTCGGTGGTGGCGTCGAAGACCTTGCCGACTCGCGGCCGAGGTCGGTGCGGGTTTGGTGACGTCTCATGAGGATGATCTGCTCGGCGCCCGGGCGCCTGGCCGACAGCACGGCCAGCAGGCCGACGGCGCCCTCGCCGATGACGGTGACGCGGGTGCGCCGGCCCACGCCCCCGGCCACGGCGGCGTGGTGGCCGGTGCCGAGCACGTCCGTGAGTGTCAGCAGGGACGGCATGAGGGCCGAGTCGGCTTCCACGGGCAGCTTGACCAGGGTGCCGTCGGCCTGGCCGCCCTCGTCCGGTTCGGCGTCCCAGAATCGGGCCTGCGGGTCGGCGCAGGAGGTGTGCAGGCCCTCGCGGCAGAACCGGCAGGTGTTGCCGGAGATGGCGAACGGCGTCACGACCAGGTCGCCCCGGGCGAGGGTGGTCACCTGGGAGCCGATGTCCTCGACGACGCCGATGAACTCGTGACCCATCCGGGCGGGGCCCTCCTCCGGCCTCATCGCGCCGTAGGGCCACAGGTCGCTGCCGCAGATGCAGGACGCGGTGACGCGGACCAGCGCGTCGGTGGGCAGTTCGACGGCCGGGCCGGGCACCTGCTCGACGCGGACGTCGCCGGCGCCGTACATCAGGGTTGCGACCGTCAGAAGTTCTCCGATTCCCTCTCACGAGGTCTCGCGAGCGGGTGTGAGCATCCCGGTTTCCTGGCTCCTCCCCTCCTGACCTGGCCATACACCAGGCCGGCCGGGCTGCGGGCCGAGGCCCACGTGAGCATCCGGCCGGACGGTGTACGACTCCACCGGCTGCCGGCCCCCGATACGATCCGCCGTGTGAGCGCGGGCCGAACTCTCCAGGAGCGGGTCACCGTTGTGCGCGGTGAGCTGCCGTGCCCGGGGGGCCGGGTGGGCCGGGTGGCGGCGTACGAGTTCGACATCCCGGAGGGCAGGTACGTGCGTCCCGGCGCGGGGCGCCGGCAACGGGCGTTCCTGCTGCTGGACGAGTCGGTGCAACTCCACCAGCCCGTGGTGTTCGGGCCGGAGCGCGCCGGCTGGTGGTACATCGACCTGGTCGGGATCCGGGAGAGCGGTGACACGGTCCGGGTGGCCGACCACTACGTCGACTTCGTCGTCGGCCCGCCCGGGCTTCCGTACCGGGTGCTGGACCTGCACGAGCTGGGGGAGGCGCTGACGTCCGGGAGACTCACCGCGCGGCAGGTCGCGGACGTGCTGGCCGCCGCCCAGGCGTTCGCCGACAAGCACCTCCAGGGCGAGGGGCACCACGGGCCGCAGTGGCCGGACTTCCCGCCCGCCGCGCTGTCGGCCGTGCGCGAGGTGGAGATCCCCCGCCTCTGACCGGCGAAGGGCGGTTCACCTGGCGGCGGGCCGCTTGGTCTTCGTGCCGACGCCGCCGAACAGGGCCAGGCCGCTGACGACGACCCGCGGCGCCCCCTGCCTCCTGTTGACGGCGCTCCGGTCGAACGCGCCGAACAGTCCGAGGCCCTTGACCTCCACCTCGACGTCGTCGGGGACGACGATCTCGGTGTATCCCCACAGGGCGAAGGCGCGCACCCGGATCTCCCGGTCGGCGAAGCGGGCGTCGCGCAGGTCGATCTCGCCGCCGCCGAAGACCGACAGGGAGGTGAACACGCGCGGGGCGATCCAGCGGCCCTTGCGGCTGAACCAGCCGAACACGCTGAAGGCGAAGCGCGAGTGGGGCTCGTCCCGGACCACCAGTGAGTCCGTCCGGGCCGGTTCGGGGAGGTCGCGGCCCGCGTGCGCGAGCTCGCCCTGGGTGCGGGCCGTGTAGATCTCGCCGAGCCGCTGGTCCAGCTCGGCCAGCTCGATCCGGCCCGCGGCGGCGGCCTCCTGGAGTCGCCGGGCCGCCTGCTCGCGGTCCTCGTCGGAGGGGCGTACCGGCCGGGCGGGGATGAGGTCGGGGTGCTCGGGCATGGGCGGTCCTGTCCGTGTGGTCGAAGTGACGGGACCATCCTATTCTCCAAGTGGAGAACAAGTCAGCCGGGCGGCTCCAGCCCGGACTCCTCCACCATGTGGGCGCCCATCATCCGGGCGAGCTGGACGCGGAACTCCGCCTCGCGGGCCGGGTCGTCGGGATCGTGGCCCAGGCCCGCCAGCCACGACCGGCCGCCGATCGCGAACCCGTACGCGGCCGACAGGCCCACCAGGACGACCGCCTCGATGCGCGACCGGCTGGGCGTGGGCCGTCCGGCGAGCGCGGCGCGGATCCCGGCCTCCATCGTGTCGATCAGCTCCACCAGCTCCGGCCGCGCGGCGCCCCGGTAGTCGGCGTGCATCTCGGTCCAGACGAACAGGCGCAGATAACGTTCGTCGGCCAGGGTGTCGAAGAGCACGTCCATCATCCCCGCCGCGGTGGGCACGCCGTCCTCGGCCTGGATGCGCTCGCGTACGCGGGCCTCGATCCGGTCGTTCTCGGCCCGCAGCACCTCCCGGACCAGGACGGCGTACGTGCCGAAATAGTGGGATACGAGCCCGTGGGCGACCCCGGCGGCCTCGGCGATCTGCCGCAGGCTGACGTTGTCCGGACCTCGTTCCCTGATCAGCTCGGCCGCGGCGGCCAGCAGCTCGGCACGTGATTCCGCAGGGCTGCGCCTGCGTCTGGGTGGCATGACCGGCAGTGTATGGTCCGCCGGTCCACCGGTGCCGGTCCGCGGGCGTGCCGGGTGAGCTGCGGGTATATCGGCGCGGCAGAACGCATCCGATATGTTCGTGTTTGTCAGGTCTTTGCGTTGTCTTGGGGGAATTGTCGGTGCGCGCACTACCGCTGCTCGTGGCTCTCGTGCTGAGCCTGGCCGGCTGCGGCGCGATCCCGGGACTGCCCTATCGCCCCGCCGACCCGCCGACGCCGAGCCGGGCCGCCTCGCCCGCCACCTCGCCGTCTCCCTCTCAGTCTCCGTCTCAGTCTCCGTTGCCGGACGCCTCGGCGACCGCGCGGGCCCTGACCGTAGCCCAGGCCCGGACGGCCATGCGCACGTGGGTGGCCACATACAACGCGGCGATCAAGAAGCGCAAGTGGTGGCGCTCGAACGCCCGGCTCGACGCGCTGTTCGTCGAAGGCGCCCTGTACGAGGGCGTCCTGGAACGCAGCCGCGAAGGCTTCGGATGGAAGCCGGCGCACAAACCGATCAACCCGGCCGGCATCCCGACGATCTATGTGCCCAGGCCGGAGCGGCAGCCGCCGGCCGGGGACTGGTTCATCGCGAAGGCGACCTACCGCGACACCAAGGGCCACAGCCGCCCGCATCTGCTGGCGTTCCTGCGCTCTCCCGGGCAGTCCTTCCGGCTGGCCGTCGCGACCCCGCTGCACTGGGGACAGCAGATGCCCAAGCCGCTGCTCGACGCCGACGGCTACATCACGGACATGGACGACGCGATGGCGGCCGCCGTGGCCGAGGAGTACCGCAACTTCTGGAACGGGGACAGGAAGAAGGAGGGCGACTCCGGCTACCGCCTGGCCAAGGACAGCTACAGCCGTAAGGCGTTCCCCCAGGTCAACAAGGGGATGTACGTCGGGTTCGCCGGCCGCGGCTCCGTCTTCGGCTTCCGTACGGCGAGTGGCGGCATGTTCTTCCTGTTCGCCCTGCTCAACGACGCCAAGAGCGTCAACAACGTGCTGAGCGAGGCGGTGCTGGTGCCCAAGGGCAGCAAGGCCGTCCAGGAGCTCGGCGGAAGCTGGTTCTCCTAGGGACGTTCCTGTCCGGCGGGCGAGGCCAGGCAGGGGTCGACGCGGCTGGGCGCCGACGACCGCGCCCCGGTGCGGCGGCCGAGCTCGGGCAGCAGGGACGCCACTCCGAGCGCGGCCAGCCCGGCGCCCAGCCAGAAGGGAGCGCGCAGCCCGAAGCCGTGCAGGACGCGGACGGTGTGCCGGTCGGCCAGGCGTCCGACGACGTGGTTGCCGACCACGGTGGCCGCGCCGTACGCGACCAGCAGCAGCGGGACGGCTCCGGAGGGGAACCCGGTGACCTGGGTGAGGATCGGGCTGAGGTAGCTGAAGGCGGCGAACGTCGCGCCGATGATGAGGGTGCTGGTCGACAGCGCCAGCCACAGCCGGCCGTTCCTGAAGACGGCCATCTCCTGCCGGAAGTCGCCGTCGCCGCCGGCGCGGCCGAGGGCGGGAACGCCCGCCGTCGTGGCGAGCGCGGCGAGGACGGTCAGGACGCCGACGGCCCAGAAGGCGGCGCGCCAGCCGAACTGCCCGCCGATCAGGGTGGACAGCGGCAGCCCGAGCAGGGTGCCGAGCATCAGCCCGTTCAGGACGACGGCCAGGGCCCGGCCGCGCACCTCCGGGCGGCTCAGCTGGACGGCCACCGAGATGGCCACCGCGAAGGCGGTGATCAGGTAGCCGATCTGGGAGACGGTCACGCCGAGCCCGCCCGCCATCTGGGGCATCAGGCCACCGACGGCGAACTCGCTGGTCACCATCGCGAAGATGCCGACGGCCAGGACATAGACGGCTCTGGGCAAGGGGGCTCCCTTTTGCATCGATCGGTGTAGAACTCGGGCACGAAAAAGACAGCGGTCAGCTCAGGGCGTCCATGGCCGTGGCGGCGATGGCCTCGATGGTGGCGTCGTCGGCGCCGCCCTGCGCGGCCACCCGGATCCCGGCGATCACGGCGTTGACGAACCGGGCGAGCTCGGCGGGGTCGCGGGTGGAGCCGATGTCGCCGTCGCGCTGGCCGCTCCTGATGGCCGCGCTCAGGCTTGCGGCCCGGCGCTCGGCGTCGCGGGCGAGCATCTGGGAGATCTCCGGGTCGCGGCCGGCGAGCTCCATCGTGGTGTTGACGGTCAGGCAGCCGAGGCCGTGGCCGTCGCGCCGGTTCTCCGCCTCGGTCCGCAGGATCCTGGCGAACAGCGCGCGGACGCGCTCGATCGCCGGCAGCTCGTGATCGTCGAGGATGCGCAGCTGGTCGGCGGTCGTGGCGTCCATGTAGCGGGTCAGGGTGCGCTTGAACAGCTCGCGCTTGTTGGTGAAGGCGTTGTACACGCTGCTGCGGTCGAGGCCGAGCGCCTTGCACAGGTCTCGGGTGGAGGTGGACTCGTAGCCGTTCGCCCAGAACGTGCGCATCGCGGTGTCCAGGGCGCGGTCCTCGTCGAACGATCTCGGCCTCGCCATACGGGCACGCTACCGGTTTTGTATCGATTGGTGCAATACGTCGGGCGCGGACGTGGTTCCGCGGGTGAAGGCCGCCCGGTAGGCGGTGGGCGTGAGGCCGGTGCGGTGGGAGATGTGCTGGCGCAGCGAGTCCGTGGTGACCAGGCCGCTGAGCTGGGCCACCTGGCCCATGGGCAGGTCCGTGCTCTCCAGCAGTTCCCTGGCCTGCTCCACCCGCTGGTGGAGGAGCCATTGCAGCGGGCTGTGGCCGGTCTCGGCGTGGAAGCGGCGGGTCAGCGTGCGCACGCTGGTGCGGGCGTGGGCGGCCAGGTCGGCGCGGGTGAGGGGCTCGTGCAGCCGCTCCAGCGCCCATGCCCGGGTGGCGGCGAGCGAGAGCCCGGTCTCGGGCGGCAGCGGGGAGGCGATGAACTGGGCCTGCCCGCCGGGACGCACCGGCGCGGCCACGACCAGCCGGGCCACGGCGTTGGCCGCGGCGGCCCCGTAGTCGCCGCGCACCATGTGCAGGCACAGGTCGATGCCGGCGGACAGGCCGGCGGAGGTCCAGATGTTGCCGTCCTCGACGTAGAGCACGTCAGGACGCAGGTCGACGGTCGGGAAGCGGCGGCGGAACTCCTCCGACCTGGCCCAGTACGTGGTGGCGCCGCGGCCCTCCAGCAACCCCGCCCGCGCCAGGACGAAGGCCCCGGTGCAGATCGAGGCGACGCGCCTGCCGGTCTCCGCCGCCCGGCGCAGGGCCCGCAGGACCCGGGGGTCGACGTCGTCGCGGGCGCCCGTTCCGGTGACGATGACGGTGTCGGCGTCCTCGACGATCTCCAGCCCGTGCGTGACGGTGACGTGGAGGCTGCCGCCGGTGGCGATGGGGCCGGGGTCGGCGGTGCAGATCCGGACGTCGTAGCCGGGCCGGCCGTCCACGGTCATCTCGCCGAGCACCAGCTCCGGAATGGACAGGTCGAACGTCGTGGCCGGCGGGACGGCGATGACGGCCACACGGTGCATGGCCCGAACCTCCAGATACTTGGCATTCGGGCCACTATCGTACTGATCACCGGCGGTACAGGGTGGACAACCGGTGTCACTGTCCCCTGTCTTTGGAGAAGATCGTGTCTTTTCATGTCGTCGTCGGCGCCGGAGCCACCGGATCGGCCACCGCCCGGTTGCTGGCCGAATCCGGGCGGCAGGTCCGCCTGGTCACCCGGAGCGGCAGCGGCCCGGCCCATCCCCGGATCGAACGCGTGCCCGCCGACGCCGGCGACGCCGACCGGCTGGCGGAGCTGGCCGAGGGAGCCGCCGTCCTGTTCAACTGCGCGATGCCGCCCTACGATCGCTGGCCGGCCGAGTGGCCGCCGCTGGCCGCCGCGTTGCTGGCCGCCGCCGGGCGCAGCGGGGCCGATTACGTCATGCTGGGCAACACCTACGGGTACGGGCCGGTCGAGGGGCCCGTCGCCGACGGGGCGCCGATGGCGCCGACCAGCCGTAAGGGCGAGGTCCGGGCGCGGATGTGGCAGGACGCCCTCGCCGCCCACCAGGCGGGCCGGGTGCGGGTGACCGAGGTCAGGGCCGCCGACTTCCTCGGCGCCGGCGCGTACTCGCCGTTCACGCTCATGGTCGGGGCGCAGGTGCTGGCCGGCGCGCCGGTCGCCTATCCCGGTGATCTGGACGCGCCGCACAGCTGGTCCTACACCGGCGACACGGCCCGCACGCTCGTCGCCGCCGCGGGGAACGAGGCGTCCTGGGGACGGGCCTGGCACGTGCCCTCGACCAGCGAGCTTCCGGTGCGCGGGCTCGCCCGGCGACTGGCCGAAGCCGCCCAGGCGCCCGCGCCGCGGCTGGGGCGCATGTCCCTGCGCGAGCTGGCGGAGATCGGGCGCACCGACTCGATCATGGCCGAGTTCCCCGAGATGTTGTACCTGTACGACCGGCCCAACGTGCTCGACGCGTCCTCGACGGTCGAGATCCTCGGCGTCGCGGCGACGCCGGTGGACGACGTCCTGACGGAGATGGCCGCCGCCGTCCGGGCCTGACGAGGGGACTGTCAGTCGCGGACGAGCGCGGGAACCGGGACGGCAGCCGGTTCACCCGCGGGCGCACGGCGCTCCAGGGCGGCGGACCAGAACGCCAGGGCGAGGGCCGCGGCGGCGAGCAGGGCGCCGACCCAGTTCGGGGCGGTGTAGCCCAGGCCCGCGGCGATGACGAGCCCGCCCAGCCAGGCCGCGAGCGCGTTGCCGAGGTTGAACGCGCCGATGTTGACCGCGGAGGCCAGCGTCGGCGCGCCGTGCGCCTGGTCCAGGACGCGCTTCTGCAGCGGCGGCACGGTGGCGAAGCCCAGCGCCCCGACCAGGAAGATGCTCACAGCGGCGGTGACCTTGTCGTGCGCGGTCAGGGTGAACAGCGCCAGCACGACCGCGAGGCCGCCGAGGGTGGTGTAGAGCAGCGGCATCAGGGCGCGGTCGGCGAACCGGCCGCCGAGCAGGTTGCCGAGGAACATGCCGGCGCCGAACAGCACGAGCAGCCAGGTGACCGCGTCGGCGGAGTAGCCGGCCACCTGCGTCATCATCGGCGCGACGTAGGTGATCGCGGCGAAGACGCCGCCGAAGCCGAGCACGGTCATCGCCATCGCGAGCAGCACCTGCGGGTTGCGGAACGCCGTCAGCTCCGGGCGCAGGCGGGTGCCTTCTGGCCGGGGCATGGCGGGCACCAGCGCGGCGATGCCGAGCAGGCCGACCACGCCCAGGCCCGCGACGATCGCGAAGGTGGTGCGCCAGCCCACCGCCTGCCCGATGAAGGTGCCCAGCGGCACGCCCACGACGTTGGCGACGGTCAGGCCGGTGAACATGGTGGCGATGGCGCCGGCCTTCTTGTGCGGGGCGACCAGGCCGGCGGCGGCCACCGAGCCGATGCCGAAGAACGCGCCGTGGGCCATCGAGGCCACGATCCGGCCGCCGAGCATCACGCCGAACCCGGGCGCCAGCGCGGACAGCAGGTTGCCGATCACGAACAGGCCCATCAGCACGAGCAGCATCGTCTTGCGGCTGATCCTGGTGCCGAGCACCGTCATCACAGGCGCGCCGATGACCACGCCGATCGCGTAGCCGGTGACCAGCAGGCCGGCGGTGGGGATGGTGACACCGTAGTCGCCGGCGATCTCGGGCAGCAGGCCCATGATCACGAACTCGGTGGTGCCGATCCCGAAGGCCCCGATGGCCAGGGCGAGGAGTGCGAGAGGCATCGCGCGACCCTTCTTGCTATTGCCACTGCTTCTTGCAGGCTTCGACAATAGTTGCACACGCGCTATAAAGGCAAACGCTGGCATACGGCTTGGGCGCGTTGATCTCGCGAAGGTTGCGGAGGCGCGGGTGCCTGGGGGCGAGGGCTCGCGGGCCGGCGGGTCGTGGCCAGAGGGCCGCTGGTCGGTGCGGCCAGGCGTCCGGGCTGGAGCCGCTGCTTGAAGGGGCGGGTGCCGCAGCGTGGTGGGCCGGCTGTGGGGGCGGGCTGCAGGTGGCACGGGCTCGAAGAAGCGTCGCCGTGGGAGCGCGGTGCGCTGCGAGCGGCGGAGGCGAGGGGCTGAAGGGCCTCATGGAGGCACACGGTTCCGGGGGTTCCCGGCCCTTGTGTTGTGGCGGTGCGGCCGTCCGGGGTTCAGGGGCCGGGCGGCCGTGCTCCGCGTGGACGGATCGGGTCCGTTCGGGTCAGCCGCAGTTGCCCCACGTGGAGCGTCCGCCGATGGCGCGGGCGCCGCTGGGGGCCTCGATGATGGCCGAGTACTTCACGCAGGCGCCCTTGGCGTTGGCGTAGACCGGGCCGCCGTAGTACTTGACGGTCTCGCTCACGCCGTAGCTGCTACCGCCCTGGACGGTGAGCGTGACGTTGGTCCAGGTGCTGGTGCCGACGTAGTTGCTCTTGACGACCGTCACGCAGTTCTTGCCGGTGCTGCTGTTGTAGGTCAGGTACACCGTCCCCCAGACCTTGGTGTAGTTGTGCATCTCGCTCTGGTGGACGACCTTGTATCCGTCGCCGCAGTAGACGTCCGCGCTGGCGGCCGTCGGGACCGCCATGAGGGAGGTGGCGGCGACGAGGGTGAACGCGGCGGCCGTGAGGGTCTTCCTGAGCACAGGCATCCTTCAATCTGCTGGCATTTCGGTCATGATCTAACTCCCTTTGTTTACCATATGTTCGAATGTCTCAAGATCTCTAAGCGTCGGGGGAGGGGCAGTACTCGGCGGCCAGGGCGTCGTTGAAGACGCTCAGGGGCGCCCAGTCGCCGTTGACCTGCGTGGTGAGGCGGTGCCTGCCGTCGCGGGTGCCCATGCTGTAGTTCCACGACCCGTACGTGGCGCCGCCGTTGCCCCACACAGTGGCGCCGCAGGGCAGCTTCTGTTCGAAGACGCCCAGGCCGTACCGGGTGTCGGGGATCCAGCCCGCCCCCTCGGTGGGGACGGTCGTGAGCATCTCCCGCAACTGCGCGCCCGGCAGGACGCGCCCGCCGAACAGGGCGGCGAAGAAGCGGTTGAGGTCGGTGGTGGTGGAGATGAGGCCGCCGGCGGCCCAGGCGAAGGACTGGCTCATCCGGGTGGCGTCGTAGATGGTGGGCTGCGGGTCGCGGGAGAACAGGATGGAGTAGTGCACGGGGTGCGGGCCCCGGATCCCGGGGTCGGCGCCGGGCAGGGAGGTGCCGTTCAACCTCAGGGGGCGGATGACGGTCCGGTCGAGTTCCTGCTCGAACGTCCGGCCCGTCGCCTTCTCGACGATCATCGCGGCCAGGATGTAGTTGGTGTTGGAGTATTTGAAACGCCGGCCCGGCTCGCCGGTCGGCGGGTGGGCCAGAGCGATCTTCACCAGCTGCTCGGGGGTGTAGGTGTCGAAGCGGTGCTTGAACCACTCCTCGACGCCGCCCGTGCCGGAGAACTTCTCGTCGTCGGTGTAGGCGAAGATGCCGCTGGTCTGGTTGAGCAGCTGCCTGATGGTGATCTTGCCGGGTTCGTAGGCGCTGCCGTCGAACAGGCCGGGCAGGCGCCTGTCCAGGGTGTCGTCGAGGCTCAGCCTCCCCTCGGCCACGAGCTTGAGCACCACGGTGGCGGTGAACGCCTTGGAGGTGCTGCCGATGCGGAACCGCTCGTTCTGCCGGCGCTCGCGTCCGGTCCCGGTGTCGGACACGCCGGCTGAGCCGAACCAGGAGCGGCGGCCGTCGCGGACCTCGGCGACCATGCCGGGCGCGAGCCCGGCGGCCACCGTCCGGTCGAGCACCTGCTGCACCCCGGTGTGCCCGGGAGCGGGGGAGGCGGCGGCGGGCAGGGCCGTGGCGGCCAGGGTCGCGGCGGTGAGCGCCGCCGCTTTCACGGACTTGGATGCGGTCATGTCGGTTCCTTTCGAGGGGTGGGGCGCCGCGCTGCTTGACGTTCGCGACAATGGAAAAGCTAACTTGCATTCGCAAATCTGTCAATCAAAAAGCGCCTGTTCATCAGGTATTTAGCGTTACTTGCAATGGCGTGTTGATGAATGCAAGCTGGACTAGTTGCAATGAGATGGAGGCGAATGCAAGACTGCAGCCGTCCGTTGCGCGTACGACCAGGAAGGTGCCGCCGATGCCCGGAGGCAGGCTGACCCAGCAGGACCGCCGGCAGATCGCCGAGGGGCTGGCCGAAGGGCTGACCCAGACCGAGATCGCCGGACGCCTGAACCGGCCGCTGTCCACCGTCACGCGCGAGGTGGCCCGCAACGGCGGCCCCGACGGCTACCAGGCCGACCAGGCGCACCAGGCCACCCGCGACCGCGCCCGCAGACGTCCGGCCGCCTCAGGGGCGCGCGACCGTTGGACGGTCACCGATCTGGAGGAGGAGTTCACCGCGGTCATGATCGGCACCGGGTTGACGCGGATGACCGCCCGCGTCCTGGCCACCCTCTACCTCACCGACAGCGGCAGTCTCACCGCGGCCGAGCTCACCCGCAGGCTCCAGGTCAGCCCCGCCTCGGTCTCCAAGGCGATCGGCGAGCTCGAACGGCAGGAGCTGATCCGGCGCGAACGCGACCCGCGCCGGCGGCGTGACCGCTACGTCATCGACGCAGACGCCTGGTTCCGCGGCTGGACGGCCAGCGCCCGCCAGAACGCGCTGCTGGCCGACGTCGCCCGCCAGGGCGCGGCGACGGTCGGAGCCACCTCGCCCGCCGGGATCCGGCTGCAGGACATCGCCGGCTTCTTCGACCACGTCGGCCAGGCCATGCTGCAGGCGGCCGAGGAGTGGCGGCAGGCGTACGCCGCCAAGCAGGAGTCCGGCCGGGGGTGAGCGGAGGCGGCATCGCCTCGCGGGGCGCGCGCGCCGGGCTCGACCCCGCGTTCGTAACTGTGCTGATCGAGCCGGGCCGCGCGGACGCCTGCCTGGAAACGGCTCGTGGCGGGACTGGCTCATTCAGGCGTGCGGGCCGATCAGCGGGCCGTCCTTCCCTGCGGCACCGCCGCCGGCGCGAAACGCGAGCACGGAAGGCCCGTCACATGATTGTTCGCGTCGGGCCAGGGCTCGGAAGCCGCGCTTCTCCGCCGGGCCGGTCAGGACGTCTCTTGCCCGGCCTGGTTCGCCTTCGCGTTGGACTGCCGCATCAGCAGATCGGTCGCCAGTTCCACCTCCACCTCGACCCGCCGCAACGCCCGCAGCGCGTCGCCCAGGTCGGTGAGGTCTTCGCCCAGGGCCGCGGCGGCGTCCCGTACGGGGCGGAGAACGTCGGGGATGCTCTGGCGGTGCTCGTCCATGATGTGACGGTATGACACCGGCGGCCGGGTCGTCACCTGCGACCTCGGCCCCGGCCGTCAGCGCATCGCGCTCAGGGCGCGTTCGATCTTCTCGCTCGGATACGGCGTCGTCCTGCTGGTGCCCCACAGGTGCCAGTGGAAGTCGTTCACGGCCGCCGCCACGGGAGCGTACCGGCGGATCATCGCGGCCACGGGCGGGGGCGCGCCGGCGGGGTCCGCGCCCTCGGCGCACGCGCGGATGTACGCGTTGCGCTCCTCGGCGGCGCCGTTCGGCGACCGCATCCCGCAGACGTCGCTGACGATCCAGTTGACCAGCCGCGCCAGCGCGTACGCGGTGTCGTGGGTGCGGTTGCGCTCCAGGAACTCGATCTCCGGCTTGGACAGGTCGAACCGGGAGGAGGTCGCCAGCCCCAGGTCGGCGAGGTAGAGACGGTCGCCGTCGGTCAGGATGTTGCCGAAGTGGCCGTCGAAGTGCATCAGGTGCCGGCCGTTCATGAACGCCACGTCGCGCGGCAGGCACGACTCCAGCATGGCGGCCGCCGCCGTCGCGGCCTCCTGACCGGCGGCGACCTGGGCGGCGAGCCAGTGGTTCAGGTCGTGGGGGATGAACTCCTGGAACAGCACGATGCCGGCCGAGGCGCGGGCGAGGGCGTGCAGGCGCTCCCGTACCGCGGGCGACCCGTCCCAGTACTCCACGGCCGCCTCGACGTCGGCGTGCTCGGCGGCAGGCGGCGGCGCGCCCGGCAGCACCCGCCAGTGGTACAGCAGCGGGAAGGCGGCGCTGTGCCCGCCCAGCACCCAGCCGGTCGTCATGGCGGCGGCGGCGAGCTCCCGCCACGCGCCGAAGCCGGGCGTGCCGATGGCGGCGACCCCGTACTGGCAGAACGGCGGCAGCCCGAACAGGTTCGCGGTGGACATCACGTTGGCCGGCCGGCGTTCCAGGTCGGTCAGCGGGATGCGCTTGGCGAAGACCGGCACGCCCTCGACGTCCAGCAGCACCGACGTGCCGCCGATGCCCGTGCCCAGCATCCGCGCCTGCTCCAGCGCCTGGGCGAGCTGCCGGTCGCTGTGCAACGCCAGCGCGCTCGCGACGTCGCCGTATCGTCGGGCCCGCTCGCCCCGGGACATGTCCATGCGCGTGTCTGGCAGTTCCACCACCGGGCCCCCTTGATCGACTTCGTGGGGCAGACCCTACCCGGCGGAGGAGGGCCGCGCGGTGTCCGATCCGGGGCGTCCCTCTCGGTGCCTGGCCAGCAGCTGCCCGCCGACGTCGACATAACCGGCGAACAGTCCGATCACGTCCTGCAGCCGCTCCTGCGCGGGCCCGGCGTTCACCAGGGCCTCGCCCTCGCGCAGGGCGGCGATCAGGGTCCTGGCCCGCGCCTGGCTGGCCTCCAGCAGCGACTCGATCCCCCCGGTGGCCTCCACCAGGAGCCGCCGGCTGCCGGGCTGCGGGATCACCTTGGCCAGCCCCCAGGAGTCGAGCTGCCGTACCGCGGTGCTCACCGCCCCCTTGCTCAGCTCCAGCTCGGCGGCGATGGTGTCGAGCGAGATCGGCTCCTCGGTGAGGAGCAGCAGCCCGTAGACGCGCCCGGTCGCGTGGGGCAGGTTCCACGAGGCCAGCAGGTCGCCCACCGAGGTGACGAACGTGTGCCGCGCGCTCATCGCCGCGCCCGCCCCGGCGCCGGGAGCGTGCACAGGAACGCGTCGATCGCCCCGTTGACCGCCTGCGGGTCGTCCTGGTTGGCGATGTGGCCCGCCCCGGGGACGACGATCTCCTCGACGCCTTCGGCGCGGGCCCAGCCGGGCATGGCCGAGGCGATGTTGCCGGTGGTGTCCCGCTCGCCGCGGATCAGGCACAGGGGCACCGGCGTGCGGTAACCGGGGTCGGGGGAGAGGAACTCGACGGTGGCCCGCCACACCTGCACGAACTCCTTCTTCGGCACCTGGCCGAAGGCCCGCCGGGCGTCGTCCCTGGCGGCTCGGGTGGTCGCGGAGGCGTCGGCCATCAGCCGCGGAAGCCTTCCGGCGGGGATCATCATCAGCATCGGCGCGGCCGCCCTCAGCAGCAGGCGGTCCCGCCAGGACAACGACGCCGTGTTCGGCGTGGCGCCGATGACGACCAGGGCGCGGGCGAGGCCGGGATGCCGCCGCACGACGGCCTGGCTGAGGTTGCCGCCGAGGGACTGCCCGACGAGCACCGGCCGGTCCAGCGCCAGGTGCTCGACCAGCGCGCACAGGTCGGCGATCGCCTGCTCGGCGGTGAAGCGCCCGCCGGCCGGGCGGGAGAGGCCGTGGCCGCGCAGGTCCCAGGTGACGACGCGGTACCCCCGGGCCCGCAGGTGGCGGGCCTGGGCGTCGAACATCACGTGGTCGGCCCCGGCGCCGTGCGAGAACACCACCGGCACGCCGCCGCCTCCGCTGTCGGCGTAACGCAGGTCGCAACCCCGCAGGTTGAGGACGGACGGTAGATTCACCATATTCTGAATATAGCGAACGTCAGGCGGGACGGGCGACGTACAGGATGCGGTCGTGGGCCTCCTCGTCGGCCGGGTCGCGCACCGAGGTGCCCACCAGCCCGTGCGCGGCCACCACGCGCAGCCCGGCCAGCTCGGCGGCCCGGCGTACCGTGCGGTCGGAGTGGTGGCGCTGCACGTGCCGCATCGACAGCCGCTGCCAGCCCGCGCCGGCCCGTTCGAACAGGTCGAACTGGGTGATCACGATCTCGTCGGCCTCGATCCGCGGCGAGTGCGCGAACCAGGCCACGTACCGGTCACCGCGGTCGGCGACCACCGGGACGCCGAACGTGCGCCGGTAGTGGCCGATGGTGTTCAGGTCGAAGACCACCAGCCCGCCCGGGGCGAGCCGGTCGCGCGCCGCCGCCAGCGCCTGCCGCAGCTGTCCGGCGCTCGTCAGGTACGTCAGGGGCACGTCCACGCAGGCGACCACGTCGAAGCCGGACAGTTCCGGCGGAGGGCGCAGGAGTGATCCGACCAGGAACGGGATGCCGTCGGCGCCCGGCCGCCGCCGCGCGGTCGCCACCATCGCCGGGGACAGGTCGTAGCCGGTCACCGCGAATCCCCGCTTGCTGAACGCCGTGCTGCTGCGGCCGGTGCCGCAACCGGCGTCCAGCAGCCGCCGCCCCCCGTTGCCGTGCCGCTCCACCGCCTCGGCGAAGCGGTCCACCAGCGCCTCGGTGTCCATCTGCGCGTTCAGCTCGTCGTAGCGGGCGGCGACGCCTTCGTAGGCCGCCAGGGTCTGCTCGACATGCGACATGCGTGCCTCCTGAACGGCCGGCGGGCCGGGTGACCGCGCCGGGCCCTCGGCCCGGCGCGGCCGCTCGGACTCGGTTACCAGATGTACCAGGCCTGCCGGTTGACCCGGCGGCCGGTGACGCGGCGCAGCAGCTTCCTCATGGGAGATCACCTCCTTCCTCGACGAACCGCTGGTGGTCAGGTCTGGCGTGGCGTGCGGCGCAGCTGGAAGGGCGGCGGCGTGATGATGCCCTCGACGTGCGGCCGCCCGGCGCCGCCGCGCACCTCCAGGCGGGCGCCGTCGGTCAGGGCGGCCAGCAGGTCGGTGGCCAGCGCCTGGGCGACGCCCGCTCCGGCGCAGGTGAACGGGCCGCCGCCGAAGGGCAGGTAGGGGCCGCGCGGCTCGGGGCCGTCCCAGCGGCCGGGCCGGAACGTGGTGGCCCGCGGCCAGTGCCGCTCGTCGCGGTGGAGCAGGTAGGGGCAGACGGACACGCTGTCGCCCGGCTCCAGCGGCACGCCGCCGACCTGGTGGGCCCTGCGTACCGGGCGGCCGAGCAGCCAGGCCACCGGCCACAGCCGCAGCGACTCGCGGACGGCCGAGTCGGGCGGCACGGCGGCCAGGTCGACGCCGTGGGCCGCCGCCGACAGCAGCGCCCAGGCCACCGCGTGGCCGACCGGCGCGATCGTGGTGCGGAAGAGCAGCAGGTACACCTGCGCCACGTGCTCGGGGGGCGTCCCGGGCGGGGTGGCGCCCAGGACGGCGTCCAGCAGGTCGCCGGGCCGCGCCTCGTCCGCCGGCTCGCCCCGCCGGGCGCGGGCCTCGGCGGCGAGCGTCCGTACCACGCGGGCCCACAGGGCGCGCCGCGACAACCGCGCGAGCTGGCCGGCGGGGCGGATCAGCACCTCACGCCGCACGACGTACGCCATCAGCTCCCGCAGGGCGGGCGGGCTGTCCGGCCGCAGCAGGGCGTCGGCCATGAACCGGTGCACGGCGGCCCGCCCGGCCGACGGCCACTCGCTGACCTCGCCCAGCTCCGCCACGACGGCGGGCAGCCGCTCGCGCCGGGCGGCCACGTGGGCGCGCAGCGTCGTGCGGGCCGCCCGGCCGATCGCCACCTGCGTCGCCCGCGGCCCGAGCAGCCCGCCGCCGACGTGGAAGAACCCGGACACGTCGGCGTAGTCGCCCGCCTCGTCGTGCAGGATGCGCAGGGCCTGCGCCGGGTCGGCCACGCACAGCGACCCGTCGTCGGGCAGGCGGAACACCGGCCCGCGCGCGCCCGCCGCCCGCTCCACGAACCCCAGCGGATCGCGGCGGTAGTGCCGCGCCGCGCCGCGCGGCCACGGCCGCCCCTGTTCGGGCACGACCCGATCCGGTTTCCCGACCGTCGTCATCCCACCTGCCCCATGCCATCCGTGAATCGGGTGTACACGCAGGCGGCGCAGGTGCGCCCCCCAGGAGAACGGTGCCGCACGGCCGCGACGGGCCGGGGCGCCACGAAAACCAGGAACAGCGGCAGTGTATAGGCCGGGTTCCGGCACGCCGGTGGCCGAGTGATCAATGGGATCAGCGTGATCACATTGACCAATGTCACCGGCGTGCCGGCCACGGGCGCTCAGGCGGCCTGGTCGCGCAGGCTGTTGATCAGGCCGGCGGCGGTGGGGGCGTCGCGGCAGGACACCAGGAAGTCGGTGCCGTCGGCCAGGCGCAGGGCCAGCGCGGGCCCGGGCAGCAGCAACATGCCCGCCCCGGCGCCGTGCAGGGCGCCGTTCAGCAGCCACCGATCCGCCGGGACGTCGACCGCGTCGGCCCGGCGCACGCTGCCGACCGCGACCTCCCGGCTGATCGGGCCGAGCGCGACGGTCACCGCGCGCTCGTCGATGGCCAGCCGGTAGGAGCGCATCGGCAGCAGCACCACGGCGGCGACCACGACGGCGGCCCCGGCCCAGCCCGCGGGGCCGACGGTGAGGACCAGCGCCGCCGTCATGGCCGCCCCGGTCAGCGTGAGAGCGGCCACGCCCAGGTCGACGGCCCGGATGACGCGCCGTTCCTGCCAGGAGACCTTCTCCTGGCCGCGCAGCGGCAGCCGTGGAGCGTCGGGAGCGGGGGCGCCGGTGGCCCGGCCGGCGGGGGTGTGGCGGCCGGCCAGCAGGAAGGCGGCGCACGCGCCGGCGAGCGTGACCATGGGGACGAGCACGCCCATCACCGCCGGCGAGGGCGCAGCCGCCTGGGCCGCGGTGGGGGCGTCCAGTGCCGCGTGCAGGATGACCAGCAGGGACGTGGCCGGCGCGACGACGATCGTGACGACCGCGACCAGGATCGCCGTCCGGATCGCATGGGCGCGCGAGGCCGGCGCGCGACCGGCCAGGACGAACCCGGCCAGCCCGGCCAGCCAGACGGCCGCCGGGACGCCGAGCAGCAGGGTGGACAACTGCTCGACGGTGACGGTGGAGCCGTGGGCCGCGCCGCTCCGGCCGGGTAACGCGGCGGGCAGCCGTTGACGCCAGGCGAGCACGGTCAGCACGGCACCGCCCAGAACCGTCGCGGGCAGGGCGACCGCGCCCGTCAGCCATCGGACCTTACCGATCATGTGAACTCCTTCCCCACCAGCGACATCAGTTCGTCGCGGTTCAGGCCCGCGCGGCGGGCCACGGTGACAAGGTGCCGGACGGTCTGCACGAGCTGTGCCCGCTCGCGCGGGTTCGTCCTGGTGACGGTGGCGCCGCGGCCGGGACGCAGCTCGATCAGTCCTTCGTCGCGCAGGTCGGCGTAGGCGCGCAGCACGGTGTGCATGTTGACCTCCAGCGAGGAGGCCAGGTCGCGGCCGGAGGGCAGCCGGTCGCCGGGGGTCAGCAGCCCGTCGGCGATGCCGCGGCGGATGCATCCGGCGATCTGCTCGCTCAACGGCGTGCTGCTGCTCGGGTCGACGCGATAGAGCATGTTCTAATCCTGATAGAACAATGCGATTTTCACAAGCCCGATCCGCCCGCCGCGCGGATCGGGGGAGAGGGGGCCTTCCCGGCTCAGATCCAGCCGAGCTTGGCGGCGCGGACGCCCGCCTGGAAACGGCTGTCGGCGCCGAGCTGGGCGGTCAGCTCGGCCACGACCCTGGTCACCGTGCGGTTCGAGACGCCCAGGGCACGGGCGATGGCGTCGTCCTTGGCGCCCGTGGCCAGCAGGCGCAGCACCGCCCGCTGCTGGTCGTTGAGCTCTTCGCCGTCGGCCGCCCTGGGCACGTCGCCCGGTTCGGAGGCGGTCATCCAGCAGTAGTCGAACAGGGCGGCGTAGGAGGCGACCAGCCCGCGTCCCTCGATGAGCATCGCACCCGCCATGAGGTCGCCGGGCATCACCTCGGCCACGGCCAGCTCGCGGTCCAGCATGATCAGCCGTACCGGGACGAACGGCATGGTGCGCACCTCGACCCCGCCCTCCAGCATGCCCTGGACGTGCTCGCGCATCGCCGGCTGGGCCAGCTGGCTCTGGGCGTGCATGATGCGCACCCGCACGCCGCGGGCCACCGCGCGCACGTCCTCGGCGCGGGAGTCCCGCAGCCGTTCCGGCTCCCAGGCGTGCGGCATGTGCATGCCCATGACCTCCTCGCGGGCCAGGTCCGTCGCCGCCCGCAGCTTCACGCGCAGGGCCTCCACGTTGGACCGGGGGAAGAACTCGACGCGGGCGTCCTGGGGGTCGCCGTCCAGGCGCAGGTAGTGCTCGGTGAGCTCCCTGGAGGCCGCCCGCTGCTCGGCGAGCATCCCGAGCAGCTCCTCGCCGCCGAGCAGCATGCGGTTGAGCGCCGCCATCGCGTCGACGGCGATCTCGGCGCCGGGATTGAGCAGGCCGAGCCTGGTCAGCCGGTCGCGGGCCCGCTCGACCTCGGCGCCGCGCAGCCCCAGCCCGGCGGCCGCCGCGCCGAACGACTCCCGGTGCCGGCGCATCCGCGTGTACACCCGCCTGGCGGTGGCCTCGTCGCTCACGTACCTCTCCTGTCCGCTTCCCGCCATGGCGGGAAGGGGAAGTCGCATCCGCTGTCGTCGCCGCTCTCCTTGCGGCAAGCTCAGAAAAGGGTACGGCGTGGTGAAACGGACCCCATACCCAACCCCTGTACGGCACTTCGGAGGACCTTATGATCACCCTTGTCCACAGCCTCGTCACCTACGGCATCCCCGACCTGAACACCGGGAGCTGCGCCACGTGCGTGGAGGCGGTGAAGCGGGAGCTGGCGCTGATCCCGGGGGTGGTGGGCGTGGACGTGAACCTGGCGGCCGGCCGGGTGAGCGTGCTCACCGAGGGCCCGGTCGAGGAGAGTTTCATCGTGGCGGCCATCGAGGACGCCGGCTGCGAGACCGACCGCCTGCCCGGCTGGCGTTCCTAGACGCCGGCGGCCCGCCTCTTGACGGGCTGGCGTCCGACCCGGTCGGCACGGTGGTCCTGCCCAGCGGCGACACCGTGCCGATGGCCGTCCGGTACGACGACGTGCGGGCCATCCTGTCCTGCCCGCACAGCAGCCGCACCGGCCTGACTGAGCCCGCCGTGGAGGAGATCCTCCGCTTCGACGGGCCGGGCACCAACGGCCTGCTGCGGCGGCTGACCGCCGACGTCGAGCTGCCCTCCGGAGCGGTGCTGCCCGCCGGCACCGTGCTGCTGCCGAACTCGCACGCGGCCAACCACGACCCGGCGGCCTTCACCGACCCCGGACGGTTCGACATCCGCCGCCACGCGCCGGGCGGCACGGCCCGCCCGCACCTGGCCTTCAGCCACGGACCGCACTTCTGCCTGGGCAACCACCTGGCCCGCATGCAGCTGCGGGAGGCGGTGCGGGCACTGGCCGAGCGCGTGCCGGTCCTGACGGCGTAGGCCGGCCTGTGCCGGCCGGTCAGGGGGCGGCCACGACGGACTGCGTCTGGCGGCCCAGGCCGTCGATGCCGAGCTCCATCCGGTCGCCCGGCCGCAGGTAGACAGGCGGGTCGAAGCCCATGCCGACGCCCGCGGGCGTGCCGGTGTTGACCAGGTCGCCGGGTTCGAGCGCCATGAACCGGCTCAGGTAACGCACGACGAAGACGGGGTCGAACAACATGTGGGCCGTCGAGCCGGTCTGACGGCGCCGCCCGTTGACGTCGAGCCACATGCCCAGGCCGGTCGCCTCGCCCAGCTCGTCCGGCGTGACCAGCCAGGGGCCGCACGGGTTGAACGTCGGGGCCGACTTGCCCTTGACCCACTGGCCGCCGTGGCGCAGCTGGAAGTCGCGCTCGCTGACGTCGTTGACCAGCACGTACCCCGCGATCGCGGCGCGCGCCTCCTCGTCGCTCTCCAGGTAGTGGGCCCGGGCACCGATCACGACGCCGAGCTCCACCTCCCAGTCGGTGGCCGAGGAGCCGCGCGGGATGTGCACGTCGTCGTCGGGCCCGACCAGCGTGTTCGGCGCCTTGGTGAACACGATCGGCTCGGCCGGCGGCTCCTGGCCCGACTCGGCGGCGTGGTCGGCGTAGTTGAGGCCGACGCACAGGATCTGGTGCGGACGGGCGATCGGCGCGCCGACGCGTTCACCGGCGAAGCGGCGGGCCGCGCCGGCGGCCACCCGGTCGGCGACGGTTGCGGCGAGCCCGTCCAGGCCCGCGGCGAAGAAGGAGCCGTCGAAGTCGGCGACCACGTCGGACACGTCGATGTAGGTCTCGTCGTCGATCGCGACGACCGGACGTTCGGCGCCGGCGGCGCCGATGCGCATGAGTCTCATGGGGAGGTCCAGATTCTGCTGTGGGGGCGGATCAGAGCTGCGCGCCGGCCGGGACGGTGACGGTCTTCCCGGACTGGATGGACTCGTAGGCGGCCTCGACGACGCGCATGGCGTACACGGTGTCGCCGGAGTCGATCAGCGGCGGGCGTCCCTCCACCAGGGCGCGCACGTAGTCGGTGACCTCGGTGATGACGGACTCGTGGTGCCAGCCGCCGGGGTGCCAGGCGTCGGGGCCGAAGGGCACGCCGGCGACCGCCTCGCCCTGGTAGTCGTGCTGGCCACGGAAGATCTTGACCACCGGGTCGGACATCTGGTCCACCAGGATGCCCCCTTCGGTGCCGTAGAGCTCCAGGCGCTCGCTGTGGGGGACCTCCGACACGGAGGTGAAGCCGCACGAGAAGTGGGCGCCGCTGCGCATGCGGCCGTACACCTCGGCGGTGTCCTCGATCTCGTTGTCGAGCGGGAACACCTTCCTGGAGACGCCGGTCAGCTCCTCGAACTCGCCGAGCAGCCACTTGAGCAGGTAGAACGAGTGCGCGCCGGTGTCCATGACCAGGCCGCCGCCGAGCTTGTACTGGGTCCGCCAGTAACCGGGCATCGACAGGTGGGCCTTCTCGTTGGAGCGCAGGTACGTCCTGGCGTGGATGACCTCGCCGATGGCGCCCTCGCTCAGCAGCCGGTGCACGGCCTGGTAGGCCGCGATGTACCGGCTGTTCTCGGCGACCATGAAGTGCACGCCGGCCTCGGCCGCCCGGCGCTGGATGGCCACCGACTGCTCGTACGTCGGCGCGACGGGCTTCTCCAGGATCAGGTGCTTGCCGGCGTCCAGCACCGCCATGGCGGCGTCGTAGTGCAGGTGGTGGGGGAGGATCAGGTCCACCACGTCGACCCGCGGGTCGTCGATCAGGTCCTGCAGGCCGGTGTAGGTCTTGGCGCCGAACTCGGCGGTGAAGGCCGACGCCGCCCTGGGGTCGACGTCGCAGCCGGCCACGAGGTCGACCACGTCGGACATGCGCTGGTAGGCCGCCGCGTGCGTCTTCGAGATCAGCCCGAGACCCGCGATGCCGACGCCCGGCTTCGACACTGACATGTGATTCTCCTGTACAGGATGTGACGAATGGATGGTTGGTGGGCGCCGGGCCTCAGCCCTTGAGGGAGCCGGCGAGCACGTCGGCGCCGTACCGGCGCTGGAGGAGGTAGTAGACGATCATCACCGGCAGCGCGACCATGATCGCGGCGGCGCAGGTGATCTGGTAGTTGCTGCCGTACTGCAGGCCGACGAAGAAGTTGAGCGCGGCGGGCACCATGCGCAGCTCCGGCTGGGAGATCATCACGACCGCGAGCAGCAGGTTGTTCCAGGTCCAGATGAACAGGATGGTGGCCAGGGCGAAGATCGGCGAGCTGGCCGTGGGCACGACCACCCGCCACAGCGTCTGCCACCGGTTCGACCCGTCCGTCCGCGCCGCCTCCAGCAGCTCGCGGGGGAAGGACTTGAAGAAGGACGTCATCCAGTACGTGCCGAAGGCCATCGAGCCGCCGATGCACGGCAGCATCATCGACCAGTAGGTGTCGATGAGGTCGAAGGCCCTGAACTGGTAGTAGAGCGGGATGACGGTCGCCTCGTACGGCACGATCAGCCCGAGCACGAACAGCGGGAACAGCAGCGACGAGCCGCGGAACCGCATCGTCCCGAACGCGTAGCCGGTCAGGATCGAGAAGAAGACCGACACGCTCACCACCACCCCGGACAGCAGGACGCTGTTCAGCAGCGAGCGCCCGATGCCGGCGTCCGGGTTGTCCCAGGCGCTGACGAAGCTGTCCAGAGACCACCGGCTCGGCCAGGCCAGCCCGCTCACGGACGCGTCCGGCGGGTTGAAGGCGACGAGCGTCGTGGAGATGAAGGGGTAGATCGCGAAGGCCGCGAACAGGAGCAGGACCACGTAGGACATGGTGTTGCTGCGGCGGGAGACCATCGTGTTATTCCGATCTGACGAGCCGGTTGACCAGGCCGACGCCGATGAAGATGACCAGGGTGAGGAGCACGGCGATGGCCGCTCCCGGACCGATCTGCCCGTTGACGAAGACGTCGCGGTACATCATCAGCGACGGCGTGGTGGTGGCGTAGCCGGGGCCGCCCTGCGTCGCCATCAGGGGCAGGTCGAAGATGCGCAGGGACAGGGTGAGGGTCATCACCAGCGACACGCGCAGCTCGTGGCGGATGCCGGGCAGGGTCACGGTGAAGAACTCGCGCACCGGTCCGGCGCCGTCGATGCGCGCGGCCTCGTACAGCTCCTTCGGGATGTGCTGCGTGCCGGACAGCAGCATGACCACGACGAAGCCGAACGTCGCCCACAACGCGACGACGCCCAGGGCCGGCAGCGCCAGGCCGGCGTCGCCGAGGAACGGCCGCACCAGGTCGGAGCCGAAGACGGCCTTGATGATCGCGTTGAGCGAGCCGTCCAGCGAGTAGAGCCAGCGCCAGGCGATCGCGACGACCGCCAGGGCGATCGTGTACGGCAGGAAGAACACGAACCGGAAGAAGCTCAGCCCGCGGATCCTGGTCCGCGCGATGATGCCGACGAGCAGCAGGGCGAGCGTCACCGGCAGCACGCAGCCGAAGACGACGAAGACGAGCGAGACCCGCAACGAGGTCCAGGTGTTCGGATCGGTCAGCACCTGGAGGTAGTTGTCGAGCCCGACCCACGTCTGCGGCGAGAGCCCGTCCCATTCGAGGAACGACAGGCGGACCGTGTCGGCGATGGGCACGAGGACGAACAGCGCGTAGAAGATGAATCCGGGCAGGATGAGCAGGTACGGCATCCCGCGGACCTCGCCCCGCCGGACTCCCCGGCGGGGCCGCCTGCCGGCGGGCGTCGCCGGGCCGGCGTCTGTGGTGACCGTGACGGCCATGGTGCGATCCACTTCCCTACGTGGCGCGCCCGGTGCGGCGCGGTCTCCCGCACCGCACCGGGGCGCCGGCGTGTCCTGACGGATTCCTAGGCGCTCTGGCCGGCGGCCGCGGCCGCCGGCTGGGCCCCGTCCTGCCGCGCGGGCAGGCCGATGATCTCGCGGGCCTCGTCGGGGGTCGCCACCTCGCGGCCCATGAGGTGCGCGATCTTGACGATCTCGTCGACGAGCTCGGCGTTGGAGCGCGACGGCGATCCGTCCGGCAGGTACGGGTTGTCCTCCCAGCCGACCCGTACGTGGCCGCCCAGGCTCATGGCCATGGCCAGCAGGCGCCACTGCATCTTCGGGTTCATCACGCTGACGTTCCAGTTGACCCGCGGCGGCAGGTGCCGGACCAGGTACAGCAGGGAGTCCTCGGTGGGGGGCGTCCAGGCGCCGCCGGGCCAGCCCAGGAACAGGGTCGTCCAGACCGGGTCGTCGAGCAGGCCCTGGTCGCGGATGAACTCCAGGTTCCAGAACGCGCCGGTGTAGAAGGACTCGACCTCGGGCTTGACGCCGTTCTCCTTGGCCGCCTTGCAGAACGCCTCCAGCTCGGGGCGGGTGTGGATGGCGTACTGCTCGTTGGCGGGGTAGGCCGGGTCGGGCCGGAAGTACTCGTCGTGCACGTTGAAGGCGTACGACATCATGTCCGGGCGCAGCTTCATGAGCGCGACCTTCTCCTCCAGCCGGGCGCTGGCGATGCCGAACTGGATGATCGAGTCTCGCTCGGCGCGGATGCGGTCGGTCAGGTCGGCCCAGCCGTCGTAGTCGGTGCGGGAGAGCTGGCGGCCGTCCTCCTGGATCGAGTCCTCCAGGTAGTGCACGCCGTGGTGGTGGACGAGCGACGCGCCGGAGTCGATCGCCCGTACGTACTCACCCGCGACGGCGGGCACGTCGTCGATCCTCGGCATGCCCTTGAAGCCGGGATACGACATGGAACAGTCGACGGTTACGGTGATGACTACCTTGTCCACGAATGGCCTTTCTCACAGGGGGGACGGGATGGGCGCCTCGTGCGCCGCCCGACAGGTCAGGAACGGGTCTTCATGTAGTCGGCCCAGTTCTTCTGGACCGACTCGTTGTACTGCTTGGGCGTGACCTCGCCCGACAGCAGCCGCTGGGCCTCGGCGCCCTGGAAGGTGAGCATGGTCGGGGTGGGCCAGTCCTCCCAGGTGAACAGGCCGTTCTCGGCGGACAGCCGCTCGTAGGCGTCGACCATCTGCTTGAGCAGCGGGTCGTCGATCTTGGCGTTGACGCCCGCCTTGGTCGCCGAGGGACGGCCGGCCGCGATCTGCGCCGCGACGGCCTCGTCGCCGGCGGTCACGTAGTCGATGAACGCCGCCGCGCAGTCGGGGTACTTGGTCTTGGCCGAGATGCTGAAGGGCAGGCTGTAGCCGCCGACGGCCGCGTGCTTGCCGCTGTCGCCGGCCGGGAAGAGCATGAAGCCGGCGTCGTCGCCCAGGGCCTTGCCGACGTCGCCGAGGGCCCAGGAGCCGGTGACGAAGAAGGCGGACTGGCCCTTGCCGAAGCGGCTGGTAGCGTCGGTGAAGCTGGTCGCCAGCGCGTCGGAGTTGAAGTAGCCCTTCTCCATCCAGGTGCGGAAGTCGGTCGAGCCCTTCAGGTGGCCGTCGTCGTCGTAGGTGCTGCCGGGCTTGTTGTAGACCCAGTTGTTGATCGTGTCCGGGGCCACGTACCAGCCGTTGAACAGCGACAGGTTGTGCAGCGCCGGCCACTTCTCCGAGTCGCCGAGCAGGACGGGGGTGACGCCGGCCGCCTTGGCCTTGTCCAGCGCCTGGAGGAAGGCCGCCTTGTCGTCGAGGGTGGCCGGGTCGATGCCCAGCTTGCCCAGGACGGCCTTGTTGTAGAACACGCCGACGTACTGGATGGCGGGCGGGACGGCGACGAGGCTGCCCTCGCCCAGGGCCTTGCCGTCGGAGGTGAACTTGTTGACCGTCAGCGCCGATTCGGGGAACTTCTCGGCCCACCCGAACGCCTTGGCGTACGGGTCCAGGTTCAGCAGCAGGCCCGCCTTCCACAGGGCGCCGTTGATGGCCCAGCCGGAGTTGCCCTGCATGACGTCGGGCGGGTTGTTGCCGGACATCACCAGCTTGATGGTGCTGGCGGAGGAGGCCCAGTCCTTGATCTGCAGGTCGACCGTGACGTTCTTGTTGGCCGCCTGGAAGGACTTCACCTGCTCCTTGAAGCCGTTGGCGATGGCCTCGCCGGCCTCCGACATGCCGACGGTGAGCTTGACGGTGCCGTACTTGGCGCACGACGTGCCCACGTCCGTCGGCGCGGCGGCCGGCTTCGTGGTGATCGAGGAGCCGGCGCAGCCCGTGGCGCCGATGGCGGCGGCGGTGGCGACAGCGGTCAGAGCTCGTGCGGAGCGATGGTGTCGGAGCATCCTGTCCTCCTTGAAATGAGCCATCAAGCCTCCGGGGCGGGGGGTCTCGGAGGGGGTGCGATGGCGGTGACTTCGCGTCCTGAAGTCTCAATCCACAAGGTCGGCGACGAAGAGCACCTGCGGGCGGCCGTTGGGGGGCTCGACCTCTCGCTGTGATCAGCAGCGAGGTGTTGCGTCAGACGAACTGTGTTGCACCAAGGGACGTTAGTGGTGCCCGACGCTATGGCGGACATTCGAGGCATGTCAACCCCCGTGACCCGCATGTTTCCTGGCAATTCACTGCTCAGTGGATTCGAACAATGTGTTGCGTGAGACGTCAAGGGGTTGCATGTCTCGCAACACTTGTGGATGCTGTTGTGCACACCGAACCTGCCCCCCGGAAGAAGGCGACCAGTGGGAGCAACGTCAGCCACGGCCACCATGCAGGCCGCCGTGGCCACCTCGATCCCGAGCGAACGGCTCGACGTCACGCGCGTGCCGCGGCCGGTGCCCGAGACCGATGACGAGGTCGTCCTGCGGGTGCACGCCTGCGGCATCTGCGGCACCGACCTGCACGTCCTGGCCGGGCACTCCTACCGGCCCGAGACGCCCTTCGTGCTCGGCCACGAGCCGGTCGGGGTCGTCGTGGAGGCCGGCGCCGGAGCCCGGGAGTGGCTCGGCCGCCGGGCCACCATCACCCTGTTCACCGGCGAGGGCTCGTGCGCGGCGTGCCGGGCCGGCGACGAGCGGCTGTGCCCGGAGCTGGTGTCGATCACGGGCGTGCTCGGCGCCTGGGGCGGCTACGCCGACCACCTGCGCGTACGGGCGGCCCAGCTCGTCGAGCTGCCGTCCGGGTTGTCGTGGGAGGACGCCGCCTCGCTGGTCGACGGTGGGGCGACCGCCGCCAACAGCGTCCGGGTGGCGCTGGAGCGCGATCCGCGCCGCGTGCTCGTCCTCGGCGCGGGGCCCATCGGTCACCTGTGCGCCGAGCTGCTGCGCGTGCGCGGCGTGCCCGTCCAGGTGGTCGAGCCCGCCCCGCTGCGCCGCCGGGCGCTCCAAGCCGCCGGCCACGACGTCGTCGCCTCGGTCGAGGAGGCCGGCGTGCCCGTCGACGCCGTCATCGACTGCACGGGCGTGCCCGCCGTCATGGCGCCGGGCCTGGACGCGCTGAACCCGCACGGAACGTACCTGCTGGCCGGGTACGCTCGCGTCCCTGACGTGGACTTCGCCGTCGTCGCGCGCAAGGAGGCCCGCATCCGGGGCATCCGGTCGGGCCGCCGCGAGGACCTGGAGTCGATCGTCGCGCTGGCCGCGGCCGGCAGGATCCGGCTCTCACCGACCGCCCGGTGGCGGCTGTCCGAGGTGAACGACGCGCTCGACGCGCTTCGCGCCCGGCAGGTCCCCGGCAAGGCGGTCATCGTCCCTGACAGCGTCTGGAAGGAAGAAGTGGCATGAAGATCGCTCTTGACCCGGCGATGCTCCAGGGCAGACCGGTCGAGCTCGCCGCCCGCGCGGCCGCCGAGGCCGGGTACCGTCATCTGGAGATGGGCAACCGCGACGACTTCATCCCGGCGTTCGGCCCCATGCACGCCTCGGCGGCCGAGCTGCGCGGCTTCCGCGACGCGGCGGACGCCTCCGGCGTCGAGATCGTCTCGGTCGCCGTGATCCAGGCGTGGTCCAGCCCCGACGAGGACGTCCGCAAGCAGGCCGTCGCCTGGTGGCGGGACGGCATCGCCGCCGCCGTGGAGCTCGGCTGCCGGCGGATCAACACCGAGCTGTCCGGCCACCCGGACCAGCCCGACGCCTGCCGCAAGGCGTTCCTGCGCTCGATCGAGGACCTGCTTCCGGTGCTCGAGCGCGAGGACGTCGAGCTCGTCGTCGAGCCGCACCCGTGGGACTTCGTCGAGACCACCGCCGGCGCGGTGGACCTGATCAAGGAGATCGGCAGCCCGCGGCTGCGCTACCTGCACTGCGTGCCGCACGCCTACCACCTCCAGGGCAGCACCGCCGAGCAGGTGGAGCTCGCCCGCGGCTGGTTCGACCACGTGCACGTCGCCGACACCTTCCGGCCCGGCCGCACCATCGTCAACCCGCCGGGCGTCTCCTGCCGGATCCACCAGCACTTCGACCTCGGCCGCGGCGAGATCGACTGGGCCGAGGTGCGCCGGGCGCTGGAGTCGGTCGAGTTCGACGGCATCCTCACCGTGCAGGTCTTCGGCTGGGAGGACCAGGCCGAGAGATCCTTCAGGGCCAACCGCGAAGCGGTTGATCACCTCTTCGGCCTGAACGGCGGACAATCCTTGTCATGACGACGAACCAGAGCCCCGGTACGAACGACGCCTCCGACGGCCGTACCGCCTCTCCCATACAGCGCGCGCTGCGGGCGCTGGAGCTGCTCTCCGCGGAACCGCTCACCGCCGCCGAGCTCGCCCGCGAGCTCGACGTCAACCGCAGCACCGCCCTGCGGCTGCTCGCCGAGCTGGTCGCCACGGGGTACGTGGCCCGCAACGAGGCGACCAAGCGCTACACGATCGTCCCGGCCAAGTTCTACGGGCTCATCCAGGCGCCGGAGACCGACTGGAGCCAGATCATCGACCCGGTGCTGGCCTCGATCCGCGACGAGTGCGGCGACGCGACGATCCTGGCGGTGCCGGCCAAGGACACGATGGTCTACCTCGCCTTCTTCCCCACCCGGCACGTGGTGGCCGTCTCCGAGCAGTTAGGGACGATCCGGCCGATGCACTGCTCGGCGCTGGGGAAGGCCTACCTGTCGGCCCTCGATCCCGAGGCCCTCGACACCCACCTGGCCCGCCTGTCTTACGCGGGCGGCACGGAGAACGCCGCCAGGGGCCCCATCGAGTTGCGGCGCCGGGTGGAGGAGTCACGCGAGGCCCGCTACGCGGTCGACCGGGACGAGACCTTCGACGGCGTCCGGTGCGTCGCGGTGCCGGTGCGGATCCGCGGATCCCTGATCGGCGCGGCCGGCATCTCCGGCCCGTCCAGCCGCCTGTCCGACGCGCGGATCCCGCAGCTCGGGCAGTACCTGGCCGCGTCCATGTCGGGTCTGTGACCCCGGCGGGCGCGGTCAGGCGCGCAACGGCAGCCGCTGCGAGGTGAGTTCCGCCGCGGACGGTGTGGGCATCCGGCTCATGAGCGCCTGATCCTGGATGACCTTAAGGCTGTAAACGATATTTCTCACTACGATGTCCGGATGCTTCGTGCTCCCCTCGCGGTCGAAGGTTCTGCCTCGCCGAAGGCCGGGCGGCTCGCCTGGCTGGACGCGTTACGCGGGCTCGCCGCGATGGTGGTGGTCTTCGAGCACGCGCTCGAACCGCTGTGGCCGGAGGCGCGGGCGCAGATCAAATCCGTCTTCGATCCCGGCTGGTACGGCGTGCTGGTGTTCTTCCTGGTCAGCGGGTACATCGTGCCCGCGTCGCTGGAACGCCGGGGCAGTGTGCGGGCCTTCTGGATCTCGCGGTTCTTCCGGTTGTGGCCGCTGTTCGCCGTGTGCGTGGCCGGCATGCTGCTGCTCGCCGCGCTCGGCTGGGACGACCTGCACGTCTGGTGGGACACCCGGCCGCTGGCCATGGCCCTGGCGCACGCCGGCATGCTGCAGAACCTGCTGTACGCGCCGAACGTGGCCAACGTCCTGTGGACGCTGTCCTACGAGATGGCCTTCTACCTCCTGCTGACCGCGATGTTCACCCTCGGCGTGCACCGGCGCAGCGCGGCGGCCGCGCTCGGGTTCGCGGCGGCCGCCGTGCTCGGCGCCGGGGTGCTGCCGGTGACGCTGCTGTCGGCGGGCGGCGCGGGCCGGATGCTCACGGTCGTGGTCGTGGTGACCGCCGTGCTGGCCGCCGGACTGGCGGCCATCCTGCGCGGCGGCAGGCGCGTCCGGCAGGCGGGCGCCGTGGCCGTCGCGGGCACGGTCCTGCTGCTGCTGGCGGTCAACCAGAGCTACCCCGGGCCCTGGCAGGGGCTGTTCATCCTGGCGACCATGTTCACCGGCACCGTGCTCCACCGCGTCGAGGCCGGACTGCTCGATCACCGGCACCTCCGCTGGGTGGCGCTGATCCCGCTGGCGGGGATGTGGCCGGCGCGCGCCGAGCTGGGGACGCAGATGGCGACCGTGGCGGCCTGGCTGACCTTCGCCGTCGCGATGACGCTGCGCCGCCGCGCGATGCCGTCGTGGCTGACCTGGCTGGGGCTGGTGTCGTACTCGATCTACCTGCTGCACCCGCTGCTGCTGGAGAGCGTCGAGTTCTTCCTGCCGGAGCCGTCGGACGTGCCGCTCGCGGCGCGGCTGACGCTCCTGGCCGCGGTGTGCGCGGCGCTGCTCGGTCTGTGCGCGCTGACGTGGCGGTGGGTGGAGGCGCCGGCGCAGCGGCTGGGCAGACGCCTGATCCGCCGGGCCGAGCCCGCCCCTCAGCAGCGGTAGTGCTGGACGGCGGTGCCCTTGCGGGACAGTGACGTGCTACCCGAGCCCCGTGCCGGAGACGGCGCGGGGCTCGGGGCGTGCGCCGGAGCTAGTTCCGGCGCGTGAGCACCCACTGCCAGGTCTCCTCGCCGCCGCGGTCGCGGCTGCCGGTGAGCTGGATCATCCGCTGGCCGTCGGCGCTCGCCAGCGCCAGGCCGTTGTCGAACTCGTTCTTGCACGCGCCCGCGCAGCCCAGCACCACCACATTCTCGTTGTCGGCCCAGGCCAGGTGCTGCAGCACCAGCTGCCGGCCGGGCACCGATGGCGGCAGGTCGCGGTCCAGCGCCAGCCTGCCGTCGGGCGAGACCTTCGACCAGCCCGAGTAGTCGATGTACCGGTCGCCGGCCGGTGCGTCCCGGCGGGCGCCGTCGAGGCCGAGCCACAACCTGTCGGGCATGGTGTCGGTGGGCTCCCAGAGCATGGACCCGTCCAGGCTCCAGCCGAGGTCCTGGCGCGCGTTCATGTTCCCGGGGCTGCCGTCGCGGTCCAGCGACGGCAGCGGGTGGTAGGCGGCCCGGCCGGTGGCGACGTCGATGACGTAGAAGCCGATCCGGGGCTGGACGAACTCCTCGACGGTGTAGGAATTCTTGCTCATCTGCTTCCGGCTCTGCTCCGGATACTGCGAGTACGCCGTGGCCAGCACCTTGGTGCCGTCCGGCGACCAGACCAGCGAGCCGACGTCGTGCTCCAGGTCGATCCAGGCCAGGGCCTGCCGGGTGTTCATGTCGACGATCCCCACCCGCCTGCCGATCCGCTCGCCCTGGAGCACCGCCGCGAGCTGGAGCCCCGGCGCCACGTCCAGCCAGGCCCACGGCGTCTTCTCATAGCCGTCGGAGCGGGGGTCGTACAGGTGCCAGGTGCGCCGCACGCGCTCGCCGCCGGGCGTCTTCTCCAGCCAGGTGGTGAAGTAGGCGGAGACGGCCACGTCCCCCGCCGCCACGAACGTCTTCGGCGGCGCGTTCTCGACGTCGGCCCGCACGTCCGTGGACGTCACCGACGGACGCACGGGCACGGTGACGCCGTTCGCCGGGCGCACGGTCGTGCTCCGGCCGTGCAGCCCGACGGCCAGCACCGCTACGACGACGGCCATCCCGGCGGCCAGCACCACCGCCATGACCGGCGGCCGGGCACGCCGCCGTAGCGCCCGGTCGGCCAGGTCGTGCGGCAGCCGCACCTCGTCGGCCCACTCCTCCATGGTGTCGCGAAGCAGCCGGTTCATGTGGTGACCTCCAGTTCCGCAGCCAGTTCCGGGGCGATCTGCCGCAGCCGGGCGAGCGACCGGAACGTGGTGCTCCGCACCGTGCCGACCGAGCAGGACAGCATGGCGGCGATCCGGTCCTCCGGCAGGTCCTCGAAGTAGCGCAGCACCAGCACGGCACGCTGCCTCGGGGTGAGCCGGGCCAGGGCGGCGCGCAGCACCATGCGCAGGTCGCTCTGGTGCGTGCCGTCGGCCCCCGGCCGGTCGGGCGGCTCGGCCTGGACCACCTCGCCGCGCCGCCCGATCGCGCGCCACCAGTTCACCTGCTGCCGGTACATGATCTGCCGGACGTACGCCTCGGGGGCGTCCACCTGCCGCCACCGGGCCGCCAGCTTGGCCAGCGCGGCCTGCACGAGATCCTCGGCCGCGTGCTGGTCGCCGCCGCTGAGCATGAACCCGAGCCGCATCAGGGCAGGCGAGCGCGCAGAGACGAACTCGCGGAAGCCTTGCTCGTCCGCAGGGTCCACGACCACCTCCAAACGTGTGAATGACACCCCTGAGACGCGCGCGGGGCACTCCCGCTATGCCTGTCCGGCCGGACGATTCTGGGGCGGCCGTCGGTCAGCGGCCGGCCGCCTTCAGGTCGATCACCACCTGGGTGCCCTGCGCCGTCCGGAACCGGACCATGTCGTCGTGGAAGTACAGCGTGGGCGGGGCCTTGTCGCCCCTGCGCGTCGGCACGGGGAAGAGCCGGCCGGTGCGCCTGGTGGCGACGTCATGCAGGGCCAGGGCGCGGTCGCCGGCGTCCCCCTGGTTGACCAGGACGAAGCGGCCGGACATGAGCGTTCCCATGGCGTTCGCGGGCAGGTCGCGGCGGTCCGTCCCATCGCGCCGCCAGGCCGTCGTCCTGTCGAGGCACCACACCAGGCCGCAGTCGGCCCACGACGAACGCTTCTTGGCCGGGACCGCGTTCCTGGACCGGCCGGTGAGCACGTTCTTCAGGTGTTCCAGGGGCCGGGCGACGGGGTGGTCGACCGTCGGGTCGTGCACCGGCCATCCGGCCCAGGGCCACTCGACCAGGTAGAAGCCCTTCGTCCCGCTGACCAGGGAGACGTTCCCGCCCTTGAGCGGGGCCCGGTAGACGCCGCCGTCGGCGGGCGACCACACGGCCATGCCGCCGGCGATGGCCAGCTTCTTGAGCCCGGTGTAGGCGTTGTCGCTGGACAGCACGGCCCGCAGCGCCGCGATCCGCTGCGGGACGCCCCCGGTGACGGGCACCGCCCAGATCTCCGACCGGTCGTCCCGGAACGCCGACCACGCCAGGTAGCCGTCGCCGAAGACCAGCGGCTCGTTCGTGACCTTGACGTCCCGCAACTGCGTGACCTGGGTGAACGCGCGCTTGTCGAGGTCGTACGACCAGATGCCGTCGAGCCGGTTCCCGGTGAGCCCCCGGCCGGCCACCACCCGGTCGGAGACGAACACGTCCGGCACGAAGACCCGGCCGCCGGGCCCCGTCGCCGGGATCTCGTGCACCGCGCCCGGCCACACCTGCTCGACCGGCGGCGACAGGCGCCCGGCGGCCGCCGCCGGGGCCGCGGCGGGCGGCGGGGCGGAGCCGATCGTCCGGGTCCCCATGACGGTGACGCCCACCACGGCGGCGGTCGCGGTCGCCACCGCCACCGGCGCCCACCACCATCGGGCCGCCGTCGCCCTCCGGCGCGGCGGCGGCGCGACCCGCGGCCGCCCGTCGTCCTGAACCGTCTCGGCCCTGGCCGCCATGGCGTCCCTGAGCCGGTCCTCGATCGTGGTCATGCCCGGCCTCCCAGCTCGCGCTCAAGCCGCTCCAGAGCTCTGGAGGCGGTGGACCGTACCGTGCTCTGCCGCAGGCGCGTCGCCTCGGCGATGTCGGCGTCGGACAGGTCGAGGTAGTAACGCAGGACGAGAACCTCGCGCTGCCGCCGGGGCAACCGGCCGAGCGCCGTCAGCATCTCCTGCCGCGACTCGCCCAGCAGCGCGATCGTCTCGGCCGAGTCCACCGGGTCGTCCCGCCGCCGCAGGATCGCCCTGGCGGCGACACTGCGCCTGCGCAGCAGCGAGCGCGAGGCGTTCAGCACGCAGACCCGCACGTACGCCAGGGTGAGGGCGGCCGGGCTCCTGCCGTGCAACCTGGAGAAGACGTCCTGGACGACGTCCTCCGCGCTCTCCCGGTCGCCCACGAGCAGCAGGGCCAGGCGGACGAGGGCGAGCCGGTGCTCCCGGTACAGGCCGGCCACCGCGTCGGCGGCGTCGGCCGGCGGCGGGGAAGCGCGGGCGACGATATCGACATTCATGCACAGGGAACGCGCACCTGCACCGATCCGCTGCGTGCCGGGCACGCCTCAGTTCAGGCCGGGGCGGGGCGGCCCGGCAGGTACGGCCCGACCAGCTCGGCGAGCCCGGCGGACTGGCGGCGTCCCTCCAGGTACACCCGCCCCCACCGGCTCCGGTCGCCGAGGTCCGGCCCGAACGCCTCCAGCGCCGCCTGGTCGGGCAGGATCCGCACGCCCCGCTCGACCGCCGGGCCCGGGAACAGGTGCCCGAGCGGCTCGACGAGGACGGTCGCGCCCGCGCCCGCGGCGAGGTGCACGTTGGACCCGCCGCCGAGCGCGCCGTCCATGTACCGGCGTGCGCCGACGGTGATCGGGACGGCGTGGCCGGGGGCGGCGCTGCTGGCGGCGACGGCGGCGTGCAGCGGGACGCCGCTGTCGCCGCTCCAGACCACCGGCTCGCCGCTGACGGCGTCCACGGCGGTGATCAGCAGCGGGCGGCCGGGCCAGGAGCCGGTGCCGACGAGCCGGCGCATGGCGGTCAGATGGTCCTCCTCCGGCAGCGCGTCCGCCTCCAGGGCGAGCGCGCCGGCCTGGCGCAGCGCCTCGCGCGGGTCGGCGCCGGGCGCGTTGAGGATCTGCAGGACGCGCGGCATCACGGTCGGGTCCCCGGCCCGCCGGTCCGGGGCCGCGGGCGGCAGGTCGGCGAGCTCGTCCAGGTCGCGTCCGGAGGTCAGGGCGGCGGCGGCGATCGCGCCCGCCGAGGTGCCGACGAGCAGATCGGCGTCCGCGAGCTCCACGCCCGCCGCGCGCAGGCCCGCCGCCAGGCCGAGCAGCCAGGCCGTGCCCACCGGACCGCCCGGCCCCAGGACGACGGCGACGTCGGCGGTGCTCGCTGTGAAGATCATGCCCCGATGCTACAAGGCGGCGTCCGGCGTCGGCCGTGCCGATTGTCCGGACCGGTGCGGGGGGCTGCCGGACAATCGCCCGGTCACCGAGACTGGGACCCCGCCGACGCTGTGACCTGCGTCTTCCCGCTCAGGCCGGAACAGGGTGACGGGCGGCGGCCCCGGGTTGTGCACTGGATACCGTGCCCGGCCGGAGAACACGCATCGGACTGACGAGAGGTGACGGCATGACCAAGACGACACTCGGACTGGCCTCGATCGGCCTGCTGGCCGCGACCGGACTCGCCCTGGCCGCCGCGAACGACGACTACTACCCCGGCGCGGGCGGGTGAGTGCCGGGCCGGTCTTGCGGTCTGGGCCTTGAGCGAGGCCAGGCCCGCGCGGCCACGGGGGCCGCGGGCCTGGTGGGCGGGGGCATGAGCGGCCCCGCCTAGCTCCGCGAGGCCGGCTTCCACTCCTGGACCAGGAGCCCGAGCAGCACCTGGTCCAGGAACTCGCCCATCACCCACGCGGAGGAGCGCAGCACGCCCTCGCGCACGAAGCCGTTGCGCTCGGCCGCGCGCAACATCGCGACGTTGTCGGCCAGCGTCTCGATCTGCAGCCGCTGCAGGCCGCGCAGGACGAAGCCGTAGTGGCACAGCACCGCGACCACGTCGGCGCCGTAACCCCTGCCGCGGCAGGACGGCAGCAGCCCCAGCCCGATGTGCGCGGACCGGTGGTGGGTGTCGATGCCCCACAGCGTCGCCGCGCCGACGAGCGCGCCGCCGTCGAGGTCCACCACGGAGAACGGGACGACCGCCTCCACGGTGTCGTCCACCACGAGCCGCGAGTCCTCCGTGCCGGGCGTGACCGGCCGCCACGGACGGTTTCCGGCCCGCGAGGAGTAGACCGGGTCGTCGTAGAGCTCGGCCCGCAGGATCGGGATGTCGTCCTCGTGGCGGGCCCGGAGCCCGACCTTGCCGCCCTTCAGCACCCGAGATTCCTATCCGGCCGAAGTGGGTGGCCGCAAACGATTTTGCGCGGGCGGTCAGGCGTCCGGGTCGCACCAGCCGCGGCGCGCCGCCAGCAGGCCGGCCTGGAAGCGGGTGCGGGCGCCGAGCCGGTCCATCAGCTCGCTGACCCTGCGGTGCACCGTGCGCAGGCTCACCCCGAGCTGACGGGCGACCGCCTCGTCCTTGAGCCCGGCCGCGAGCAGCGTGAACAGCTCGGGGTCCGGCAGGTCCGCCGGGCGGGAGCGCGCGTCGTAGAGCGGCAGCGGCAGCGCCGTCCGCCACAGGACCTCGAACAGGGTGACCAGCGCGTCGAGCAGCGACGAGGAGTGCACGATGACCGCGCTGCCGGAGTGGGCCGAGGCGTCGGCGTTCAGCGGCAGGATGGCGGTCCTGCGGTCGGCGATGGCCAGCTTCATGGGCACCTCGGGGCTGACCCTGGCCTGCTCCCCGGCCGCCGCCGACTCCTGGGCGAGACGGAGCTTGCCGGGGATCTCCAGGGCCGAGGCGTCGTAGATGCCGCGCACCACGAGGCCGTGCGCGAGGCGTTCCATCTCGGGGGCGTTCTGCTGGGACGGGTCCTGGGCGTACGGGGGCCGGTCGAGGACCAGGAGCTCCTCGGTCGCGGTCTGCTGCAACTGGGTGAACCGCTGCACCACGGCCGCCTGCCCCTGGACGACCTCGACCAGCTCCTCGGGGGCCAGGTTCTCCGTCCGCGGCGTCTCGGCCAGCAGCGCGAGCGCGGCCAGCCTGGCCTGGGCCAGCCCCTCCTCGCGGCGGGAGATGAGGGCGGCCACCGCCACGTCGGGCCTGGTCGGCACGTACCGGACCGGGCGGCCGGCCATGCGGCTGACCAGGCCGAGCGCCTCCAGCCGGGAGCACGCCCGGCGCAGGGCCACGGTGGTGCGGCCGGTGTGCGCGGCCAGCTCGGGCAGCGTGGTGCGCGGCCGGCGCAGCAGGGTGCGGTAGATCTGCTCGTCCTCGGCGTCCACGCCGACGGCGGCGAGGGCGTTGTCGTCCGCGTTCATGATCGAACAGTTTGACAGATACCTGCCATGGCGTGAACCAGCCGCGGGCAGACCTAGCCTGAGCATCGCATTCACCGATAGGAACGAACGCGTACCAGATTCCTGTCGGGGAGGCAGTGTTGAAGAAGGCGTTCACCATCGGACTCGCGACCGCGCTGACGGTCTTGTCCGCCGCCACGCCCGCCATGGCGAGGACCTCCAGTGAGGGTTTCGACGGCTCGGGCTGGAGCCGGCCGGTCTGCCAGACGGTCGCCGGTGACGGCTCAGTGACGTACGCGTGGAACGACGGCAAGAAGATCGCGTCCACCAGCGAGGTGCTCGGCCCGATCGTCTACACCACCGGGCTGGTCGCGCTGGACCGCCCGAACCAGTTGCTGGCCATGTCCAACAGGCGGTTGCTGGCCTCCAAGGACGCGGGTTGCACCTGGAACGTGGCCGGCGAGGTCAAGGGCTCCTTCGTCGAGCTGGTCGCAGCCCAGGGCGGCCGGGCCTACGCCTGGGACCGCGACGGCAACCTGGCGCTCGCCACGCCCGAGGGCGTCACGCCGCTCACCGGGCCGGGCGGCGACCTGATCGGGATCGGCGTGGACCGGGGCGACGGCGACCGCCTGCGGGCGTCCGACCTGCAGGGCCAGCTGCACGAGTCGCGGGACGGCGGGCGCACCTGGCAGCCCGTCGGGGTGCCGGCCTGGTCACCGAGCGACACCCGCATGTCCTACACGGCGGTGTTCGACCCGCACGACCTGGACCACGTGGTGCTCGGCGCCTCCGACACCGGCGCCCGCGTCACCTTCGACGGCGGCCGCACCTGGACCTCGGCCGCGGGGCTGGCCGGGGACGGCGACCGGGTCAACGTGTTCAGCGCCGCGATCTCCCCGGCCGCCGGGAACGTCGTGTGGGCGATGGGGCTCAACCTGGCGGAGCTGGAGGCCGGCGTGCCGTCCGGCGGCCGGCACATCTACCGCTCGGACGACGGCGGCCGCAACTTCACCCCCGCCGTGGACCAGGACGCGGTGGTGACGATCCCCAACGGGCCGCTGCTCGCCCCGCACCCCAAGGACGCGGACGTCCTCTACTTCGACTTCGGGACCGGCTGGTCGGCGATCGGCACGGACATCTACAAGTACGAGTCCCGCAAGGACCGCGTCACCGTCAACCACAACGCCTACGACCGGGTCACCTCCATCGCCTTCAACCCCGCGCACCCGAGCGTGATGTACCTGGGGGTCTCCGAAGAGGCGTAGCGGCCGTCCCCGCCCCTCGCGTCCCATGGTGGTTCCGCGCCATGGGACGCGAGGGCGGCGTCACTCCGCCTGCCGGGCCGCCGGCTGGAGGGCGGGCGCCACGTTGCCGCCGGAGACGATCGCCACCACCGGCCCGTCGGGCAGAAGTGCCTGATGGGCCAGGTAGGCGGCGGTGGTCACGGCCCCGCTGGGCTCGGCGCGCTCGCCCAGCCGGTCCCACAGCAGGTCGGCGGCGGCGTCGATGTCGTCCTCGCGGACGGTCAGCATGTCGTCCACGTGCCGCCGGATGTGCTCCCAGGCCAGCTCGCCGAGGACGGGGCCGCGCAACCCGTCGGCCCGGGTGCGGTAGGTCAGCTCCACCGGCCAGGCCGTCCGGCTGCCGCTGCGGAAGCTGGCCGCGCCGTCGGCGGCGAGCTCGGGCTCGACGCCGATCACGGTGATCGCGGGGTCGGCGGCCTTGGCCGCCACCGCGACGCCGGCCAGCAGACCGCCGTTGCAGACGGGCACCAGGATCGTGCCCGCCTCCGGAAGGTCCAGGACGATCTCCGCCCCGGCGCTGCCGTGCCCGGCGATCACGTCGAAGTCGTCGGAGCGCACGACGGTCGCCCCGAGATGGTCGGCCAGCGCCAGGCAGGTGATCTCGCGCAGCGCCGGCGGCACGATGACCACCTCGGCGCCGAGCCCGCGGGCCGCCTCCACCTTGAGCTCCGGCGCGGTGTCGGGCAGGACGACGGTGGCCCGCAGGCCGTGCCGGGCGGCGGCGTAGGCGATGGCCTGGGCGTGGTTGCCCGAGGACTGGGCCACGACGTGCGTGATGCCCCGACCGGCCAGCCGGGCCACCGCGTTCGCGGCGCCGCGCACCTTGAACGAGGCGGTGGGCTGCCGGTTCTCCGGCTTGAGCCACAGGCGTTCGCCGGGCAGCCGCAGCAGCGGCGTGCGCCGGACGAACGGCGCGATGCGGGCCGCGGCGGCCCGCACGTCGGACGCGGATACCAAGATCATCCGTTCAGCACCTTCTCCTGGATCGCGTTCAGATCGACGGCGGCCTCCGAGGGCGGCGCCGCGTCGGGGATGAGGTCCTCGATGTGGTGCAGCGGCCGGTGACGCAGCCCGAGCAGGCCCCAGATCACCAGCAGGACGCCGCTGGCCAGCAGCACCGCCGCGGCGCCGCCGCCCGGCCGGGAGGTCAGCGGCTCCGCCCATTCGGCCAGCGGCCCGGCCGACAGGAAGCCCAGCGGCTGCATGGCCGTGGCGAGCATGACGTTCACCGCCAGAACCCGGCCCTGCAGGTCCGGGCCCACCTTCGTCTGGATGACCGACAACCAGTGCGCGTTGCCGATGCTCATGCAGGCCAGCCGGACGAACAGGCCCACCGCGACCAGCCCCACGACCGGCCACGCGCCCATCAGGACGACACCGACCCCGGAGCCGATCACGAAGGCGATCATGCCGGTCGCCCGGCGTCGGCTGCCGCCCCACACCAGGATCACGCCCGTGCCCACCGCCACGCCGAGACCTCCGGCGGCCGTCACCACGCCCAGGTCGGCCGAGCTGCCGATGGACAGCACGATCGGGGTGATGAGCACCCACATCAGCGCGGTGCAGAAGTTGACCACGGCGAAGAAGACCGCCATCACCAGCAGCGGCCGCCGCCGGCGGATGAAGCGCCATCCGCCGCTCAGCGCCGCCCGGAAGCTCTCCTCCCGCCGGTGGAACAGCCGGTTCGGGAACCTGACCGCGAGCAGCGTGCCCACGCCGATCGCGAAGGTGGCCACGTCGATGGAGATCACGGCCGACAGCCCGAACAGGCCGATCAGCGCGCCGCCCGCGAGCGGGGCCACCACGTTGCCCGCGCCGAACCCCAGGTTGGCCATGGCGTTGGCCTGCGGCAGGTACGGCTTGGGCACCAGCTGCGCGATCGCCGCCAGGTAGGCGGGCTGATGGAACGCCGTGACCATCGAGGTGACGGCGACGATGAGACAGACGTTCCACAACTCCAGCCGGCCGGTCGCCATCAGCAGCACCAGCGCCCCCATCGCCAGTCCTGACAGGGCGTCGCAGGCGAGCATGATCCGCCGCCGGTCCACCCGGTCGGCCAGCGCGCCGCCCAGCGGGGTGAGCAGCACGGCCGGGATCTGCGCCAGCATCGTGACCAGCGCGAGGTCAAGGATCTCGCCGCTGCGCTGGTAGGCCCAGATGCCCAGCGCGAAGGCGCTGAGCGCGTTGCCCACCGCCGACGCGAACTGCCCGCCGGCGACGGTGTAGAAGGAGCGCAGGCCGGTCCGGTCAGGCGGGCGCACGGGATCCGGGAGTTCCCCGTCCGACCAGCGCCGTAGCTGGCCGAACACCAGGGCGGCCAGCGGCTCGGCCTGATGGCGCAGGAAGTAGTGACCGGCCCTGGGCAGCACGGCGTGCCCCACCCTCGACGCGAAGGCGCCCCATTCGGCGTGGCGCTCCTCGTGCAACTGGGTGGCCCGGTCCCGCTCGCCCACCAGGCACAGGATCGGCGCGGCCAGCCGCGGGCCGTCGGCGGCCAGCTCCCGGGTGAACCACTCCTGCGCCTGCGTGGAGTCGTGGCGCATGGCGCGCACCGCGGTCGCCTTGGCGGCCTCGTCCATGTCGTCGAGCAGGCCGCCCGACGCCCGCAGCGCGTCGCGGAACAGCCGGTCGGAGACCAGGCGGTCGCTGCGGAACAGCTTCCTGGCCAGGCCGGGCAGCCGGGCGGACGGGAGACTGCCCGCCGCGATCACGCCCAGCACCGGCACGCCGTCGGCCTCCAGCCTGCGGGCCAGCGCGACGGCCGGCGCGGAGCCGACGCAGTGCCCGTACACGGCCACCGGACGGCTGATCGAGGACTTCGCCACTTCGGCGGACAACGCCTCGACGAGCTCCTCCAGGGGCAGCGGCAGCTCGTCGGGGCGGGCGGGGTCGTGGCCGGGCAGCTCGACCGAGAGCACCTCGACCCGGTCGCCCAGCGCCTGGGCCAGCGGCTGGTAGACCGCCGCGGACCCGCCGCCGTACGGCACGCAGAGCAGGGTGAACTC
>NZ_JBFAMZ010000027.1:0-124433 GCF_040674635.1 Nonomuraea sp. NPDC049758
TGCTCCGGCGGCCCGTCCTCGGTGACCGGCGTCAGCATCCAGAAGGCCGGCAAGATCTACATGGGGGCCCTGAACCGCAAGACCTCCTCCTGGCGTTACGCCAACATCCGCTCGGCCTCGGTGGCCGCGGCCATCGAGCTGTACGGCGCCAACAGCGCCGAGTGCAACAGCACCAAGGCCGCCTGGAGCGCCGTCAGCGTCGCCGCCGCCTCCGGCGAGCCCGCCTGCGGCACCGCCGGCCCCGACTTCTCCCTCACGCTCAACCCGTCCTCGGGCAGCGCCCAGCCCGGCGGCACCGCCACGGCCACGGTCAACACCCAGACGACCTCGGGCAGCGCCCAGACCGTCAACCTGACCGCCTCCGGGCTGCCCAGCGGCACCACCGCCAGCTTCAACCCGGCCTCGGTGACCTCGGGCAACTCCTCCACGCTGACCCTGTCGGTCGGCGCCTCCACCGCCCAGGGCACCTACCAGGTGACCGTGACCGGCACCGGCTCGACCACGCACACCGCGACGTACACCCTGACGGTGGGCGGCGGCGGCCCCGGCGGCCAGGACCCGCCTGACGTCAGCGTCGCCAACGTCAAGACGCACCTGGCGCAGCTCCAGAGCATCGCCACCGCGAACGGCGGCAACCGCAGGTCCACCGGCCAGGGCTACCTGCAGTCGGTCTCCTACGTCGAGCAGAAGCTCCAGGCGGCCGGGTACACCGTGACCCGCCAGACCTGCAGCGTCTCCTACTGCACCAGCGGCGCCGGCCCCAACCTGATCGCCGACTGGCCCGGCGGCGACGCCAACCAGGTCATCATGTCCGGCGCCCACCTGGACAGCGTGTCCGCGGGACCGGGCATCAACGACAACGGCTCCGGCTCGGCCACCCTCCTGGAGGTCGCGCTGACCCTGGCCCAGAAGAACCCCACGCTCACCAAGCACGTGCGGTTCGGCTGGTGGACCGACGAGGAGCAGGGCCTGAACGGCTCCGAGGCCTACGTCGCCTCGCTCAGCTCGACCGACCGGTCGAAGATCAAGGTCTACTACAACTACGACATGGTCGGCTCGCCCAACGGTGGCTACTTCATCAACAACATCACCACCACCGGCGCGTCCTACCTGAAGGAGTTCTACGACAAGCTGAACCTGCAGCCTGAGGAGAACACCGAGGGCGCCAACCGGTCCGACGACGCCTCCTTCCGCAACGCCGGCATCGCCAGCTCGGGCGTGGCGGCGGGCGCGAGCGCCACCAAGACGTCGGCGCAGGCGACCAAGTGGGGCGGCACGGCCAACCGGGCCTACGACTCCTGCTACCACTCCTCCTGCGACACCACCTCCAACATCAACGACACCGTCCTCGACCGGGCGGCGGACGCCGCGGCGTACGCCATCTGGAAGCAGGCGGTCGGCGGCACCACCCAGCCGCGTGACTTCTCGCTCTCCGCCAACCCCGGCTCGGGCACGGTGCAGGCCGGCTCCACCGCCACCACGACGATCGGCTCGACCACCACGAACGGGACCGCCCAGACGGTGAACCTGTCCGCGAGCGGCCTGCCGACCGGCGCCACGGCCTCGTTCAACCCGGCCAGCATCACGTCGGGCGGCTCGTCCAGCCTGTCGATCGCGACCTCGCCCACCACCCCGGCGGGCAGCTACACGATCACCGTGACCGGCACCGGCGAGACGGCGACGCACACCACGTCGTACGCGCTGACCGTCCAGGGCACCTCGGGTGGCCGGACGTTCACCAACGACACCGACTACCAGATCAGGGACTACTCCAACACCCAGAGCTCGATCACGTCCACCGCGACGGGCACCGCGGCCTCCCCGGTCAAGGTGTCCATCACGATCAGCCACACCTGCGCCGAGGACCTCGACATCTGGCTCCGCGGCCCGAACGGCACCTGGTACGTGGTCGACGCCTACGGCGGCACCACCTGCACGCAGTACGGCACCAGGACCTTCTCGATCCCGGTCAGCCAGCAGGCCGCCGGCACCTGGACGCTCGACATCGAGGACGTCTACCTCGGTGACACCGGCTTCCTGGACAGCTGGAGCATCACGGTCTAACCGTCGGAATCAGGGGTAGCGAGCCCCGGCCGGTCATCCGGCCGGGGCTCCTTCACGTCGTTGCGGGTGCGCACGCCGAGCTTCTGCAGCACCCGCGCGACGTGCGTGTCCACCGTCCGCCGGGACAGGAACAGCACCTCGGCGATCTCCCGGTTCGTCCGGCCCAGCGCGACCAGCCTGGCCACCTCGGCCTCCCGCGGCGACAACACCCCGCTGCGGCCCTTCCTGCCCCTGCGCGGCGCGCTGCCCGGCCCGATCTCGCGCAGCAGGTGGCGGCAGCGGGCGGCGTCGTGGGTCGCGCCCAGGCCGGCGTACCGCTCGCAGGCGTCCGCGATCAGATCGGCGGCCCGTGCCCGGTCGCCCGTCGCCAGCCGGGCCGCCGCCTCGGACTCGGCCGTCCTGGCCACGGTGTAGGGCCTCGGCATCGCCTCGTACGCGGCCCGCGCCCTGGCGAAGCACCTGGCCGCCTCCTCGTACGCGCCCCGGTCCAGGGCCAGCGCGCCGGCCGCCGCGTCGAGGCCGGCGTGCGCGGAGGGCGCGTCGCGGCCCTCGATGCCCGCCGCGAACTCGGCCACCAGGTCCTCGGCCTGCTCCGCCCGTCCGGCCCTCAGCAGCGCCGTCACGGCCGGGGGCACGAGCTGGTCGCCCCACACCCACATGCCCTTGCGCCGCAGTCTGGCCACCGCCCGCTCGGCCTCGGCCAGCGCCTCGTGCGGGCAGTCGCGGGTCAGGTGCAGCTCGATCAGACCGCCCGAGGCCACGGCGGCGACCGGCAGGAACCCCGACTCCACGTCGTTGACGCCCGCCGCCACCAGGTGTTCGGCGGCCTCCTCCCACTCGCCCCTGGCCAGGGCCAGCATGCCCAGCGCGAGCCGGGCGTCCACGGCCAGCAGCGGTGCCTCGGCCGTCATCTCGACCGCCGCGACGGCCCGTTCGCGCAGGCCCTCCCAGCGGCCGGTGAGCAGGGCGAGCCGGATCGAGGACATCTCCACCAGGAACACCGGGTACTGCGCGCCGGTCTCCTCGGCGATGCGCCTGCTCTGGTCGGCGAAGCGCTCGGCCGCCGCGTAGTGGCCGAGCGCGATGGCCGAGTCGAACAGGTTGGCGTAGCCGCGCGCCACCTGCCTGCGCACCGCCGCCGAGGGGTCGTTCGCGGGCAGCGTCGCGGCCAGGTCGAAGGCGTCCGGCGAGCCCAGCATCATGGCCAGGCTGATCTTGTTGGCGTGCACGGCGGCGGTCAGCTCCGGATCCTGGTCCTCGACCGTGGCCAGCAGCTTCTCCGCCCGGTTCATCCACTCCTCGTGGACGGCCAGCGGCTCGCCGCCCCAGGCGGGCATCGCCAGCAGCGCCAGCCCGCGCGCGGCCAGGCTCGGCCGGTCGTGCAGGTCGGGCAGGGCGAGCAGGATCTCCTGGCGGCCGGCGGCGACCACGCCCGCCTGGTTGGACAGCAGCACGCCCAGGTTGAGCCGGGCCTCGCCGCGTACGTGCCGGGACAGGAAGTCCTCGGCCAGCAGGTGGCGCAGCGAGCGCACCACGCGCCGGTAGGACAGCCCGATCGCGGCCACCCGGCTGAGCCGCAGCGCGAGCGGGCCGCGCGCGTCGTGCGGCAGTTTCGGGTCGGCCAGCATGCCGGCCAGCACCTCGACGGCGAGCGGGATGTCGCCGATGGCGGCGGCGTGGTCGGCCGCCGCCGGGCCGTGCCGCTGCCAGGACTCGAAGTCGCCCGCCCGCCTGGCGTGGTAGGCGAGCTGGACGAGCGGCGGCGGTTCGAGGGCGGACAGCGCGGTCACCGCCCGCTGGTGGGTGAGCCGCCGGTCGGGGCCCGGGATCGCGTCGTAGACGGCCTGCTGGGCGAGGGCGTGGCGGAAGCTGTACTGGCCGTCGTGCTGTTCGAGCAGCACGCCCGCCTTGAGCGCCTGGCTGAGCCCGTCGCCGAGGGGATGGCCGGAGACGGCGGCGATGAGCTGCTCGTCGGCGGGCAGCCCGAGCACGGCGGCGGCGTGCACGGCGTGCAGCGCGGCCGGCGAGAGCCCGGTGAGCTGCTCGGTCATCGCCTCGCGCAGCAGCAGCGGCACCGCCATGCGCTCCAGGACCTCCGGCTCCTCCTCGCCGCCGAGTAACTGGCCCTCGTCGTCGAGCAACGAGCGCACCACCTCCTCGATCACGAACGGCACCCCCGCCGTGCGGTCGCGCAGTTTCGTGACGAAGTCGCAGGTCAGCGTCGAACGGCCGAGCAGCGCCCCGGTCAGGCGGCGCACCCCCTCGACGTCGAGCGGCGTCAGCGAGATCACCTCGCTGCGCACCCCCGGCGGACGCCGGTACGCGCGCCCGAACGGCAGCCCCGGCACCGGCAGCCCCTCCCGGCGGAACGTCACCACCAGCGCGAGCCCCGCCGGCGGCTGGTCGGTGAGGAAACGCAGCAGGTCACGGGTGCCGTCGTCGGCCCAGTGGAGGTCCTCGATCACCAGCACCGCCGGGGCCGCGGCGGCCAGCAGCGCGTGCACCGCGCGGAACAGGCGGTGGCGCTCGGCGCGCGGGTCGTCCAGCGGGGGCGGCGACGGCACCGGCGGCAGGTGCCCGGCCAGCTCCGGCAGGTAGCCGCGCAGGGCGCCGGTGACCGGGTTGAGCGTGCCCGTCTCCGGCAGCGCGCACCCGACGTGCCGCAGCGCGTCGAACACCGGGCCGTACGGGAACGGCTCGCGGATCTGGTGGCAATGGCCGATCAGGACGGTGCGTTCGCCATCGGGCAACAGGTCGAGCGCGGCCCTGACCAGCCGGGTCTTCCCGATGCCCGCCTCGCCCTGCACGAGGATGACGGCCGGAGGGCCGGTGATGGCGTCGACGAGTGAGCGTAACTGGGCGTCACGCCCGATCAACCCAGGAGAAGCCAGGCTTGTCATCGGGGTCTCCGTAACAGTGCAGGTTTACTCCCCCTGTCGGAATACTGTTATCCATCACGGGTCAGCGCGGGTCAACCCTCTGTTTTCCGGTCAAATGCCGTGCCCTTGGTGGCGCCGGTGATCCCGGCGCCCTCGGCCGCCCCGTCGCGCGCGGGCGGCGCCTCAGGAGGCGACGGGGGTCCTGCCGTCCCCTGCCGGGGCGGGTTCGGCCAGGTCCACGCTGTCGCGGAGCTTGGCCGGCTTGAGGAACAGGGTGGCGATCACGCCGATCACGGCGATGCCCGCCGAGATCAGGAAGATGTGCCCGGTGGCGTCGCCGTACGCGGCCCTGACGATGCCCTTGAACGGCTCCGGCAGCGCCGCGATGTTGAGCGTGCTCCTGCCGCCCGCGGCCGCCTTGGCCGGGTCGATGCCCGCCTTGGCCAGCCCTTCGGCGATGCCGGTCGCGACCTGGTTGGCCAGCACCGCGCCGAGCACCGACACGCCCACCGTGCCGCCCAGCGAGCGGAAGAACGTCACGGCCCCGCTGGCCGCGCCCAGCTCGCGCAGCGGCACGGTGTTCTGGATCGCCAGGACGAGGTTCTGCATCGACATGCCGACGCCCGCGCCGACCAGCACCATCGCGCCGGCGATGAGCACGAGCGAGGTCTGGTGGTCCATCGTGGACAGCACCAGGAACCCGGCGGTCAGCACGACCGCCCCGGTGACGATGTACGGCTTGACGTTCCCGCTCCTCGACACCATGCGCCCGGAGATCGCCGAGGACAGCAGCACGCCGAGCATCATCGGGATCGTCAGCAGCCCCGCCTCGGTCGGGCTGTAGCCGCGGCCGATCTGGAAGTACTGGCCGAGGAAGACCGAGCCGCCGAACATCGCCATGCCCACCGCGAGGCTCGCCAGGATGGCCAGCGCCGGGGTACGGCGGCGGATGACGTGCAGCGGCACCACCGGCTCCTTGACCACGGTCTCCACCCAGGTCGCCACCGCCAGGACGGCGACGCCGCCGAGCACCATCGCGGCGGTCTGCCAGGACAGCCAGTCGAAGGAGTTGCCGACGAAGGTCACCCAGATGAGCAGCACGCTCACGCCGACCGCGATCAGCGTGGCGCCGACGTAGTCGACCTTGACGCCCTCGCGGCGCACGTGGGTCACCCGCAGGGTCTTCTGCAGCAGGAAGAAGGCGACCACGGTGAACGGCGCCGCCACGAAGAAGCACCAGCGCCAGCCGAGCCAGGAGGTGTCCGCGATCAGGCCGCCGAGCAGCGGCCCGGCCACGGTCGCGACGGCCATGACGCCGCCGAGGTAGCCGTTGTACTTGCCCCGGTCCTTGGGGCTGATCATCGCCGCGATGATCACCTGGACCAGGACCTGCAGCGCGCCCATGCCGAGGCCCTGGAGGGCGCGGAAGGCGATGAGCTGGGCGGTGTCCTGGGCGAAGCCGCAGGCCACCGAGCTGACCATGAAGATCACGATAGAGATCTGCAACAGCAGCTTCTTGCTGAACAGGTCGGCCAGCTTGCCCCAGATCGGGGTGGAGGCCGTGGACGCCAGCAGCGAAGCGGTGATCACCCAGGTGTACTGCGACTGCGTGCCGTTCAGCGCGCCGATGATCTGCGGCAGCGCGACCGACACGATCGTGCCGCTGATCATCGCCACGAACAGGACCAGCAGCAGCCCGCTCAGGGCCTCCATGATCTGCCGATGGCTCATCTGGCCCGGCGGCGCGGCCGGGACGGTCGGTGCGCTCATGCGCGGCCTCCTCCTACGTAAAACAATGCCCAATGGGAAAGTTTGCCCGCTGAGCATATATTCCCGGACGGTAGGCTTGGCGCATCATGGACAGCACCGGCGGGCTGCGCGAACGCAAGAAGGCCGAGACGCGGCAGGCCGTGCACGAGGCGGCCATGCGGCTGGTCGGGGAGCACGGCCTCGACGCCGTCACGGTCGAGACCATCGCCGACGCCGCGAACATCTCGCGCCGCACGTTCTCCAACTACTTCGCCGGCAAGGAGGACGCCGTCCTCTACGGCGAGGAGCAGCGCATCCGCGACCTGGTCGAGAAGGTGCGCGCCCAGCCGGCCGGCCGGACCGCCTGGCAGGCGCTCTGCGGGGCGATCGACGACGTGTTCGAGGAGGTGGGCGAGCCGGCGCGGGAGTGGGCCGTGCGCGCCCGCCTGGCCAAGCGGCACCCGTCGCTGCTGGCCCGGCAGCTCGCCAACCACGCGGCGCTGGAGCGCGACCTGGCCCAGGCGATCTCCGAGCGGGAGAGCCCGGTGCGTCCGCAGGTGATGGCGGCCGGCTTCCTCACGGCGTTGCGGCTCGGGTCGCACCTGTGGGTCGAGGAGCGCCAGGCGCGCTCGTTGCGGGAGGTCATGGCCGAGATGCTCGACGAGATGTCCCGCCCCTTCAGCTGACCGCCTGCGTCCCGATGGGGGAACGCGGGCGGGAGTGGGGCGCGTCAGGAGCAGGTGGTGTTCGCGGGGGTGGCGGCCGTGCCGTTGGCGGTGAAGCCGATCACCACCGACGCCCCCGGCGCCAGGTTCCGCGCCCAGTCGGGCCCCTTGGCGGTCCACGTGGTGCCCGAGACCGTCACCACCGCGTTCCAGGCGTTGTTCAGGGTGACGCCCGCGGGCAGCGTCCAGCTCGCGGTCCAGGCGTTGATCGGGGACGTCCCGGTGTTCTTCACCGTCACCTCGCCCTGGAAGCCGCCCTGCCAGGCGTTGGTCTGCTTGTAGCCGACCGTGCACTGCCCCGGCGGGTTCGCCGTGGGCGACGTCGTGGGATTGCCCCCGCCCCCGGCCGGTGGGATCAGGTACGGCTGCAGGATGTCCTGCTTGGCCTGGTTGATCGTGGTCCAGTCGTCATTGGCGATGCCGCCGGTGTCGCCCGAGTTCGGGTTCCACGACCAGTACGTGAACGACATGCCGTTCACCCCGGTGCCGGTGTACTTCATGAGCTCCTGGAGCCAGATCTTGTCGACGTTCGAGGCCAGCGTGGTGCCGAACTCGCCCATCATGATCGGCGCGATGTTCTGCTTCCACAGGTAGCCCCAGTACTTGTCCCAGATGGCGGGCATGTTGGCGGGGTAGTCGGGGGCGTCGAACCAGGTCTGGTGGTAGACCGAGGTGGCGTACTCGTGCGGTGAGTAGACCAGGCGGTTCGCGACGTTGAGCCGTACCGGGTACTGGCCGGCCTTCGACAGGTTGCCGCCCCACCAGCCGCAGTCCTCGTCATTGCCGGGATCGTTGTCCCAGACGTTCGACAGTCCGCCGCTCGGGCAGCTCACACCCTCGACGAAGATCAACCAGTTGGGGTTCACGCCCAGGACCGCGTTGCCCGCCCGTTCGGCCGCCAGGCGCCAGTCGCGGGCCTGGTCGCCGCAGCCCCAGCAGGCGCCGGTCGCGTTGGGGTTGGTGCCCTCGGCGTGCGGCTCGTTGTGCAGGTCGGCGCCGATGACCGTCGGGTTGTTCGCGTAGTGCTGGGCCAGGGTCTTCCAGTCGTTGATCCAGGTGCTCTCGGGGGTGGCGCTGACGTACCAGAGCGGGGACTGGCCGGCCGCGGTCGGGCGGTGGCGGTCGAGGATGATCCGCATGCCCTTGACGCCCGCGTAGTCCACGACCTTGTCGAGGATCTGCATGGGGGACAGGCCGACCAGGTCGGGGTTGACGTAGTCGTTGATCCCGGTGGCGGTGGCCCCCGGCTTGAGCGCGTCGTTGGAGTACGGCACCCGCAGCGTGTTGTAGCCCAGCGAGGCCATCTTGTCGATCTGGCTCTTCCAGGGGTTGCTCGACCACAGGCCGTGGAAGGTCTTGTTATCAGTTTCCATCCCGAACCAGTTGATCCCGGTCAGCCGGACGGTCGCCCCGGTGCTGTCGAGGATCTTGTTGCCACTGGTGTGCAGGTAGCCGGTCCCTGTTCCGGTCGCCGCGCCCGCCGGGGTGGTGGTCAGCGCGACGGCGACAGCCGCTCCGGCCACCACCGTGGCCAGGGCGGTCAGTGCCGCCTTCGAGGTCTGCATGGGGGTCCCTTTCCGCGAGGGGGAACGCGGCGTCATGCTCGGCCGCCGCGTTCGGGCACGTCAATGCGAGGACGCCCGTCAACCCCTCTGAACTGCGGGAACGCCTGAAACTTTCATGCCGTGGTAGTGCCAGGTGGAGTGCGGATCCTCGCGGCCGCGCCAATGTGCCCGGACGCGTCCGTCACTTGGATGGCGGGCATGACGATCACGCGCATGACCATCCCCGGGCGCTGGGTGGAGGGCGCCGGGCTGGTGCTCGGACCGGTGCTGCTGCTCGCCGGAGTCCTCGTCCGCCTCGGCGCCGACGACTTCTTCCCCGGCCAGCTCGCCGCCTACGCCGCCGACCCGGGCCGCATGGCCCTGTCCTACAGCCTGTACGCCGCGGGCGCCGTGCTGCTGTGGCCGGCGGTGACCGCGCTCGGCCGGGTGATCGCCGTCACCCATCCGGCCCTGGCCGGGTGGGGTGTGACGCTGGCGGTGCTGGGGCTGTTCGGCAGGGTGTTCCACGCCGGGGTGAGCCATCTGGCGTTCCAGCTGGTGGACGCGCTCGGCCCGGCGGCGGCCGAGCGGGTGGTCGCCGGCACGTACGGGGCCTTCCACGTGTTCAAGGCGGTCAACGTCTGCATCATGGGCGGCTGGGTCGTGCTGGCCGTGGGCGCCTTCCGTGCCGGGGCCCTCGGGGCCGGGCCGGCCGGCGTGGTCAGGTGCGTCGCGCTGGCGCTGGCGGCCGGGCTGCCGCTCGGCGTGCTCAAGGGCAGCAGCGACCCGGTCGCGCTGGCCGGGCTGGCCGGGCTCGTCGTCGCGCTGGTGCCCATGGGCGTCGCAGTGCTCCGCACGGGCCCCGCGCCCCGCTGGTGGGCGCTCGTGCTCACGTTCGCGCTGGTCCCGGCGGCGTTCCTCGTGGGGATGGCGGGCTGACTCCTCTATAGTTGACATCAACTAGCCGACAATGGATAGTTGACATCAACTAAAGGGGACTGCGATGGAGAAGCGCCGCAAGGTGGCCAACCCGCTCGCGCTGGCGGTGCTGGCGTTCCTGCTGGTCGAGCCCATGCACCCGTACGAGCTGGGCCGCCGTCTGCAGGAGACCGACAAGGACAAGAGCTTCAAGTACAACCGCGGCTCGCTCTACATGGTCGTCAAGCAGCTCGCCAAGGCGGGGTTCATCGTCGAGCGGGAGACCGTCCGCGACACCGAGCGGCCCGAGCGCACGCTCTACGAGCTCACCGGCGAGGGCCGCGCGGAGCTCTACGACTGGCTGCGCGAGCTGGTCTCGACGCCGCAGGAGGACTATCCGCACTTCGGCGTCGCGTTGTCGCTGATCAGCGTGCTCGACCCGGCCGAGGCCGTCGGGCTGCTGGAGCGGCGCGCGGCGGCGATGACCGCCCAGCGGGCCGAGCTGGCCCGGACCGCCGACGCCGCCCGCGCGGGCGGCGTGGCCTGGGTGTTCCTCGTGGAGGACGATTACCGCCTCGCGGTGCTCGACGCCGAGCTGGCCTTCGTCGCCCGCCTCATCGAGTCCCTCGGCGCACCTGACTACGCCAGGACCTGGCACGAGATGTTCGGGAGTCGGCAATGACAGCAGTGAGCACGGCATTGGTGATCGGCGGGGGCATCGCCGGCCCCGTCACCGCGATGGCGCTGCGCCGCGCGGGGATCGAGGCGACCCTGTACGAGGCGTACGACCGGGGAGCGGAGGGCGTCGGCGGCACGCTCACGATCGCCCCGAACGGGCTCGCGGCGCTGCGGGCCGTCGGCGCCGAGGAGGCCGTCCGGGCGGTCGGCCAGCCGGTGGCGCACACGGTCGTCCGCGACGGCGCGGGCAGGCGCATGGGCGAGCTGGCCGGCCTGCCCGACCTGCCGCCCAGCCAGGCGATGTGGCGCTCGCAGCTCTACGGCGCGATCCGCGACCGGGCCCTGGCCGCCGGCATCCGCACGGAGTACGGCCGCCGCCTGGTCGGCGTCGAGGAGCACCCCGGCGGCGTCACCGCGCGCTTCGCCGACGGCGGCAGCGCGAGCGCCGACATCCTGGTCGGGGCCGACGGCATCCGTTCCGTGGTCCGGTCCTTGATCGACCCGGCCGCGCCGGGGCCGCGCCACGTGCCCCTGCTGAACTTCGGCGGCCTGGCCGACGTCGCCGTGCCGGCCGGGAAGCAGGCGTCCTGCTTCGTGTTCGGGCGGCGGGCGTTCCTCGGCTACTGGGTGCAGCCCGACGGGCGCACGGCCTGGTTCTGCAACGTGCCGCACGCCGAGCCGACGACGTCCGCGCAGGCGCGCCGGGTGCCGGCCGGGGACTGGCTGCGCCGCCTGGGCGAGCTCTTCGCGGGCGAGGAGCCGGGGCAGGAGCTGGTGCGGCACACGTCCCCCGAGAACCTGGTGGCGCTCGGCACGGTGGAGATCATGCCGAGCGTCCCGCACTGGCACCGCGGCAGGATGGTGCTGGTGGGCGACTCGGTGCACGCACCCTCGCCCAGCTCGGGGCAGGGCGCCTCGCTGGCCGCCGAGAGCGCCGTCCAGCTCGCCCGCTGCCTGCGCGACCTGCCCGCCGCGCCCGCCGCGTTCGACGCCTACGTACGGCTGCGCCGCGACCGCGTCGAGCGGGTCGCCGCCCGCGCCTCCCGGACGAACAGCAGCAAGACCCTCGGGCCCTTCGCCGTCACGATGATGCGGCTGATGATGCCGCTGGCCACCCGGACGTTCCTGGCCCCCGAACGCGCCCTCGGCCCCGAGCAGCGCCACCACCTCGACTGGGACGAGCCGGTGACCGCCTAAGCGGTCAGCAGCTTGACGATCGCCACCACCCCGATGCAGACGACCGCACCGCGCAACACCGGCGCGGGCAGCCTGCGTCCCACCCGCGCCCCCAGGAACCCGCCGACCGTCGAGCCCAGCGCCACCAGCAGCACGGCCCACCAGTCGACGTCGGCCACCAGCGTGTACAGGACGGCGGCCGTGGCGTTGACCACGAGCGACAACACGTTCTTGGCGGCGTTGACGCGCTGCAGCTCCTCGTCGAGGAAGATGCCGAGCAGCCCGATGAGCAGCACGCCCTGCGCCGCGCCGAAGTAGCCGCCGTACGCCCCGGCGGCCAGCACGCCCAGCCACAACCAGGGTCCGCCGTGCGCCTGCCGCGGACGGCTGGCCAGCAGCCGGCTGATCCTGGGCTGGGCCAGGACCAGCACGCAGGACAACCCGATCAGCACCGTCACGACCGCCGTGAACGTGCGCTCCGGCAGGTTGAGCAGCAGCAGCCCGCCGATCAGCGAGCCCAGCGCGGAGGCCGAGGCCAGCCGGAGCAGGCGGCCGCGCTGACCCTTGAGCTCGGCGCGGTAGCCGAGGACGCCGGTCACGCCGCCGGGCACCAGGCCGATGTTGTTCGAGACGTTGGCGGTGATCGGCGGCAGGCCGACGGCCAGCAGCGTCGGGAACGTGATCAGCGACCCGGAGCCGACGACGGCGTTGATGCCCCCCGCTCCGACGCCCGCCGCGAAGACCGCGGCCATCTCCCAAGGTGTCATGGCGGGTGACTCTAGTGCGTGGCCCTGGTGCGCTCGCTGGTCAGGTGGGGGTCAGCGGGTGAGGGTGCCCGCCCGGACCAGCCAGTCGACCGCCTCCGCGACCGCCTCCAGCGAGGTGTGCCGGGGGCGGTGGCCGAGCAGCCGCCCGGCCTTCTCCATGCTGCAGTGGGGGCTGTGCGCGATGTGGTCGTAGGTGACGCGGGCGTGGTGCTCCGGCACGGTCTCCCGCCACTGCTCCCACGGCAGGTACGACAGCCGCGCCTCCCGGCCGGACCAGCCCGCCACCGCCTCGGCGTAGCCGCGCAGCGTCAGCGCGGTCACGGCCACCGAGTGGAAGCTCTCGCCCCTGGCGGCGGCCGGGTTGTTCATCGCGTCCACGAACAGCCGGGCGACGTCGTCGGCGTGGACGTGCTGCACGGTCTCCATGCCCAGGTTGGGCAGCCGCACCTCCGCACCGTCGGCCAGCGCCTGGAACACGGCCGGGTCGAGGTTGCCGGCCGGGTTGACCGGGATCCAGCCCGGGCCGGTGATGTGCCCGGGATGGACGATCGTGGCCGGGAACCCCTCCCGAGCGGCCAGGTCGAGCAGGTACGCCTCGATCGCGGCCTTCTGCCGGCCGTACTCGCCGATGGGGCGCTTCGGGCGGTCTTCGGTGGTCGGGACGCGGGTGCTCGGGCCGTGCACCCAGATCGTGCCGCAGTGCAGGAACTGCCGGACCCGGCCGGCCAGCGCCCCGGCCAGGTGGCGGGCGCTCGCCTCGGTGAAGCAGATGAGGTCGACGACGACGTCGGCCTCCAGCTCCGCGATCCGCCGCCCGAACGTGCCCGCGGCCTCCTCGGCCTCCCGGTCGGCGACCACGCCGGCGACCCGCTCCCACGCGCCGTGCGGCGTGTACGGCTCCCGCTTGCCCCGGCTCACCGCGACCACGTCGTGGCCCGCGTCCACCAGGCGCGGGACCAGATAGGTGCCGATGTGCCCACTCGCCCCGATCACCACTACGCGCATGCCCCCACCCTAGACCGGCCCGAACCGGCCCCCCGATCGCCGGGCCCGGAGGCGATCGGGCGGGACGCCGATCGCCAGGTCCAGGGGGCGATCAGGCAGAGCGTCCGATCGCCAGGTCCAGCGCGTGGGCCGCGTCCTGGCCCGGCGACGGGCGCCAGGCCACGTGCTGGTCGGGGCGGACCAGGGCCAGTGCGCCGGCCGCGTCCGGCAGGTCCACCTCCCGCAGCGGCACGCCCAGCTCGGCCGCCCGCTCCACCAGCACCTTGGCCTCCGCCGACGACAGGTCGCCCACCAGGCTGAACCCGGGCCCGAGCCGGTCGTAGAGCGACTCCCCCGGAGCGAGCCACCGGTGCGGCAGCCGCTCGCCGCACCCGCGGGCCACCACCGGCGACCCCGCGTACGTGTACCCCAGCACCAGGTCCAGGCTGTGGAACTCGCTGTCCTTGGTCCGCCGCACCGCCTCCGCGACGGCCGGGCGCACCCGCTCGAACTCGGCGTCCGAACCCATCAGCGCGGGATCGGCCAGTTCGGGCGCGAGCGTGGCCATGTTGGCGGCGGCGGCCTCGATCGTGGCCGCCGCGACCGGCCGGCGTTCGGCCTCGTAGCTGGTCAGCAGGGTCGTGGGGGCCCATCCGTTCAGGACGGCGGCCAGCTTCCAGCCGAGGTTGACCGCGTCCCCGAGGCCGGTGTTGAAGCCGTGGCCGCCGTAGGGCGGGTTCTGGTGCGCGGCGTCGCCCGCCAGGAACACCCGCTCGCCGGCGTACCGGTCGGCCAGCAGCATGCGCGCGGTCCACGGGTCGGTGGCCAGGATCTCGACCTCGACGTCGGCCCCGACCAGGTTGCGGACCAGGCGCACCGGGTCGGTCCCCTCCGCCGGGACGCCCTGGGCGATGCACCACCACAGGTCCTCCAGGTCGAGCCGGCCGAGCATGCCGGGCTGGGCCGGGTTCAGCACCCAGTAGTGCACGGCGGGGCCGTGGGGCACCCGTTCGGCCAGGCCGGGCGCGCGGAAGACGACGTTGAAGTTGGGCCTGGCGTCCTGGCGGCCCTCGTAGCGGGCGCCGATGGCCGGGCGCGTCACGCTGCGGGCGCCGTCGCAGCCGACGACGTACGCGGCGCGCACCTGGCGGGTGCCGCCGTCCGCGGCGGCCAGGTCGGCGGTGACGCCGTCGGCGTCCTCGCGCAGGCCGGTCACCCGCCAGCCGGTGAGCAGCGCGTCACCGGCGGCCTCGCGCAGCACCTCCTCGACGATCGGCTGCGGCACCTGCTGGCCCGGCTCGGCGGCCAGGTCGGAGCCGGTCAGGTCGAGGCCGAAGCAGCCGCCGATCCTGGTGATCTCGCGGCCGAGCAGGCCGGTCGTGAAGACCGCCTCGTCCGACCAGGACACCGCGAGCGGCGCGCGGGCGCGCACCGTCTCGGCCAGCCCCCACCTGCGCAGCAGCTCCATCGACCGCGCCGACGTGGTCTTGGCGCGCGGACGCAGCCACGACACGCTCTCGCGCGGCTCGACGACCATGCTGCGCACGCCGTGATGGGCCAGCTCCACGGCCGTCGCCAGCCCGACGGGCCCGCCTCCGGCGATCAGTACCGGTATGTCGGTCTGGCGCACGCTTTGCTCCCATTCGTCATGGTGATCATCGGCATACTCCAAGCGCCGCGCGTCCCACGTCAAGGTCGGGCCGAAACCCCGGCCGGATCACCGATCGGAAACGATCTAGAGGACGCCCGCCGGACTTGTTACGGTCGTTCCATGACTGAGTCCTCGGCGGTGCCGCTGCACATGCGGCGGGTGGAGTTCGATCCGGCCCCCGAGCTGGGCGAGGTGCGCGACCAGGAACGGATCAAGCGCATCGACACCCTCCTCGGCCTGGAGGCATGGGTGGTGACCCGGTACGCCGACGTCCGCGAGGTCCTGGGCGACGCCGACCGGTTCAGGCTCGCCAGGCAGGGCTCCGCCCGCATGCCCGGAGCGCCCGAGCTGACCGAGGAGCAGCTCGCCGAGCTGCGCGCGGGCAACCTGCTCGGCCAGGACCCGCCCGAGCACACCCGGCTGCGCAGGATGCTGACGCCCGAGTTCACGATCCGCCGGATGAAGCGGCTGGAGCCCCGCATCCGGGACATCGTGCACGAGCACCTCGACGCCATGGAGGCCGCGGGCTCCCCGGCCGACCTGGTGTCGTCGTTCGCGCTGCCGATCCCGTCGCTGGTGATCTGCGAGCTGCTGGGCGTGCCGTACGAGGACCGCGCCGACTTCCAGCGGCGGTCCGGCCGCATGCTGGACCTGTCGCTGCCGGTCGAGGAGCGGGTGGCGGCCAGCTTCGAGTCGCGGGCGTACATGCGCGAACTGGTCACCCGCATGCGCACCGACCCGGGCGAGGACCTGCTCGGCATGCTCATCCGCGAGCACGGCGACGACCTGACCACCAGCGAGCTCGTCGGCATCGGCAACCTGCTGCTGCTCGCCGGGCACGAGACCACCTCCAACATGCTCTCGCTCGGCACGCTCGCCCTGCTGCGCAACCCCGGGCAGCTCGAACTCCTGCGCAAGGAGCCCGAGCGCATCGACGCGACGGTCGAGGAGCTGTTGCGCTGGCTCAGCATCGTCCACTCCGGGACGATCAAGATCACGTCCAGGGAGGTCGAGCTGGCCGGGCGGACCATCGGCGCGGGGGAGATGATCCTGTGCTCGCTGCCCGCCGCCAACCGCGACCCCGGCTTCATCGCCGACCCCGACACCCTCGACATCACCCGCGGCGCCCCCGGCCACGTCGCCTTCGGCCACGGCGTCCACCACTGCCTGGGCGCGCCGCTCGCCCGCATGGAGATGAAGATCGCCTTCCCCGCGCTCTTCGAACGTTTCCCCGGCCTGCGCCCGACCGATTCCACGCCGGAGTTCCGCTCCTTCAACGTCGTCTACGGCCTGACCCAGCTGGAGGTCGCCTGGTAGCGGCGCGCACGCGGATTTTGTCGGCGGCGGCGGATAACGTGCGGGTGTCATGCCAACCGAAGCCAGGCCACACGAGCTGATCGGCAGGGACCACCCCGCCGCGCTGCTGCGCGCCGAGGTCGCGCGGGTGGTCGACAGCCACGGCGGCCTGGTCCTCGTCACCGGCGAGGCCGGCATCGGCAAGACCACGCTCGTCACCAGCACCGCCGCCGAGGCCAGGCGCAGGGGCGCGCTCGTGGTCGGCGGCGCCTGCTGGGATTCCGGCAGCGCCCCCGGCTACTGGCCCTGGGTCCAGGTCATCCGCGCCCTGCGCCGCTCGGCCGCCCCCCACGAGTGGGCCGAGGCCGAGCAGTCGGCCGGCGGCAGCCTGGCCGCCCTGCTCGGCGAGGCGGCGGCGCTCGCCCAGCCGCACCTGGAGGTCACCGCCGCCGACGCCGACCCCGCCTCGGCGTTCCAGATCTACGACGCGGTCACCACCGCCCTGGTGTCGCTCTCGCAGCACCACCCGCTCGTGATCGTCATCGACGACCTCCACGCGGCCGATCCGGCCTCGCTGCGGCTCCTTGAGTTCGCGGCCCGCCAGACCTGGTTCGAGCGCCTGCTCCTCGTCGGCACCTACCGCGACGCCGAGGTCGAGCCGGTCGACCACCCGCTGCGCGACCTGCTGTCGCCGCTCGTCGCCAAGGCCACCACCATCACGCTCACCGGCCTCGACCAGGCCGGGGTGGGCGCCCTCATGGCCCGCACCGCCGGGCTCGACCCGCCCGCCGACCTGGTGGCCGAGGTCCACGTGCGCACGGGCGGAAACCCGTTCTTCGTCGAGCAGACGGCCCGGCTGTGGCGCAGCGGCGGCTCGGCCACGGCCGTGGCGCCCGGCGTCCGCGATGCGCTGCTGCGCCGGCTGTCCCTGCTGCCGCGTCCGGTGTCGGAGCTGCTGCCCGCCGCGGCCGTGCTCGGGCGCGAGTTCCACCGCCAGGTGCTGGCCGCCACCGTGGCCGCCCCCGTCGCGCACGTCGACCGTCTCCTCGACACCGCCGTGATCGCCAGGCTGGTGGTGACCAAGGGCGGCGGCCGGTTCGCCTTCGCCCACGACCTCGTCCGCGAGACCCTCTACGACGCCGTCCCCGACGTGCGCGACCTGCACGCCGCCGTGGTGCGCGCCCTCGACGGCGCCCCCGACCTGGCCCGCCGCATGCTGCCGAGCGACCTGGCCCGGCACGCCTACCTCGCCGGCGACCGCGTCGACCCCGAGCGCGCGATCGACCTGCTCCAGGCCGCCGCCCGCGCCGCCCGCAGCCGGCTCGCCGGCGAGGAGGAGCTCGGCCACCTGCGCCGCGCCCACGAGCTGAGCGCCGCCGCCGCGCCCCGCCGGCGCGTGCTGATCTGCCTCGACCTCGGCCGCGAGCTGCACCACCGCGGTGAGCGCGACGCGGGCCGCCGGCTGTTCGAGGAGGCCGGCGCCGTCGCCGCCGATCTCGGCGACCCCGAGCTGATCGCCCGCGTCGCGCTGGTCTTCCGCTCCCACTACGGCCACGACGACTCCCTCGACCGGCTGCGCCGGGCCCACGCCGCGCTCGTCGGCGAGCCGGCCCCCGACGACCGCCTGGCCCTCGACCTGGTCTTCCACCTCACCGCCCAGGCCCGCCAGGGAGGCGACGACGACGTCCTGGCCTTCAGCCTGTGGGCCCACCACGACATCATCTGGGGCCCCGGCACGGCGGGCGAGCGGGTGGCCCTGACCGGCGAGCTGCTCGACATCGCCCGGCGCACCTCCGACCGCGAGCTCGAACACTTCGCCGGCGCCCTGCGCTGGGTGGCCATGATCGAGGAGGGCGACCCCCGCTACCTCGACCGCTTCCACGACTACGCGGCCAGGGGCCGCAGCACCGACGACGCCCACCTCAACCTCACCACGTCCGTCGACGACAGCATCGTCGCCGCGCTCGCCGGCCGCTTCGCCGAGGCCGAGTCGCTGATGACGGGGCTGTCCCTCGACGGCAAGGACCACGACTTCGACGTCATGCTCGACCACCACCGCTGGGCGATCCGCTGGCTCCAGGGCAGGGTGGAGGAGCAGGAAGACGTCCTGCGCAGGCTCAGGGCGGGCCGTCACCCCGACCGCGGCCTGCTGGAGGCGCTGACCGCCCTGCAGGCCGGCGACGTCGGCACCGCGCTGCGCCACCACGCGGCCGGCGCGCGGGTGGGGCGCATGGCCGAGCCGCTGTGGCTGCGTTTCCAGGCGGAGCTGGCCGCCGCCACCCACGACCGGGAGCTCGCCGCCGGGGCGCGGGCCGCGCTGCTGCCGCACCGGGGGCGGTGGGCGGTCTCCTACTACGGCTGGGACATCAGCGGCCCCTACGACCTGTGGATCGCCGTGCTCGACCTGGCCGAGGGGCGGTGGGCGGAGGCGGCCGAGGGGTTCGCGCGGGCGTACCGGTCGGCCGACCGGATGCGGGCCCGCCCGTGGTCGGTCCTGGCCCGTGCCCGCCTGGCCGAGGCGCTGCTGGCCGGCGGCGACACCGCCGGGGCCCGTCCCGTGCTGGCGGAGGTCCGGCGCGAGGCGGCCGAGCTCGGCATGCACCACGTCCTCGGCACCCTCCCGCCGCAGGGGAGCACCGCCGCCGAGCCCACGCCCCCGCAGGCCCCCGCACGTGAGGAGGGCCCCGAGCCGGCCACGGGCGACTTCCGCAAGGACGGCGAGGTCTGGGCCCTCAGGTTCGCCGGGCGGCTGGCCCACATGCCCGACGCCAAGGGCCTGCGCGACCTGCACCACCTGCTCGGCCACCCCGGCGCCGACGTCCCCGCCGTGGCCCTGCTCGCCCCAGAGGGCGGCGACGTCGTGCTGGCCGCCCGCGCGATGGGCGGCGACGCCGTGCTCGACGAGGAGGCCAAAGCCGACTACCGCCGCCGCCTGTCCGTCCTCGACGACGAGATCGACCGCGCCACCGGCCGCGGCGACGACGACCGGGCGGCCGAGTACGACCGCGAAAGGGCGGCCCTGCTGGAGGAGCTTCGCACGGCCGCCGGGCTGGGCGGCCGCTCCCGCCGTCTGGGCGACGAGGCCGAACGGGCCCGCAAGACGGTGACCGCCAGAATCCGCGACACCCTCCGCAAACTCACCCAGACCCACCCCGAACTCGCCACCCACCTCCGCGCCACCATCTCCACCGGCGCCACCTGCCGCTACCAGCCCACCACCCCCATCACCTGGCACCTCTGACCGGGACCCCGAATTGCTCTCCCCCTGCTCGCACGCAGAGAAGGACTGCCACGACGTCCTCGTCTCCGCCGCCGAGTTCACCGCCCGGCTCGCGTACTACTGCTGGCCCGGGAGAACTGCCCTTACCGGCGCAGCACGAATCGGGCGCGTAGGGCAGGGGATGCCTGCTCTGCGCGCCCGATTCGTGCGGTGGCGGGTTATTTGCGGTTGTAGAGGCGCATGGTGAGGGTGCCGAAGATCGCGATGAGGAGGACGGACGCGATCAGGACCCAGGTCAGTTCGCCCACGTCCGGGGTGCCCGCCATCAGCGAGCGGACAGCGGCCACCAGGCGGGTGATCGGGTTGACGTTGACGAAGATCTGCAGCCAGCCGGGCATCGTGGCCGGGTCGACGTACACGTTGCTGAGGAAGGTCAGCGGGAACAGGACGAGCATGCTCACGCCCATCACCGACTTCTCGCTCCGCATGAGCAGGCCGAACATCGTCCACACCCACGAGAAGGCGAAGGAGAAGCCGAGCAGCAGCACGATCCCGGCCAGCACGCCCGTGACGCCCCCCTGCGGACGGAACCCCAAGGCCAGGCCGACGGCGAGGATGACCGTCGAGGCCAGGGTGTAACGCAGGACGTCGCCGAGCAGGTAGCCCACCATGGTCGAGGGACGCCAGATCGGCAGGGTGCGGAAGCGGTCGAACACCCCCTTCTCGATGTCCTTGTTGACCTCCACCCCGGTGTACATGGTGATCATCACGACGCTGCTGACCATGATGCCGGGCAGCAGGAACTGCAGGTAGTCGGTCGGGGAGCCGGCCAGGGCGCCGCCGAACAGGTACGTGAACATCAGCGTCATCATGAGCGGGAACGCGGTCACGTCGAACAGCTGCTCGGGCACGTGCTTGATCTTCAGGATGGCCCGCCAGCCGAACGTGACCGACGCCGACCACGCGCTCGGCCGGGGCGGCTTCACCCCGGGGGCCAGGACGGTGCCGAGCACGTCGGCGGCGGGGGAGTAGGTCGTGGCGGTCTCGGTGGTGGCGGTCATGCTGCGGCCTCCTGCGCGGTCGCGGACTCGGCGGTCCCGGTGGCGGTCCCGGTGGCGGGGTGGTCGGTCAGGGCGAGGAAGACCTCGTCCAGGCTGGGCTGGCCGAGGGAGAAGTCGTCGACGACGATCCCCGCCTCGGCCAGGCGGCCGAGCGCGCGCGAGGCCTGCTCAGCGGCGGCGGCCTCGCGGCCGTGGCCGGTGATGCGGGCGGTGAGCGACACGGGGTCGGCGTCCAGGTAGACGGGCGCGTCGAGGATCTGGGACAGCAGCCGTTCGGCTTCGGGACGGGTGCCGGGATCGCGCAGCCGCACGTGGACCGAGCCGGCGCCCACGGACGACTTGAGCTCGCCCGGCGTGCCCTCGGCGATGACCCTGCCGTGGTCGATGACCGCGATGCGGCCGGCCAGGCGGTCGGCCTCCTCCAGGTACTGGGTGGTGAGCAGCACGGTGGTGCCGTGGGCGACGACGATGCGGACGATGTCCCAGACCTGGTTGCGGCTGCGCGGGTCGAGGCCGGTCGTCGGCTCGTCGAGGAAGAGCAGGTCAGGCGTGTTGAGGATGCTGGCGGCGATGTCGATGCGCCGCCGCATGCCGCCCGAGTACGTCTTGACCTGCCGTCCCGCGGCCTCCGTCAGGCCGAACGCCTCCAGCAGCTGCGCCGCCCGCTCCCGGGCGGCCGGCTTGCGGTGGCCGAGCAGGCGGCCGAGCAGGACCAGGTTCTCGGCGCCGGTCATGTCCTCGTCGACGGAGGCGTACTGGCCGGTCAGGCTGACGCGGCCGCGTACGGCGTCGGCCTCGCGCACCACGTCGTGCCCGAACACGGTGGCCTCGCCGCCGTCCGGCCGCAGCAGCGTGGCCAGCATGCGGACGGCGGTGGTCTTGCCCGCGCCGTTGGGCCCGAGCACGCCGTAGACGGTGCCGGCCGGCACCTCCAGGTCGAGGCCGTCCACGGCGCGGTTGTCGCCGAAGACCTTGACCAGGCCGGAGGTCTGTATCGCCAGGTCTCGCATGGGTGTTCCTCTCATGAGCAGTACGGCTGGGCGCGCCGGGCGTCGCGCAACGCCCGGCCCCACCAGGTGAGCTGGTCGAGCATGGCCGCGACCGCACGCGCGCGGTCGTCGGTGTCGTACGGTTCGCCGCTTCCGGCCACGTCGTCCCCCAGCAGGTCGAGGCCGACCCAGTCGCGCATCGTCACGACGTGCAGGGCGGAGAAGACGGTACGGAGCTGCTCGACGGCGTACAGACCGGAAGATCCCGAGCCGTAGGCGACGAAACCGGCCGGCTTGGCCTGCCATTCGTCGTAGGCGTAGTCGATGGCCTGCTTGAGCGAGGCCGGGAAGCTGCGGTTGTACTCGGGGGTGACGACGGCGAAGGCGTCGGCCTCGCCGACGGCCGCGGTGAAGCGGCGCATCGAGGGGGTGCTGCGCTCCGGGTAGCGGTCGGGGAAGGCGTAGTCGGCCAGGTCGAGGAGGCTGACCGCTAGGTCGGGACGGTCGCGGGCGCGGCCGGCGAACCACTTCGCGACCGTCTCGCCCATCCGCCCGACGCGGGTGCTCGCGATGATCACCGCGAGGCGGAGCGGTGCGGCGCTCCCGCCGGCGGTGTCGTCCCTGCCCGTCATCGTCCACCTCCCTCGGCCCGTTCCGGGCTCTCACCAAGGAGGCGCGAGACGGCCGCCAGACGTCCGCCAGACGGGATCTAGCGGGACGTCAGGCGGCCGGTCTGAGCACGTAGCCGACGCCGCGCAGGGTGTGGATCATCGGACGGCGGTCCGCGTCGATCTTGCGGCGCAGGTAGGAGATGTACAGCTCGACGATGTTGCCCTGGCCGGCGAAGTCGTAGGCCCACACCCGGTCGAGGATGTGCGCCTTGCTGAGCGCGCGTCCCGGATGGCGCATGAGCAGCCGCAGCAGCTCGAACTCGGTCGGGGTGAGCCTGACCTCCTGGCCGGCCCGCCGTACCTCGCGGGTCTCCTGGTCCAGGGTGAGGTCGCCGACGGACAGGGCGTCGGCCGAGCGGCGCAGCAGGCCGTGCAGCCTGATCACGACCTCGTCCACGCCGAACGGCCGCATCACGTAGTCGTCGGCGCCCGCGCGCAGCCCGAGCGACGGGTCGGGCAGGGCGTCCGGCGCGGTCAGGAAGAGGACCGGCACGCCGGGCAGCGCGGCCCGCAGCCGGGGCAGGAGGCGGCCGCCGCCCCTGACGTCCAGGACGATCGCCCCCGGACGGAAGCCGCGCACGGCCCTGACCGCCTCGTCGCCGCCCAGGCTGCGCACGTCCCAGCGGCGCATCGCGCGGGAGAGGGACGCGCCGAGCGGGCGCTCGTCCACGACGAGGACGGCGTACGAGTCGCGCGCGGATCCGGGCGTGACGGTCGAACCGGTCGGGTGCATGCCGGAAACGATGCCGGTCGTGCATGAGGTTTGTCTGAGGACCGCTTGTGACACGCATGAGGACGCGCTTGCGGCGCGCTTGTGACGCGCTTCTGACGCGCAGGAGGGCCTGGGAACAGCGGAAGGGCCCGGCCGCAGCCGGGCCCTTCCCATCCCTTGAAGCGCGATCACCGTTCCTGCCGCTACCCGGAATGTGCGGCTTGTCACTCAGCCGAGTCGGTTCTTTGACTAGACCTCAACTATGGTTGAGGTTCTAGGCTGCCTTTCATGAGCGGAATTCTGGTGACCGGCGCGACCGGCAACGTGGGCAGGCATGTCGTCTCCTCCCTGGCGGAGGCGGGACACGAGGTGCGGGCGCTGGTCCGCGACCCGGTCCGGGTGGTGCTCCCGGACGGCGTCGAGCCCGTACGCGGCGACCTGGCCGACCCCGGCAGCCTTGAGCCCGCCCTGCGCGGCGTCGATCGGGTGTACCTGATGTGGCCCGGCATCCCCGTGGATCCCCGGGTGGTGACCACGGTGGCCGGACGGGCCGAGCAGGTCGTGTACCTGTCGGCGGACGTGCCCGACCTGGCGGACGGCGAGCCCGCCACGATCTACCACCAGGAGATCGAACGGCTGATCAGGGCGTCCGGGACGCGGTGGACGTTCGTCCGGGCCATCGACTTCGCCACGAACACGCTGGCCTGGGCCGCCCAGATCCGGCAAGGAGTGGTCCGGCTCCCGTACGGAAAGGCGGCCAGATCGCTGATCCACGAGCGGGACATCGCGGACGTCGTCGCCCACGTGCTCACCACCCCCGGCCACGACGGCGCCAAGTACGTGATCACCGGCCCCGAGTCGATCACCCAGGAGGAGCTGGCGCGGACCGTCGGCGAGGAGATCGGCCGCGAGGTGCGGTGGGAGGACCTGCCGCCGGAGATCGCCCGCGAGCAGCTGACGGCCGCCTGGGGGGATCCGGCGTTCGTCGAGGCCCGGCTCAGGGCGTGGGAGTCGTTCACGCACACCCCGGAACGCGTGACCGGCACGGTGCCGCAGCTGCTGGGCCGGCCCGCGCGCACGTTCCGCTCCTGGGCCCGCGACCACGCCCCCGACTTCCTCGCGGCCTGAAGCCCACGCCAACCGCGGCGCTCGGGGGCGCGCCGAGAGGGGGCACGCCAAGAGGGGGCGCGCCAGGAGGGGGCGCGCCAAGGGGCCGCGGCGCGCCTACGCGGTCAGGCTCACCGCCGCGACCGTCTCGCCCATGTCGTCGAGCAGGTCGGCGACCACCGGGCCGGCCTGCAGCCGCCAGGCGAGCGCCTGCAGGCCGTGTCCCGGCACCGGCACCTCCCGTCCGCCCAGCCTGACCGTCTCCACCTCGGCCGACAGCCGCAGCAGCCCGTAGGCCACCCACCGCTTCGGCCGGGGGAACCAGCGACCCGCGTTGGTGTCGAACCGCCCGTTCTCGTCGGTCAGCCCATGCTCCTTGAGCACCGAGACGCCCTGGCGGTGGGCCAGCAGGTCGTCGCTGCGCGCCGCGGACATGCTGTCGCCGGCGCGCAGTGCCCAGCGTCCGCGGCGGAACGACAGCAGCCAGACGTCCACCCAGGACAGGCCGAAGCCGTCCAGGCGGGCGAAGGCGGTCGCCGCGATCCGGTCGCCGACGTACAGGGAGGCAGGGGTGAAGCGGAAGCGTCCGCTCAGGTTGCCGGGAAGAGACCTCGGCAGCCCGTGATCGATGAGTCGCAGGCTCTCGACGGCGGGGTTGTACCCAAAATCATGAGTACGTTCCACAGGCTCACCATACACACGGACGGCCCGAATGAGACGCGCGCTTTGTTCCTGATTGGTGAATGATGATGCTCATGGACCGAATTGAAGCTTCTGACCGTCGCCGGGCCCTCGTGCTCGGGGGCGGCGGCGTGGCCGGCATCGCCTGGGCGACCGGCGTGCTGGCCGGGCTGGCCGACGAGGGCGTGGACGTACGGGACGCCGACCTGATCGTGGGCACCTCGGCCGGCTCGGCGGTCGGCGCCCAGGCCCGCAGCCGGCTGACCGTCGAGGAGCTGTTCCAGCGGCAGGTCGATCCCGCGCTGCAGGCCAGGGAGATCCCCGCGGTGTTCGACGCGGCCTCCTTCGCCGTCGCCCTCCAGGGCATCCTGACCGGCGCCCATGACCGGGACGAGCTGCACCGGCGCATCGGCGCCTGGGCGCTGGAGGCCCCCACGGTCGGCGAGCCGGAACGGCGTGCGGCGGTGGCCTCGCGGCTGCCCGAGACCGACTGGCCGGAGCGCCCGCTCGTGCTGGTCGCGCTCGACGCGGCGACCGGCGAGACCCGCCTGTTCGACCGGGCGTCCGGGGTGGGCCTGGTGGACGCGGTGACGGCCAGTTGCGCCGTGCCCGGGGTCTGGCCGCCGGTCACCATCGAGGGCCGCCGCTACGTCGACGGCGGCGTGCGGTCCAGCGACAACGCCGACCTGGCGGCGGGCTTCGAACGGGTGCTGGTGGTCTCGCCCCAGCCGCCCGGCGCCCCCGCCTCCCCCTGGACGTCGCTCGAACAGGAGGTGGCGCTGCTGCGCAAGGAGGGCTCCGCGGTCGAGGTCGTCAGCCCGGACGAGGGGGCCGTCGCGGCCATGGGCGCCAACCCGCTCGACCCCGCCGTACGGTCACCGGCGGCCCACGCCGGCCGCGAGCAGGGCCGGCGGGTGGCCGCCGTCGTCCACAGCCTGTGGATCTAGCCGGCCGCGGCGCGCTCGGCGAGCGGGCGGCGGCGCAGCGCCGGGTCGGTGAGTGACGCCGGACGCCACGCGCCGTCCGGCTGGTACATGTCCCGCCCCGGCGGGACGATCTCGTCGATCCGGTCGAGCGCGGCGTCGTCGAGGGTGAGCGCGGCGCCCTTCAACAGGTCGTCGAGCTGCGCCATCGTGCGCGGCCCGATGATCACCGAGGTGACCGCCGGGTGCGCGGCGGCGAAGGCCACGGCGAGCTGGGGGAGCGTGCAGCCGAGGTCGTCCGCCAGCTCGACCAGCTGCTCGACGGCGTCGAGCTTGGCGGCGTTCTCCGGGATCGACGGGTCGAAGCGGTGGGGGGTCAGCGCGGCCCGGCCGGTGGTCAGGTCGATGTCGCCGTTCTTGCGGTAGCGGCCGCTGAGGAAGCCGGACGCGAGCGGGCTCCAGGTCAGGACGCCCATGCCGTACCGGCGGCAGACGGGCAGCAGGTCCTTCTCGATGCCGCGGGCGAACAGCGAGTACGGCGGCTGCTCGGTCCTGAACCGGTGCAGCGCCCGCCGCTCCGAGACCTGGTGGGCCTCGACGATCTCCGCCGCCGGGAACGTCGAGCAGCCGAACGCGCGGATCTTGCCCTGCCGCACGAGGTCGGTCAGCGCCGACAACGTCTCCTCGATGTCGGTCGTGTGGTCGGGCCGGTGGATCTGGTAGAGGTCGATCCAGTCGGTGCCGAGCCGCCGGAGGCTCTGCTCGACCTCCTTCATGATCCACAAGCGCGAGTTCCCGGACCGGTTCGGGCCCTCGCCCATCCGGAAGTGCACCTTGGTGGCCAGCACGACGTCGTCGCGGCGGCCCTTCAGCGCCTTGCCGACGATCTCCTCGGACTCGCCCGCGGAGTACATGTCCGCCGTGTCCACGAAGTTGACGCCCTGGTCGAGCGCGGCGTGGATGATGCGGGCGCAGTCGTCGTGGTCGGGGTTGCCGACGGCGCCGAACATCATCGCCCCAAGGCAGTGGACGCTCACCTCGATGCCGGTGCCGCCGAGTACGCGGTAGCGCATTGTCATAGTCCGCGACTCTAGGGCCTGGAGTCCACTCCACCTCAAGGGCTCGGCGGCAGGTGTGACAGGGACGTCCAGGGGCACCGGAGGCGGATGGGGATGGTGACGGTGTCGTCCTGGCGCGAGCTGGACGACGCGATCAGCGCGGCCGGCCACACCGCAGGCCCGGCCCAGGCGCACTCGACGCTGGTCTTCCGCGGCCTGGCGAAGAGCACGTACTCGCACGTGCACAGCCTGGCGCGGCTGGCGGGCGACTACGCCACCCTAGAAACCCACTTGATACGAAATTTCAGGAAATACGCGCACAGAGCCGCCCCCGGCCCTTCCGTCTGGGACTGGCTGGCTCTCGGCCAGCACCACGGCCTGCCCACCCGCCTCCTGGACTGGACGTTCTCCCCGCTGGTCGCGCTGCACTTCGCCACGGCGTCCTGGCCCGGGGACGACGCCGTGCTGCTGGCCGTCGACTGCGCGGGCGCGCACCGCCTGCTGCCCGAGCCGCTGCGCGAGGTGCTCGACGGCGAGGGCGCGCTGCTGTTCAGCACCGAGATGCTCGCCGAACGCGCCGCCGGTCTGGCCGGCTTCGACGCGCTCGGCCGCGACCGCCCTTTCGTCGCCTTCTTCGAGCCGCCGTCGCTGGACCAGCGCATGGTCAACCAGTCGTCGGTGTTGTCGGCGATGTCGGGGGCGAGGTACCAACTCGACGACTGGCTGGCCGAGCATCCCGGGCTGTGGCGGGGCTGGTCGATCCCGGCCGGGGTCAAGGTCGAGATCCGGCGGCGGCTGGACCAGGCCGGGATCACCGAGCGGGTGCTGCTGCCGGGCCTCGACGGGCTGGCCGAGTGGCTGCGCCGCTACTACTCCCCGGGCAGCGTCGACGTGCCGGCCGGCGGCTCCAGCATGTCCGGGCCCGAGCGCTTCGGCCAGCAGGAGGGCCGCATGGACGACTGACCGCTCACCCGGGCAGCGTGCCGCGCACGGCGTCCTCGGTGCGGCCGATCACGGCGCGCCCGTCGTCGGCGGTGATGATCGGCCGCTGGATCAGGATCGGGTGCGCGGACAGCGCGGCGATCCAGCGCTCGCGGGCGTCCGGGTCGCGCGGCCAGGCGTCGAGGCCCAGCTCGGCCGCGACCGGCTCGCCCGTACGGGTGATGTCCCACGGCTCCAGCCCGAGCCGGGCCAGGACGGCGCGCAGCTCGTCCGGCGACGGCGGGTCCTCCAGATAGCGGCGGACCTTGTAGTCGGCCGATTCGGCGTCGAGGATCGACAGGGCCGAACGGCACTTGGAGCAGCCGGGGTTGATCCAGATTTCCATGACGCCGAGGTTCTCACGCCGGGGCGCCGGGCGCGGGTCAGCCGGCCGATGAGTCGAGCCGGGCCTGCAGGCCGTCGAGCACCCGGTCGAGGCCGTAGCCGAAGTCCTCGTCCCGGACGCGCTCCGGGTCGCCGGACCCCTTGGCCGCGTACTCCGCCCGCATCCACGGGTGGTCCTCGAACGCCTGCTCGGCGGTCGGCCGCACGGCGTCGATCCACTCCTGCTCGGTACGGCCGCTGCGGGCCAGCGTCGACAGGTACGCCGCCTCGCTGATGGCCACGCCGATCACGTACGCGAGCACGGTGTTGACCGCCCGGTCGGCCTCGCCGGGGACGAACCCGGCCGAGTGCACCAGCGCCAGCAGCTCCTCCGAGCGCCGCATCACGTTGGGCCCCAGGCTGGTGAGCCCGACCTGGCCGAGCACGGACGCCATCCACGGGTGGCGCAGGATCACCGCCCGCAGGCTGTGGGCGGATACGGCGAGCCCGTCACGCCAGCCGCCCGCCTCCTCCACGGACGGCACGCGCAGCTCGCCGTAGACCTCGTCGACGACCAGCTCGATCAGCTCGTCCTTGTTGGCGACGTGGCGGTAGAGGGAGGTCGCGCCCGCGTCGAGCCGGGTGCCGAGGCTGCGCATGCTCAGTGCCTCCAGCCCCTCTTCGTCGAGCAGCTGGACGGCCTCGGACACGATCCGGTCGAGGCTGAGCGCCGGCCGCTCCCGCTGCCGGCGCTGACGGACCCAGACCGAGGGGACAGGCGGCTGCGATGCTGGCATGACCCGAGCCTAGCGCACAGTGTACGCATCCGCGAACACCCGGTTGCGTACATCTCTTTCGTATGCGTACAGTGTGCGCATTCCGAGAGCGACGTACGCAAGTCGAGGGGGAGAGACCCATGAACCGCCGCTGGTGGATCCTGGTGGTGTTGTGCCTCAGCACATTGGTGCTGGTCGTGGACAACATGGTGCTGACGGTGGCGGTCCCGCCCCTGGCGGCCGACCTGGGCGCCGACGCCCAGGACCTGCAATGGATCCTCGACTCCTACATCCTGGTCTTCGCCGGCCTGCTGCTGACCGCCGGCAGCCTGTCCGACCGCTACGGCCGGCGCCGGGTGATGATCATCGGCCTGGCCCTCTTCGGCGCCGCGTCCCTGCTGGCCGCCTACGCGGCCGATCCGGCGCAGCTCGTGGCGGCCCGCGCCGCGATGGGCGTCGGCGGCGCGCTGATCATGCCGAGCACGCTGTCGATCCTGATCACCGTGTTCGACGAGGCCGAGCGCCGCAAGGCGATGGCCGTCTGGAGCGCGGTGGCCATGATCGGCATGATCGGCGGCCCGGTCCTGGGCGGCGCGCTGATCGCCTGGTTCTGGTGGGGCGCGGTGTTCCTGATCAACGTGCCGGTCGCGCTGCTCGCCATCGTCGCCTCCCTGCTGCTCATGCCCGAGTCGAAGGGCCCCTGGACCAAGCCCGACCCGCTGGGCGTGATCCTGTCGGCGACCGGCATGTCCGCCCTGGTGTGGACGATCATCGAGCTGCCGCACGGCGTGTCCTGGCCGGCCCTGGCCCTCACCGTGCTCTCCCTGGCCGGCTTCGTGATCTGGGAGCTGCGCACGCCGCACCCGATGGTCCCGCTCGCCCTGTTCCGCGACCGCACGTTCAGCGGCGGCAGCTTCTCCCTGACCCTCGTCCAGATCGGCAACGGCGGGCTGCTGCTCGTGCTCACCCAGTACCTGCAGTACGTGCTCGGCTACACGCCCACCGCGGCCGGGCTGGCGTTCCTGCCGATGGCGGTCGCCTCGCTGCTCTTCAACGGCCTGGGCGCGAGCCTCGGCGCCCGGCTCGGCAACCGTCCGATGATCGTCACCGGGCTGGCCGTCTGCGCCGCCGGGTTCGGCCTGCTCGCCATGGTCTCCTCCGGCAGCGGCATCCTCCTCACCGGCACGGCCCTGTTCGTGATGGGCGCGGGCGGCGGCCTGGCGATGCCCGCGGCCATCGCCGCGCTGATGGGCACCATCCCGCCCGAGCACGCCGGCGTCGGCTCGGCGCTCAACGACACCATCCAGCAGGCGGGCGCGGCGCTCGGCGTGGCCGTCCTCGGCAGCGTCCTGGCCGGGGCCTACACGCGGGGGATGCCGGCGGGCGCGCCCGAGGCGGCCCGGCGCTCGATCGGCGACGCGCTCGCCCTCGGCGACGCCGGTCTGGCCCAGGTGGCCCGCGAGGCGTTCACCTCGGCCATGTCGGCCGCCTTCGCGATCAGCGCGGCCGGGGTGGTCGCCGCCGCCGTCCTGGCGCTGGTCGTGATGCGCGGCGAACGCAAGCCGGCGCAGGAACCGTCCCTCACCGCGACCCACTGAAAGGAAGATCCTCATGAACGACGCCCCCGTCACGCTTCCGGTCACCCGCCCCGCGGGCTGCCCCTTCGACCCGCCCGCGGGCCTGGCGGAGCTGCGCGAGCAGGCGCCCGTCACCCCGCTGGCCTTCCCCGACGGGCACCGCGGCTGGCTGGTGACCGGCCATGCCGAGGTCAGGGCGGTGCTGGCGGACCGGCGCTTCAGCTCGCGCTACGAGTTCCTGCACCACCCGACGGCCGCGATCGGCCCGCTGCCGGCCGCCCCGCCCGGCGACCTCACCGGCCTGGACGCGCCCGAGCACACCCGCTACCGCAGGCTGCTCACCGGCAGGTTCACCGTTCGCAGGATGAACCTGCTGACCGAACGCGTGCGGCAGATCACCGCCGACCACCTGGACGCCATGGAACGCCTCGGCCCGCCCGCCGACCTGGTACGCGTCTTCGCCCAGCCCATCCCCGCGCTGATGATCTGCGAGCTGCTGGGCGTCCCGTACGCCGACCGCGACAACTTCCAGCACCACGCCGCCGCGCTGACCGGGGTGGACACCGACGAGCAGGAGCAGTTCGCCGCCTACGGCGAGCTCCAGCGGTACATGGACGGCCTGGTCCAGGCCAAGCGCGACCGGCCCGCCGACGACCTGCTCGGCGACCTGACCGCCACCGACCTCACCGACGAGGAGCTGGCCGGCGTCGGCACCTTCCTGCTGGCCGCCGGGCTCGACACCACCGCCAACATGCTCGCGCTCGGCACGTACGCGCTGCTCAGCGACCCCGTCCAGCTCGACCTGCTGCGGGCGGAGCCGGAGCGGGCGGCCCAGGCCGTGGAGGAGCTGCTGCGCCACCTCACCATCGCCCACACCGGCGTACGGGCCGCGCTGGAGGACGTCGAGCTGGCCGGCCGGCTGATCAGGGCGGGCGAGTCGGTCGTCGTGTCCCTCTCGGCCGCCAACCGCGACCCCCGCAGGTACGCCGACCCGGACCGCCTCGACCTGCGCCGCGACGCGACCGGCCACCTGTCCTTCGGCCACGGCATCCACCAGTGTCTCGGCCAGCAGCTCGCGCGGGTGGAGCTGCGCACGGCCCTTCCCGCACTCGTCACCCGCTTCCCCGGCCTGCGCCTGGCCGTCGCGCCCGAGGAGGTCCCGGTGCGCGGCGGCACCGACATCCACGGGGTGCTCAGTCTCCCCGTGCGGTGGTGACGGCACGGACTATCATCGTGATCATCCTGGCCGGGTACCACTGCGCGTCACCGAGGCGAAAGGACCGCCATGTCCGGGGAGACCAGCAGGCGAGAGCACACCGAGGTCGTCGTCATCGGAGCCGGTCCGGCGGGGCTGACCCTGGCGAGCCTGCTCCGCCAGGCCGGCGTCGAGTGCGTGGTGCTCGAACGGCAGAGCCGCCCGTACGTCGAGCAGCGCCAGCGCGCGGGCATCCTCGACCACCACGGCGCCCGCGTCTTCGAGGAGTGGGGCCTGGCCGACACCGTCCTGGCGGGCATGCCGCAGGAGACCAGGTTCGAGTTCCGCGTCGACGGCGAGCGGCGCTTCCTCGACGTCCCCGCGATCACCGAGGGCCGGACGGGCCGGCTCGTGCCGCAGCAGGTGCTCGTCGGCAGGCTGCTGGCGCGCCTCCTCGAATTCGGCGGCGACCTGCGGTTCGAGGCAGCCGAGGTGACCCCGCGCGGCGTCGGGGAGGCCGCGCCGACGGTCACCTACCGCGACGCCGGCGGCGTCACGCACGAGATCGCCTGCTCCTACGTCGCCGGCTGCGACGGCCACCACGGCGTCAGCCGGGCCGGCGTGCCCGCGCACGCCCTCACCACCTACTCCCACGACTACGGCATCGGCTGGCTGACGGTGCTCGCCGACGTCCCGCCGCCGAGCTACCCGCTCATGGCGATCACGGCCCACGGCTTCGCCGCCCACTTCCCGCGTGGCCCGCGGGCCAGCCGCTTCTACCTCCAGTGCACCCCCGACGCCACCGCCGCCGACTGGCCCGACGAGCGGATCTGGGCCCAGTTGCGGCTGCGCCTGGCCGACGACGGCCTGCCGGACGGCCCGATCGGGGAGAAGGCGTTCGTCGAGATGCGTAGCCACGTCGTCGACCCGATGCGCTACGGCCGGCTCTTCCTGGTCGGCGACGCGGCCCACATCATCACGCCCATGGGCGGCAAGGGCATGAACCTGGCGGTCGCCGACGCCGACGTGCTGGCCCGCGCGCTGCGCGCCGCCCTGCGCGAGGGCGACGAGGAGCCGCTGGCCGCCTACTCCGCCACCTGCCTGGAACGGGTGTGGCACCACCAGGAGTTCTCCCGCTGGATGACGGAGATGACCCACGAGGCCGGCGACGAGACGCTGGCCGGGCCGTTCCGCCGCCGGCTGGCCAGGGCGCGGCTCGACCGGCTGTTCACCTCGGGCCCGGCGGCCCGCGCCTTCGGCGACATGATGGCGGGCGGCTGACGAGTTGACTTGAACCGCGGTTCAAGTACGACGATCGTCCCCATGAGGATTCATCACCTGAACTGCGGATCCGTACGGACGATCGAAGCCACCTACGACGGCCCGCCCGCCACCCCCGCCGTGAACCACTGCCTGCTGGTGGAGACCCCGGCCGACGGGCTCGTGCTGGTCGAGACCGGCCTCGGGCTCGGCAACGTGCGCGACCCGGCCGGCACGCTGGGCGCCGACTGGGTGGCCATGGCCGAGCCCGCGCTGGAGGAGGAGGAGACCGCCGTCCGCCAGGTCGCCCGGCTCGGCTACCGCCCGGACGACGTGCGCCACGTCATCGTCACCCACCTCGACGTCGACCACTGCGGCGGGCTGCCGGACTTCCCCGGCGCGCGGGTGCACCTGCTGGCCGCCGAGCTGGAGGCGGCGCTGGCCGAGTCCCCGAGTTTCCGCTACCGCCCGGCCCACTGGGCGCACGGCCCCGACTGGGTCACCTACACCCCGGAGGCGAACGACGACTGGTTCGGCTTCGCCTCGATCAAGCCTGACGGGCTGCCCGAGGACATCAGGCTGGTCCCCCTCGGCGGGCACACCGCCGGGCACACCGGCGTCGCCGTCCGCGAGGGGGATCGCTGGCTGCTGCACTGCGGCGACGCCTACTACTACCACCGCGAGCTGCAGCCGGACCCGCATCCGCACCCGCTGATGGACGTCGTGCAGACCCGCTCGGAGGTCCATCACGACCTGCGGCTCGGCACCCAGGCCCGGCTGCGGGAGCTGGTACGGGACCACGGCGACCAGGTGAGCGTCTTCTCGGCCCACGACCCGTGGGAGCTGGCCGCCGCGGTGGCCGGTTGATCAGACGCGGTCGGCCGCGATGAGCAGGTACTGGAAGCTGCCGTTCTTGTAGGCGTCGAGGAAGGACTGCTCGATGCCCGTGGCCAGGTGGGTACGGGCGCGCAGCTCCCAGTACGGGATCGTGGCCGCCGTCAGGTCGACGACGCTGACCGGGACCAGCCGGTTGGCCGCCATCTGCTCGAAGTACGTGCTGCGGGGGTGGATGTCGCAGATGTAGTGGGCGTTGATCTGGCTGACCGCCCGGGACGGCAGGCCGTAGGCGTCGTTGTAGCAGCCGGTGACGCAGACGTACCGGCCGCCCCGGCGCAGCAGCCGGGCGTGCTCGGCGAACAGCAGGGACAGCTCGACGTACATGGTGCTCTCGTTGTTCCAGCTGGCCTGGAACGATCCAGTCTCGAAGCCGGTCTCCAGCATGTTGCGGAAGTGGAAACGCACCTTGTCGTCGACGCCGCGCTTCTTGGCCTGGTCGTTGGCGAAGGCGACCTGCGACTCGGAGATGGACACGCCGTCGACCTCGCAGCCGTACCGCATGTTGACCAGGAGGCTGCTGCCGCCGCGGCCGGAGCCGGCGTCGAGCACCCGGTGGTGGGGTTCGAGCGGGCCGAGATGGCTGAGCAGCAGGTCGGCCTGGGCGGTCTCCAGGCGGTGGAGCTCCTTGACGATGCGGTCCTCGCGGGTGTCCTCGGGGCCGTCGAGTACCGTCCAGTTCACCTCGCCGATGCCGTAGTGGTGGTGGTACAGGCCGTCGACGTCGCCCAGGCGCAGGTTGACCGGGTTCTTCTCGGCGTTCCAGTAGCTGGCGACGGAGTGCTGGTAATGGCTCGTGAGGACGGGGGACTGGGTGTTGACGGTCACCTGGGAAGAGCTCCTTTCCGGCCGGGGGCGGCCGGTCGTCATGAGTGGTAGCGGCTGCTGCTGCCGTGCCATTCGAGGCAACCGGCCATCCAGCCCTGGGCGCCGCGCAGGAATCGCTGCAGTTCCACGGAAGGAACGGCGGCGAGCTCGCGCTGGCTGGTCTCGAAGCCTTTGACGAAGTCGTTGTGCAGCGCGACGGCGCGTTCGGTGGCCTCGCGCGTGGAGCACTTCTCCTCGCCCGCGATGAGCAGGACGACGTTGGAGTCGGGCAGCTCGTCGGCCGCCTCCCGCGCGACGGAGTGGAGGTCGTTGACGATGACGCTGGCCGTGCCGGCCTGCATGAGCGCGGTGTGGAAGCGCCGGTCGTAGAACAGGTTGGCGGGCAGCTCGTAGGCGGCGACGACGTCGATGAGGGTCATGGAGGTGTAGAAGCTGTCGTGCTGCCGGGCCGCGAGGTAGCGCCAGACGGGCGGCGGGGTCTCCAGGTAGCGCCAGGCGGCGTAGGCGGTCCAGCTCACGTACATCTGGAAGGTGGTGTTGCAGGCCCGCATGACCTGCGACGGGGTGCCGTGGCGGGACAGGTGGCCGGTGGCCGAGCGCAGGGCGACCAGCACGGGGTCGGCCTCGATCGCCTCTTCGAGCTGCTCGGTGTACACGCCCGCGGGCGGGGGCGGGTCCATGGCCGACATGACGAGCGCGAGACGCGGCGGCAGCTCGGTGGGGCTCGCGCCGAGCTCGGTCTCGTCGGCGTAGTAGTCGTCGGCCGCCCACCAGGCGGTGTTCATCTGCGCCGCGATCAGCAGCAGGTCGGGGTCGTCGCTGTCGGGGTGGGCGAGCATCGCCAGCCGGCCGAACCCGGTGGCGGCGAACTCGTCCATCCGCCCGGCGTGCAGGCCCACCTTCTCGGCCCACGCCACGAGCCGCCGGTCGACCTCCGCGCCGAGCGCCGGGTCGTCGCGGACCGTCTCGGGGCAGTAGAGCGGCGGGTAGGAGCCGTCGCCCCACTCCCGCTCGACGTAGGGAACGGGCGCCGGGAGCTGCCGCGGCGCGGGGATGGGCGCGGGGGGTGGAGCTGGGGTCGGAAGGTGGAGCGCGGAGGTTCCGAGGCCGGTGGGGCCGGTCGGGAGCCGCGGGACCGCGGCGTACTGGGGCATGGCGCGCCTCTTCCCTGAGGAGGAGCAGGACATTACCGAAAGTAGTTATTCGGCTACTAAAAGTAGAGTAGCCAATCGGTAATGAGAGCCTTACCCTCCGGCGGGCGCACTCTGCCGGTCAGGGCCTTGTGTGCAGGCTTTCGAAGTCGTCGAGGCTCTTGCGGTAGAAGGCCAGGTCGTCCTCCAGCTTCGCCCGGGTCAGGCGCTGCGGCTCGGTCTCGCGCACGGCTCGGCCCAGGTCGCTCCAGAAGGCGTCGGGCGGCAGCTCGGCGGCCTCCGGCGGGAAGAACTTCAGCGCCTCGGCCAGGGCGTCGGCGGCGAAGCGCCAGCCGGTCGCCACGGCGTCGTACCGCTCGGGGGAGGCCGGGCCGGCGGCGTAGAACAGGCCCTCCTCCAGGGCGCGGCTCGCGTACGTGGTGGCGATCAGCACCCACTGGCCGGGGTCGAGCAGCTCCGACAGGCCGGTGCCGAACGTCGCGCCGGTCTCCCTGGCCGCGCGCTCGGCCTCGACGGGGACCTCGACCTCCACGTCGCCGAGCCGCACCCGCAGGCTCTCGGCGTCCTGGTCGACGGTGGCGCCGCGCGAGGCGCCCGGCGTGCCGGAGTGGGCCACCAGGTCGATGTAGACGTACGCCTCGACGAGCGAGCGGCCCAGACCCTGCTCAGGCATACTCACCCGCCAGCGCCTGGTAGGTGTCGCGGACGACCAGCAGCCGGTCGAGCTGGAACCTGCCGGGCTCGGCCGCGCGCACCCCCTGCCCGCGGTCGGACCAGAACCCGTCGTCGGGCACCGCGTCCGCGCCCGCCGGCACGAACTTGACGACCTCCTCCACCGCCGCGGCGGCGATCCTCAGCGTGCGCAGGGCCTCGGCCCGGTCGGCCACCGGCACGTCGCTCGCCGTCAGGTCGGCCACCCACAACCACTCGCCCGCGTCGAGCAGCTCCGACGGCTCGGGGCCGCCGAACGTCGGGAACCCGGCGGGCAGCACCGGCCGCTCCGGCAGCCCGAACACGAACTCGCGCGGCGTGCCGCACTCCTCGCACGGGCCGAAGTAGCGGTTGACCAGCTCGCCCTCGACGTCGACCAGCCCGTTGCGCCAGGTCGTGTCGGTGGACCCGCAGGCGCAGGGGTTGAGGTCGAGGTAGAGATGCGCCTCGTCCCTCGTCCGCGCCACCGCGAAAGTCATAGCCGTCCTCTCCTCGGGGTACCCATGATGCCCGACGTCCCGCCTGTCACACCGCCACCGCCTCGGGGTCCGGCGTCACCAGCGGGGTGTCGTTCAGCCGGAGACCGCACACGCACGGGCCGTCGTCCGGGCACACGCACTCGGCCGCGGGCGGGTTCCAGCCGGTCGTGTTCGCCAGCACGCGGATCCGGTCCAGGACGGCGGGCCAGTCGCGGGGGCGGCGGCCGTCCGCCAGGGTGGCCAGCTGGGTGGCCACCTGCGGGGGGAGCAGCCGCAGGATCTCCGGGCGGGCCCCGGTGACCAGGTCGAACAGCACGCCCAGGCGGCCCGGGCGCTGCCTGGTGTTGGCCACGCGGGCCTGGCGCACGGCCTCGTGCAGCTCGGCCAGCTCCTGGCTGTCGGCGGGCGGCAGGCCCAGCGCGCGGGCGACGGCGGCGGCGGCGGTCCCGGCGGCGGCCCGCTCGTTCGCGCCGACCGTGCGGGCCGGGTCCACGTCGTAGGTCAGCACGCCGGGGTCGGGCTCGCCGGACCCGGGCCGCCGGACGTCGACGGTGATGGGCGCCCGGCCGGGCAGCACGATGTCGAGCAGGCCGGGGCCGTGGATCACGACGCGCCCGCCCATGAGGGCGGCGGCCCGTACGACGGCTCCGGCGGCAGCCGTCTCGGGGAGCGTCGCGTGGCCGCGGATCGCCGTGACGTCGGCGGGCGTGAGGTCGCCCGAGCGGGACAGCTCCGCCAGCCTGGACGGCGCGCCCTGCTGGTCGCCGGTCAGCCCCAGCCGCCGGGCCTCCTCCTGGAGCGCCGCCCGTTCGGCGCGCGAGCGGATCGGGCCCGCCTCGGCGACCGCCCGCGCCAGCCCGCGCAGCCGGGCCAGCGCCGCCGCCTCGGCCGGACCGGGCCGCCCGCCCTCGGCGGGACGGGCCTGCGCCGGACGGCCGGTGGCGGGGTCGCCCGCGAGCGTGGCGGCGTGGGCCGCGACGTGCTCGGCGACGGCCGCCGTGGCCCGGGAGCCGGCGTCGGCGGGCACCCGCAGCGTCAGGTGGCCGGGAGCGCTCGACTCGACGGTCACCCCGGTCGCGCCGGGCGCGGCCTCGGCCAGCGTCAGCGTGAACTCACCGCCTGGGGTGGTCACCGTGAACGCGTCCGCCGGCCCCACGTGCGGGGCGGCGCCGTTGACGGGAGCGGCTCCCGGGGCGATGGCGGGCACGCCGGCGATCTCGGCCAGCTTGCCGAGGCCCGGCGGCGAGGTGTCCAGGCCGGTGGCCGAGCCGCCGTTGAGCAGGCGGGCGATCCGGCTCTGCGGCTCGGGGACGGCCGGCGCGCGGGGCCCGGTGCCCCACGGCGGAGCCGGTGGGGTGTGGCCGCGCCGGCGGATGTCCTCGGCGAGGGCGTCGATCGCCGCCGCCAGGCGCTCGCGCCGGGCCGGGTCGGTGGTGGCGTGCCACTTGTCGGACAGGTGGGCGTGCTCGTCCATGCGGGGGAGCAGGCACAGGTCGGTGCCCTCGGTCTGCTCGCCCTGCGGCGACGTCCTGAGCACGCCCTGCGGCATGCCGGCGGCCGCCGCGGTCGCCGTCTGGACGACGTGCGAGAGGTCGTGGACCAGGACCGACGACACCAGGTCAGGATGCACGCGCCCCCAGATCCGCAGCAGGTGTGGATCCTCGGCCGTGCCCGCGCGCGGCACGGTGAGCGCGTTCAGGCCCTCGCCCGGCTCGCCGACCTCCACGCGGACGTGCTGGTCGGGCGCGCCCGGCACCTGGACGGTCAGGACGTCGTCCCCGGTCCAGCTCACGTGGGCGGCGGCGCCGCCGAGGTCGACGGCGGACAGGGGCTGGCCGCGCAGCTCGTCCAGGCTCAGGTCGGGCACCCCTTCGGGGCGGGCCGACCTGCTGAACAGCGTGTTCTCGATCGCGGGGGACGGCATCCCGGCGGCCGGCGTCACGCCCTGCGCCACGCTGCCGCCCACCGGGTTCGTGTGCTCGGCGGTGGCGGGAGCGGGGGCGGGCCAGGCGGGCGGCGGGGCGGGCGCGGGGAGGGCGTCGACGGCTGCGAGCGCGGCCTTGACCTGCTCGGTGAACGTGCCGTCCGTGCTCGGGTTCATGTAGACGTCGCGCAGGTCGAGCCCGGCGCCGACGGCCGCGTCCAGCAGGTCGGGGGCCAGGCCCGCGAACGCGTCGGCGAAGCCGCCGTCGGGCGTCTCGCTGTACAACGAGCCGTCCGGCAGGACGCGGTAGCGGTGCAGGCCGTCGGCCTCCCAGACCGCCACCCTGGCCACCTCGCCGCGGTCGCGGGCGGCCATGCGGGCCTCCTGGAGGGTCTGGATCGGGTTCTGGTTGTCGGAGGCGGGCACGAAGGTGAACGTCGCGGGCGGCGGGCCGCCGGGGCGCGGCGGCCCGAGCCGTACGCCCGCCGCCATGCGCTCGCGCAGCTCCTCGATCTCCTCCCCGAACATGACCACGTCCACCTCGCCGGTCGATGCGCCCGGCAGGTGCACGGGGTCGCCGACCGGGTGCTCGTTGCCGTCGCGCAGCCGCGCCATGTACTGGAAGTCGAGGTCGTAGTCCACCCGCAGACGTACGGTGTAGAGCTTGCCCTTCTCGAACATGCTGCGCTCGCGGCGCGCCCCGTGGTGGTCGCTGACGTTCTCGGACGTCTGCTCCCCGCCCTTGACGCCGCCGTTCACCCCGGTCGACTTGTCCGACCCGTTGACGCCCCAGCCCACCGGGGTCGTGTGCCCGCGGGAGACGGTCACATTCTGGGCGTCGGCCTGCCGGTCGACCTGCCCCTTCTCCCCGTCGTACGGCCCGGCCACGATCGTCAGGTCGGACGTGCGGGCGTGGACGGTGACCGTCACGCCCTGGTCCTTGAACTTCTGCCTGGTCACCGGGACAAGCGGCTCGCCGGCGGGGTCCGTCATCCGTTCGAACGCGGTCAGCAGCGCCGACGGCGCCAGCCGCCTGATCAGCTCGGGGCGGCGTTCCTGGACCGCCGCCGCGCCCAGCATCTTGGTGAGCTGGGCGGTGACGACCTCGTACAGGCTGGGCTTGGCCGGGCTCTCCCGCAACGCCTGCGTGAAGAAGCCGGGATGCAGCTCCGCCTGCCGGGGGTCGGTGTTCATGACGACCGGCCCCGGGTCCTCCGCGACGGGCCTGGTCATGCCGGTCGGGATACGCCGCACCAGCGTGGCGTTGTAGACGACCGGCGGCGTGGCGCGCGGCTTGCGCTGGAGCCTGTCGGCGGTCTTCTTGGCGCCGGCCGGGATCCTGCCTCCCCGTACGGGACGGCGCTCCACCTCGATGACGACCCGCATCTGCTGCTCCACCTGGGTCAGCCCGTTGAACAGGCCGATCCGCTGCAGCCGCGTGTTCTGGTGGTTGGTGGAGCCCGAGTACCCGCGTCCGCGGTCGGTGGACAGGCCGCCGCCCTGGCCGCCGGTCGGATCGCCGGTGGTCGAGTCGAGGCCGGCCGAATAGGACCCGTTGTACGACTCCGAATGCGTCTGGTCGGTGTACCGGTAGTGCTGGACGATCAGACCGGCCTGCGACGTCTGACTGAGCATCCTGGCCGTGCGCGGGTCGCCGACGGGTTCGAGGCGTACCCTGACCGTCACCTCCTCGGCCTGCGTCACCTGTGCGCCCTGCTGGACGTGGTAGCTGCGTTCGAAGCCCCGCGTTGACCACATGTCGGCGACGTGGATCACCGCGGCGTCCTCGGAGAAGTCGACGTTCAGCTCTTCGCCGAGGGTGGTGCTCTCGTCCAGCGCCCCGGGCACGGCGTCCTGCACGGCGCTCCGGACCGCGTCGATCACGTCGACCGGGTTGCCGTTCTCGTCCGTCAGGGTCAGCGACTCGGTCGCGCTCGCGCCCACCGACTGGTCGTACGGCGGTGCGAGCACCACGTCTCTGGAGCGTTCGAGCTGCTCGGCGGCGTCGTCGAGGGCCTGGTCGAGCTTCTCCTGCGGGCTTCCCGGGGCGGGGGAGCCGAGCCCGGCGACCTCCTTGAGCTTGGTCAGCAGGGCCTGCGGGGTGTGGCGCTCGGTGTACTCGTTGGTGACCCCCGACTGCGCCATGTCCATGACGTAGCGCTGCACCAGCGGGACCGCGATGCTCCGGTCGAGGGTCAGGCTGCCGTTGAGGAACCGTTCGACCGCGTCGCCGACCAGGTGGAGCGGCAGGTCGAGGTCGCCTTCCGCGTACATCAGCAGCGCGTCGTCCTCGGCGACCGCGAACAGCGCGGTGCCGGAGACGGTCTCCGTCCTGGACCCGCTGACGGTGATGCGGTCGCCGGTCGGCACCCCGTACTCGACGCTTTCGGAGCCGGTGAGGGTGAGATCGACGGTGCTGCGCAGCATGTAGTGGCGGCCGAAGTCGATCAGCAGTTCCTCGCTGCCCCAGATGTCCGTGAGCGCGGTGGACTCGGACGTGCCGCCGGACCGGGAGGGCAGCGAGAGCGAGCCGCCGTCGCTGGTCGTGCCGCCGTCGTCGAGGTCGGAGGCGCTCGTCGACATCCCCGTGGACAGACCGGACGAGCCGCCCCACGAGATCCCCGCGCTGCCGAGCCCGAACTTGATCTTGCCGGTGACGTGGTCGACGACGCCCACCACCTCGGTCTCGCCGATCTCGCCGGACACCGACAGCGACGAGCGCGTGGGGCCGCCGTTCGGCCGGATCGCGCCGTCCGTGGTGAGCGGCCGGTTCAGCAGCTTCGGATGGCCGACCAGGTTGCGCACGTTCAGGAACGTCATGAGGTGCTGGAGGGCCACGGAGTCGGCGGTCGTGCCGCGTGGCAGCACCTGGCGGGCCGCGTCCAGGGGACGGCCCACGTCCACGTGCAGCAACTGTGCGATGGACCTGAGCTTCGGGGACATCCGCCCGATCGGCGCGGGCGGCGTCTCCTTCGTCGACGGGAGCAGGTCGGCGGCGAAGACGAGCTGGGCCGAGCCCTCGGTGGTCGCGATCGTCGTCGTCGTGCCGTTGTGCAGCAGGTCGGCGGTCATGTGGTGGCCCAGCTTCAGGATCGCGACCGGGCCGTTGCTCTCCTCCAGGGTCACGATGTTGGTCGTGCCGCCGGCGCTGGAGCCCGCCGTACGGGTGCGGTTGCCGCCGCCGTTGACGCCGACCTCGTGCGTGAGGCCGTCCTGACCCTTGTTCGGGCCGTCGCTCTCGCTGACCGACGCGCCGCCGCTGTACGTCCTGGACCTGTTGATGGCGCGGGCCGAGGTGTCGGAGCCGATGTCGAGGTTGACCACCGTCTGGGTGTCGGTGTGACCGACGTAGGTCACGTCGTCGAAGTCCTGCTGCAGCGACAGGTGCAGCGTGTAGTGCTCGGGGGCGGCGTTGAGACCGTGCAGCGTCAGGTCGAGGACGATGCCGTCCTGAGCCAGGGAGTCGTAGGCGGCGCGGATCCGCTGCTCCGACAGTTGCTCCATGAGCTCCTGCTCGTTGAGGATCTGGCTGGCGCGGGCGAGCCTGTTGGTGGAGTACTCCGGCACGCCGTTCACGACCTTCGGGATGACCCCCCGATCGGCCAGCTCCTTCATGACCTTCTTCCGGAACTCCTCCAGCCCCTCGATCTCCTCCACCAGCGCCGGGCCCGCGCCGCGCATCTTCCCCGGCCCCTCGCCGAGCCATACGGGCAGCTCCGGCTTGCGGCCGGGCGGCGGGGCGGGGTTGGGGTCGCCGCGCAGGACCTGGTCGCCGTTGGCGTCGGTGACCGGCTGTCCGCCCTTGCGGACCAGCGCGGCGCTGTCCACGGGCAGGCCGAAACGGTAGGCGGCCTTCTCGCGCATGTCGGCCAGCGCCGTGCTGCGCACCGGCGTCAACGTGACGGGGGGCTCACCGAACCGCTCCACGGTGAACGTGGTGACCACCACGAGCCGGTAGCTCTGCTTGGGGTGGGTCATGCGGCGCACGCTGGGGTGGATCGCCTGCTTGTTGGCCGTGGCCGAGTACGACCGCGACGCCCCTCTCGCTCCGTTGGCCTTGGGGCCGATCTTGGGCTGGTACCCGCCGAGATCCACGGCCGCCAGCCCCGGGGCGTTGAACCCGGCCGAGGCGCTGCCTTCGAGCGAGGCGCCCGAGGACGCGCTCGCGGGTGTCGCGACGAAGTCGACCAGCACCTCCTCCTCCCACTCCTCGGAGGTCGAGCCGCCGACCGGCTGGGAGAGCTCCACCACGACCCGGCTCTCGGCGCGTACCCGCACCTGCGGTTCGCCGTTCTTGGTGAAGACGCGCTCCAGCCCCTCGTTGACCGCGGTCCGCAGGCTGTGGGGCAGGTTATGGGTGACGAACCCGCGCAGCGCGTCGCGGGCCGGGGTGCCGACCTCGGCGTAGTCGCCGCCGAGCACGTCCGCGAGCATGTCGACGGCGCCTTCCAGGTCGCTCATGCTCTGGACGACGACGTTGGGCATCTTCTCGCGGCGCTTGGCCCTGTCGATCCACTCCAGCCTGCGCGGCGGCTGGTCGGTGGCGGAGTGCGAGAACCACACCCGCTGGCTCGACGAGTCGCCGGGAGCGCCGGAGTCGACCGTGACGGTGCCACGCCAGTTCTCGTCCTGGCCGGTGCGGATCTCGGCCGTCCAGGTGGCGGCGGCGTCGAACAGCAGCGACTCGCTCCGGTTGTCGGTGACCGAACCCCTCTGGGCGAACATGCCGGCTCCGCCGCCGTTCGACCAGTTGCGCCCGATCGAGGCGCCGATGCCGACGCCCAACAGCTCGGTCATCATCCGCGTCGCGGTGTCCTCGGGCAGGAACTGGGCCAGGACGCTGGTGTCGAAGCCCATCGACAGCCCGCCGCTGCCCGCCTGGCTGACCGAGGCCGTACGGCCGGCCTGGTGGAACAGGCCCACCATCATCTCCGACCCCTTGATGGCCGGATCGAGCACCTCGACCAGGTCGGCGAGTGTCAGCTTGATGCGCACCTCGGCGGCCTTGCCGTGGTGCCCCACCTGCACGACGAGGCCGTCGGCGGAGACGGCCTTGTGGAAGTCCGCCCGGATCGCCCCCTCCAGCTCGTGCGTCGTGAACCTGTGGCCGATGCCGTTGTCGGCCAGCAGGTCGTTGACGGCGGTGGTGAGGGCGGACACGTGGGCCAGCCGGCCCGTCGGCTGGGCCGCGGCCAGGTTGATCTCCTGGGGCAACGCGGCGGCCAGCGCGTCCAGGTACGCGGCGTGCTGCCGCAGGACCTGGTTGGCCAGCCGCTCGGCGACGGGCCGCATACCGACCGGCCCGGCGGGCGCGCTCGGGTTCTCGATCTCGTTCAACGCCGTGAGCAGCTGCTGGTACGTCTGCCGGGTCCGGGTCGCCTCGCGCAGCGCGACCTCGTACGCGTCGGCGATCCTGGTGTGCCGTTCCCGGGTGGCGCGATGGGTGCGGCTCTCCGCCCGCGCCTTGCGCGCTCGCTCCGCGTGGCCCTGGTCGTGCTGCCTGTCGGCCTTCCGTGCCTCCTGCCGCGACTTGCGGATCGCCTCCTTGGCCTCCTCGGCGCTCTTCCGCTTGGCGTCGATCTGCTCCTGCATCGCCGCCTCGGCCCGCTTGAGCGCGTCGATGACGGCCGGCAGCTCCTCGCGCGCCGGGCGGCCCTGCGGCAGCGGCGGCGCGTGCGTGGGCCGGGACCCCGGCTTGGGGGCCCACGGCGGCAGCGGCGGGGTGTGGCCGCGCTCGGTGAGCTGGCGGGACACGCCGTCGATGTCGAGGGCGAGCAGCCGCTGCTCCTGCGGCGTCGGCGCGGCGTGCCACTGCTCGGCCAGGAACGCCAGCTCGTTGAGCTGGGCCTGGGCGCACATGTCCTGCGTGGGCTCGCTGGTCGCCCGCTTGCGGCGCAGGAAGCCCCGCCGCTTGGGGGCGGTGTCCTCCTGGAGCTTCTGCAGGGTGTCGGTGATCTCGTGCAGCCAGACCCGGGAGACCTGGCTCGGGTTCATGCCGGGGGCGAAGTGCACGACGTGGGCGTGCTGGGCGTCCTCGCCGGTCGAGAGCTCGGTCTCGCCCATGAGCCCCTCGGTCATCTCGCCGATGACCGGGCGGAAGTGGTGGGTGCCGTTGTTCCTGGTCCGGACGACGAGCGTGCCGTCGGCCGACCAGGTGATGTCCTGCACGTCCTGGTTGAGGAAGTGGGACGTCCGCAGGGCGTCGGCGCCCGCCTCGACCTCGTCGGGCTGCAGCGAGGTGCCCGGCCGGGCGTCGGGGACGTGCCGGGTGCCCGGGACCGGCCTCGACGTGACCGTGCCCGGCCTGCTCGTGGCGGGCTGCCGGGTCTCGCCCGCCTCCTGGGCCAGCAGCACCAGCGCGGTGGCCTCGGCCTGCAGCTCGTCGGCGTCGGTGACCTCGTCGGCGCGGGTGTCCAGGGCGGCGCGCACGCGTCGCATGGTGGCGGCGCGGATCACCCGTACGCTGCCGTCGGGGGAGGGGATGAGGAGGTCGCCGTTCGGGCCGATGACCGCGCCGGGGAAGTCCACGGTGAGCGAGTTCATCAGCGCGTTGCGGGCCCGGACGGTCGCCAGGACGGGTGTGGGCGGCGGCGCGTCGTCGGGGGCGGCGGCCGACGTGGTGGCGGGGGTGTCGTCGTTCTGCGGGGCGGCCTCTCCCTGCTGGTCGCCCTGCTGCGCGATCGGCCCCTGCTGGTTGTCCTGCTGCGGGTTCTGCTGGTTGTCCTGTTGTGCGTTCGGCTGGTTGTCCTGCTGGGCGTTCTGCTGGGTGTCCGGCTGAGCGTCCGACTGGGCTGCCGGGGCAGGCTGGGCGTCCTGCTGGGGGGCCGGTTGCTGCTGGTCGTCCTGTTGGGCGTCCTGTGAGTCGTCCTGGGCCTGGGAGTCGTCCTGGGCCTGGGAGTCGTCCTGGGTCTGGGGGGCGGCGGTGGTCTGCGGAGCCGGTGCGGAGCCGGTCTTCGCCTTCGGGTCCGGGGTCTGCGGTGTCGTGTCGGAGTCCGCCGCAGAGTCGTCGGTGGTGTCGTCGGTGGAGTTCTCGTTGGTCTCGGCCCGGGGTTCGCGGTCGGTGTTCTGCCGGTCGTCCCGCGAGGTGGAGCCGCGGCGCGGGCCGGCGTCGGAGTCGGGGGCGGTGGGCGTGCCGCGCCTGACGTCGTCGTTCTGGCTGGAGGAGGGCGCGCCGGCGTGCGCCGCCCCGGCGGGGACGACGGGCCCGCCGCCCACGGGGGCCGGGCTGCCGGCCGGCGGGTTCCCGCCTCCGGCGTTGGGGTCGCCGCCACCCGCGCGGGCCGCGTCGGTACGGGCGGCGGTGTCGTAGGCCGAGGCCAGGGCACTGACCGGGTTGGCCAGCGTCGTGTACACCTCGGGGTTGAACGGGCTGATCGACCCGGTACGCCCCGCGCCGCCCATGAAGCCGCCCATGATGGAGTCGGCCGAGAACGGGTTGTCCCACTGGCCGTACACCATGCCGTTGGCGAAGAAGCTGCCGACCGGGGAGGCGATCGTGTTGGTCAGGCCGGTGGTCATCGCGCGGCCGGGGAAGCCCGGCATGTGCCGGGTGAGGCGGGAGACGGGCCCGGACAGCGCGGTGCCGGCGAGCGCGCCGCCGCCGGCGCCGATGATCGCCGCCTGGGACTTCTTCCAGTCCCATTCCTTCCTGGTGCCCATCTGGATCTGCTGGTACTGGGCGGCGGCGTCGATGAAGAACTCTTCGCCGATCTCCTCGATCAGCTCCTTGCCGATCGCGGAGCCGAGCAGCCGGGTGATGAGGCCGCGCCCGGTGGCGCCGCTGAGCGCGGTGACCCGGGCCAGCTTGCCGGCGCCCACCTCCCTGGCGCCGATCATGGCGAGCCGGACCAGGATCCGGCTGATCGCCGCGCGGCCCGCGGCCGCGTACGGCCCGATGATCGCCGTCGCGGAGCCGGCGGTGAAGAAGGCGACGAAGAGCGCGATGGCGATGGCGACGACCGTGACCCAGAACGCCACGTTGACGGACAGCTTGGAGTACTGGGTCTCGACCGCGAAGTTCTCCGACTGGCTCAGGTAGTTCTGCGACTTGCCGGCCGCGCCCGCCATGCCGGCGCCGTGGCCGTACAGGTACTTGGCGCGGGAGACGAAGTCGGCGCTGGCCGGCGAGGACCAGCCGGTCGCCACGGTGCGCACGGCCGAGCCGGCGCGCGGCGCGGTGCCGATCGCGCCGGCGGCGAGCGCGTGGTAGGCGTGGGCGAGCTTGGACATCCCGCTCTCGCTCGCCTCCGGCCACTTCTGACCGGCCGACAACATCGGGATCAACCAGTTGACCACCCAGTCGGGCAGCACCTCGGTCTCCCAGACCGGCTCCACGTCCCGGTCGATGCGGACCGGGGGCTGGATGGTGGGCACACCCGGCGAAGCGTGGGAAGTCGGCCCCTGGGGGCCGGTCGCGCTGTGCGTCACGCGTCAGACCTCTCGCGCCTTGAGGTCTTGCTCGATGGCGGCGTCCACGCCGAGGGTGTTGTCGATGCTCGCGCGCAGCCTGCCGCACGCGTCCATCATCTGCTTGGACAGCTCGACGCACTGGTTGAGCATGCGATTGGGGCCGTCGTCGCGGAAATGGGAGTTCATGAACGCCCGGCCCTCGGCGCCGTTGCCCCAGGGCGCGGCGGCCAGCGCCTCGACGACCGCGGCGACCAGCCGCTCGGACTCCTTCTCCCAGTCCTCGGCCATGGTGGTCCACTGGGAGATGCCCGAGTCCACGACGGGCTTGATGATCTGGGTGCCGTCCCAGGGCCTCATCGGCTGCCTCCCATGCGGTCGGCGAGCCGGGCCATGACGGTTTCGAGGTCGCCGCTCAGATGGGCCTGGAAGTCCTCGCGCGGGATCACCGGCTCGAAGATCTCGGTGACGCGCTCCTGGGCGCGCTCGGCGGCCAGCCGGGTGGTCTCGGCGATGGTGTCGGCGAGCTGACGGGCGTCGGGGCGGCGGTAGATGCGCGGGTCGAGGTCGAGCCGGATCAGCTCGCCGCGCGAGCCGACGGTGACCGACACCAGGCCGTCCTTCGAGGTCTCGGTCACCTGGACGGCCTTGGCCTGCTGGTGCAGCTCCATGCCCACGTCCTGGATCTGGCGGAACATGTCGCGCAGCTCGTCGCCGTATGCCCGCATCCCCGCCACGTCAGGAGAATCCATGACACCCCCGCCCCCATGCCGCGTGTTTCTTACGTCACATGCACCTTTCAGGTCAGTTTCTGTCACATGAACAACAGGAGACAAGAGCCAATCCTCAAAAAGGCCCATCCTGTGGACTTATCGCCACAAGTTCCTCGCGCAGCTCGGTGATCTCCGTCCGCGGGGCCCACGCCCGGTACACCCCCCGCTCGATCCGCTCCAGCCCCAGCGCGAGCGCCGCGGGCGCGGAGCCGCCCAGGTATTCGAGCAGGAGCAGGCCGTCCCGCTCGTCGTGCACCTGGAACCGCTCGCCCCGCCAGGTGCACTCCGTGGTGACGAACTGCAGGGACGCGCACTCGGTGAACGGCACCGTGCGGACGTGGCAGCCGGGCTCGACCTCCTCGAAGCCGTCGGCCGGGCCGGTGGTGCGCAGGCGTACCCACAGCTCCAGGGGGTGCGGCTCGGGGCTGGCCACGTAGTCGGCGCCCTGCCAGTGGGCGCGGTAGAAGTGCCAGGTCATGCCGCCGCCTTCCGGCCGATCAGCAGCCATCGCCGCAGGTCACCGTGGTAGAGAGCGCGCCGGTGCTCGGTGCCCTCGTGGGTGAGCTCCCAGATCTCCGCGCCGTGCGGCAGGCCGACGCCGTACACCTTGTACTCGCGGATGACCTGGTCGACGTTGGGCACCAGGCCCATGCCCACGAACGGCGGCTCCTCGACCACCCAGCCGGCCACCGCGTCCCGGCCCTGTTCGTCGAGCCCGCCGTACGGGGTGCGGTAGAGGTCGAGGCCGACGGGATGCCAGCGCAGGATGTTCAGCGAGCCGCCCTCGGTCAGCATGTCGGGCTGCCCCAGCGCGTCGGCCAGCACCCTGGGCGTGGCGATGTGCGAGACGTCGAGGGCGTGGTGGCAGTAGCCGGAGACACGCGGCTCGGCCGTCGCCAGCAGGTCGCCGATGTCGGCCGGGGACAGCAGCTTCTGCACCACCGGCACCCCCGACCCGGGCGCCAGCCGCAGGTCCTGGACGAGCGTGGGCACTGCCAGCCTGGCCAGCGTCCCCGGCTCCAGCAGGAACGAGGCCCCGAGGCCCGGGTTGACCGCCAGGCCCCATCGCGGGTCCGGCCAGCCCGCCGCCAGCTCGGCGGGCGAGACGATCCGGCAGTGCGTGGCCAGGCCGCCGGTCGCGGTCACCATCGCCTCGACCGAGGTGAAGGCGAGCACCCACGTACGGCCGGAGTCCGTGGCCGTCGCCCACGCGGGCGGCTCGGTCCCGGCCGCCGCGGCGGCGGTGATCGGCAACGCCAGGTCGGCGTCGCGGAGCAGGCCCAGGCACAGGGCGGTCTGCCCGTCCTGGTGGGCCGCCCACAACTGTTCCTCGAACGGCGTGGCCGGCAGATGATCAGTGGACGTCATCCGCCCAGTGTGCCCGCTACACCTCCAGGCGCACGCCGTAGGAGGTCAGCCAGACGTTCAGATCCAGCGCCAGCTCCAGGCCGTACCTGCTCATCGTGGTCGTCACCTTCTCGGCCGGCGCGAAGGCGGCCTCGCGGACGGCGTCGGCGTCGAGCAGCTGCAGCACCGGGGCGTCCTTGTCGGCGGCCAGCTCGCGCAGCGCGTCCCGGAGCGCCTGCTCGTAGCCCACGTCCTGGGTCACCGGGTACGGGGCCTTGACCCGCCGCACGATGGGCTCGGGCAGCAGGTCGGCCCCGGCCGCCCGCAGCAGGCTCTTCTCCCTGCCGTCGAACGTCTTCATCGACCAGGGCGTGTTGAACACGTAGTCGACCAGCCGGTGGTCGCAGAACGGCACGCGCACCTCCAGCCCGACGGCCATGCTCATCCGGTCCTTGCGGTCGAGCAGGAAGGGCAGGAAGCGGGTGAGGTGCAGGTAGCAGATCTCGCGCATGCGCCGCTCGCGGGCGTCCTGCCCGGCCACGTGGGGCACCTCGGCCAGCGCCGTACGGTAGCCGTCGGCGGTGTAGGCGTCCAGGTCGAGCTGCCGGATCAGCGACTTGTCGAGCATGTCGGTCGGCTGCTGCTCGCGCATCACCATCGCCAGCCACGGGAAGGTGTCGGCCTCGACCGTCTGCGGCAGGTGGAACCAGGCGTACCCGCCGAAGATCTCGTCGGCGGACTCGCCGGACAGCGCCACGGTCGAATGCTCCCGGATGGCGCGGAACAGCATGTAGAGGGAGGAGTTCATGTCGCCCAGGAAGCTCGGCGCGTCCCAGGCCCGGACGACCGAGGCCCGCAGCCCGGGGTCGGCCAGCTCCGCCGGCCCGAGGACGATGTCGGTGTGCTCGGAGCCGACGTGCTCGGCCAGCATCCGCACGAACGGCCGGTCGGGGTCGCCGCGGTACTCGTCGGCCCGGAAGTGCTCGGCGTAACCGGCGTAGTCCACGGCGAAGGAGCGGATCGGGCCGTGCGTCCTGGCCAGCGCGGTGACGACGCTGGAGTCGAGGCCGCCGGAGAGCAGCGTGCAGAGCGGCACGTCGGAGATCAGCTGCCGGCCGACGATGTCGTCGAGCAGCTCGCGCACCGTGCGTACGGTCGTGTCGAGGTCGTCGGTGTGCTCGCGGCCCTCCAGCGACCAGTAGCGGCGCAGCCGCGCGCCCTGCCGGCCCACGCGCAGCAGGTGGCCGGGCGGCAGCTCGCACAGGCCCTTGTAGACCGACCGCTGCCGGACGGTGGCCATGCTGAGGAGCTGGCGCAGGCCGTCGAGGTCGACCACGGGCGGGGCCAGCGGGTTGGCCAGGATCGCCTTGGGCTCGGAGCCGAACAGCACGCCGTTGGGCAGGGGGTAGTAGAACAGGGGCTTGATGCCCATGCGGTCGCGGATCAGCACGAGCTCCTGCGCGCGCTCGTCCCAGACGGCGAAGGCGTACATGCCGTTGATCCGGTCGGCGACGCCCTCTCCCCATTCCAGGTAGCCGCGCAGCACGACCTCGGTGTCGCTCCTGGTGCGGAAGCGGTGGCCCTTGGCGGCCAGCTCCTCGCGCAGCTCGCGGAAGTTGTAGACCTCGCCGCTGTAGGTGATGACGGCCAGGCCCTCGGCCTCGATCGGCATGTGGCCGCCCTCGACGTCGATGACGGCGAGCCTGCGGTTGCCGAGCGCGGCGTGCGGTTCGAGGTGCAGGCCCTGGTCGTCGGGGCCCCGGCAGCTCATGGTCGCGGTCATGGCGAGGGCGGTGGCCCGTTCGCCGGTCAGGTCGCGGTCGAAGTCCACCCATCCGGCGATGCCGCACATGCGAGGGTCCTCTCAGACGCAGTCCTGGTGGTGCTCCTCGGCGTCGTCTGACAACGTGCCTGACGCTCTCGCAACATAACCGCGCGGAGCTGATAGGTCCATACCCGACCAATTGCCCCTGAAAGCGGTCTGGGCCCGCACCCCGGAGAGGGTGCGGGCCCAGACGCGGGCTGCGTGAGGTCAGGCGGGAACGATGTTCTCGGCCTGCGGGCCCTTCTGGCCCTGCACGACATCGAAGGCCACCTTCTGGCCCTCGGTCAGCTCACGGTAGCCACCGTTGGAGACGATGTTGGAGTAGTGGGCGAAGACGTCGGCGCCGCCGCCGTCCTGCGCGATGAAGCCGAAGCCCTTTTCCGAGTTGAACCACTTCACGGTACCGGTAGCCATAACGATCTCCTTCAGATGACGTGCAGAGACGGGATCCGCACCGCGCGGATCCCCGTGTCGCCGCGATGAGCCCATCCCGGAGATGACCGGAAAACAAAAACGCACCTGAAAGTCCAGCTAGGTCAGGTGCGCACAAAGTCTTTTATGGGTACCACAACTGCAACGGGATTAAAGCTAGCACACGATCTGCTCCGGAGGCAAACGCGGGACGGTTCACCGCGGGTCGCGGCGCAGCGGATGGCCGGGCGGCACCTCCACCAGGACGATGCGATGGCCGTCGGGGTCGGCGATCCACATCTCGACCAGGCCCCACGGCTCCAGCCGCGGCTCGCGCAGCACCGTGACGCCCGCCTGCCGCAGGCGCTCCTCCTCGCGCCCGACGTCGCGCACCTGCAACCAGATCGACAGCGTGCCGCCGGTCGCGGGGCCGTCGGAACGCCCGGCGACCTCAAGGAAACCCTGGCCGAGGAAGAAGACCACGCCGGGATCGTCGTCGGGGCCGAACTCGCGGTAGACCGCCAGGCCGAGGGCGTCGGCGTAGAAGCGGCGGGTCCGGGCGGGGTCGGTCGGCCGCAGGAGCACGCGGCTGCTCAGCACGTCCACGAGGTCATCGTAGGCCGCGGCGGGCGCTGCGGCCCGGATCCGGCGGGCACACGTCGTGGCCCCGGAACCCGTCATGGGGTTCCGGGGCCACGCATCCTGACGTGTCTGGCGGGACTCGGCTCACGCGGGCCCGTCAGGCGTTCGGGGGCTGGTCGCCGAGCCGGCGCTGGAGGTCGGCGATCTGCCGTTCCAGGTCCGCGACCTGCCCGGACCTGGGGTCCGCGGGCGGGCTGAACTGGCCGTAGCGCACGGACCTGGTCTGGTCGCCGCCGGGCTGTTCGTAGGAGGGCTGTTCGTAGGAGGGCTGCTGGTGAGGGGGCTGGTGGAAGTGGGCGTCCGGGGCCGAGCCGTACGGGCTCGCGGCGTGGCCGTTCGCGCCGTACCCGCCGGGGCCGTAGCCGTCGCCGCCGTGGCCGTACGGGCTCTGGGCCTGGTGCATCGGCTGCACCGGCGGCGAGAGCTGGGCCTGGGCCGCGGGCAGCTGCTGCCACGGGGGCGGCGGCACCGCGCCGTACCCGGGCTGGGGCGAGACGATGGCCGGCTGGGGCCGCCGGCGTCCGCGCAGGACCTTGACCACGACCGCGGCGAGCACCAGGAGCAGCAGCACACCGCCGGCGATCAGCACCCACATGAGGATCGGCTTGGGCGTCTCGTCCTTGCCCGCGGAGATCGCCTGCTGGGAGTCGCTGATGTACTTGGCCACGTACGGGTGGTTCGGGAACAGCGCCTGGACCTCGCGGAACTTCGGCAGCGCGTCGGAGTAGTAGTGCCGGAAGAAGTCGTTGAGCGCCTCGTTGTACCGGGTCGTCGTGACGGCCTGGGCGGGCTTGACGTTCTTCTCGCCGAGCTTCTCCTTGATGATGCCGACCGGCAGGACGAAGCTCTCGCTCTCCGACGCCTCGCCGCCCTCGCTCACCGTGCCCGCGATCAGCATGCCGACGACCTTGCCGTCCTTGCTGAAGACCGGCCCGCCGGAGTTGCCGTGGTAGGACGGCGCCTGCGTCTGGATGTACGGCACGCCGGTCTGCGTGGTGCGCTTGGCGTTGTACGGGCCCTCGGTCAGGGCCGGCTCCAGCTTCGACTCCAGGCTGAAGAACGGCGTGTTGGTGACCAGGCCGGGGAAGCCGGAGATGTAGAGCGTGTCACCGGTGCGCACGTCGGCGTCGTCGCCGAGCGGCACGGTCGGCAGGTTCTGCTGGCCGTTCACCTTGAGCAGCGCGAAGTCCTTGCCCGGGTAGCTCTCGCCCACCGACACCAGCTCGGCCGGGACCGCCTTGGCCGTCTTGTCCACGCCGCCGCCGGGCAGGCTCTGCATGACCGACAGGCTCTGCTTGAGGTTGCTGAGCTGCATGTGGGTCGAGTTGAAGGTGACGTAGATCTGCTGGGCGAGCTTGAGGATCTCCTCGTCGTTCTTGAGGTCGCCCAGGCCGCTGATGATCTCCTTGGCGTCCTGCTTGTTGAACTTGGCCAGCGCCTGTTGGGCGAAGAGCTGGCTGAGCTCGGTCTCGCCGACCTGGACGCAGTGCGCGCCGGTGACCATGTAGCCGTCGGGGGTGACCCACCAGCCGGTGCACATGCCGCCGACCTCGGCCTCGACCGTACGCATCGGCGTGGTCGAGGACACGTAGGTGTCCACGTTGGCGGCGATCTGCTGGAAGACCCACTTGCCGATGCTGCGCTCGTCCGAGGAGATCTTGCCGGACTGGACGGCGGCGACGGCCTCCTGGACGATCTGGTTGTAGGCCGCCTCGTTGATCGTGTTGGACGGGACGGACACCGTCGCCGTGTAGGTGAAGCTGGTCAGCTGCACCGCGGGCTGCGTACGCGCCGCCAGCCAGGTGCCGACCGGGATGTCGGGCCGCTCGTCGGGGGTGCCGTCGGCGGCCGCCGGCAGCGCGGGCAGCATGACCGCCGCGACGACCGCCGCACCCGCGGCGACCCTCATCAGCCTGTTCCTGAAATATCCGCTCACAGGCGGAAATGATGAGTTAGCCCTCTTGTTCCTGGCTTGGAGCCGACTGGGAGCCCCCTCCAAGCCCTGCCGGGTCCGGTGCCGGAGGGGGCCGGCGCGTCAGGGCGTCTATGCGCCGGTGATCACGGTGAGGTCGGCGTCGAAGTCGCGGTCGAGGGGGAAGACCGGGCGGGCCAGGCGCTCGTACGGCAGGCGCTGCAGGTCCTGGTCGACCCCGCCCGGCGTGAGCGCGAGCAGCCAGTCGCCGGCCGCGTCGAACAACTCGGGCTCCAGATAGCCGATCTTGACCGTCACCAGGTCGACGTCGTCCACCTGGACGCCCAGCCGGGCGTAGGAGGCCAGCTCGCGGTACTGCATGCGCCGGGAGGTGACGAACACGCTCAGACCGCCCACCCGCACGCTGACGCACAACCCGCCGTCGGGGTCGTCGGCGACCGCCTCCAGCACGCCCTCGATCGGCAGCGGCCCCGGCTCGCGGGCGTCGATCCGGCCGCCCACTCGCAGACTGACCGGCGAGCCCGGCGTGAGGCCGGCGACCTGGGCCACGGCCTCGGGATCGACCAGCGAGGCGTACACCGCGCGGACCGAGCCGCCGGCGATCTCGGGACGGGCCAGCATGCGTTCGAGGGCGAAGGTGACGTCGTCGGCGCCGCCCGCGCCGGGGTTGTCGCCCGAGTCGCTGATGAAGAACGGGCGCCGGGCCGGGTCCTTGACCGCGGTCAGCGCCTGGTCGAGGCATTCGTCCATGGAACCGGTGGGCGCGACGAAGGTGAAGGCGTCGCGCGCCGCCCAGAACTGCTCGCCCAGCTCGCGGGCGGCCGCGGCGGTGGCGGCGGGGTCGGTGCCGGTGGCGACCACCGCGCCGCGGCAGCGGGGCTCGTCGGCCCAGGCGAAGCCGATCCAGATGGCCGCGTCGATGACGCCGTCCCTGGCCTCGATCTCGGGGACGCGGGCGTAGAGGCCCTTGGCCGGCTCGACGCGCGTGCTGGTCATCTCGCCGGGCAGCAGGATCGGCACGTGCACCAGGGCCTTGTGCGGACGCTGCCCGCGGCGCAGGGCCGCCACCAGGTTGCGCGCGGCGCGCTCGCGGGTCTCCCAGACGTCGACGTGCGGGGCGGTGCGGTAGCAGGTGAGCAGGTCGCAGCCGGCGAAGAACCGGTGGGAGACGTTGCCGTGCAGGTCCATGGCCGCCGAGACGAACGGCTGACCGCCGGTCACCGAGCGGACCACCGTGACCAGGTCGCCCTCGGCGTCCTCCAGCCCGACCACGCTCATCGCGCCGTGGATGTCGAGCAGGACGCCGTCCACCGGGCCGGCGGAGGCCAGCCCGGCGGCGATCTCGGCCGCCCAGGCGTCGTAGGTCTCCCTGGCCACGGCCCCGCCGGGCAGGGCGCGGGCGTGCACGAGCGGGATCCACTCGACGTCGGCCGCCCACGGCTCGGCGAGCCAGCCGTACCGCGCCAGCAGGGCGTCACCGCGGGTGACCTCGAAGTCGGCGGCGGTGCTCAGGTGCGGGGAGAAGGTGCTGGACTCGATGTGCACGCCGCCGACGGCGACGCGGAGGGGACGGGACACGGGCGGGGACTCCTTGCCTAGGAGGGACGGACGTCGGCCGAGGCGCGCACGAGGTGCCCGAGGCCGATCAGGGCGGCGTCCGGGCCGGCGGCGCTGGCCTCGATGGACAGTGACTGGGTCATGGACGGCAGGCAGCGCTTGTAGAGCATGCTCCGGGCGGCGGCCACGTAGACGTCGAGGCTGGACAGCGCGCCGCCGATGACGACGGCGTCGGGGTTGAGGAAGTTGACCAGGCCGGACAGGGCGACCCCGAGCAGCTCGCCGGCGTGGCGGACCAGGGTCACGACGGACGGCTCGGCGTCGACGGTGGCGGCGACGACGTCGCGCGGCGTGCTGACCCGCAGGCCGCGGTCCTTGAGCTGGCGGACCAGGGCCGCGCCGCTGGCCACCGTCTCCAGGCAGCCGCGGCTGCCGCAGGAGCACTCGCGCTCGCCGCTGTCGGCCACCCGCACGTGGGTGACGTCGCCGCTGAGGCCGCGGCCGCCGCGGTAGATCTGGCCGCCGCTGACCAGGCAGCCGCCGATGCCGGTGCCGGCCTTGACGTAGATCATGTCGCCGGGGTCGCGGCCCCGGCTGACGTACTCGCCGATGGCGGCGGCCTTGGCGTCGTTGTCGACGACCGCGGGCACGCCGAAGCGCTCCCTCAGGTGGGTCTGGGCGTCGAAGCCGCTCCAGCCGGGCATCCGGGCCGGGCCGATCAGCCGGCCGTGCGGGTGCTCGACCGGGCCGGGCAGCGCGACGCCGATGCCGAGCAGCGCCTGGCCGGGGGCCTTGGCCGTGCTGAGCTGCTCGTACGCCCGCCAGATGGCGTCGAAGACCTGGCCGGGCCCGTCCGCTATGTCGGTGGCGATCTCCCGTACGGCCAGCAGCCGGCCGTCGGGCGCGCACAGCCCCACGCGCGCGTGCTGGGCGCCCAGCTCGGACACCGCGAAGGCGCCCGGGACGTCGCGCAGCCGCAGGATCCGCGGCCGCCGCCCGCCGGTGGAGCGGCCGACGCCCTCCTCCAGGATGGCGCCCTCCTCCAGCAGCCGCCGGACCACGCTGGAGACCGTGGACGGAGCCACCTGGAGAGTCTCCACCAGATCGGCGCGCGACGTCGCCGCACCGCTGGCCAAGAGGCTGAGCGCCTGCTCACGCAGGTTGGCGGGACTCGATGGCTCCGGCATGCCGCTCCTCTTTCAGGCCGGTTCCCCGGCAGGCCCGTCGTCGCAACAGAGCCCCATCATGAGGCACCGGCGACTTCGACTCTAAACCGAAAGAAGTCAGCGAACAAAGCGAATTAGTTCCGTTGACTTCATGCGGGACCATCTATACATTCTCCGCATCGAACGCACCAGGCCCCCGGTAAGCGCAGGGCGCCGTGCGACGTCAACCGAGGAGATCCCATGGGGAGCAGATTCCACCGGCGCGGGCTCCGCGGCACCGGCGCCCTGGCGGGCGTGCTGGCCCTCGGGCTGGCGCTGACCGCGTGCAGCGGGTCCGCCGGCGGCGCGCAGAAGGGCGCCCAGAGCGGGGGCCAGAGCAAGGACGGCGTGACCGTCGCCCTCAGGACCCCGAACTGGATCCTGCCGATCTCGGCACCCGGCTTCACCCAGGGCGAGAACGTCATCTTCGGCTCCGCCCAGTACCGTCACCTGTACGAGTACCTGCTGGACGGCTCGGCGAAGTACAACATCGACCCCGGGCGCTCGATGGCCGAACCGCCCGAGGTGAGCGACGGCGGCAAGACGCTGACGATCACGCTGAAGGACAACACGTGGTCCGACGGCAAGCCCGTCACCACCCGTGACATCCAGTTCTGGTGGAATCTCGTCACCGCGAACAAGGACAAGTGGGCGTCCTACCGGGAGGGCGGCTTCCCGGACAACATCGCCGAGTTCAAGGTGAAGGACGACAAGACCTTCTCCCTGACGACCACGAAGACGTACAACACCGGGTGGTTCGTCGGCAACCAGCTCAACCGCATCGTGCCGCTGCCCCAGCACGTCTGGGACAAGGACTCGGCCACCGGCAAGGTGAGCGACCTCGACACCACCCCCGAGGGCGCCAAGAAGGTCTTCGACTTCCTCACCGCCGCGTCGAAGGACCCCAAGACGTACGCGACCAACGAGCTGTGGCAGGTCAACAGCGGCCCGTGGAAGCTGGAGAAGTACGTGCCGAACGGCGAGGTCGTCCTCACCGCCCGCGCGAACTACTCCGGCAGCGACAAGCCGAAGCTCAAGTCGGTCACGCTGCGCCCCTTCACCAGCGACGACGCCGAGTTCAACGTGCTGCGCGCCGGCCAGATCGACTACGGCTACGTGCCGCCGGCCAACCTGTCGCAGCAGAAGTACCTGGAGTCGAAGGGCTACCAGATCGCCCCCTGGTACGGCTGGTCCATCACCTACCTCCAGCTCAACTTCAACAACCCCGACTCGGGCCCCCTGTTCAAGCAGCTCTACCTGCGCCAGGCCCTGCAGTCGCTCATCGACCAGCCGACCATCAGCAAGGCCATCTGGTCCGGCATGGCGGCCCCGACCTGTGGGCCCGTCCCGGCCAAGCCCGGCACGAACGGCTCCAGTGAAGGCTGCGCCTACCCCTTCGACCCGGCCAAGGCCAAGCAGCTCCTGGAGAGCCACGGCTGGCAGGTGACCCCCGACGGCCAGACGACCTGCCAGAAGCCAGGCTCCGGCGCGGACCAGTGCGGCGAGGGCGTCAAGTCCGGCGCGAAGCTGGCCTTCACCGTCACCAGCCAGACCGGCTTCGCCGCGACGACCAAGATGTTCGCCGAGATCAAGTCGCAGATGTCCAAGCTGGGCATCCAGCTCACCATCAAGGAAGTGCCGGACTCGGTCGCGGTCACCCCGGCGTGCAAGTCCTCGGACTCCAACTGCTCGTGGGACATGTCGTTCTTCGGCTCGCAGGGCAGCTGGTACTACCCGGCCTTCCCCAGCGGCGAGCGGCTGTTCGCCACCGACGCCCCGGTCAACCTGGGCAGCTACAGCGACCCCGAGGCCGACAAGCTCATCGAGGCCACCCAGTTCGCCGACGACGAGGCGACGCTGAAGGCGTACAACGACCGGCTGGCCCAGGACCTGCCGGTGTTGTGGATGCCGAACCCCGTCTACCAGATCTCGGCGTACCGCGCCGGGCTCCAGGGCGTCACGCAGGACCCGATGAACAACATGTTCTTCCAGGACTGGTCCTGGAAGAGCTGAGACCGTCCCCGACTCCGGCGGCCCGTGCGGGGGTCGCCGGGGTCCCTGGAACAAGGAGGGGCCCCGCGTGGCCCGGTATCTGATCACCCGCTTGGGCCAGGCCCTGATCATCGTCGTGCTGGTCACGATGATCACGTTCGTCATCCTGCATCTCCTGCCGGGCGGCGCGGCGCGGGCCACCCTGGGCAAGGACGCGACGCTGGCCCAGCTGGCGGCGTTCGACCACGAAATGGGCTACGACCGGCCCTGGATCCAGCAGTACGTCATGTTCATCGGCCGCCTCCTGCGCGGCGACCTCGGCTACTCCTTCCAGCTCAACCAGTCGGTGGCCGAGGCCATCGGCCAGCGGCTGCCCAAGACCATGGTGTTGTCGTTGTTCTCGACGATGCTGGCCGTCGTCGTCGCCATCCCGCTCGGCGTCGTCCAGGCGATGCGGCGCAACCGGTGGCCCGACTACACGATCACCACCCTGTCGCTGCTGGCCTACGCCACGCCGATCTTCTTCATGGGTCTCATGATGATCATTCTCTTCTCGCAGGTCTGGCCGATCCTGCCGCCGGAGGCCTCGCAGGGGTTCACCCTCGGTGAGGTGCTGGCCGACCCGGCCGGGCTCGTCCTGCCCACCGTCACGCTCGCCATCGTGACCGTCGCCGTCTACTCGCGGTACGTGCGCTCCTCGATGGTCGACAACCTCAACGAGAACTACGTGCGCACCGCCCGCAGCAAGGGCCTGTCGGAGGCGCGCGTCGTCGCCCGGCACACGCTGCGCAACGGCCTGTTCCCGGTCATCACCCTGCTCGGGATGTACCTGCCCGCGCTGTTCAGCGGCGCCCTGGTCGTCGAGGCCCTGTTCAACTACCCCGGCATGGGCCAGCTGTTCTGGCAGGCGGCGCTGAAGCGGGACTTCCCGATCCTGTTCGGCGTCACGCTGATCATCGCGATCGCGACCGTGCTCGGCGCCCTGCTCGCCGACCTGCTGTACGCCGCCGTCGATCCGCGCGTCCGGCTCAGGACGGCGGCCCGCTCATGACCGCGCCCGCCGAGGCGACCGGCACGCCGGTCCCCGCCGAAGAGGCGCCCGTACGCGGCCAGTGGCGTCAGGCGCTGACCGTCTTCGCCGAGAACCGCCTCGCCCTGCTGGGCCTGATCATCTTCATCGTGCTGGCCGGCCTGTGCTTCCTCGGCCCGCTGTTCTACCGGACCGACCAGGTGCACACCGACCTCGCCTCGGTCTACCTGGCCCCCGGCACCCCGGGCCACCCGCTGGGCACCGACGGCGTCGGCTACGACCAGCTCGGCCGCCTGCTGCTCGGCGGGCAGACGTCCATCGTCGTCGGGCTGGCCGCCGGCGTGCTGGCCACGGTCGTGGGCACGATCTGGGGCGCCATCGCCGGCTTCACCAGCGGCTGGGTGGACGCGGCCATGATGCGGGTGGTCGACGCGATGATGTCGATCCCCTCGCTGTTCCTGTTCATGCTGATGGCGACCATCGTCACGCCGACCGTGCCGATGCTCATCCTCATCATCGGCGCCTTCGCCTGGCTGGGCCCGGCCCGGCTGGTCCGCGGCGAGGCGCTGACCCTGCGCTCGCGCGAGTACGTCCAGGCCATGCGGTCGATGGGCGGCACCGGCGGCCGGGCCGTACGGCGGCACATCATCCCCAACGCCATCGGCACCGTGATCGTCAACGCCACCTTCCAGGTCGCCGACGCCATCCTGTACGTCGCCTACCTGTCCTTCCTCGGCCTCGGCGTGCCGCCACCCGCGGCGAACTGGGGCGGGATGCTCTCCGACGGCCTCGCCAACACCTACAGCGGCTACTGGTGGCTGCTGTACCCGCCCGGGATCGCCATCATCCTCATCGTCCTCGCCTTCAACTTCATCGGCGACGGGCTGAGGGACGTCTTCGAGGTCCGCCTCCGGCGGCGCTAGGAGGAACGGAACATGAGCCCTTTGCTGCGCCTGCGCGACGTCAGCACCGACATCCCGCTGCGTCAGGGCGTCGTGCACGCCCTCGACCACGTCAACCTGGAGGTGCGGCAGGGCGAGACGCTCGGCATCGTCGGCGAGTCGGGCAGCGGCAAGACCATGACCGCCCTGTCGATCATGGGCCTGCTGCCGTCCGGCGGCCGCGTCGTCGGCGGCGAGATCCTGTTCGAGGGCCGCGACCTGCTGTCCCTGCCGCCCGCCGAGATGCGCAGGATCCGCGGCGTCGAGATGGGCATGGTGTTCCAGGACCCGCTCACCTCGCTCAACCCCACCATGCGCATCGGCGCCCAGGTCGCCGAGCCGCTCCGGGTCCACCAGGGCGTCGGCAAGGCCGAGGCGCGCGAGCGGGCCGTGGAGATCCTGCGCCGGGTCGGCATGCCGCGTCCCGACAAGATCGCCGACGCCTACCCCCACCAGCTCTCCGGCGGCATGCGCCAGCGCGTGGTCATCGCCATGGCCCTGGTCTGCTCGCCCCGGCTGCTCATCGCCGACGAGCCGACCACCGCCCTCGACGTCACCACCCAGCGCCAGATCCTGGAACTCATCGACGACCTGCGCGAGGAGTTCCAGATGGCGGTCATCCTGGTCACCCACGACCTGGGCGTGATCGCCAGCCGCGCCGACCGGGTCGCCGTCATGTACGCCGGCCGCGTGGTGGAGGCCGCGACCACCGCCGAGCTGTTCCGGCAGCCGCGCCACCGCTACACCGAGGCCCTCATGGAGTCGCTGCCCGGCGCGGCCGAGCACGACGACGGCGCGCTCTACAGCATCCCCGGCCTGCCGCCGGACCTGTCCCGGCCGATGACCGGCTGCCGGTTCGCCCCCCGCTGCCGCTTCGTGACCGAGGAGTGCCGCACCACCGACGTGACCCTGTCCGGCGGCGAGCACCAGCACGCCTGCCTGCACCCGGTGCTCCAGCCGCGGGCGCGCGCCGAGGCCGCCGGGCCGCGGCCCGACCGGGCCGGGCCGCAGGCCGGGACCGCGCCGATCCTGTCCGTCCGCGACCTGGTCAAGAACTACGACGGCACGGGGTCCCTGGGCCGCAAGGCGCCGCAGGTCAGCGCCGTCGCGGGGGTCGGCTTCGACGTGCGCCCCGGCGAGACGTTCGGGCTCGTGGGCGAGTCGGGCTGCGGCAAGTCGACCGTGGGCCGGCTGATCGTCGGCCTGGAGGAGCCCACCTCCGGCCAGATCGTGGTGGACGGCGCCGACATCGCCACGCTCGACCGGCGCGCCCGCCGCGCCATGCACCGGCGGGTCCAGCTCATGTTCCAGGACAGCTACGCGGCGATGAACCCGCGCATGCGCATCGACTCCATCCTGGCCGAGCCCCTGGAGATCCAGCAGGCCGGCGACCGGGCCGGCCGCCGCTCCCGCATCGGCACCCTGCTGGACCAGGTGGGCCTGCCGCGACGGGTGCTCGACCGCTACCCGCACGAGTTCTCCGGCGGTCAGCTCCAGCGCATCGGGCTGGCCAGGTCGCTGGCCCTGGAGCCGCGGCTGATCGTGTGCGACGAGCCGGTGAGCGCGCTCGACGTCTCCATCCAGGCCCAGGTGCTCAACCTCATGCGCGACCTGCAGCGCGAGCTGGGCCTGTCGTACGTGTTCATCAGCCACGACCTGTCCGTCGTGGACTACATGTCGGACCGGATCGGCGTCATGTACCTGGGCAAGCTCGTCGAGGTCGGGCCGGCCCGCGACGTCGTCAGGAAGGCCCGGCACCCGTACACGCAGGCGCTGATCGAGGCCGTGCCCTCGGCCGAGCCGGGCGTGGCGCCGCGCACCAGCGTCGCCATCAAGGGCGAGCTGCCCAGCGCGCAGAACCCGCCCTCGGGCTGCCGGTTCAGGACGCGCTGCCCGCTCGCCCAGGAGATCTGCGAGACCGAGCCGCCGCTGGCGGGTGGCGAGCACCAGGTGGCCTGCCACTTCCCGCTGCGCACGGCGGAGTGAGGCCCACGCGCGCCGGTCGCGGCCGTCAGCGGAGGGGATGGGCGCCCGGGTGCTCGTCCCACCACCGGCGGAAGAGGGGGTTGTCGTCGATGTGGTCCTCGAAGGCGGCGGCGAGCCCGCGGTAGATGGCCGCCGCCGCGTCCGCGCCGATCAGGTCCCTGCGCCAGGCCATGACCAGGTGCCCGACCTGCGGCTCGCCTGCCAGCGGCCGTACGGCGGTGCCCTCCGGCACCGGCCAGGTCGGGTCCACCAGGCGCACGCCCAGCCCGGCGGCGACCAGCGGGCGGCCGGCGCCGCTGGGGGCGTCGTAGCGCACGTCCGGCTCGAAGCCGGCGGCCCGGCAGGAGGCGCGCAGGGCGGCGAGCGAGCCGTCGTCGGCGCCGGGCGGGCTGATCCAGCGCTCGTTCCTGAGGTCGGACAGGCGCACCTCGGGCTGCTCGGCCAGCGGGTGCCCGGCGGCCATGGCCACGAAGATGGGATACCTGGGCACCAGCGTGCGGGTGACGACCGGCGGCGTGAGGGGCACGTCGAACCCCTCGATCATGCCCATGAGCGCGGCGTCGAGCTGGCCGTGGGTGAGCGCGTCGGCGAGCTGCACGCTGGACGGCTCGATGCGCAGGGAGATCGACCGGCCGGGTAACGCCTCGCCGACCCGGTCCACCACGCTGGCCACGCACGCCAGGTGGCTGCACCCGAGCCGCAGCCCGGTGACGGCCGGGTTCGCGTCGTGCAGGTCGCCGAAGAGCGAGTCGATCTCCGACAGGACGATCCGGGCGCGGGCGATGACCTGACGTCCGAGCTGGGTGGGTTCGACGCCGTTCCGGCTGCGGGTGAACAGCTCACCGCCCACCATCTCCTCGATCCTGCGGAGCTGGGTGGTGATCGCCGGTTGGGACAGCCCGAGGCGTGCGGCCGCCTTGGTCACGCTGCCGGCCTCGGCGATCGTACAGACCATTCGGAGATGCCGGAGATCCAGGTCCATAGCTCAGGATTATGTGACATGTGATGGCTCTTGGCGACGTATTGAGAACGCCCATAGGCAACACTTATGCGGCGTCGTATGACCACGCCCTCCGGACGGACCGCACACTCGTACCCGACCTCGCATCCATGCGGATACCCCCCGGAGGTTCTTGTGCGCAAGGTCCTGCACGGCTGGCGGATGATCGTCCCCCTGGCCGCATTAGCCCTACTCCCACCGTTCGCCGCGACACCGGCGAGCGCGGCGGCCGAACCGCCCCCGGCCGCCCGCCTCGCGGTCCCGGCCGACGACGCCCCGCACGTCGCCAAGTCCCGGCTCGACACCCGTGACCGGGCGCCCCAGCCCGCGGCCAAGGACGCCCTCCGCCGCGACTACGACGAACCCGCCACCCGGCCGGAGCACGCCAGACCGTCGGCGCGCAAGAGCGTCGCCGCGGCCGCCGCCTGCAACGTCTCCGACTTCACCAGCCGCACCGGCAGCGCCCTGGTCCAGCAGATCAAGGCCAGCGCCACCGACTGCGTCAACACCCTGTTCAACCTGACCGGCACGGACGCCTACAACGCCTTCCGCGAGGCGCAGATGACGACCGTCGCCTACGCCCTGCGCGACAACTCGGCGAACTACCCGGGCGACAACACCACCGGCACCGCCCAGCTCGTCCTCTACCTGCGGGCCGGCTACTACGTCCACTGGTACAACTCCGGCGACGTCGGCTCGTACGGCCAGGCACTCACCACCGCGATCCGGTCCGGGCTGGACGCCTTCTTCGGCAGCTCCCGGTCCTCGACCGTCAGCGACGCCAACGGCGAGGTGCTGGCCGAGGCCGTCACCCTCATCGACAGCGCCGAGCAGAACGACCGCTACCTGTACGTGGTCAAGCGCCTGCTCGACGGCTACAACAGCTCCTACGACGCGTCGTGGTGGATGCTCAACGCGGTCAACAACGTCTACACCGTGCTGTTCCGCGGCCACCAGGTGCCCGCGTTCGTCACCGCCGTGCAGGCCGACCGCAGCGTCCTGGACTCGCTGAACTCCTTCGCCACCAACCACCTGAACCTGCTCGGCACCGACCGCGCCTACCTCGCCTCCAACGCCGGGCGCGAGCTGGGCCGCTTCCTGCAGCACACGACGCTGCAGGCCGTCGTCCGGCCGCTGGCCAAGAACCTGCTCGGCCGCAGCGCCATGACCGGCGCCACCGCGCCGCTGTGGGTGGGCGTGGCCGAGATGACCGACTCCTACGACAAGGCCAACTGCTCCTACTACGGCACCTGCGACCTGGCGAACCGCCTGACGGCCGCCGTGCTGCCGATCACCCACACCTGCAGCGCCAGCATCAGGATCCGGGCCCAGGAGGTCACCTCCAGCCAGCTCGCCGCCACCTGCGCCAGCCTGGCCAACCAGGACGCCTTCTTCCACAACCTGGTCAAGGACAACGGCCCGGTCGCCAGCGACAACAACACCACGCTGGAAGTGGTGGTCTTCGACTCCAGCACCGACTACCAGACCTACGCCGGCGCGATGTTCGGCATCGACACCAACAACGGCGGCATGTACCTGGAGGGCGACCCGGCCGCCGCGGGCAACCAGCCCAGGTTCATCGCCTACGAGGCCGAGTGGCTGCGCCCCGACTTCCAGATCTGGAACCTCAACCACGAGTACACCCACTACCTCGACGGCCGGTTCGACATGTACGGCGACTTCAATGCCGGGGTGAGCACGCCGACCATCTGGTGGATCGAGGGCTTCGCCGAGTACGTCTCCTACTCCTACCGCAAGGTCGTCTACGACGCGGCGATCACCGAGGCGGGCAAGCGCACGTACGCGCTGAGCACGCTGTGGAACACCACCTACGACCATGACACCACCCGCATCTACCGGTGGGGCTACCTGGCCGTCCGCTACATGTTCGACAAGCACCCGGCCGACATCGCGACGCTGCTCGGCTCGTACCGGACCGGCGCGTGGAGCACCGCCAGATCGTTCCTCACCAGCACGATCGGCAGCCGCTACGACTCCGACTGGAACACCTGGCTCGCCGCCTGCGCGGCCGGGGCGTGCTCCGGGGGCGGCACCGGCAACCAGGCGCCCACCGCGAACTTCACCTCCACGGCCAGCGGGCTGACGGCCGCCTTCACCGACACCTCCACCGACTCCGACGGCACCATCGCCGCCCGCCGCTGGGACTTCGGCGACGGCGCCACCTCCACCGCGGCCAACCCGTCGCACGCCTACGCGGCGCAGGGCACGTACACCGTCACGCTGACCGTCACCGACAACGGCGGCGCCGCCGCGACGACGTCGAAGCAGGTCACGGTGTCGACCGGCGGCGGCTCGACGCCGGAGTGCACCGCCTCCGACACCCGCACGCTCGACAGGAACTGCAAGCGCAGCAACCTGTCGGCCACCCAGGGCAACTACGCCTACCTCTACATCTACCTGCCCGCGGGCACGGCCAGGCTGACCATCACCGCCTCCGGCGGCACCGGGAACGCCGACCTCTACTACAACGCCGCCACCTGGGCCACCACCTCGGCCTACACCCAGCGCTCCACCGCGTCGGGCAACGCCGAGACCCTGGTGATCAACAACCCGCCCGCCGGTTACAACTACATCAGCCTCCACGCCGCGCAGACCTTCTCGGGCGCGAGCGTCAAGACCGAGTACTAGACCGCCCGGGCGCCGGGGCCGGCGAACCCTCTCCCGCCGGTCCCGGCCCGGGCCCTCTCACCTCACTGGAGTGATCCGTGACTCTCCGTAACGTGCTGACCGCGGGGCTCCTGCTCGGCGTGGCGGCCTGCGGCGGCGGCGGCAAGGCCGTCACCCCGGCGACGACGGCCGGGGGCGGGACCCTGACGATCCTGTCCAACCAGGACTTCTCCCACCTGGACCCGGCCCGCAACTGGACGATGCCCCAGATGGACTTCGGCATCCGGCTGCTCTACCGCACCCTCACCACCTTCAAGGCGGGCAGCCACGAGATCGTCCCGGATCTGGCCACCGACCTGGGCACCGCCTCCGAGGGCGGCAAGGTGTGGACCTTCACCCTCAAGGACGGCGTCAAGTACGAGGACGGCACCCCCGTCACCGCGAAGGACATCAAGTACAACGTGGAGCGTTCCTTCGCCCCCGAGCTGCCCGGCGGCCCCAACTACGCCCAGCTCTACCTGGCCGGCGCCGACGGCTACAAGGGCCCGCTGAAGGGCAAGCACCTGGACTCGATCGAGACCCCGGACGACCGGACCATCGTCTTCCGCCTCAAGCGGCCGGTGGCCGAGTTCTCCTCCACGGTGACGCTGCCGACGTTCGCGCCGGTGCCGGCCGCGAAGGAGACCGGCGCGCAGTACGACAACCGGCCCTTCTCCTCCGGGCCGTACAAGATCGAGCGCTACGACCGGGGCAAGGAGATGGTCCTGGTGCGCAACCCGCACTGGTCGGCGGCCACCGACCCGGTGCGCAAGGCCGCGCCCGACCGCATCGTGGTCAAGCAAGGACTGCGGCAGGGCGTGATCGACGACCGGCTCATCGAGAGCAGGGGCGAGGACGCCACCTCGATCGCCTACACCGACGTCAGCGCCGCCAGCCTGGCCAAGATCCTGCCCCGGCCGGACGTGAAGTCCCGGCTGGTCAACGCCATGTCGGGATGCACCGACATGATCGGCTTCAACACCTCCAAGCCGCCCTTCGACGACGTGAAGGCCCGGCAGGCGGTGCACTTCGCCCTGGACAAGCAGGCGCTCCAGACCGCCGCCGGCGGCCCGGCCATGACCTCGATCGCCACCTCCTACCTGCCGCCGGCCCTGTCGGGCGGCACGCCGCAGGACGTGTTCCACCTCCCGCCGACGGGGGACGTCGAGAAGGCCAAGGCCCTGCTGGGCGGCAAGGCGCTGAACGTGCGGATGACGATCTCGACCGGTGACAAGGCGCTCGGCGAGGCCGTGCAGGCGTCGCTGAAGCGGGTGGGCGTCGAGGTCGTGCTCACGCCCGTCGATCCCTCGGTCTACTACGACACCGTCGGCGACACCGCCAAGACGCCCGACCTGTTCACCTACGGCTGGTGCCCCGACTACCCGTCCGGGGCGACGTTCCTGCCGCTGCTGTTCGACGGGCGCACGATCGTCGAGAAGGGCAACTCCGGCAACGTCTGGCAGTTCCGCGACGAGGCGGTCCAGAAGCGCATCGACGAGATCCAGGCCATGAGCGATCCGAAGGCCGCCGAAGCCGCCTGGGTCGACCTCGACCGGCAGGTCATGCAGTCCTCGCCGGCGGTGCCGTACGCGTGGGACCGCAAGCCGATCCTGGTCGGCAAGGACGTCTCCGGCGCGGTGGGCCATCCCGTCTGGTCCGGGCAGCTGGACTTCGCCGTCCTGGGGGTGAGGCAGAAGTGAGGAACGGCTACCCCGGATACCGGCGGAGCCGGACATGACGGCGACGGTCGTCACGGCGAGCCCGCCCGCCCGGCTGGTCAGGAAGCGCCTGCTGGGCGGCGCCGCCGCCCGGTTCGCGCTGGTCGTGGTGACGGTCCTGGTGCTGGTCGCGCTCGCCGCGCCGCTGCTCACCAGGCTGAACGGCTGGCCGCCGGACGCCTTCGACCCCTCCGCGATCGACCAGGAGCTGGCGGGCGTGCCCAAGGGGGCGCTGGGCGGCGTCAGCGGCGAGCACTGGCTCGGCGTCGAGCCCGTCAACGGCCGCGACGTGTTCAGCCGCGTCGTCCACGGCGCCCGCGTCTCGCTGATGGTCTCCACCCTGGCCACGCTGGTGTCGGTGCTGCTCGGCACCGTGCTCGGGCTGCTGGCCGGCTACCTCGGCGGCTGGGCGGACGCGGTGATCAGCCGGACCATGGACCTGCTCATGTCATTCCCGAGCCTGATCTTCATGATCGCCCTCATCTCGGTCATGCCGGACGGCGACCGGATGGTCCTGCTGGTGTGTGTGATGGGCGGGTTCGGCTGGCCGTACATCGGGCGGATCGTCCGGGGGCAGGCGATCTCCGTCAAGCACCGCGAGTACGTGGACGCCGCCCGGGTCGGCGGCGCGCTGAACGGCGTCATCGTCTTCCGCGAGATCATGCCCAACATCACCGCGCCGATCCTCGTGTACGCGACGCTCGCGGTGCCCGCCAACATCGGCACCGAGGCGGCGCTGTCGTTCCTCGGCGTCGGGGTGCGCCCGCCGACCGCGTCGTGGGGGCAGATGATCCAGGAGGCGATGCTCTGGTACGAGGTCGACCCGATGTACCTGCTCGTCCCCGGCACCTGCCTGTTCCTGACCGTGCTCGCCTTCACCCTCCTCGGTGACGCCCTGCGCGACGCCATCGACCCCAAGGGGGCGGCTCAATGACGTCGTACCTGGCCAGACGCGCCCTCGCGGTCGCCGGCGTGCTGCTGGTGATCTGCGCGGTGACCTTCGTGATCTTCTACGTGCTGCCGTCCGACCCGGCGGTCCAGGCGTGCGGCAAGACCTGCACGCCCGAGCGGGTCGCCGAGGTGCGCGCGCAGATGGGGCTGGACCGGCCGCTGTGGGAGCAGTTCGGCGGCTACGTCGCGGGCATCGTCGCCGGGCGCCCCGGCTGCCACGTGCCCTGCCTCGGCTTCTCCTACCAGAACGCGCTGCCGGTCTGGGACCTGCTGATCGACCGGCTCGGCGCCAGCGCGTCCCTGGCGGTCGGCGCGGCCCTGCTGTGGCTGGCCGTGGGCGTCACGGTCGGGGTGGTGTCGGCGCTGCGCCGGGGGAGCGCCCTGGACCGGACGCTGATGATCGCCACGCTGACCAGCGCGTCCCTGCCGGTCTACTTCGTGGCGATGGTGCTGCTCCTGCTGGTGGTCCGGGTGACCGGGCTGCTGCCGTACCCCGCGTACGTGCCGCTCACCGACGACCCCGCCGCCTGGGCCGGCAACCTGATCCTGCCCTGGGTCACGCTGGCCGCGCTCTACGCCGCCATGTACGCCCGGCTCACCCGGGCGCAGATGATCGAGACGATGGCCGAGCCATACATCAGGACGGCCCGCGCCAAGGGCCTGCACGAGCGGACGGTCGTCGCCAAGCACGGCATGCGCGCGGCCATGACCCCGGTCGTCACCGTCTTCGGCATGGACCTGGGCGGCCTGCTGGCCGGCGCGATGATCACCGAGACCGTGTACGGCCTGCCCGGCGTCGGCCGGCTCGCCTACGACGGCATCGTCAAGTCCGACCAGCCCGTGATCCTCGGCACGACGCTGCTCGCGGCCTTCTTCATCGTGCTGGCCAACCTGCTGGTGGACCTGGTCTACGCGGTCATCGACCCCAGGGTGAGGTACTCGTGATCCTTTCCGTGCGCGACCTGTCGGTGAGCTTCGGCGACGTCCGGATCGTGGACGGCGTGTCGTTCGGCGTCGAGCGGGGGCGGACCCTGGGCGTCGTCGGCGAGTCCGGGTCCGGCAAGTCCGTGACCGCGCTGTCGCTGCTGGGGCTGCACCGCCGGGCGACCGTGGCCGGGTCGATCGAGCTCGACGGGGAGGAGCTCGTCGGGGCCCCGGCCGAACGGCTGCGCCGGCTGCGCGGCAGCGCGGTGTCGATGATCTTCCAGGATCCGCTGTCGTCGCTGCATCCCTTCTTCACCGTGGGGGAGCAGATCGCCGAGGCGTACCGGCTGCACCGCCGGGCCGGCCGGCGGGCGGCCCGCGAGCGGGCGGTCGAGATGCTGGCCGAGGTGGGCATCCCGGAGCCGCGGCGGCGCGCCGGGGAGCATCCGCACCGCTTCTCGGGCGGCATGCGGCAGCGGGCGATGATCGCGATGGCGCTGGCCTGCGAGCCGGGCGTGCTGATCGCCGACGAGCCGACGACGGCGCTCGACGTGACCGTCCAGGCGCAGATCCTCGACCTGATCGCGCGCATCCAGCGGGAGCGGGGGCTCGCGGTCGTCCTGATCACCCACGACCTGGGCGTGGTGGCGCGCATGGCCGACGACGTCCTGGTCATGTACGGCGGCCGGACCGTGGAGCACGCCCCCGCCAGGGAGATCTTCAAACGGCCGCTGCACCCGTACACGCGGGCCCTGCTGGACTCGGTGCCGGGCGCGCCGCCGCCGGACGCGCTGACCGGCGCGGCGGCGGCCCCCGGCCGGGCGCGGCTACGGGCGATCGCGGGGGCGCCGCCCTCACTGCTCGCGCCGCCGCCGGGCTGCCGGTTCCACCCGCGCTGCCCGGCCGCCCTGGACGTCTGCGCGACCACGCGCCCGCCGCTCACCGGCGACCCCCACCGGGTCGCGTGCCACCTGGAAGGAGCCGACCACTGATGCTCTCCGTGCGCGACCTGCGGATGACCTTCTCCGGACGCCGCGGGCAACGGGTCCGGGCGGTGGACGGCGTGAGCTTCGACGTGCCGGAAGGCCAGGCGCTCGGCCTGGTCGGGGAGTCGGGCTGCGGCAAGTCCACCACCGGGCGCATGATCGTGCGGCTGCTGGAGCCCACCGGCGGGACCGTCACCTTCGACGGCCACGACATCACCCATCTGGGCCCCCGGGCCCTGCTGCCGATGCGCGGCCGGCTCCAGATGATCTTCCAGGACCCGTACGCGTCGCTCAACCCGCGCCACACCGTCCGGCAGATCGTCGCCGGGCCGCGCCGGACGGTCGACCGGGACGGCGTCGTCGAGCTGCTCCGGCTCGTCGGCCTGGACGCCGAGCACGCCGACCGCTACCCCCACGAGTTCTCCGGCGGACAGGCGCAGCGGATCGGCATCGCCCGCGCGCTCGCCTCCAGGCCCCGGCTGGTGGTCTGCGACGAGCCGGTCTCGGCGCTGGACGTGTCCATCCAGGCCCAGATCGTCAACCTGCTCGCCGACCTGCGGGCCGACCTAGGGCTCGGCTACCTGTTCATCGCCCACGACCTGTCGGTGGTGCGGCACATGTGCGAGACGGTCGCCGTCATGTACCTGGGCCGGATCGTGGAGACCGGCTCGTCGGACACCGTCTACTCCGATCCGGCCCACCCCTACACGCGCACGCTCCTGTCGGCCGTGCCGGTGCCCGATCCGGAGGTGGAGGCCACGCGGGAGCGCATCGTCCTGCAGGGCGACCCGCCCAGCCCGCTCGCGCCGCCGCCCGGCTGCACCTTCCATCCCCGCTGCCCGAAGGCGCAGCCGTTGTGCCGGACCGAGCCGCCCGCGCTCACGACGGTCAGGGGACGGCAGGTGAGCTGCCACTTCCCGGAGGAGTGAGCGGGCTCGCGAAGAGATCTCGAAAGGCGGCGGCGGCCAGAGCGGTCGTCGCCGCCAGTACTTTCCTCTCATCGTGAACCGCCGGAGCGGAGGGACGCGACAGAGAGGCATGACACCGATGAACGGGCTCCCGTGAGCGAGCACGAGACGTGGCAGGACGCCCGGCTGCTGGCGGCCGTGGCCGACGGCGACCGGCGTGCGCTGGAAGTCCTCTATGCCCGGCACGCGCCCTGGCTGCTCCTCCGGCTCACCCGCCGCTGCGCCGACCCGGCCGTGGTGGACGAGGCGGTCCAGGACACCTTCGTCGCGGTCTGGCGTACCGCGCGCAAATGGAACGGGCGGGGCGAGGTCGCGGCCTGGATCTGGGGGATCGGCGTGCGCCGCCTGCTCGACCAGCTGCGCCGCCGCCCCGCGGCGGTGCTGCCCGCCCACGAGCAGGTCATGGTCTCCGCCGAGGAGCAGGTGCTGCTCGGCATCGAGTACGGCGAACTCGGCCGGGCGCTCAACCAGCTCTCCCCGGAGCTGCGCGCCGTGGTCCAGGCGACCGTGCTGGACGGCCTGACCACCCGCGAGGCCGGACGCCTGCTCGGCATCCCGGCCGGCACGGTCAAGACCCGGATGATGCGCGCCCGCGCGCTGCTGAGGGAGGAACTGGCGTGACCGCCTGGCACATGGACGACGGCATGGCCGCGGCGTACGCGGCGGGCGAGCTGGCCGCGACGCCCGCCGCCTCCGTCGAGGCCCACCTGCTGGCCTGCGAGCAGTGCCGGCTCCTGCTGGCCGCGCGGGTGCCGCGGGCCCGCCTGGACCGGGTCTGGGACGACATCGCCGACGCCGTGGACGCGCCCGCCCCCCGCCCGGTCGAACGGCTGCTGCGGGCCGCCGGGGTGCGCGAGCACACCGCCCGCCTGCTGGGCGCCACGACCTCGCTGCGGCTGCCGTGGCTGGCCGCGAGCGCCGTGGCGCTGTTCTTCGCCGCGCTGGCCTCGGGGGAGACGACCCGGTGGGGGCTGCTGACGTTCCTCACGCTGGCGCCGGTCGTGCCGGTGGCCGGGGTCGCCGTGGCCTTCGGGCGGGACGGCGATCCGGCGTACGAGATCGGGCTGGCCGCGCCGTACTCGACGTTCCGGCTCATGCTGATGCGGGCCGCCGCCGTGGTGGCGACGTCGTCGGCGCTGGCGCTGGCGGCCGGACTGACCCTGCCGGGCGGCGGCTGGGCGACGGCCGCGTGGCTGCTGCCCTCGCTCGCCCTGACCTCGCTGACCCTGGCGCTGTCCAGCCGGTACGACCCGCGCCGCTGCGCCGTCGCGGTGACCGTGCCCTGGGTGGCCGCGGTCGTCGCCACGAACGTGCGCGAGCCGGACCTGGCCATGTTCGGGGCCGCCGGGCAGGCCGGCTACCTGGCCGTCATCGTGGTGTCCGTCGTGCTGCTCGTCGTCCGGCGCAGGGAGTTCTCATGATCGAGGCAGTCGGCCTGGTGAAGACCTACGGCCGCCACCGGGCCCTGGACGGGCTCACCCTCAGCGCGGGCAAGGGCGTCACCGGCCTGCTCGGCCCGAACGGCGCGGGCAAGAGCACCCTCGTCCGGGTCCTCGCGACCGTCCTCACGCCGGACGGGGGCGAGCTGCGGCTGCTCGGCCGCGACCCGGGCGCGGGCCGGCTGGAGATCCGGCGGCGGCTCGGCTACCTGCCGCAGGAGCTGGGCTTCCAGCGCGGACTCACCGCGTTCGAGTTCATCGACTACGTGGCGGTCCTGAAGGAGATGACACACCGCCGGTCCAGGCACGACGAGGTGCGCCGGGTGATCGAGGAGGTCGGGCTCACGTCCGTGAGCGGCAGGCGCGTCCGTACGCTGTCGGGCGGCATGCGGCGGCGCCTCGGCATCGCCCAGGCCCTGCTCGGCGAGCCCGACCTGATCCTCCTGGACGAGCCCGCCGCCGGTCTCGACCCGGAGCAGCGGCTGCTGTTCGGCGAACTGGTCGCCCGGCTCGGCCAGGACCGCGCGGTCGTGCTGTCCACCCACCAGACGGACGACGTCGCCGCCCTCTGCGACCGGGTGGTCGTGCTCAAGGACGGCCGGTGCGCGTTCACCGGCACCCCCGCCGAGCTCCGGGCGCTGGCCGAGGGGCAGGTCTGGGTGTCGGCGGAGAAGGCGGCCGGCCGCTCGCGGCGGACCGGCGACGGCCTGTACCGCGGCCTCGGCCCCGCCCCCGGGGACGCCCGCCCCGCCGACCCCACCCTGGAGGACGGCTACCTGCTGCTCCTCACCGCCGCGACCACGGAGACGACGGCATGACGCGCCACGTGAGCCCCGTCGCGCCGGGCGGATCCGACGAGCTGGAGAACGGCAGGGGCCCCGCCCACCTGCTGCCCGCGCACCTGCTGCCCTCGCTCGCGCTGGCCGAGACCCGGCGGCTGATGCTGCACCCGCTCGCGATCACCGGCCTGATCCTGCACCTGATCGGCGTGGCCGCCACGGAATGGGCGCCCCGGCCCGCCTACAGCGCGCTCACCAGCGGCCTCGTCCTCCCGCTGGGCGTGCCGGTGTTCTTCGCCGCGGTGCTCACGGCCTCGGCGACCAGACGCGCGGGCACCGACGAGCTGCTGGCCGCGACCCCCGCCGGGCGCGACCTGCGCACCGCGGCCTCCTGCCTGGCCGCGCTGGGGCCGTTCCTGCTGGCCTGCGCGATGCAGGCCGTCATGGCGACGGTCTACGCGGTCGCCGGCGTCGAGCTGGAGCGCTTTCCGAGCCTGTCCGAGATCGGGGCCGGGCCGTTGTGCGTGCTCGGGGCCGGCACGCTGGGGGTCGCGGTGGCCCGGTGGCTGCCGTGGCCGGGGGCGTCCGTCCTGGTGATGCTGGCGCTGATCGCCGTCAACGGGGTCGTGGAGCCGCTGCACTCGACGCTGACCATGTTGGGTTTCTACGTCGAGTTCGCGCGGTGGGGGCCGCCGCCGTACCTGGAGGCCGTGGGGTTCGTGGCCGGCTCGCCCGACTGGCACGCCCTCTACCTGCTGGCGCTGAGCCTGGGGGCCGGGGCGCTGGCGATGATCCGTGACTCCGCCCGGCGCGGCCTCTGGCTCGGCGTCGGCGCCGTCCTGCTCGCGATCGCGGCCGTGGCCGCCACCCGGCAACTCCCGTGATCCTCGGGTGTGCGCCCGGTGTGGGGGGCCGGGCGCGTGCGCTGCTCTTGCGGGCGCCCGGTGTGCGTGGCCGGGTGCGTGCGTTGCTGGTCCGGGTGCCTGGTGTGCGTGGGTGGGCCGGGGCGTTGCTGGTCCGGCGGCTGCGGCGGGCCGTCGCCTCCACCGGGCCGCAGGCCGCGCTGGCCGCCGTGGTCGAGCTGGTACGGGACGGGCTGCCGGCCGCCGGGGTCGCCGTGGAGCTGGCCGGCGTCCGGATCGCGGCGGGCGAGCCCGGGCCGGTGGCCTCCGACGTGCCGCTGGTGTGGCACGGACGGGCGGTCGGCCGCCTGCTGATCACCCCGTCCGCCGACCCGCGGACGGTCGCCGCGATCACCCCGTACGTCGCCGACGCCGCCCACAGCATGGCCGTCACCGCGGATCTGCGCCGGGCCCGGGACCGCGTGCTCGCCATCCGCGAGGAGGAACGCCGCCGCCTCCACCACGACCTGCGCGAAGGGCTCGGCCGGGCCCTGCGCGACCTGGCCGGGACGGTCGACGCCGCCGCCACCGGCCACCGCACCGACCCGGCCGCGGCCGACCGGCTCCTGCACGACCTGAGCGCCGCCATGAACACGATCAGCCAGGAGATCAGAACTCTCCTCCAGGACCCGCGCCCCCACCCTGCCCGGCCACCGCTCCAGGACGGCCCGCGCCCGCAACCGGTCCCGTCACCACTCCCGGGCCCGCGTCCTCGTGTGCCGTCGCCGCGGCTCGATCGGGTGCGGGCTCATTCGGGGGCGACCGGCGTGACGTAGACCTCGCGGATCTCCGGACGCCGCCGCAGCCGTTCCTCGACCGCGGCCATGGCCCGCTCGGCCCGGGGAAGGTCGGTGGCCGAGGCGAGGGTCACCCGGGCGGCCACCATGACCTGGTGGGGCCCGACGATCACCGCGATCACCCCGCGCACCCCGGTGACGTCCGGCACCTCGACGATCGCGCGGCGGATGCGGGCCAGGTCGGCGGCGTCCACGCTGGGCGCGGCGATGAGGTTCTGGTTGAGCCGCAGCAGCAGGCCCGAGACCGCGACCAGCAGGACCCCGATCAGCACGCTGCCCAGCGAGTCGAAGACCTCGTTCCCGGTCGCCTGGTGCAGCGCGAGGCCGGCCACCGCGATCGGGCCGCTGACCACGGCCGCAGCGTTGGCCAGGGTCACGGTCTTGGCCGCCGGGTCGCTGCCGGCCAGCAGCTCCGCCCACAACGACCGGCCGGTCACCGTGGCCCGCGCGCCGAGCGCCCGTACCGAGACGACCAGGGCCCACCCGTCGCTGACCGTGATCAGCACGATCACCAGGTAGCCCAGCGCGTACGAACCGCCCGAGGCCGACGGCTCGCCCAGACCCTCCACGATCGAGGCGACGCCCCCGCCCACGAACAGCCCCACGGCGGCGAACAGCGACCAGAAGAAGATCTCCTGCCCGTAGCCGAGCGGGTGCCGCTCGTCGGCCGGACGCGCCACCCGCGCCAGCCCGATGAGCAGGAACACCTCCACCCCGAAGTCGGCCACGCTGAACATGGCCTCGGCGTACAGGATGGCCGAGCCGGTGACCGCCGCCAGGACCCCGAGGACGACGGCCTGCGCCCCCACGACCACCATCGTGACGATCACGCTGGTCCGGCTGCTGGGCCGCGCGCTCATGCCGGCACGACCTCCCGGCCGGCGGTCATCGCTTCGGTGTCACCCGTACGACGGCGCGGCCGCGGTCGAAGGACAGGAAGCGCAGGACGACGTCGTTCAGGGTGAGCGTGGTGACGCCCCGGATGTAGCCCGAGCAGCCCCCGCCCTCGTCGAACTTGCAGGTGGACGCGCCGCCCTGCTCGCCCTGGGAGCTCATGTCCCCGCCCCCGGTGAAGTCCGCCTCCCACGTGACCTTGTCGCCCTGGACGCTCGCGACGGCGAACCGGGAGACCCCGTGACGCTGCCCGAACTTCAGGACGTCGCCGGCCCGGAGGGTGACCTCGCACCGGGCGTCCGCGCACCCGCCGACCTCCCGCCCGCCCTCGCCCGCGGCGGCACCGGGAGACGACCCGTCCGGCGCGGACCCGTCCGGCGCGGATTCGGACGCGGCGGATTCGGGCGGCGCGGGCGCGGACGGCGACGTGCGCCCGGCCGTCCCGACGGGACCGGCGCATCCGGTCAGCGAGCAAGCCAGCAGGAGTACAAGCCACTTGACCATGGCAAACACCCTAGGCGCCGGGACCGACCCGGCCCCGGAGCCTCGCCCGGCGCGCCGCCGCACGTGCTCAACGAGTGACGCGCAGGGCCCACTCGACCGAGTCCGGAGCCTGGACCCGTACCGTCAGGGTCTTCCTGCGGCCCAGGTCGAGGCGGTTCATGACGGGGCTGATCAGGTCGTCGAGGCAGGTGAAGGCCATGTTGACGCCCGGCTCCAGGATGATCTCCGCCTTGCCGTCGCCCCGGCACCGGAACAGCACCCACAGCTCGTCCTTGCCGGGCGGCACGTCGCCCACGACCATGCTGCCCTTCCGCGGCCCCGCCTTGAGCACGGTGGCGGTCCCGGCTTCCATGCCAGGCAGGCGCAGGGCCTCATGACCGGGAGAGGGCGTGCTGGACGGGGTGGCCTCCCGCCGTACAGCCGCCGGACCGGCCGGTGGCGCGGCCGTGCAGGCCGTCGCCGGCCACAACAGGCAGCAGGAGCCGACGAGAGACGCCGTCTTCCGGATCGTCATGCCGAGATCCCCTTTGTCTGGCGGGCCGGCCGACGCACGCGCGGGCCGGTCGCGAATGGAACGGGTCCGGAACGGGATGGAACGCCCTGTATTACGTGAGTCATTCGTCGGAGTCCTTGATACCTGCCGGCCGCACCGGCCACGTCAGCGGGCGGCGCCCTTCTCGGGTGTCGTCGTTGGCGTTGCTCATCGCCGGTCAGGGGTTCTCCGGGTTCGGCGACCAGTTCTTCGTCGTCGCCCTTCCGGGGATCGTGCTGCTGCGGCACGGCACCGCGACCCTCGGCACGGTGCTGACCGTCTACGGCGTCTTCCGGTTGATCGGGCTCGTGCTCGGCGGCCCGCTCGCGGACCGCTGGGCGCCCAGGCCGGTCATGCTGGCGGCCGACGTCGTGCGGGCCCCGGCCGCCGGGCTGCTGTGCGCCCTGGCCTGGGACGGCGCGGACCGGCTCTGGGCGCTGGCGGCGGGCACGGCGGTGCTCGGCCTGGCCGGGGGCGCCTTCCTGCCGGCGAACTTCTCCGTCATCCCCGACATCGTCGAGGAGCCGCGGGTCCAGAGCGCCAACAGCCGCAACTACGCGACCGCGCAGGCCGTCGCGCTGACCGGGCCGGTGGTCGCGGGCGTGTTCGTCGCCCGTCTGGGCCCGGGGCCGGCGCTCGCCGTGGACGCGGCCTCGTTCGCGGTGTCGGTGGCGACCCTGTGGTTCGTCCGGCCGCGCCCCGGCCGGGTGCGTCCGGAGCGGGGGCGCGGCGGGCCCGGCATGTGGGCCGTCGTGCGCGGGTTCCCGCTGTTCAGGGTCATCCTGACGCTGGCCGCCGTCGGCAATCTCGGGTTCGCCGGGATCCTGGAGGTCGGGTTGCCGGCGCTGCTGCACGAGAGCGCGCCGGCCACGTTCTCCACCGCGTACGGGATCGTGCTGGGGGCCTTCGGGCTCGGCGCGCTGGCGGGCAGCGTCGCGGCGGGCCTGCTGCCCGCCCCGCGCAACCCGGTACGGGCGGCGGTGCTCCTGATGCTCCCGCAGGCCGCGCTGCTCGGCGCGGTCGGCCTGGCCGAGGGCCGGGTCTGGCCCGCGGCGCTCTTCCTGGGCGCGGGCGCGGCGAACGCGGCGGGCAACGTGCTGCTGATCACCGTCGTGCACACCACGCTCCCCGCGGCGGTGCGCGGGCGCGTGTCCGGGGCGCTGCTGGTGGCCTCGTTCGGGCTCTTCCCCGTGGGCGCGCTGCTCGCGGGACTCCTGGCTTCCGCGGCAGGACCGAGGACGGTGTTCCTCTTCGGCGCCGCCCTCGTGGCCGCGGCAGGCGTGGCCGGTCTCGTCTCCGGGCCGGTCCGGACATTCGCGAGAGGGGGTGAATCGCATGACGTACGAGATGAACGACCTGGGCACTGAGGCGCCGGTCGAGGTGAGCTGGGTCATTTTCTGATCCCGGCGACAGGCCGCGGACAGCGGCAGACAGCAAGAGGGCATCCGGGGGGTACGGCCGCCCCCCGGATGCCCGTCCGGCCATTTCCGACCCGACGGCAAGGACGAAGGAAGATGCCCGTTTCGCTCGACAGACTCATCCGCGTCAAACCCATCTACCCGGTGTACCGGCTGGACGGCACCCGGTTCCGGATCGGCGCCCAGGCAGGCGTCACCGTCGACTTCACCGACCCGTACGGACAACTCTGGACCCTCGTCGAGGCGCTCGACGGCACCCGGACGCTCGGCGAGGTCGCCGCGGCCGTGGGCCGGGCGCACCCGGGAATCGGCGTCGAGGACGTGCTCGGCGCCGTACGCGACCTGGACGGCCGCGGCTTCCTGGAGGACGCCCGCCCCAGCCCGTACGACGGCGGCGACGCGCGCCGCTACCAGGGCAACGTCAACTACTTCAGCCACTACGCCGGCCTGTCCGCCGCCCGCGAGCAGCCGCAGGACCGGCTGCGCGGCGCCCACTGCGTGCTGCTCGGCCTGGGCGGCGGCGGCTCGTACATCCTGCCCATGCTGCTGGCGGCCGGGTTCGGCCGGATCACCGCCGTCGACTACGACCGGGTCGAGCTGAGCAACCTGAACCGGCAGTTCCTCTACCGGGAGAGCGACCTCGGCGCGTACAAGACCGCGGTGGCCGCGCGGACGGCCAGGGAGGTGAACCCCGGCGTCGAGTTCGCCGCCGTGCAGCGCAGGATCGAGTCGGCCGCCGACGTCGCGATCTGCGCGATCGACGAGCCGCCGTTCGTCGCCCAGCGCCGGGTGAACGCGGGCTGCGTGCAGGAGGGGGTGCCGTACGTGTGCGGCGGCTCGTTCGTCACCCGGGGCCGGCTGTTCTCGGTGCGTCCGCACGAGACGGGCTGCATGGACTGCCTGCACCTGTACTACTCGCGCGCCGACCCCAGCTACCTCGCCCAGCTCGCCGGGGCGCTGCGGGCCGAGCACGGCCGGGTCACCCTCGCCTTCGCCCCGCACATCGCACTGATCGCCTCGCTGATCACCGGCGAGGCGATCCGGCTGGTCACCGGCCACGCCGAGCCGATCGCCCTGGGCCGCCAGCTCGACGTGCACTTCGAGACCGGCGAGCTGGAGGTCATGTCCCAGTGGCCGCGCGACCCGGACGGCTGCCCGGTCTGCGGCGACGGCGCCGACGCGGCCTCGTTCGCCGTGTGGGCGGAGGCGGAGAGCGGCTCGCCTATGCTTCGCTAGATGGACGTCATCCATCCCCCCAAACTCAAAGCGGGCGACGTCGTCCGCGTCGTCGCGCCGGCCTGCTCGCGCGCGATGGTCATGGAGCACGACCACACCGCGCACATCGACGCCCGCTTCGCCGAGCTGGGCCTGACGCTCACCTACGGCCGTCACGTCGACGAGCGGGACGCCTTCCACTCCAGCAGCGTCGCCTCCCGCGTCGCCGACCTGCACGACGCCTTCGCCGACCCGTCGGTGGCGGCGATCCTGACGGTCATCGGCGGCTACAACTGCAACGAGCTCCTGCCGCACCTCGACTGGGAGCTGATCCGGGCCAACCCCAAGATCCTTTGCGGCTACTCCGACATCACCGCCCTGCAGAACGCCGTCCTCGCCCGCGCCGGGCTGGTCACGTACTCGGGGCCCCACTGGTCGACGTTCGGGATGCGCGACCACTTCGAGCAGACCCTGGAGTGGTTCACCGCCGTCCTGTTCGGCGACGCGCCGGTCGAGCTGGGGGCGTCGAAGTACTGGACCGACGACCTGTGGTTCCTCGACCAGGACGGGCGCGAGCCGATGCCCAACGAGGGCTGGTGGCCGCTGCGGCCCGGCGCCGCCGAGGGGCGCGTGATCGGCGGCAACCTCTGCACCCTGAACCTGCTGCAGGGCACGCCGTACATGCCGCCACTCGACGACGCGCTGCTGATCGTGGAGGACGACCTGGAGTCCCACCCGGCGATCTTCGCCCGCAACCTCACCTCGCTGCTCCAGCTCCCGGGCGCCGAGACCGTCCGCGGCCTGGTGATCGGGCGGTTCCAGCAGGCCAGCCGGATGACCCGGGACCTGCTTGAGCAGATCGTCGAGACGCAGCCGGGGTTGCGGGACGTCCCCGTCCTGGCCAACGTCGACGTCGGCCACACCAACCCGCTGGCCACCTTCCCGGTCGGCGGCCGGGCCCGCCTGACGGTCGGCCCCGAACCGTCGCTGACCCTCGTCCGCCACTGACTCCTGATCGGCCGGTGACCCGCCGCCGCTAGGACGCGGCGGCGGGCTCGCGGCGCGGGGCCGTGGCCTCGGCCAGCGCCTTGCGCTCGGCCTCGACCAGGGTGCGGCAGCGCGCCGCCTCGGCCTCCACCCGGGCCTCGTCCCAGCCCAGCAGCCCCGCCATCAGCCGCGCCACCACCGGGGCCGCGTCGAGCGCGGCGGGGATCGCCTCGATGAGCATCCGGGTCCGGCGCGACAGGACGTCCTCGGCGTGCAGCGCGCCCTCGTGCGTGACGGCGTACACGACCTCGGCCCTGATCCACGGGCACCCCTCCACCAGCGGCTCGCCGAGCGAGCGGTCGTCGTCGACCAGGGCGAGCACCTCCATCGCGAGCGTGCCGTAGCGCTGGACGAGGTGCTCCACGACGTCGGCGTCCACGTCGTGGTCCTCGGCCAGCCGCCGTACGGACGCGCGCACCGCCGGCAGCCCGTCCGCGCCGATCAGCGGCAGCCGGTCGGTCACCGACTCCGGCACGTCGAAGCCCTCCAGCGCCGCGTCGACCACGTCCTTGGCCATGACCCGGTACGTGGTGAACTTGCCCCCGGCGATCGTGGCCAGGCCCGGCGCCGGCACGTCCACGACGTGCTCGCGGGACAGCTTCGTGGTCGCCGAGCTCTCGTCGGCCGCCACCAGCGGGCGCAGGCCGACGTAGACGCCCACCACGTCCTCGCGGGTCAGCGGCCGGGCCAGCACGGCGTTGGCGCGGTCGAGGATGTAGTCGATGTCCTCGCCGGTGGCGGCCGGCTCCTCGCGGTCGCCGTCGTACTCGGTGTCGGTGGTGCCGACGATCCACCGCCGCCGCGTCCACGGGATGATGAACAGCACGCTCTTCTCGGTCGGGATGATCATGCCGGTGGCCGAGTCGATGGCCTCGCCCGGCACCATGACGTGCACGCCCTTCGACATCCTGACCTTGAAACCGGCCGGCGCCGAGCCGGGCAGCCCGTTGATCGGGTCGGTCCACACGCCCGCGCACACCACCACGGCGTCGGCCCTGACGTCGAGGTCGCGGCCGGTCTCCTCGTCGTGCACGCGGGCGCCGACGATGCGCTCGCCGCCCTGGTCGCGCAGCATCTCGACGACCCTCGTCCGGGTGGCGACCACGGCGCCGTGCGCGGCGGCCGTCCTGGCCAGGGTGAGGGTGAAGCGCGCGTCGTCCACCTGGGCGTCGAAGTAGATCATGCTGCCCGACACCGCGTCCGCGCGGAGGCCGGGCGCCATCCGGCGCGACTCCTTGACCGACAGGTACCGGTGCCGGGGCATCGGCCGGCGCATGCCCTCCAGCGTGTCGTACAGGGTCAGCCCGGCCCCCACGTACGGCCGCTCGATGAACCCGTGCTGCAGCGGATACAGGAACGTGACCGGCTTGACCAGGTGCGGGGCCAGCCGCGAGACCAGCAGGTCGCGCTCCTTCAGCGCCTCGCGGACCAGCTTGAAGTCGAACTGCTCCAGGTAGCGCAGCCCGCCGTGGATGAGCTTGCTGGACCTGCTCGACGTGCCGGCGGCCAGGTCGCGGCTCTCCACCAGCGCGACCCGCAGCCCGCGGGAGGCGGCGTCCAGCGCGGCGCCCGCGCCGGTCACGCCGCCGCCGATCACCAGCACGTCGAAGGACTGCTCCGCCAGCCGGTCGATGGCTGCCTGACGGTTCCTGGCGTCCATCGCCCCGGTCATGTTCATGGATCCCCCGAACAACACTTTGTGCTCAAACGCTCACGATCCGTATACGTTTCCCCGATCAGGGAATGGCACACAACGCCGACACCACGAAAGCGGGGACAGCGGTGGTCGAACGTGTCAAACGCCTGGAACTGGCCGGTGAGCTCATCGCCGAGTTCGCCGGCACGATGGTGCTCATCCTGTTCGGGGTGGGCGTCGTCGCCCAGGTGGTCGCGGCCGGCATCGGCGATCACGACAGCATCGCCTGGGCGTGGGGGATCGGCGTCGCGCTCGGCGTCTACGTCGCGGGCCGTATCACCGGCGCCCATCTCAACCCGGCCGTCACGCTCGCGTTCGCGGCCTTCCGCGGGTTCCCGTGGGCCAAGGTGCTGCCGTACTCGCTGGCGCAGACCGTGGGGGCGTTCGTCGGGGCGCTGCTGGTGCGCTGGAACTACACCGAGGTGCTGAACAAGGTGGACCCCGGGCACACGCTGAAGACCCAGACCGTCTTCTCCACCCTGCCCGGCAACGGCTCGCTCCCGGTCAGCGCCTGGGGCGGGTTCCGCGACCAGATCATCGGCACCGCCATCCTGATGTTCGTCCTGTACGCCCTGTCCGACTCGCACAACCTCGCGCCCGGCGCCAACCTCAGCCCGGTGGTCATCGGCCTGCTCATCGTCGGCATCGGCATGGCGTGGGGTGCCGACGCCGGCTACGCGATCAACCCGGCGCGCGACTTCGGGCCACGACTGGCCAGCTACCTCACCGGCTACTCCGGCGCCTGGCGCGACCAGTACGGCGACCTGTACTTCTGGGTGCCCATCGTCGGCCCCCTGCTCGGCGGCCTGGCCGGCGCCGGGCTCTACCAGCTCATGATCGCCCGGTTCCTCCCCGAGCCCGAGCCCGACATCGAGGACGCGGGCCGCGTCTGACCCGAACGGAGGAGAACGACCATGCCCGATTTCGTGGGGGCCGTCGACCAGGGCACCACCAGCACCAGGTTCATGATCTTCAATCACAGCGGCCTGGAGGTGTGCAAGTTCCAGCTCGAACACGAGCAGATCCTCCCCAGGGCGGGCTGGGTGGAGCACAACCCGATCGAGATCTCGACCAGGACCTCCGCGGTGATCGAGACCGCGCTCCAGCGCACCGGGCTGCACGACACCGACCTGGCCGCCGTGGGCATCACCAACCAGCGCGAGACCACGGTCGTGTGGAACCCGCGGACCGGCCGTCCGTACTGCAACGCCATCGTGTGGCAGGACACCCGCAGCGCCAGGATCGCCGCGCAGCTCGAACGGGACGGCCGCGGCGAGGTCATCCGCAGGAAGACGGGCCTGCGGCCGGACGCCTACTTCTCCGGCGGCAAGATCCAGTGGATCCTGGAGAACGTCGAGGGCGTGCGCCAGGCGGCCGAGCGCGGCGAGGCGGTCTTCGGCAACACCGACACCTGGACCCTGTGGAACCTCACCGGCGGCGCCCGCGGCGGCGTGCACGTCACCGACGTGACCAACGCCAGCCGCACCATGCTGATGGACCTGGAGACGCTGGAGTGGGACGACGAGCTGCTGTCCTTCTTCGACATCCCGCGCGAGATGCTGCCGGAGATCCGCCCGTCCTCCGAGCCCGCCTCCTACGGCACGACCAGCAGGTACGGCGCGTTCGGCGGCGAGGTGCCGATCACCGGCATCCTCGGCGACCAGCAGGCGGCCACCGTCGGCCAGGTGTGCTTCTCGCCCGGCGAGGCCAAGAACACCTACGGCACCGGCAACTTCATGCTCCTCAACACCGGCACCGACCTCGTACGCTCCGAGCGCGGCCTGCTCACCACCGTCGCCTACAAGTTCGCCGGCCAGCCGGCCGTGTTCGCGCTGGAGGGCTCGATCGCCGTGACCGGGTCGGCCGTGCAGTGGCTGCGCGACCAGTTGCACATCATCCGGTCCTCCGCGCAGAGCGAGGACCTGGCCCGGCAGGTGAACGACAATGGCGGGATCTACTTCGTCCCGGCGTTCTCGGGGCTGTTCGCGCCGTACTGGCGGCCGGACGCGCGCGGCGCGATCGTCGGCCTGTCCCGCTACAACAGGGACGCCCATCTGGCGCGGGCCACGCTGGAGGCCATCTGCTACCAGAGCCGGGACGTCGTGGAGGCCATGCAGCAGGACTCCGGCGTGGTGCTGGACGTGCTCAAGGTCGACGGCGGCGTCACCGCGAACAACCTGTGCATGCAACTCCAGTCCGACATTTTGGGCGTGCCGGTCAGCCGTCCCGTGGTGGCCGAGACGACCGCGCTGGGCGCCGCGTACGCCGCCGGGCTGGCCGTCGGCTACTGGAAGGACACCGACGAGCTGCGCGCCAACTGGGCCGAGGACCGGCGCTGGAACCCGGAGTGGACCGACGAGCAGCGCGAGAAGGGGTACGAGGGCTGGAAACGCGCGGTGAGCCGCACCCTCGACTGGGAGACCTGACCGCCGCCGAAGGCGCGCGACGCCCTTACCGTGCGCTTACCGGGGCGGCGCCCAGAATGAGGTCTCCAGCGGAAGGAGACAGCGTGCGATTACCGTCCCATGCCGGCCGGACCCCTGGTGGCCACGCTCCGCCCGGCAGGGCCGCGGCGCTGTTCGGAAGGCTGGGCATCCGCGCCCGGCTGACGCTCACGTACGGATCCATGCTGTTCGTCGGCGGCACACTCCTGCTCACCGTCGCCTACCTGTTGCTGCGCGCGGTGCTCGACGGCGTGGAGTTCTCACTGGACGTGCCGCCGGGCACCCCCGACGAGCTGGTGACGGTCTGGCGGCACCAGATCGAGATCCAGGCCGTCAAGCTGGACGAGCAGATCCTGAGCCGCATGGTCCAGCAGTCCGTGCTGATCCTGCTGGGCGTCGGCCTGTTCGCGCTCGTCTTCGGCTACCTGGTCGCCGACCGGGCGTTGCGGCCCGTCGCCAAGATGACCGCGACGGCCCGCAAACTGTCCGAGAGCACGCTGGCCCACCAGCGCATCGACCTCCAGGGCCCGGACGACGAGCTGAAGGAGCTGGCCGACACCTTCGACTCGATGCTGACCCGGCTCAACAGCGCCTTCAACTCCCAGCGCCGCTTCGTCGCCAACGCCTCCCACCAGCTCCGCACGCCCCTGACCATCAACCGCACGGTCCTGGAGATCGCGCTCTCCGACCCGGCGGCCTCACCCGACCTCAAGGCCCTCGCCCGCACCCTGCTGGAGGTCAACGCGCGCAACGAGAAGCTCATCGAAGGGCTGCTGCTCCTGGCCAGGAGCGAACGGGAACTCGCGCGCCGCAAGCCGGTGGACATCGACGACGTGGCGCTGACGGCGGTGGAACAGCTGACGCCCGTCGCCGACCAACGCGGCGTGACCGTCATCTCCCGCCTCGGCGGCACCACGATGGCGGGCGACCCCGTCCTCCTGGAACACGCCGTGGGGAACCTGGTGGACAACGCCATCAAGTACAACCTCCCGCAGGACGGGCAGGTCTGGATCAGCACGGAGGAGACGCTGAGGGGCGAGGTCGTCGTCAGGGTGGCCAACACCGGGCAACCCGTGCCGGCGTACGAGGTGGGGAGCCTGTTCGAGCCGTTCCGTCGGCTCAACGCCGACCGGGTGGACTCGGCGAACGGCTCGGGGCTCGGGCTGTCGATCGTCCGCGCGGTCGTCCAGGCCCACGGCGGCGAGGTGACCGCGACCCCGCGCGAGGGCGGCGGCCTGTCCGTGACGATCAGCCTTCCCGGCCGCTGAGGCGGCCCGGCCCGGCCCCCGATCCGGGCGCGGGCCGCCTGCGGGGCGGGTCGCTCACATGCCGGGCGGCGGGTACGCCTCCGGGTGCTCCTTCGGGTCGGGCATCTGGTCCCAGGACGGGTCGTCGATCACCTTGCAGGGCTTGGCCGGCCCGTCGACCAGGAAGCCGCTGAACTGCCACAACGCCCTGGGCTTCTCGGGGCCGGAGGTCTGGTCGCCGTTCTCGGTGAACTCCAGGACGGCGGTCTGCCCCGTCTTGATGCGCTTGGGGTCGATCCGTACCTGGCCGCCGCCCATCCGGAACGTCTTCGCGTTGGGGGTGTTCTCGATCGCCTCCTTGATCCTCTTCCGGACCGCGGGGTCCTTGCTCTGGAGCTCTTCCTTGGTGAAGGAGGGGCCGGCGTCGGCCGGGGCGCGGTCGGGGGCGCAGCGGGTGCCGGGCTTGAGGTAGGAGACGTCGGAGGGCACGCCGAGCGCCTCCAGGTCCTTCTCCACCTGGGCGGGGTCGCGGAACTCGTTGATCTGCAGCGTGATCGTGCCGTCGGTGTTCTTGGTGAGCGCGTAGGCGGGGGCGTCCGAACCGTTGAGGAACGGCGTCACGACCGCCGCGGCTGCCGCCACGGCGGCCACCGCCGCGCCGGTGAGCAGGCGCCGTCTGGTGCGCCGGCGCCGGGCCCCGTTGCGGGCCTCGATCTCGGCCTTCATTTCCATCAGTACGTGCTCCTTGAAGTTCATCGGATTCCTTCCATGACGAAGGGAGCCATCTCCGGCACGTCCATGAGCGCGTGGCGGGCGCGGTGCAACCTGGCCCGGGCGGCTCCCTGCCGGATGCCCAGGGCGGTGGCGGCCTCGCTGATCGTGAGCTGGTCGATGACGACCAGTTCGAGCATCGCGCGGTCACCGTCGGGCAGTCCGGCCATGGCCTGGAAGGCCCGCCTGGCCAGGTTCTCGGCGTCGATCCGCGCCACGAGCTCGGCCACGTCGTCGGAGTCGAGATGCCGTCGCCCGCCGACCCGATCGGCCAGCCTCAACTCCTTGTACGCCCGCCGCCGCTCGGCGGAGAGCGTGTTGCGTGCGACGCCGTACAGCCAGGCGATCTCACTGCCGCGTCCGGGCCGGTAGGTGTGGGCGGAGTCGAGCACCGCCATGAACACCTCCGCCACCAGGTCGGCGGCCGTGTGGGGATCATCGACCCGGCGGGCGAGGAATGAGGTGACCGCATCGACGTGGCGCCGGTAGAAGGCTTCGAAAGCGTCCGGATCTGTGGCGATATCCGGCTGTTTGCGACGCACCGGCCGTGCTCCCTTCGTCGATTACACCCCTTCTTGGTCAGTAGCCGAGAAAACGTTATGAGAGCCGACAGAACAGACGCCCCGCGCCGTCTCTGACGACGCGGGGCGCGGTCTTGCTACGTTGCCCGGCATGGGCCACGGAAACAGATCACTGAGCCGGGCGGACGTCACCACGGCGCTGGCCATGACCCTCGACGCCGCGGGCGCCGCCGTCCGCTACCGCCTGTGCGGCACGGGCGCGGCGCTTCTCCAAGGCGTCCAGCTGCCTGCCGGGGACATCGACCTCCTGATGCCCGGCCGGCCGGAACTGCACGCGTTCGCCGCGGCCCTGGCGCCGTTCCGCTGCCTCCACGCCCCCGCCTGGCTCCCGGAAAGCGACCAGTACTTCGCCAGATTCGCGGTGAACGGGGTGGAGGTCGAGCTCAGCACCGTCGAGCGGCAGGCCGGTTCGGACGCCCTGGAATGCGTCGGCGAAGGGCCGTGGCGGCATCACGTCCTGGTCGCGTGCGGTCCGCACCAGGTGCCGGCGGTCCGGCTGGAGATCCGGCTGGCCACCGAGCTCCTGCGCGACCGCGCCGACCGGTACGGCCCGCTCGTCGGCCACCTGCGCGCCCACGGCTTCGACCCCGGCCTGCTGCGCCGCGCGATGGACGCCGCCGGCGTCCCCTCCGCTCGGCGGCGTCCGATCCTGGAGGAGCTCAGGTGATGATCGCCGGGCTCAGGACCGCGAGAACTTCTTGAACAGGAAGAAGTAGAGCTTGATGTACTGCCCGACGAGGATGCCGTTGATGATGGTCCCCTCGCGGATGAACTGCGGGCCGCCCAGGAAGATCAGCCCGATCGCCGCGGAGACCACCAGCAATGTGCAGTCGAAGCCGGTCTTGAGGTTGCCCCATTTGAAGCCGGTCCGCTTGAAGAGCGTGTTGACGAACATGTCGACCGGCATGAGCACCAGGTTGGCCCGGATCATCAGGAACAGGCCGAACGCCAGCGTCGCGTCCGCGACCACCAGGAGGACGAACTTGGCGGCGTAGGCGTCCAGCGCGATCCAGCTCGTCAGCATCAGGTTCAGATCGAGGAACGTGGCCAGCACCAGGGCCGGGATCAACGCCAGGAAGTTCCTGAGCTTGAAGTCCTTCGGCAGGACGAGATAGGTCAGCAGCAACATCAGCAGCTCAAGGGCGAAGTTGAACGTCCCCTGGCTGATCGAGGGGAAGACCAGGGTCATCGTCCGGGTGAGGCTGCTCTGCGGCGAGATGCCGATCCCCGCCCTGATGGCCAGGCTGACCCCCAGGGTCAGCAGGTAGATGCCGGCGCCGTAGGTGATCCAACGCCGCACCAGACTTCCGGTGTCGACGACTCCGGCCTCTTGTTCATGCTGTAGCACAGTTGCCTCCTTGGCTGTTAGCTGTTCCGGCCGGAGCCTGCCGGACGACGCGGTGTCCGCTTCTCAGAGCACGGTTCAGACCATGAACCCGAAGCGGTCGAGTGAGATGAACAGGGTCAGGAGCTTGTTGACGACCGGCTCGCCCTCGTTGTGGTTGCCCAGCTTCTCCAGGGCGGCGTCGATCGACCGGGTCGCGTCCACCAGCTCGGCCAGGCTCATGTCCGCCATCACGCCGTAGATGTCGAGCGGCAGCGCGGCCTGCACCTGCCCGCCCTCGGTCACGAGGCAGCCGCCGACGAAGGCGTCGAGCTGCCTGAGGTTGTCGCACATCTCGGCGCTGTCGCTGCCGACCACCACGAAGTAGGCGAAGGGCGCGGGCCAGAACGTCGACACGGCGCCCCGGTCGATCGAGACCCCCTTGAACAGCCCGTTGACGACGTGCCGGGTGCCGTCCGCGTACCGCTGGACGACGGAGATGCGGTTCAGCGTGACACCGTCCACCTCGGGCACGACGGCGCCGTCCGCGAACGGCACCCAGACCTCCTGGGAGAACTTCAGGTGGCCGCGTCCGTAGACGTCGAAGAGCAGGACCTTCGCCCGGCTTCCGTCCTCGGAGATCTCGATGGGCGTGAGGTCGAGCTGTTCTGGAGCCAGGTCGGTGAGGCCGGGCCGGGGCTCCTGCACCATGACCGAATAGTCCAGATCGACCGGCTTGAGGAGCTTGCGGTCCTTGGCGACCAGCTCGCCGCCCTTGAACACGTACAACGGGTTGATCTTCGACAGGCTGTCGGTCAGCACGATGTCGGCGAAGCGGCCCGGGGCGAGGGAGCCGAAGTCGTGGTCCATGCCGAAGGAGCGCGCGGAGTACAGCGTGCCCATCTTGATCGCCTGGATCGGGTTGAGGCCCATCTCGACGGCCAGGGAGATCACCCAGTCGATGTGCCCCTTGGTCAGCACCCGGTCGACCGAGATGTTGTCGGCGCACATCTGGAAGTTCTCGGCCGGCCAGCGGCGCTTGACGATGGCGCGCAGCATGGTTTTGATCACCTCGGGGCTGCCGACGCCGAACTTGATCTGGGTCTGGAAGCCGTACCGGATGCTCTTCTCGATGTCGTCCTCGTTCCAGACATCGTGGTTGTTGTGCGCGCCGATCGCGGGCATGTAGTTCAGCAGCATGTCGGGCAGCGCCGTCACGCCCCAGTGGCTGTTCACGAAGCCGCCGTTGGCGCGGCCCAGGGCGGACTTGCGGAAGTCGTCCTCGTTGCCCGTCATGTAGGACAGGTGGGCGAGCTCGCCCAGCCCGATCACCGGGTCCATCTTCAGCATGGCGTCGGTGACCTCGACCGACGTCTTCTTGCCCGGCGCGAAGGCGTAGATCCGGTAGGGCAGCTTCTGGTAGTCCTTGAACAGCGCCGCGGCGGCCTCGACGGCCTCGTCACCGGCCGCGCTGGCGAAGTCCAGGGTCTCGGCGAAGATGGTGGTCGTGCCGCTCGGGACGATCGCCTCCCCGAACGCCGCCGGGTGGGCCAGCTGGGCGTCGAAGTGCAGGTGCGCGTCGATCAGCCCCGGGATCGCGTAAAGGCCCTGGCCGTCGAACACCTCGCGGACCCGCACGATCGACTCGTCCGGGTTCAACGCGATGATCCGCTCGTTGTAGACGAGGATCGAACCCTGGAAGACGCTCTCGCTGTGCACGTCCAGCACACTGAGGTTGCGCAGCAGCAGATCTGCCTCCCTCTCCCCGCTCAGGATGTCGAAGACCGCCCGCACGTGGTCGTAGTGGACCGAGACCCGGTCCGTCCCACCGGCCTGGCTCGTCTTCTCCTGCTGGAGCATGATTTCCTCGCTTCATTGCTGGGCTGTTGGATTCCGCTCGCGGAACGAGACCCGAGGACGCGGCTCCGGGATGCCGGCAGCCGGTCGCGGAGTTTCAGCACAGGGCCGCCGTGGCCGTGTCGCTCGTACGCGCTGTGGCTATGAAATGGCACGGCACCGTTGCTGGCAAGCAGCCGTTTTCGCACGGACTGTACTCTTTTTGCGCACGGTCCAGCCCAGGGAGGCCCCATGCTCCACTCACGCGTGCTGCACTACATCGACGAGGTGGCGCGGTACGGCTCCATCCGGGCCGCCGGCGCGAGGCTCCACGTCGCCCCGTCGGCCATCAACCGGCAGATCCTGCTCCTGGAGGAAGAACTCGGCGAGCCCCTGTTCGAACGCCTGCCGCGCGGCATGCGGCCCACCCCGGCAGGCGAGGTCCTCCTCGCCCACGTGCGCAGGACGCTCCAGGAGTACCGCGAGGCCGTGACGGAGATCCGCGACCTGCAGTCACTGCCGAGCGGCGAGGTGGTGATCGCCACGATGACCGGCCTGGCCAGCAGCATCGTCTCCACCGCCACCGTGAACTTCCACGCCCGCCACCCCGAGGTGCGCATCTCCATCCGCGCCCTGTCCACCCACGAGATCCTCCGCGCGGTGGCCGACAGCGAGGCCGACCTGGGCCTCGGATTCAACGTCCCGTCTTCGCCGCAGCTCGAACTGTGCTGGCAGATGGACACCCGGCTCGGCGCGGTGATCGCCCCCGCCCACCCGCTGGCCCGCCTGGAATCCATCCCCCTGGCCCAGTGCGCGGCCTACCCGCTCATCTTCGCCGACCGCTCGATGGTGATCCACGGCATCATCGCCGACACCTTCGCCGAGGCCGGCCTGAAGGTCGAGCCCGCCTTCCACACCAATTCGATCGAGACGATGAAACGCCTGGCCGCCGCGGGGGAGGCCATCGCCTTTCTCAGCAGGTTCGACATGGCCGAGGACCACCACAACGGAACCCTCGCCTTCCGCCCGGTGCGCGACCGCGCCTTCAGCAACAACATCCTCTCGCTCGTCCGCCGCGAGAAACACGGCCCAGGCCCGGCCGCTCTGCTGTTCGCCGAAGAAATCATCCAAACCCTGGAATCCGTGGCCCACCCACCCCTTTGACGAACTCGTCAAGGACATTCGGCGCGCATGATCTCGTCCATGAAGCGGCCGAATTCGAGGTCGTCATACATCCGCGCGATGGGCCAGACCTCCTGGAACTCCTTCATCTTCACGTCCGCCGGGGTCCTGGCGGAGGTGCGCGGTCCTGAATTCGTTCAATTGGCCCACGAGACTGCGGTAGTCGCCGGCTGTCAGCCGGTCAATTCGACGAATTGCATTCTCCGGCGGTTCCGTGTCTGTCGCCACATGGAAAAGGGGGTCAGCGTACGATCACGCCGGGGTGCGCGGCCTCGAAGGCGGCGAGTCCGTCGGCGGTGAGCCGGAGATGAAGGCCGCCGGCGACGTCCACCGTCAGGGGCTTGTCCTTGCCGTAGAACACCAGGGAGACATCCAGCTCAAGGTAGGTGTTGTCGTGCGTCTCCTCCAGGAAGTTGCGTTCGACGATGTTGGCGTTCCGCGACGCGGCCTCGTCCGCCGTCTTCACGCTGCCGCCGACGCCGCCGAAGCCGAGGCCCCCGTCCTGCGCCCCGGCGGACCCGCCCGCTCGGGCCGCCACGCCCCGGCCCTGCTCCTGGCCGTGCCCCACCGTGCTCATGGTCTGGGCGTAGACACGCTGCTTGACCAGCGCGGTGGTGATCTCGCGGGCCCCGGTGACGTCGATGCCCACCCTGCCGATCCCGGGGATCTCGTACTCGTGCGCGAGCAACTGATCCAGGTTGGCGCGCATGGTCCGTTCCTTGGTGGCCTCGGCGAGTGACATCCCGGCCGGGCGGGAGAGCTCGAACCCGTCGGGCCGGTCGGCCAGGGACGGGACCTCGCCCCGCAGCCTCGGCGGCACCGCGCTCAGCGGCGCCCATTCCTCGACCAGCGAGGCGGCCGGGAACGCGACCTGGCTGACGTCCCCCCTGGGCACGCCGTCGCCCAGGGTGGCGGACATGCGGTTCGGCCCCGTCGCCTCCGCCCAGCGCGGATCAGCGGCGGCGACCGGTGTACGCCCCGCGACCGGGGTGCCATGCGGCACCTCCGTGGTGAGATGGCCCGGCACCAGGACGCCGACCTCGCCGTCCACGACCGCCCGGGACGTCTCGGTGACCCCGGCGTGCCGGTCGAGCAGCCTTCCGGCGCCGTCGTGCCCGGTCATCTCGCCCACCTTGAGCAGCACGTTGCGGGCCACGTTCTGCACGGGCTCCAGGAGCGGGCGGACCGGGACGTGTTCGAGCGTGACCTCGTACCGGACCGGATGCCGGAACTCCTGCGGGGCCTCGCGCGTCTGGTAGCGGTTGATCGCCTTCGCGATCGTCCCCTCCCCGTCCACGGTGTGGGAGTCGCGGGAGTTCGCGAACCCCGCCTCGCCTCCTCTGAGCTCGCCGCCCGAGGACTCCATGTAACGCGCGATCGCCTCCGCGCCATGGTCCGTCCCCGCCTCGCGCACGCTCAGGTCGCCGCTCAGGCGCTCGTTGCGCAGCATGAGGCCGGTGTCAGGACGCTCACCGACGTGTACGCCGTCGCCCACCTCGGCCGTGACCCGGATGCCCACGCGTTCGGTGACCCGGCCGTTCTCGTCCGTGACGAACAACCAGGAGGACACGCCGTTCCCGCGCAGCTCGCCCAGTTTGGTGCCGAGCGCGTCCTGGCCGTAGTTGCCGCGCAGGTGCTCGGCCACCGGGTGGTTCGTGAGCTCCTGGCCGGGGAGGAGGAGGCCGTCGCGGCGCAGCAGCTCCACGATCTGCGGCAACACGCCCTCCGCGTCGAGGTGCTGGACGTAGGCGGTGTTCAGCGCCGCCTCGGGCGCCACGTAGGCCCGCGTCGTGTCCCCGGCCGGCCTGACGGGCTCCACGGCCTGCGGGCCGTCGAGCCCGTGCCGGCGGGCCACCTCGTCGGGCAGCACGAGGTCCACGATGTCCTCCACCCGGACGTACGTGGTCGGGCCCTGCTCGACCGTTCCTCCGCTGGTCCTGCTGGGGGTGACCTCCAGGACCAGGTCCGCGCGGTACCAGTGGGAGGTGCTGCCGTCGGAGTAGGTGACCCGCGAGACGTCGCTGCTGCCCAGGTAGGAGCTCTCCACGGCACTGCGCTTGGCGGCGCCGTGCACCCCCGCTCGCGCCACGACCTTGCGCTCGGTCCCGCCGGCTTCCCCGGCGCCGGGCGCGGCCCCCGCGGCCTCGCCGTCGCTCAGGGTGACGCGCAGGCCGGTCCTGGCGTGGCCGCCGACCGCACGCCTGCCGCGTTCGCCGTCCAGCGCCCTGGAGTTGCTGCTGGAGTAGCTCTCGTGCTCCACCCCGCTCTCCGACTTGACGTGCCGCACGTCGGCCACATGGGCCTTGACGTGCAGGTCGTGCCGCGTTCCCGCCCGGTCCGACACGGTGTAGTGCAGGCCGTCGGGATGAGACGTGATCATGGTCTCCAGGTTGATCACGTCGGTGGCGGTCTCGAACACCGGCGGCACGTCCAGCCGCTCCGCGGCCGCCGGCAGTCCCGCCCACCGGTTGTAGGCCCCGGCCAGCGTCGAGGGCAGGTCGGGCATGGCCCCCATCCGGACGATGGCCGACAACTCGTCGGCGCCGGGCCGCCACAGGTCGGCGGGCCGCTCGGTGGACGACTCGACCCGTCCCAGATGCGCGACGTCCTGCGCGAGCACCGGCCGCTGCGGCAGGTGGACGTCCGGCACCAGGATCTCCGCCCTGCTGCCGTGCACCTCCCACGAGGTGTTCAGCGTCTCCGTGCCGTCCCGCGAGATCCTCATCCTGACGTCGAAGGACAGATCCCGCGTGATCGTGAAGCCGCCGCTGGTCTCCGTGCGGTCGTACCTCGTGTGACCCGAGGAGAAGCCGGTGCTCTCCGACTTCGTGCCGCTCCCGGTGAGCGACAGGTTGACCGGGTCGATCTTGAGCCGTTCCGTCACGTCGAGACGCGCGACCCCACGCACCTCCGCACGGCCCGTGCGGGAGCTCTCCCGCTGGCTGGTGTCGGTGCGCGAGGTGATCCGGCGCTCGTTGACCGTCAGGTCGGACGCGCCGACCTCGTGCCGCCGGCCCAGCGTGCCCTCGGCCAGGATCTCGATGGTGTAGCCGCCGATCGTCCTGTCGTACCTGATGCCGTGGAGGGCGTGCGTCAGGTCGGCTTCCAGCGCCACGGCGCCGAAGCGGCTCTCCAGGTCCCGCACGACCTGCCGTCTGATCTCCGGCGGGAGGTCGGGCAGCGCCTGGTCGACGGCCTGGCGGAGCTCCGCGCTGAGCAGCGTCTCGCCATGCACCCGGACGCCGCTGCCGAGCCCCGTGCCGCGACCGGCCGCGAGCGTCTCCGGCTCCAGGACGTGCGGGTCGTAGCCGCGGTTGGGGTGCTCGCCCCTGGCCGGGTACTCGCCGACCGGTTCGTTCAGCGTGAACTCCGTCCCCACGTCGTCGATCTCCCGGTGGAGGTCGGCGAGCTTGCGCTGGATGTCATTGAACTCGCCCAGCGGGCGCAGATCGTGCCCGAAGACGTCCTGCTCCATCCGGGACGCGTCGCGCGTCGGGACGATCAGCTCGGCGTTCACCTCCACCTCGAAGGCGCCGAGCCTTTCGGTCTCGACCTGCAGCCGCATCCGGGCGTCGTACATGGTGACGTCGCCGAGCCTGGTCAGGACGGTGTGGTTGCCGTGCGCCCGGTTGGTGGAGGTGACGTGGTCCGTCCCGTAACCGACCCCGCCGACGGCCCGCGCGACGACCTCCGCGTGCTCGCCCAGCGGCAACCCGATCTTGCCGCCCGCGTGGACGCCGACGCTCGCGCCCTGCCGGTGCGAGGTGCCCTCGCTCTCGCGCCGCCCCAGGTCGTCCCGGAACATCGTCTCGACCGGCGCGCGCCCGCCTCCGTCGATCGGCTCGACCCGCGTGATCTCGCTGGTGATCCGGACGGAGTCCTCCTCCGACCGCAGCAGCGAGGTCTTGTACCGGATCGCCTCGGAGGAGACCCCGCTCGACAACATCGACTGGCTGCGGTTCTTCATCCCCTGCTCGCTGAGCAGCGTGGAGGTGAGATGGTCAGTGATCTTGACCACCTCGCCCGCGGGCAGCCCCGCCGCCAGCCCCCGGCGCTGCACCTCCAGTACCAGAGGCGTGACGTCCAGCCCGGTGATCGCGATCCCGTGGTCACGGAACTTGTGCCCCGCTCCCTCCGGCACCTCGTGGCGGGGGAGCGGCGACGGGTGGTCGGTGCTCAGCAGCGGCCCTTCCCGGGTGAACTGCTTGGGGAAGGGGATGGTCAGCGAGAGGTCCGGCACCGCCGCGGTCTGCGTGACCCGCTCGCCGTTGCGGTAGACGTCGAGGACGATGTCCGCGGCGAAGTAGTCATGGGCGGGGGAAATGGCCTTGTGCCCGCTGATGACCTCCACGCCGTTCGTGTTGGTGGTCCGGGCCGTGCTGGTGACGCCCGAACGGGGCAGGGCGTTCGCCTCGGCCTCGTCCGGCGAGTGGTAGAGCCCCTTCATCAGCCCCGCGGTCCGATCCAGCGAGGAGCCCCGCGAGGACTTGCCCTCCACGCCGTCCCCGCCGAAGGCGACCGGCTTCTCCGGGGGCAGACTCGGCTGCTCCACGTGCGTGAACTCGTTCGGCCGGAGCTTGAGGTAGATCACCTTGTCGCCGACGCCGAGCGCCACGCCCCTTTGGAGGTGGTTGGTCCAGACCTCGCGGTCGCTGCTGGCGAGCGCCTCCGCCAGCCAGAGGCGGATCACGGCTCGTTCCCGCGGGACGATCCCCGTGATCCCGGCGGTCATGGCGTGCGCCGCCGCCCTCGGGTCCGCCGGCACCCTGACGTCGTGCACGGCCGTCTCGCCCAGGGCTCCCATCTCGACGACGCGAGGCGGATGGATCTCCGGCTTCGGCAGCCCCGGGTCGGCGGAGGCCAGCTGGGACGTCAGGCCCTGGAGCACCTCCGACGGCAGGTCGGGGCTGTGCCAGGCGGGCGACTCGATGGTCCGCTGGTTGTGGTTCACCGCCGCCAGGAGCGTGTCGGCGCCGGTCTTGGGCCCGTGCCCGTTCCCGCCGTCCGGGCCGGACAGCGGATGTCCGGACGAAGAGGACGAGTGGGGCGCGGACGGGCCGTCGGCGCCGTGCGGCAGCGGCGAGGCCAGGTGCTGGCCGTCCGCGCCGAGCGCGCTGGACGTGATGCCCTTGGCCAGCAGGTCCCAGCTGAAGTTGCCCTGGACCAGCATGGAGCCGGCCGTCGTGATGCCACCGGTCACGGCGAACTGCGCGGCCTGGCCGTACAACGACGAGTGCGCCGCCGCCAGCAGCTTCTCGGCCGTGGACATCTCGGCCCTGGTCAGCCCGGCCCGCAGCGTGGGCGTGGCCAGACGGCTCAGCCCGCCCGAGACCACCCCCATGAGCCCGCCCATGGCGCCGCCGCTCACCGCCGAGATCACGAGCTGCTGGACATCGATGTCGTCCCTGCGGCCCTGCAACATCTGGGTGCCCTGGATGCCCAGGTCCATGCCGGCCACGATCCCGGCGAACAGCAGGATGTTGCGCCGGCACTGCCGGGCGATCTGCGCGACCGTCAGCCGGGCGAGCTGCAGCCGCGGTGGAACGAGCGCCAGACTCGCCCCGCCGGTGGCCAGGGCCGCGGCCAGCAGATACCCCAGCTGCATGATCAACAGCCAGACGGTGACCTCGATCATGTACTTGGCGTACTGGATCTGCACGCCCACGCCGTTGAGCGCCACCGCGGCGTCCACGAGCCGCTTGACCGCGAGGGCGACCTGACCGCCCGCCACCTTGTCGACGTGGGCGGCGAAGGCGAGATGGGCCTCCCCGTCCCAGTCCTTGCCGATCCTGCGCGCGCTGCCCGGCAGGTCGGCGCGGGTGCCCTCGACGATCCGGTGCGCGGCGATCACGCACGCGTCGGCCAGCCGGAAGCAGCCGGTCTCGTCCCCTTCCGGCCAGTCCATGCCGACCACCCAGCCGACGTACGGCTTGGCGAAGTCGGGCACCAGGAACCCGTCGAACCCCATGGACGATCAGTTCCGCGTGACGGCGGGAGGAGGCTCCGCCGTCTTGTAGTTACGGGCGCTCGCGTTGAGCCCCAAGGCGACGTTCTCAAGTTCGTCGATGTACGCCGTCAGGGCGTCGAAGATGCCGCGTTCCATCTCGGGCAGCTTCTTGGCCAGCTCCGCGCCGTACTCGTCGTCGCCGAGCGTGTTCCGGTCCCGGTTGAAGGCCGCGCGGAGGTCGGCGCGCACCTGCTCGACGTTCCCCGCGAACAGCTCGTACGTCCTGGCCTCCCGGTACAGCGCCTCCCGCTGCACGTAGTAGCCGCTCACGGGGCCGGCTCCACGGGGCCGGGGAAGAACGCGTCGAGCGTGGCCCGCTCGCCGAAGACGTCCTCGTAGGGCAGGCCGTCCGGCATGAGGGGGTTCAGCAGCTCCCTGCTCTGCTCGGAGACCGCGGCGGTGGCCTCGTTGGCCTGCTGCATGATGGCGTCGGCCAGCTGGGTGGGGGACAGGTTGCGAAAGGCCCGGGGGTTCAGCTCGATGCCGCGCAGCTGGCCGTGGCGGCCGACGGTCACGGTCACCATCCCGTCCGCCGACCGTGCCGTGTGCTCCAGGGCGGAGAGCTCGCCGAACGCTTCGCGTACGCGGGCCACCTGCTGGTTGATCTCGCCCGCGAGCGCACTGACCTCCGCCTCGAACGCGTCCGCCACAGAAGCACCTTTCGCCCGCCTAATACCGCGATGCATCATACGACACCCTTTTTTACAGTATTAGGGGTGTCCGTATCGTTTACCTTCTGTTAACAAAAGTGTCACGAGGTGTCTGAGTAACGTCCGCCGTGTCGCACAAAGCCGGGCATTCCCCCTGGAGCCCGCCTCCTTTGCCGGGCGTCCGGACAATGGCCTGACGCCCGGACATTGGCCCGGCATCGGGCCTGGGCCTGCGGTGCGGCGGCCGCCCTCCTCCTTCCGGCCGCAGACGGGTCCTCCCGGTGGCCGCGGAAGATCACTCTCCGGGAGGAGTGCGGATCGCTCGCCCCGTCCCACAATCGGCAGTACGGCACCGGAGATCATCGGGGCATCCGGTGGCCGCCGCAGATGCAGGACCCGCACCTCGCGTACGCCGCGACCGCACCGCAGGAGCCCATGTGACCCGTCTTCGTCCCGCACTCACCGCCGCGCTGCTGGCCGCGGCCTTCATGGGGGCAACGTCCCTGCCGGCCCAGGCCACCGAAGGCCAGTCATGCAACACCGGCCCGAACGGCCCGGCGTGCCACTCGCCCGGCTGGGGCACCAAGTGACAGGAAGCCCGACTACCAGCGTCTGATCAAGAAGGGCCGCCGCCTCAAAGCCCTCCCCACCACCGACCACCCCGCGCTGCTTCTACGGACGCCCCAATGCCCGCAGAAGCAGCCCGTCGGTAGAGGTTCAAATCACAATGGCTCGCCATTTCGCGATAGCGACATATCCCGCCTCTGCCATAAATGAGAAATGCGGGCATCGGCCGCACACCGTCGCGCCGTGGCGTGCGACATCTGCCGGCGGTGCTGCGCCGGCAGGTGGTCGGACCGCGCCCCTTCAGCGCACCATCGCGGCTGAATGCCTCCACCGGAGCGTCTGCGGTTGGTCGTGACGCCGAGCACCGTGTGGCGCTTGCACGCTGATCTGGTGCGACGGCTATGGACCGTCAAGCACCGCAGTCAGGGCCGGTCTTCCTGCTTCTTCGCCTGGCGAGAGAGAATCCGCTGTGGGGCCATCGGCCGATCGCCGGAGAATTCGCAAGTCTGAGCCATCGAGTGGGAGCTTCTACGGTGTGGCTCATCTTTGGGGAGCCGGCATAGACCCCGCGCAGGACTGGATGCGCGGCCTGGCCGAGCGGACCCTGTCCTTGCGCGGCTCGACGAACGCCTGATCGTGGCATTCACCCGGTTTCGGGCCAGGTCACAGGCCTATGTTGGCCTTGGCGCCCATGTAGGAGCCTGCCCCCGGCCATCCGGCCTGAGCGAGCTCGACAAACCGCTGGGGGAAGCCGAGCGCGGGCAAATCGGTCAGGGCCACGAACTTCACGCCGCGGATCGGCGTGCTGTCTGCGCCCGCCACGACGTCCCCCACGGTGCCTCCGGTGCGGGCGGCCTCGAACGTCATGTGCACGACGTGAGTGTCGCAGCCGGGCAGATGGTCGCACACGTACAGCAGCCGGCCTACGCTGACCTCGACGCCGGTCTCCTCGCGCATCTCCCGCACCAGCGCCTCTCCGATGGGCTCGCCCGGCTCGACCTTCCCACCGGGCAGCGACCACGAGCGGCCGGTGTCGGTGTCCTGGTCCAGGAGCAGAATCCGGTCGTCCTCGATGAGCACGCCGGTGACTCGTACCTTCATCACCTGCGCAAGGTATCCCGGCACCCGATGCCGGGCGCGGAGACTGAGCAGGCGAAGGTGATGATCACCGAGGCCGGGCCGGGCGCCCGGGTCCGCCAGCGGACGCGCTACCTGCCTCAAGGAGGACCGTCCTGGGCAGCGCCTACGACAGCGCGCTGGTTCAGTAGCGCGGTGTCGTCGCGACCCTGTCCTGGCCCGGAGGGAGTTCGCCGCGTCGTCGAGCTGGCGGAGAAGTTCAGCCCGCAGGGGGGCGCGCGAGCTGGAATCCCGGTACGGGGCTGAAATCTGCGGCTTGAACCCCCAGCCTTTGGCGGGGATCGATCTGGATTCCACCACGGGCCTCATCACAACCTTGACCAAGGCGTTTCCTCTCATGGCTGTCTACATCGAGAAGATCGACCCACATCTCTGCCACATCGGTCGTGCTCGCGGGATCACCCGGAAGAAGCGATTGCGTCTCCAGGAGATTGGCCCGGCGGCGGACTGGGCACTCCTGTGTTCCGCGAACAGGACGAAGGACATCACCCGGTTCGACGTCGGTGGCGGGCATATCGATGCGCTCCACGCAGTCGGCGGAGATCCACCAGAGGGTTGATCCACGACGGTGCAGTGTTGTTTAGCCGGAACGCACCTTGGTGTAGCTCAACGGAGCAGTCATCCTGTTCGCGCTTCCCTTCGTTGACCGCCCTGACGGGCACGCCAGCGAGGCGCCGACGGTTTTACAGCGGGTCGACGTTCCCGGCTCCATCGGGCCCCTGACCTCCGGGCACGGCTCTTGCCTTTCCTCTACCTGGGGGATCATCCCGCGCATATCCCGCGAGCCTGAGTCAGTCAGGATCGCTCTGTGTCGTTCGTCGTTGAACCCCAACGTCGCCGTACCGCCCTGTAGGCAAGGAGAGCGACACCCGTCAGAGTCAGCAGGGCGCCGGCCGTCATCGCACGGAAGTTCATCAAGTCCGCCCGGGCGATGGTCTCGGCCTGCTCCTTCAGCATCTCCGGCGTCGGGTCCTGATAGGGCAGATAGGTGCCCGCGGTCGCCATGCAACTGGCAACCGGTAGCAGGAGTCCGACGCAGATGGCTAAGACCCCGATCGTCCTTCCACTGATCGTCACGGGGCCAGGCTACCGAGTAGCCACTGTCAGCTTGAAACTCTTTCAAGATCAGGTCCTCTGGCCGGGGAAACGCTGACCTGGGCATACGCCCTCTGGTGGCGGTGACTCCCAGCTGATCGCTTCAGAAACGGGCACGCTCCTTCTGATCCGCAGGCCCCAACGATCTTCAGGATCGTTCTGACTCGTTCACCACGCAGGTCGTCAGTCTCCAGCCGTTCGGACCCGTCCGGCTCAGTTCGTGGTCGTCCATCCGGTTGGCTCCCAAATGCGGGCTTGCCGGTGCCCGCGTGAGCTGCCAAGTTTCCGGCAGTGTCTGACCCACGCCCGCAGCTGCAGATATTCGATTGGCAGCGCCTGAAGGTGTCGTGATACTGCGGTGATGTTCACAGATGCCGACGCTGCCGCCTTGTACGACCAGCTCAATCCGTGGGACGCGACGCGCCATCCCAGCGACGCGTTCTTCAACGGCCTGGTGATGGATGCAGATGCCGTGCTGGACGTGGGTTGTGGCACGGGCAGCATGCTGCACCAGGCCCTTGACCCCGGTCATCGTGGACGGCTCGTCGGACTCGACCCCGATCTGGTCGCACTTGATCGGGCCGGGCGACGCACGGACATCGAGTGGGTTGCCGGCGTGGCGGCGGACGCATCCTGGGATCGCCAGTTCGACCTGGCGACCATGGCCGGCAATGCCTTCCAGTGCCTTGTGAGCGACGTGGAACTGTCCACGTCACTGGTCGCGATCAGGAGAGCGCTACGTGACGGCGGCCGGTTCGCGTTCGACACGCGTAACCCCCAGGTGCGCGAGTGGGAGGAGTGGAAGCCGTCGAACGCCGGCGAGGTCGGGCGGGCTTCGAGATGGAGGCGCAGTACGGCGGCTGGGAGCATGAGGCCGTCTCCGATGCCAGCCGTTCGATCGTCACGATCGCGCGGCGCGCCGCCGCTTGACGCCGACGAGGCCCGTGACGTCCTGACGTGGCCAGCAGCCAGAGGAACGGCCCCCGTCGGTCCGTGGCGCTCGCTCCCGGTCTTCGGCAATGTGAAGCCCTGGGCCTGCGCTGGAAGCACGTGGACCTCAAACCAGGCGTCATCCGCGCCTCCTGACAGATCAAGCACGAGCGCTCCAGATCCCTCTCCACAAGCTCCGGGGGAGCGGTGGCAGGACTATGACCTCGTCTGGTGCCATCCGGACGGACGCCCCATCGACGCCGGCCAGAACCAGGACGAATGGAAAGAGCAAGGCGTCGACATCAGCGTCGTTCAGGAAATTCTCGGCCACTCACAACTGACCACGCCCAAGCGCTACACCCACATCACGGCGACGCTCTCGACCGAAGCCGCAGCCCGCACGCATGGGCCGCGCACTTCGGGGATAACTGCAACCAGAAATGCAACCGGGCGGGCTTCCAGATCATGAAGATCGGGGAGTCCGCCCAGGTCTTCGAGGTAGGGCGCCCGGGGCTCGAACCCGGAACCTACGGATTAAAAGTCCGCAGCTCTGCCAATTGAGCTAACGCCCCTCGCACGAGCAAGGGTACAGAGATTACCGCCCCGCCCGCGACGCCTCCATCACCGGTAAGCGGGCAGCCCCGTCAGAGCCTCCCCAAGCACCAGTGTGTGAATCTCCTGGGTCCCCTCGTACGTCAGCACAGACTCCAGATTGTTCATGTGCCTGATCACAGGGTACTCCAGGGTGATCCCGTTTCCCCCCAGGACGGAACGGGCCTGCCGGGCGATGTCCAGGGCGGCCCGTACGTTGGCCAGCTTGCCGAAGCTGATCTGCCGGGGCTCCAGGCGTCCCTCGTCCTTCAGGGCGCCCAGGTGCAGGGCCGTGAGCTGGGCCTGGGCGGCGCCGACGTACATCCAGGCCAGTTTCTCCTGGGTGAGCTGGAACGCGCCGATCGGCTTGTCGAACTGGACGCGGGTCTTCGCGTAGTCGACCGCCGACTCCAGGCAGGCGCGGGCGGCCCCGACGACCCCCCAAAGGATGCCGAAACGAGCCTCGGACAGGCACGACAGCGGCCCCTTGAGGCCGGTGACGCCGGGCAGCACGGCGGAGGCGGGCAGGCGGACGTCGTCGAAGTACAGGGACGAGGTGACCGAGGCCCTCAGGGACAGCTTCTTGTGGATCTCAGGGGCGGAGAAGCCCGGCGTGGAGGTGGGGACGACGAAGCCGCGGACGCCCTCGTCCGTCTGCGCCCACACGACGGCGACGTCGGCGATCGAGCCGTTGGTGATCCACATCTTGGAGCCGTTGAGCACCCAGTCGGAGCCGTCCCGCTTGGCGTACGTGCGCATGTTGGCGGGGTCGGACCCGTGGTCCGGCTCGGTCAGGCCGAAGCAGCCGATCGCCGTGCCGGCCGCCATGCGCGGGAGCCATTCCTCCTTCTGCTCGTCGGACCCGTACCGCCAGATGGGGAACATCGCCAGCGAGCCCTGCACCGACACGAACGAGCGCAGGCCCGAGTCGCCCGCCTCCAGCTCGCGGCAGGCCACGCCGTAGGAGGTCGCGTCGGTGCCGGCGCACCCGTACCCCTCCAGGTGCATGCCCAGCAGGCCGAGCGAGCCGAGCTCCGGCGCGAGCTCGCGCGCGGGGAAGACGGCCTCCTCGAACCAGTCGCCCACGTGCGGAAGGACGTGGTCGGAGACGAAGGACCTGACCGTGTCGCGGATCAGCCGCTGGTCGCCGTTGAGGCGGTCGTCGAGGCGCAGCAGATCGTCCATGGCGGGTCCTCTCCTCGCGTAAGGGGTTACCAGGGTTCTACCAGGGACAATCCTGATGTGCTAACACCGGCCCCAGGGGCAGTCTTGAGACATGAACGAATACAGCGAGCACAACGTCAAGAAGCTCCGTCGCACCAACAAGGGCCGGATGATCGCGGGCGTCTGCTCGGGCATCGGTGAGTACGTCGGCATCGACGCGAACCTGATCAGGGTCGGTCTCGCCATCGCCACCCTGTTCGGCGGGGTCGGCGTCGGCCTGTACGCGATCGGCTGGCTCCTGCTGCCGGACGAGGAGCGGGACACCTCGATCGTCCAGGACCTGATCAGCAAGCAGCAGCAGCAGCGGAACGCCACCGACTGGACCGGCGAGCACAAGCCGCAGCAGTGATCAGGCCGGCGCCTGGGCGGGCAGCTCCTGGGCATCACGGTCGTCCCGGGACTCGGTCCACATCAGGGCGAGCACGGCCGCCGCGATCACTCCGGTGATGCCGGAGAGCGCGACCACCAGCTCAGGACCGAGTCTCTCCGCCGCGAACCCGCCGACCAGGATCCCGATCCCCTGCACGGCCATCAACCCCGACTGCACCAGCCCGAACGCCTGGCCGCGCCGCTCCGGCGGCACGTTCTGGACGAAGGCCGCGTTCGCCGCGAGCTGGTACGCCCCACCGATCCCCGACAGAACCCACGCCGCCAGCACCACCGCGAGCGGCGGCCGGAGCGCCGTCACGGCCAGGGGCGCGCAGCTCAGCATGGCCATCCACCCCATCAGCCGCAGCCGCCGCGCCGGGGTCACGAACCTGCTGAACAGGAACGCGCCCACCACCGTGCCCGTCGGCATCGCGGCCATCAGCAGACCGGTGATCACGGGCACCGGCAACGACCCCGTGGCGAGTTCGGCGGCATAGGGCACGGCGATGCCCTCAGGAAGGATGTAGAAGCCGCACAACCACGCGAACAGGACAAGCGTTCGCAGCCTGCGCGAGCCGAAGACGAGCTGGGCTCCCGCCCTGGTCATCGCCCACATGGAGGGCTTCGCGCCGTCCTGGCGGGCGGCCGGCCGCGGGCGTACCCCGGAGACCAGGATCAGGGCCGAGGCAAGGAACGTGGCCGCGTCGAGCGCGAGCGCCCGGTAGGGGCCCAGGGTGGCGATCATCGCTCCGCCCGCAGCGAAACCCAGCATCTGTACGGCCTGGTTCGTCATGTTCTGCAACGCCGAGCCGACGACGTACCGGTCGCCTTCGAGCACCTCGGGCAGCAGCGCCGCGCGCGCCGCCGAGAACGGGGCGCTGAGCAGCACCACGAAGAACACCAGCACGCACAACGCCCAGAACGGCATCACCGGCAGCGCCATCACGCCGACCAGCACCGCCCGGACGACGTCGCAGGTCATCATGACGCCCCGGCGCGCGAACCGGTCGGCCAGCCCCGCCAGCAGCGGCCCGCCGACGATCGACGGAAGGTACGTCAGCGCGTAGACGGCCGCGGTGGCCAGGGGGGACCCGGTGCGGGAGTAGACGAGGACGGCGAGCGCCACCTGGGCGAGCTGGTCACCGAGGAGGGAGAGGCCCTGGCCGTACCAGAGTGCCCGGAACTCCCGGATGGCGATGACCTCGCCGTAGGTGGCCTGGTCTGTCTCGGCACGGCGATGCCGTCCCGGCGGCCTACCTGCCTGCATGGCCTCCATTGGACTCCGCTGCGCCTGACTCACCGTGTTCGCTATGTGACCTAAGGTGCCCGATCATGAGGCAAGGCGCAACCCAAAGAAGTCAACGAGCTGCAAAGGGTCACCAGCCCAGTTCGTGAAGTCTGTCATCACTGATCCCGAAATGGTGTCCCACCTCATGGACAACGGTGATGCGCACCTCGTTAACGACTTCCTCTTCTGTCTTGCATATCTGACATATGGGATTGCGGTAGATCTCGATCCGGTCGGGCAGGACACCTGAGTACCAGTCGCCGCGCTCCGTGAGGGGGACACCGGTGTACAGGCCGAGCAGGTGGGGCTCTGGCGGATCATCGACGACCGTGACGACGACGTTGCTCATGACGCGGGTGAGCTCGGCGGGGATCGTGTCCAAAGCCTCGGCCACGAGTTCCTCGAACTTCTCCCGCGAAACCTCGATCACGCATGCCATTCTGCCCTGTCAGTCAGGTATGCAAGAAACTGTATGAAGTTCGTTGACAGGTCGAAAGCAGTCATTCGGTCACGCGCAACGAGGGCCGTGGCGGTGCTCATGGTGGCCGCCGCCGGCGCCTGGCTGGGCATCTTCCTGAGCGGCACCGTGCATGCCCAGGTCGGCCCCGTCGAGACGGGCATGTCGCTCAGACCCGCCTGGAACGGCGAGACGGTCGTCGACGCCAGCCCCCTCGGCACGCTGACCTTCCGAACCCACGACGCCCCGCTCAGGCTCCGCATCACCCTGGAGAACATCGACCAGGAGCGCGCCAAGGCGCTCATCGAGGACCCCAAACTGGCCGACCGCCTGCCGGGCCTCATCGAGAGCGACCTCCTGGACGGTGTGCGCGCCCTGGCGATCCGCAGCATGCTCTGTGCCGGGGCGGGGGCCCTGATCGCCGTCCTGATGGTCTACAGGCGCCCCAGGACGGCTCTGGTGGGGCTTCTGGCGGCCTCTGTGGGCCTGGCGGCCACCGGAGCGCTGGCCGCCCTCACGTTCCGCCCCAACTCCCTTGTGGAGCCGCGGTACTCGGGTCTGGTCGCCGCGGCGCCGTCGCTGGTGGGCAGCGCGGAGTCGATCGTGACGAAGTTCGAGTCGTACCGGTCGCAGCTCACCAAGCTCGTCACGAACGTCTCGAAGCTGTACGACACCGTCTCGACCCTGCCGCTCTACGACGCCGACCCCAATTCCATCCGCGTTCTGCACGTCTCGGACATCCACATCAACCCCATCGCCTGGAACGTCATCCGCTCGCTCAAGGACCAGTTCGCCGTCGACATGATCATCGACACCGGCGACATCTCCGACCACGGGACCAAACCGGAGAACAAGTTCGTCGACGAGATCAGCCGCCTCGGGGTGCCGTACGTGTACGTACGGGGCAACCACGACTCGATGATCACGCAGCGGGCGGTCGAGAGGCAGAAGAACGCCGTGGTCCTGGACGACAGGGTGGAGAAGGTCGCCGGCCTGCGCATCTACGGCCTGGGCGACCCCCGGTTCACCCCCGACAAGTCGGTGGCCGTCGACTCCGACCCGGACGCGCTCAAACAATTCGCCCGCTCGCACCTGCCCAAGGTGGACAAGGCGGACCTGGTGGCCGTCCACGACCCCGTCGTCGGCCGCGGCTTCAGCGGGGCCGCGCCCATGATCCTGGCCGGTCACACGCATGACCGGTCGACGTCCATGCTGCCGTCCGGCTCCCGCATGCTCGTCCAGGGCTCGACCGGCGGCGCCGGCCTGCGGGCGCTCGAACACGCCCAGCCCACGCCCGTACAGGCCTCGGTCCTGTACTTCGACCGGGAGACACGCCGCCTGCGTGCCTGGGACGACATCACGCTGGGCGGCCTGGGGGAGCAGTCGGTGTACATCCAGCGTCACGTGGAGGCCGACCCACAACGTATGATTTCTCCGGAGCCGACGAACGCCCCGTCTCCAACGGGAACGATCACTGGCACCGCGTCACCGACCGCCGGTCAGCCACTTTGGCATCAAGGGCAATCGTCCCCTATGCTTCAGAGGTCTCCGACGGAAGGCGACAGGGAATCCTGAGCCCCCATCGTCTAGCGGCCTAGGACACCGCCCTTTCAAGGCGGCGGCACGGGTTCGAATCCCGTTGGGGGCACTTGCGAGCGCCTGGCGCACCGCGAACCGGCTGGTCGAAAGGCCACCGGAAAGCTGGTAAGCTAAGCGAGCGCAAACAGAAAGAAACGCAACAAAAGCAAGGTCCTGTAGAGCAGTTTGGAGTGCTCGCCACCCTGTCAAGGTGGAGGTCGCGGGTTCAAGTCCCGTCAGGACCGCTCTGGGTCAGGTAGCTCAGTTGGTACGAGCGTCCGCCTGAAAAGCGGAAGGTCGGCAGTTCGACCCTGCCCCTGACCACCAGCTTTGAACATCAAGAAAGCCCCGAGCGGATCATCGTTCGGGGCTTTTGGTATTCCCTGACAGCAAGTCTCGGATCCATGCGTGAGGATCGGGCCTGTGGATATCAGTCAGCCGAAGTTCCTTCTCATCGACGGAGATGGGCACGTACTCGGAACATGTCTGGATGCCGAGGGTGTCTTCGTCGAGCCGGCCGAGGGCGATGGGCCGGTGACGGTCGAGATTCTGGAATGCCTTCCTTCTCAGCGGTTACGTGACTACCTGGGTGGGTCCGAGCGGTACCGCCTGAGAAATCCTCTTCGGCTGGAAGGGCTTCGGATGCTCGACGCGGCAGGGCAGCCTCTTGCGGACTTCTGGGTGAGCGAGATCATCGAGTGGCGGCCCTCACGGCTCGGCCCGGAACGGGCGGACATCATCGCCAAGTGGGGCTACGACAGCCCGCAGGCCAGCACGCGGCATGTCTGGGAGCGCTGGCGGACGGCCCGCCCTGACCAGATCAACCAGTGGGCGGTGTACGGCCCGGAGGGCAGGCGGGAATGGCTGACGATTGTCGGCCGCAGCAGGTTCCGGCAGACGGGTCCAGTGGATCGTCCGGCAGGACGCGTCTATTACCTCGATGGAGTTCACGTCACTGATGTGACCTCCTTCTATCTCGCAGTCGGAGAAGCCATCAATGGGCCCGGGGGCTATTTCGGTTGGAATCTCGATGCGCTGAATGACTGCCTGTGCGGGGGGTTCGGGGCAACGACACCGTTCACCTTGGTCTGGAGCGACTCCCAGGTTGCGCGACGGGCTCTGTCGACGCTCATGGAGCAGGTGGACCGCGCTCCAACCTCTTTCGATGCCATTCAGACGATCTTCGCGGAGCGCGATGTGCGTGTCGTATTGGGGTGAGCGCGCGTTCACGACCCTCCCAAGCACCTCGGCGCGCTGGTGTGATCTCCTGTCAGCGCTGGGGCTCACGACTCCGCGCGTACGGTCACTTTCGCTCGTGGTGCGTGGAAGGCCAGGTACAGCGTGAAGGTGTGCAGGGTGAACAGGTCGGCGCCGTCCCAGTCGAAGAGTTCGACCTGCCCGGGTGGAGAATCGGGGTGGGCGGTCACGCAGTCATGCCCCTCTTGGTCCTCTTGCCGTTCGACGAGGCGGACGTCCTCGAACCGGAAAACCACGACGGGCGTCTTCGACAGTTCGGGTGGAGTCCACCGCGCAGCGTAGACAAACTCCAGTTCCAGCACTGGTGGCCTGCCGGGCTGGTAGGTCAGGCGTCTGAATTGCGTGTCGTGCAGGTAGACGTGGGCGGAGTCCTCGGTCCAGAACTCGTACAGTCCTCCGTTGGGGGTGACGCCACGATTCTTGTCCTCGGTCACGCCGACGAACTCAGTCACTGACATGAGGACATGGTCTCGCCCCACTGCACGATCCTGGGAATCCTGATCGGCTTGTGACAGAACGTCCCCGCACGCGAAGGCCGGCAGTTCGAGCCTGCCCCTGACCACCGGCTTCGAACACACATAGATCAGGGATTGTAGAAGCCCGTGAGGGGCCGTTCTGCGGAGGTCTTCAGATCTCATGAGGGAATCCTGCGAACTTCCTGTGAGTCTCGCCGATCGTGCTGCGCCGACCTTGACGCGGGACGTGAAGACATGTCTTGATCTTGTGTTTCTAGAACTGGTGATCGCAAAGGAGTGGATCGTTGTCATCACGAAGACCTGGTCGCGACGCATCAATGACGGACAAGCCGGCCTCTCGATTAGCTCGTCGGTTGCTGACGCTCGGAACCGTCCTGGTCACAGCGGCCGGGCTGCTCGTCGCCCATGCAACCGCCGCCACGGCCGCCGACTCCACGACCGACCTCGGGGTATCCGCCGACAGGAGCGACATAGCCGCGACTGCCGACCGGCTCTTCATCTCGGCCAAGGACCGTGTCATCGTCGCCGACCACGAGGCCCGGCTCACCGGCGCCGTCACGGACCTGCCGAGCGTGGGCGACCTCGCCCTGACAGCTGACGGCACCCGTCTCTACGCGACACTGCGGGGTTCGAACCAGATCGCCGAGATCGACACCGGGTCTCTCGCCGTCATCCGCAGGATCCCCCTGAACGCGTATCCCTGTCCGTCGCACCTCGCCCTGCTGGGCACGCGGCTCTACGTCGGCTACGGCTGCGGCGGCGACTGGAAGGCCGGCGTGGTCGGCTTCGACGTGTCGGCGGCGGAGCCGGAGTTCGCCACCCTGTCGCTGCAACTGGACGCGGCGCCGCTGGTGGCCGCCGCAGGGCAGAAGCTCGTGGTGGGCGAGACCGTGATCAGTCCCAGCGACATCTTCGTCTACGACTTGACCGACACCGGCCCGACCATGCGCGGCATCATCAACGGCAACACGCACCGCCTGTCCAATCTCCAGGACATCTCCATCACCGCGGACGGTTCCACGGTGTTCTCGGCCTTCGGCGCGCCGTACCGGTTCGACGCCTGGGACACCACCGGCCTGACCCTCGTCCGCAGCTACGGGGAGGGCTCCTTCACCGGGTATCCGACGGCGGTCACGGCCAGCGCGGACGGACGTCACGTGATCGGCGGACGCACGTCTGGAACACCCGTCGTGATGTACGACAGGGCCGGTGGTGAGCAGACCTTCGCGTACGAGAACCTCGGCTCCGACCTGGTCGCCGGCAGCCTGGTCTACTCCGGTGGAACCGCCTTCGGCGTGCTGCGCGACCTGTCCGGCCGGCTTCACCTCGTACGTCTGCCCGACGTCACCCTTCCCGCGTCGACCATCACGTTGACGGCGCCCGCCACGGGAACCGCCCTCAAGCCGCTCACCCTGTCCGGCAAGCTCACTCTGTCGGACGGATCGGCGCCCGGTGAGCAGCCGCTGACGCTGATCCGCTGGACGTCGGACGGCGCCCGGACCCCCGTCGAGGGTGTGAAGACCGCCGCGGACGGGACGTACTCGGTGGACGACATCCCGCCGATCGGCGGCCAGATCAGGTACGACGTGCTCTGGAACGGCACCGCGGACCACCGGTGGAGCAGGGCGTGGCGAAACGTCAGGGTGTCCAAGGTCTCGAGCCTGATCGACCTGACTCCTTCGGCCGCGGCGACCGCTCTCGAACCGCTCACCTTGTCAGGCAAGCTCGCCCTGGCCGACGGGGCCGACCCGGGCGAGCAGCCGCTGGTGGCGATCCGGCTCATGTCGAACGGCACGTCCGAGCACCTTCCCGCGGTGACGACCGCCGCGGACGGCACCTTCACGATCACCGACACCCCGCCGATCGGCGGGAACACCCAGTACGACGTGCGCTGGAGCGGCAACCTGACCTACGAGGCGGCGACGGGGCTGAAGACCATCGCGGTGGCCAAGCGCCAGACCACGTTCACCCTGTCCGGGCCCGGGACGGGCAACGCCGGCAAGCAGCTCGAGCTCAGCGGTGCGCTGGACGGCGGCGGCCGGCTGCCCGCGGCCGGTACCGCGATCACGGTGACCCGTACGGTCTCCAACCGCAACGGCACCTCCACGACCACGCTGCCATCGTTGACCCTGTCGGCCGACGGGACGTTCGGCTTCGCCGACACGCCCCCCACGGGCGGTGACTACACCTACACCGTCAAATATGCCGGTGACAGCGTGTTCCTGGCCGCGCAGGGCACCCATGGGGTCACGGTGCGAGGCCAGACCGGTTGATCACCGCCATTGGGCGACCCGGGGCGGGCAGGCCATCGACTCCGCCCGGGTCGCCTTCTGGTTGCCGCATCTGTGGGGAGATCGAGGACTGATCCGGCTGTCCCGCCGGCAGGGCCGTGGTGCTGTGGGGCTGGGGGGTCAGGTCAGTTCGTAGATGAGGAGGGTGCCGTCCACGCGCCGGGCGAGAGTCCATAGCCGGGTGCTGTTCGGTTCCGGGACGATGTCCACTATTCCCGCCCATCCCCCTCCCACGGGCAGTGTCGATTTGGTCATGCGGCCGCCGCGGAAGTTGAGCACGTACGACTGCGCGTGGGCGGGGTTGGCGGCGACCCACACGCCGCCGACCGGGTCGGCGCGGACGGTGGGCAGCCAGGTATTGGCCAACGGCAGGTTCAGCCACCTCCACGCGGTGCCGTCCCAGCGCACGATCAGGCCGCGGTCGGGCGCCTCGCAGGACCCGGACCGCTCGAAGGCGCCCTGCGTCACCAGCCACACGTCGTCGTGGGCGCGGGCCGCCATGCCGTAGAAGCCGCCTGCGGCGGAAGGGGGGCAGCCAGGCGCGGGAGGCAGGGGAGCGGTGACCCATCCGGCGCCGTTCCGCCGGATCGCCGTCGTCGCTCCCGGGGGATGGATCAGGGCCCATGTCTCGCCCCCGTCGGGGGCGGCGACGAGCGAGATCTGGTCAAGGTCGCCGTACGGGCTCGGCTTGGGGACCGGTTTCCACGAGTGGCCGTCCCAATGGCTGAGTCCGGATCCGGAGTAGTCGTCAGGGCCGCCGTGTTCGGAGATCCAGACGTCGTCCTTGGCTCCGACGGCGACGGATCCACGCTCGTACTTGCTGGTCCACGGGCGGGGCACCCACCGGCCGCCGGTCAGCTGGAACGGGCGGTCCCCCGAGAACAACCACAGGTCGTCCCCTGAGGGGGAGGCGGCGAACCGCGCGTTGTAGGCGCTGACGCCCTTCGGCAGTGCGGTGGTCCGCCAGGAGGCGCCGTCCCAGCGGAGCATCGTCGAGCTGATCTGCTGCCGGCCGTGCTGGAGGAGGGCCCAGGCCTGTCCCTGTCCTGTGGCGCCTATCGTGCCGGTCCATCCCCGCACCGCGTACGTGAGCCGCCACGTGGCGGCCCGCGTCGCCTGGACGTCCGCGCCGCAGATCGCGAGCAGGAGGACGAGGACCGTCGCGAATCTCACGAACGATCAGGCTATATCGCACGATGGGCACCACGGATGGCCGGCCGACTTCGGGTAGCGGCTGGGGACTACACCGGTAAAGCGGACAGGTCGGCAAGGCGCCCAGGGAGGCCCCCATGTCCACCTGCGCGGAGGCCGCCGCCGTGGCGGCGCCGGGGCTCAGGGCACTCCACGGGCCATGGCCCGCGCCCGCGGTCAACACGACTGTTCCGAGCGCCGACGCCAATGTGGCAACCGTCGGACGACGGTGTGATGGACGGCTGACGGCACCGCTTTCATCAGAAGACGACGATCAAGGCGTGCGCGAGCATGGTGCCGTCCGACATTTGCCGATCGCGCCGTCGCGATGATCAGCAGGCGCTTGTCCGGCTCCCTGGCGTGCTGCGGCGAGGTGGCTTCGGCGACCGTCTGGCAGATGTGTAGTGGTGGGTGTTCGTGGAGGGTCTTCGCCGCGGGATCAGGGCTGGAAGAGGGTGTTGAGTTCGGTGAAGTCCAGGGAGTCGGTCAAGGTGTCGAAGGTGCCGGTGGTGAGGAGTTCGGCGGCGGCCTTGCGGGCGGCGGTGTAGGCGGTCTGGGCGAGGGCGGTGCCCAGGCTGATCCGGCGTACGCCTGCCTGGCTGAGTTCGGCGATCGTGGGGCCGCCGGCGACGGCCATCGCGTTGACCGGGAGCGGGGACTCGGCGCAGAGGGTGGCCAGCGCGTCGAGGTCGAGGAGGCCGGGGACGAAGATGCCGTCGGCGCCGGCCTCGGCGTACGCCGCCGTGCGCTTGAGCACTTCGTCCAGGCGGCCGGCGGAGGGGCCGATGGCGAAGAGGAAGACGTCGGTGCGGGCGTTGACGAAGAGGTCGGGGAGACCCGCTGCGGCCGCCGCCTCCCGGGCGGCGTGCAGCCTGGAGGTCTGGTCGGCGAGGTCGAACAGCGGGCCGCCGACGGCCTGGGAGTCCTCCAGGTTGACGCCCACCGCGCCCGCTCCGGCCACGGCTCGGACGGTGTGCGCGACGTCCTCGGGGGCGGGGCCGTAGCCGCCCTCGATGTCGACCGTCACGGGGAGGTCCACGGTGCTCACGATGCGCCGGGCGGCGTGCAGCGTCTCGTCGCGGGTGAGGTGCTGGCCGTCGCCGCGGCCGAGGGACCAGGAGACGCCGCCGCTGGTCGTGGCGATGGCGGTGGCGCCGGCTGCGGCGATCACGGCGGCGCTGGCGGCGTCCCAGGCGTTGGGGAGGATCAGTACGGAGTCGGCGTGGAGCTTTCTGAACAGATCAGCCTTTTTCGTCGTCGCCGCATCGGTGGAGGGGAAGTTGTCCACAGACATGTGGGTGACCGCCTTCGGGGTGTTCGGAATCCGGCACCATGGCTCGGTGGGCGCCTGGTCCGGGATGTTGCCGGGCCGTGAGGTAGGCGTCCATTGATTAAGCTCTGACCGAATCGTGGACCCGCGGGAGGCGGCATGAAGGCGCGGCTGGCCTTTTCGGTGAACGATCTGGCCGAGACCCGGTTCGCCGTCTCGGCCATGTGGGAGGTCGTCACGAGTTGCCGGGCGCTGGCCGGGGCCACGGTGCCCGATCCTCATCGTGGGTGGGCCGGGCAGGTGCGTCCCCGGCTCGCGGCGGCGGGGCTCGATCGTGGCTGGCTGGCCGACATGGTGGCGCCCGTCGGCCATTTCCCGGACTTCCTCAATCCGACGACCGCGTCCCACGAGCTGCCCGACGAGCTGGCGGCCATCGAGGCCACCGACCCCGAGCAGGTACGGCGCGACCTCGACCTGTTGTCCGCCGAGCGGGACGGCCGGTTATCGCCCCGGTTGCGGAACCTGCACCGCAATCCCCGGGCGTACCTGCCCAAGGTCGTCGCGGAGATCGAGACCTACTGGGAGCTCGCGATCGCGCCCTACTGGGCGCGCATCCGGTCGGTGCTGGACGCGGACGTCTTCCACCGGGGGCGCCAGGTGGCCGAGCACGGCACGGCGCGCACGCTCGGCCAGCTCCACCACACCGTGCGCTGGGACAGCGGCGGCCTCCAGCTGGCACAGCGGCACTGTGCGATCACCAGGATCGAGACCGGTGCGGGGCTGCTTCTCGTGCCGTCGGTCTTCGCGTGGCCGCGGGTGCTGACGCGGTCCGTCGCGTCCGAGCCGCCTCAGCTCGCCTACCCGGCGCGTGGCATCGGCGCGTTGTGGGAGTCGCGCAGGCATGCGCCCATGGACGCGCTCGCCGCCGTGATCGGCCGTTCCCGGGCGTTGATCCTGGCCGAGCTCGACTCGCCGGCCTCGACCACCGAGCTCGCCGAGCGGTCGGGGATGTCCGCGGCGGGGGTGTCGCAACATCTCACCGCGCTGCGGGCCGCCGGGCTGACCAGCACCCATCGGGCGGGCCGCACGGTGTTCTACGCCCGCACGGGTCTCGCGGACGCCCTGCTCACGGCTCAGGTGTGAATCGGGGGCCTTGAGGGGCTTCCATGGGATTGGGGCGGCTGGTCGCCGTATCGGCGGCTGTTCGCTGCATTGGCGGTGTTGCGCTGATCGGCGGGTTGTTTGGGTGACAGGCCGGACGGGGGCGTGTTCGGGTCGTATGCTCGCTGCTGGGCTGTGGGGGCGTTCTGGTCCTGTGCGGCTGCGGCTGGTCGGACGCGTTCGCGCGGCTGGGTGCGGTGCTGGGTGCGCGGCCGGGTGCGGTGCCGGGCGGGTCGGGTGCGGTGCTGGGTGCGGGGCCGGGCCTGGTCAGCTGGGGGCGTGCTGTGCGGGCGCGGCGGCGCTGATCTTTTTTGTCTCGATCATCCTGACTATTGTGATCCCCACTGTTCGGGGGGAAGGCGGGCGATGGACGAGGGTGGGGCCGAGGCGTTCCTGGGCAGCCGGTACGTGCTGCTCGACGAGATCGGCGCCGGGGCGATGGGGACCGTCTGGCGGGCGCGGCACCGGGAGACCGGCGAGATCGTGGCGGTCAAGCTGTTGCGCAGCAACCTCGCCGGCGACCAGGACCTGGTGCTGCGGTTCGTGCAGGAACGCAATGTGCTGCGCACCCTTCGCCATCCCCACATCGTCACGATGCGCGACTTCGTCATCGAGGGGGAGCGGCTCGCGCTGGTGATGGACCTCGTCGAGGGCGGGGATCTGCGCGGCCTGCTCCAGCAGCACGGCACGCTGCCACCGGCCATGGCCGCCGAGCTGATGGCCCAGGTCGCCGAGGCGCTGGCGGCGGCGCACGCGAAGGGCGTCGTCCACCGGGACGTCAAGCCGGGGAACGTCCTGATCGACGGGCCCACGGGGCAGGTGCGGCTGACGGACTTCGGGGTCGCCAGGATCGTCCTCGGGCCGGGGCTGACGCAGACCACCTCGATCATCGGCACGCCCACGTACCTGTCGCCCGAGGTGGCCGACGGCGGCGTCCCGACGCCGGCAGTGGACGTCTATGCGGCCGGGCTGATCCTCTACGAGCTGCTGGCCGGGCGTCCGCCGTTCGTGGGCGAGCATCCGATGGCCCTGCTCCGGCAGCATGCGATGGCCATGCCGCGGCGGTTGCCCGGGATGCCCGACGCCCTGTGGTCGGTGATCGCGGCCTGCACGGCGAAGGATCCGGCGGCGCGGCCGGCGGCCGGGCAGGTGGCGGTGGCGCTGCGGGAGGCGGCGCCGGTGGTGGCGGGGCTGGCCGCCTTGCCGCCGGTGGGCAGGGCCGACGCCCCGTCCGCGACGTCAGAGCCGCTTTCGGGACCGCCACTTGGGCCGCTCCCGGGGTCAGTGCCGGGGTCGGTGCCGGGGCCGTTCCCGGGGTCGGTGCCGGGGCCGCCGCCCGGTTCCTCATCGGCCGGCGCCGCTGGGTCGTCCGGTGAGCCCGTTCGGGGTCCCGCTCCGCGGGCGGCCTCTGGGGAGGTCGCGGGGGGCGGGGCGGCCTCGGGCGTCGGCGGTGGCGACGGCACGGTTCCTTCCGCAGAGCGGGGGGCCGCCCACTCCGGCATGGTTCCTTCTGCAGGGCGGGCCGCCCAGTCCGGCATGGTTCCTTCTGCAGGGCGGGCCGCCCAGTCCGGCATGGTTCCTTCCGCAGGGCGGGCCGCCGCCGCCCAGGCGGGCACGGCGGCTGCGCGGCCGCCCGGACGGTCCCGGCGGCGGATGGTCGTCATCGCGAGCACCACGACGGCGGTGGTACTGACCGCGGCGGCCGTGGCCGTCATGGCCCCATGGCGGACGCCGGGTGCGGGGGCCGTGAACGACGCGTCCGGGCTCTCGGCGTCCAGGTCGGCCGACGTGGCCGGCACGCCGACGCCCGTCGAGTCCGGGACGGCGCAGGAGAGCCCCGTCCCGTCGGAGGCGAACGAGGAGACGTCCGGCACCGCGGACGAACCGCTCAAGTCGTCGGCGAAGAAGACGCCGAAGGAGCCGGTCCGCACGCCGGGCACGGCCGTCCCGAAACGGACGTCGGGCGCGACGACGGACCCCACGGGTACCGCCGCCCCCCGCCGGACGTCGGCCGGCCGGAAGACGGAGGCCCCGCACACCGTGGACCCCGAGAGCGACGGTGACGGCGCCCCGCCGCGCAGCTCCCAGCCGGACTGGAAATGCCGCTCGTGGATCACCGCGGGCGACGGGTCGGGCGTGGAGATGTCGCCCTGCATGGCTATGGTGGGCGACGTCTTCTACCTGATGGGACGCATCCGAGGGGCGAGCTCGGTCCGCTCGGACGTGCACGTCCAGCTCTACAACACCGACGCGGACCGCAACGTCTCCCAGCCCTTCACCTGCTCCGGGGTGTCCCCGCGGAACGACGGCGAGGTCGCCACCTGCGGGCCGTTCACCACCACCGCGCCGGCCATCCAGGCCAAGCACGACGTGCGGCAGCGCTGGCGTCGGACGGGGACGGCGGCGTTCGGCGGCGGCGCGGAGAGCCCTTGGATGTTGTGGTGACAACCAGGCTGGACCGGTAGGCCGTCGCCGCGCGCCCGGCCCCGCTCACGCGTCCGTGATCAGGGGCCGGGCGCGGCAGGCCGGTCACTGTCTGGTGGTGCAGACGGTTCCGTTGAGGGTGAAGACGGTGGGCAGGAGGTTCGGGCCGGCGTAGTTGCCGACGAACCCGATCGTGGTCGAGGCGCCCGTGGCCAGGGAGGCGTTGCCGGGCTCGCTGACGGCCTTGACGTTCGACCCCGTCTGGGTCCAGGTGGCGCTCCAGCCGCTGCCGAGGCTCTGCCAGGGCCTCGGCCAGGTGAAGCCCAGGGTCCAGCCGTTGACCGGGGCGCCATTGTTGGTGATCTCGACGGCGCCGACGTAGCCGCTGGCCCAGTCGGTCTGGTCGGTGAACCGGACGGCGCACGAGCTGGTCGCCGGGGTGCCGGTGGTGAAGGTCAGGGGCGGTGAGGCCCAGGAGACGCCGCCGCCGCTGTCGCGGGCGATCACGTTGACGGTGTAGGTGGTGCCGGGCTTGAGGTTGCCGACCGCGTAGGAGGTGCCGGCGGTCTCGCCGAGCTGCTCGCTGACGGCGCCGTTCTGGCGGTGGAGCTCGTACTTGACGATCGGGCGGGCGCCGGGGACGGCGGCGGGCCAGGAGACGACGGCGGCCCGGTCGGTGACGTTCGAGGCCGCCGGACGGCCGGGCGCGCCGGGCAGGCCGGCCTGAAGCGCGGCGGGACGCACGACGACGGTGGTCAGCGAGAGCGGCGGCAGTGTCTGGCCGGTGGCGGTGCCGGTGGTCGCGGTGGTGATGGCGGTCGCGCCGTTGACGTGGGTCAGCACGGTGGGCGCGCCCGCGGCCGGCGTGAAGCCCGCGTAGTCCACGGCGACCGGGTAGGACGTGTCCGGCGAGCTGTTGATCAGCATGACCGCCAGGTCGCCGTTGGGCCGCCGGACGGCGTGCGCGCTGACCTTCGGCTGGTCGGTCGCCGCCGTGACGAACTGGTCACCGGCCCGCGCGAACACGCTGACCATCCGCAGCGCGTGGTACGGCGCGAACGGCGTGTTCAGCGGCGGCTCGCAGACCCCGGAGGAGTTGCAGACCCCGCTGGACAGCAGCCCGAAGTCGCCGTAGTCGGTGTGCCCCTCGACCTCGGTGACGTTGCCGATGCCGTTGTGCACGTTCCACCAGTCGACGGTGAACACGCCGTTCGCCAGCAGGCTCGCGTAGGCGTCGGCGGCGGCCAGGGCGCCGGGCTGGGTGTTGGTGCCGTTGCTGCTGGAGCCGGTGTTGAACTCGGTCATCGCGATGCCGATCCGGTCCGAGCCGGGCCCGGCGTACGCGGCGAGCTGCTGCCGGGTGAGCCGGATCATGTCGGGGACCTGACCGGCCCTGTCCAGGGCGCCGGGGTACCAGTGCAGGATCACGAAGTCGATCTTCGGCCCGGCGAGGGACAGGACGACCTTGTTCCAGCTCCCGTCGTCGCCCTCGGCGGTGATGGCGTCGGGCCAGTTGGCGGGGGTGGTCAGCACCGCGCCGATCTTGATCGTCGGGTCGGCCGCCTTCATGGCGTCGGCGTAGGCGACGACGTGGCGGGCGTACTCGGCCGGGCTCTTGTCGGCGTGGTCGTCGGCCTCCCAGGCGCTGCCGTAGTGGCCGTTGCCGTAGTTCTCGTTGCCGATCTCCCAGTACTTGACGCCGTAGCCCTTGGTGACGTTGGCGTGCCGGACCCAGGCGGCGGCCTCCTCGGCGGTGCCGGTGCCGTAGTTGGCGGTCACCATGGCCTGCGCGCCGGTGCGCCGTACGCCGCGCATGAAGGTGTCGAAGTCGGTGTTCGGGGCGACGTACCCGCCGGGGGCGGTGTGGTCGGCCCAGTGGTAGATGTCGGAGTAGGAGCCGCCGGGGTAGCGCAGCAGCTTGACGCCGGCGTCCTTGAGGAGGTCGGCGGTCTGGTCGGTGCCCAGGTTCGCGTCCCAGATCGCATGGTTGGAACCGATGCCGGTCTCGGGGGCGGTGGCCAGGGCGGCGCGGGCGTTGACGGTCACCGTGACGGGGGTGACGTCGTCGGCGCGCGCCGGGGGAGCGATCAGCGTGGTGAGGGTCAGGAGGGCCGCGGTCGCGGCCCTGGGCAGGATCTTGCCAGGCATCGGGGTACCTCGCCGTGGGTAGCGGTATGGCTCGACGCCCCCTCCTGACCAGGAGGCAAGCATGATCATGCGACGTGGGGTCCGGCCCGTCAATCGGCGCTGAAACTTTCACGGCGGTCAGGCGGGCTTGAGCAGGCCCCGGCCGGTCAGGCGGGCTTGAGCAGGCCCCTGTCGTAGGCCGCCGCGACGGCCGCCGCCCGGTCCTTGACCTCCAGCTTGGCGAAGACGTGCAGCAGGTGGGTCTTCACGGTGGCCTCGGTGATGAACAACTTCCTGGCCACCTCGCGGTTGGTCGCGCCGCGGGCGATGAGGCCGAGCACTTCGAGCTCCCGCGGGCTCAGCGCGCGCTGCTCCGGGGGGTGCGCGTGCCGCGTCAGCACCCCGGCCACGGCCGGTGACAGCACGCTCTCGCCACGGGCCGCGGCCAGCACGGCCCGCCGCAGCTCGGCGCGCGGCGTGTCCTTGAGCAGGTAGCCGGTGGCGCCCTGCTCGATCGCGGGCACCACGTCGGCGTCGTCGCCGAAGGTGGTCAGCACGAGTACGTGCGTGCCGGGGCACTGCTCGCGCAGCCGGCGGATGAGCTCGGCGCCGCTCGGCCCCGGCATGCGCAGGTCGAGGAGCACGACGTCGGGGGCGGTGCGCAGGGCCACCGCGAGCGCCTCGGCGCCGTCGGCCGCCTCGCCGACCACCTCGAAGCCGTCGGTCTCGAAGATGCCGCGCAGCCCGTCGCGGACCACGGGGTGGTCGTCGACGATGATCAGGCGTACCGGCATGGGGTCACGTTCCCGGGTCGGCGGGGATGGCCGGAACGGTAGCGGAGATCGCCGTGCCCTGGCCAGGTGCGCTCTCGACGGCGAGGCTGCCGGCCAGGCGGGTGACCCGCTGCCGCATCGCCACCAGCCCGAACCCGCCGCCCGAGCCGCTGCCGGAGCCGCTGCCGGAGGCCGGGGTGAAGCCGGACCCGTCGTCGCGGACGTCGAGCGCCACCACGTCCTCCATGTACGACAGCGTGATCCCCACCCGGGAGGCCCGCGCGTGCTTGCCCACGTTGGCCAGCGCCTCCTGGGCCACCCGCAGCAACGTGCTCTCCACCTCGGTGTGCAGCGGCCGGGCGTCGCCCGTGACCGACACCGAAGCCGGTACGTCGCAGGTTCGCGACCAGGCCGCCGCCACCTCCGACAGGGCGGTCCCGAGCTGCGCCGCCGTCGCCAGCGGCGCCGGGCGCAGCGCCTGGACCGAGCGGCGGGCCTCGGTCAGGCTCTCCCTGGCCAGCTCCCGTACGGTCGCCAGCCGCGCGCGCACCGCGGGCGTCGCTCCGGCGGCCTCGTCGGCGGCCTCCAGCTGGGTGAGGATGCCGGTCAGTCCCTGGGCCACGGTGTCGTGGATCTCCCTGGCCAGCCGTTGCCGCTCGCCCAGCACGCCCGCCTCGCGGGCCTGGACCAGGAGCCGGGCCTGGAGGTCGGCGTTCTCCTCGGCGAGCGCGGCCAGCCTGGCGCTCTTCTCCTTGAGCTGCGCGTTCTGCTCGGAGACGGTCTGGAAGACCAGCCCGGTCATGGACGCGACCAGCACCCCGACCACAAAGGAGGCCAGCAGCTCGACCGGGGTGCGACCGGCCGGCGGACGGGCGGCGACCAGCGTCCCGACCGTCACCGCGACCCCGGCGTACGCCCACAACCCCGGCAGCAGCGCGAAGCACTGGACGAACACCCCCACCCCGGTCACGGTGAAGACCGTGTCGATCCGCACCAGCGCCGCCACCACCGCCAGCAGCACCACGAAGTACCCGGCCACCACCCACGCCCGCGCGGTCCAGGCGGGACGGCAGGCCACCACGAACCAGTGCCAGGCCGCCGCGAACAGCGCCAGGGCCAGCACCTCGACCCGCCACGTCCGCAGCAGCGAGAACAGCGCGGGCAGCAGCACCAGCAGGTACGGCAGGGCCGCCGTGGCCCGCTCCCACCGGCTCACCACCGCAGGGCCTTCACCGCGAGGCCGCCCGCGACGGCGCTGACCGCCACCATGATCCCGAGGGCGAGCGGCGGGAGCGCACCGGCCGACCAGCCGTCGCGGATCGCCTGGACGGCGGGCGCCATGGGCGTCAGGTCCCCGATCGCCCGCATCGACCCGGACATGGTCTCGCGCGGGATCACCGCGCCGGACAGGAACACCATCGGGAAGAACAGGGCGAGCCCGATCACCGTCGCCGCCCGCCCGCTGGGGGCCAGCGCGCCGAGGAGCAGCCCGACGGCGCCGAGGCTGAGCGCGCCGAGCAGCCAGGCCAGCAGCACGCCGGGCAGGCTGGCGGGTGCGCTCAGCCCGTAGCCGGCCACGCCCAGGACGACCAGCAGCACGCTGCCGAGCACCGCCAGCAGCATGTGCGCGGCCCACTGGGCGCCGCACAGCATGAACGGCGTGGCGGGCGTGGCCCGCAGCCGCTTGAGCACCCGGCGCTCCCGGTACTGGGCGAGCGTGGCCGGCAGGACGACCAGCGCGGCCAGCCCCACGACGAAGACGGTCAGCATCGGCACGGTGGCGTCGACCAGCCGCTCGCCGCCGGGCAGCGGCCGGTCGCCGCCGCGCAGCTTGACCCAGAGCATGACCAGCGGGAAGCCCAGCGCGAAGTACGCCGACATCGGGTCGCGCAACCCCAGCCTGAGCTCGACGGCGACGACCCTCGTGAAGCCCTTCATGCCCCGGCCCTCCCGGTGAGCGTGAAGTACGCGTCCTCCAGGGAGGCGGCCCGCGCCCGGCCGATCAGCTCGCGCGGGCTGCCCTCGGCCACGACCCGGCCGCGGTCCACGACGGCGATCCGGTCGCACAGCGCCTCGGCCTCGTCCATGAAGTGGGTGACCAGGACGACGGTGATGCCGCGGTCGCGCATGGCCCGGATCAGCCCCCAGGTGGTGCGGCGGGCGTCGGGGTCGAGGCCGGTGGTCAGCTCGTCGAGCAGGACCACCTCGGGGTCGCCGACCAGGGCCAGCGCGATGAACAGGCGCTGCTTCCAGCCGCCGGACAGGCCGCCGAAGCGGGCGTCCTTCCTGTCGGTGAGGCCCCATTCGTCCATGATGGCCCGCCAGTCGGCCGGGTGGTCGTACAGGGAGGCGTAGAGCCGCAGGGCCTCGCCGACCTTGATGCCGTCGGGGAGCGCGGCCTCCTGCAACTGGGCGCCGACGCGCTGGAGCAGCGCGCGCCGGTCGCCCTGCGGGTCGAGGCCCAGCACGCGCACGCTGCCGCCGTCGGGACGCCGCAGCCCGGACACGCACTCCACGACCGTCGTCTTCCCGGCGCCGTTGGGTCCGGCGAGCCCGAAGATCTCGCCGCGTTCCACGGTCAGGGAGAGGCCGTCGAGGGCCCGGGTGTGCCGGTAGCTCTTGCGCAGGTCGTCGATCTCGATGACTGTCATGATCCGAGGATCACGCGGGAGCGGCGGTGCCCGCCCACCACCCCAAAGCGGAGGGGGGGGGGCCCCCCCGCCGGCGCGTGCACAACGAAAATTGAA
>NZ_JBFAMZ010000028.1:0-101576 GCF_040674635.1 Nonomuraea sp. NPDC049758
GCCAAGTGACCCCTACGGCCCATCGAGGCCGAACCCGAGCTACCTGTCTCACCCCGAACGTTCAGCACCACCTCACGCAATTTCGCAACAGCCACGGTGCCGGCGCGGGTGTCCCACTCGCGCCGGCGGTAGCCGTTACGGGCGTCGGTCCGCTCGTTGCTGCGCTCGCCGTACGGCGCTCCGCACAGGGTGTCGGCCTCGGCCGCCATCAACGCCTCGGCCATGGTCTTGACCATGGATCGCAACACGTCGGGGTCATCGGTCTGGATCTGCTTCGCCAGCCACTGCTGGGGCGTCACACTGTTGTCCGCGGCCATCGCCTTGATCTCCTTCGTTGTTCGCACTCGAAGGATCACGCGATGGCCGTCCTCATTTCACGGCTGCCACGCTTGTGACCAGGTCAAACTCGCACACCACTCCCGTGGACGCAACCGACACGAAAGTGCGACGTTGTGAACCCCGCCGCGAACAGGCATGGTCCGCGCGATATCGAAGCAGACGTGCGCCGACTCATGCCCGTGGCCCTGGCTTGCCTGATCCACGTGCGCCTGGTGCGCCCCCTACATCAGCTGTCCGGGGCGTGGCCGGCCGCCGAGCTACTGCAGCAAGTCCTGCCGCAACCGGGCCTGGGAGGTGCCGGACAGAGCGGCAACTTCTGAGTAGTCGGGACTACCTGGTGGCGGGGCCACGCTCGGGAGGAGGGGACGCCCAGTCAGTACGCACGACGAAGCTCCTCACCGATCGGCGAGGGTTGCCGCCGTGCCGCCTTGTCGAGCCAGACCCGGTCGCGCAGTTCGATGCCGTCGATGAGCAGCCCGGCGGGGTAGCCGGTGGCGGGGGTGAAGGCGTCCCGCTCGATCGCCCGCATGCGGAACCCCTGCCGCTGGTAGAACCGCAGATTGCCGATGTCGGCCGCGGCAGTGGCGACCACCAGCGTCGTGCCGCCCTCCCCCACGACGAGGTCGGTCGCGGCGCGAACGAGACGCGTGCCGATCCCCTGGCCCTGAAAGTCCTCGCGGATCGCCATGTTCTTGATCTCCACCTCGCCCGGCCGTCCGGTGTCGATCAACTGCAGGTGCCCGACGATCTCCTCCCCGGACCGCGTCACCAGCACGCGGCCCAGATCAAGATAGGAGTCCAGCTGCGCCGGGGAGTCCTCGGCCAGCGCGAACAGGGGACGTAGCGCTTCGCGGGCGCCGGTGTACAACTCCGTCATGTCTGGAGTGTCGCAAGCCGGCACCACGATCGGCTGCCGCCGTAAGCCCTTCGTAACAGCGCTGGTTGACGGTTGGCGACAGCTTCGGGAGAAGGACGCCTGTCTGCGCGACGGGGACATGCTGACCGTCCAGGCGGTCGACCGGCTCGGCCGCAACCTCCTGGAAGGGCTCATCGTCCTCAACGACCTGTTCAGCGCGGCATCGCGGCCGGTGAGCACACCGAGCGCTCCCTGATCCTCGACCTGTCCCTGGCACTGTCGGAGGACCGGCGCCGCGACATCGTCCGCAAGACCAGGAACGGCCTGGAGGCTGCCCTTCATCGCGGCCGGGGCGGCGGCCGCCGCAGACGCCGTGCCAGTGTCCTGGCCCGCCTGCTGACGCGTGGCCAAGAGCTGCAGGAGCTCGGCGCCGAGCCGGCGGTAGTCGTCAGCGACGGTGCCCGTGGCGGCTGCGATGCGCCGCTCAGGGGAAGCACAGCCTGATCTGGACGACCCGAACGTGGCGCGCCCCAAGTTCGGGCGGCCGCGGCTGGCGCTGCTCGGGCCGCCGGTCACGTCCCCGTCGATGGAGGTCGGGGAGTTCGGTCGCGAACGGCGCGCACCACGCACCGGCCGGTCGCGCCGCACTCACCGCAGCCTGGCCGCGCCCGGTCGCGTCCGCTCACGGGCGGGGCCTCATCCCGGCGAAGAGCGCATCGAGGATCCGGTCGACGTAGGCGTGGGTCAGCGGCTCCTGGGTGATCAGGAGCCGGAAGTACAGCGGGCCGGACAGGATCGCCATCGCCAGATCGAGATCGAAGCCGGGCGACAGCTCACCCTGGTCGCGGGCCGCCCGCAGCCGGGCGACGGTCTTGTCCGCCTGCGGGGCGATGAAGCGCTCGTTGAGCGCGGCGGCCACCCGGCCGTCGTGCTGCGCCTCGCCGACCAGGGCCTGGAACAGGGCGCCGTACGACGGCCCGGCCAGCAGGTCCACGGCCGCGTAGATCTGCGCGCGCAAATCGGCGGCCAGATCACCGGTGTCGGGGTAGTCCAGTCCGCTCTCGTTCAGCGACAGCAGGGAGTCGAGCAGCAGGGCGCCCTTGGACGACCATCGGCGGTAGAGGGTCTGCTTGCTCGCGCCGGCGCGGGCCGCGACCGCCTCCATGCTGAGGTTGGCGTAGCCGATCTCCTGGCCGAGCTCCAGCGTGGTCCGCATGATGGCCTCGGTCCGGTCGGCGCCGCGGCGGTGGGGTGTGCGGGTCATGAGGCCACCTTATCGGTACGGAACGTTCCGTACTTGACATCGGCGGGCGCACACCGACATCATCCTATCGGTACGGAACGTTCCGTACTGATAATGGAAAGAGCGGATTTGTGCTACCTGTTCCCGCCGACTCGACAGTGGTGCACCCGATGCCCGACCAGCCACGGGTGGTGCTGCTGAAACCCCTGGTCTCCGCACCGCTGATCGAGATCGGCGAGTTCTCCTACTACGACGACCCGGACGATCCGACCGCCTTCGAGACCCGCAACGTGCTCTACCACTACGGGCCCGCGAAGCTGGTCATCGGCAAGTTCTGCGCACTCGGCGAGGGAGTGCGGTTCATCATGAACGGCGCCAACCACCGCATGGACGGCCCCTCGACGTTCCCCTTCCCGATCATGGGCGGTTCCTGGGCCGAGCACTTCGACCTCGTCACCGGCCTGCCCGGGCGGGGCGACACGGTGGTGGGCCACGACGTCTGGCTCGGGTACCGGGCCATGGTGATGCCCGGTGTCCGCATCGGCCACGGAGCGATCATCGCCTCCGGCTCCGTCGTCGTGGACGACGTGCCCGAGTACGGCATCGCCGGCGGCAACCCGGCCCGGCTCATCCGCCGCCGCCACAGCGACGCCGACGTCGACCGCCTGCTGGCCGTGGCCTGGTGGGACTGGCCGCTCCCGCTCATCACCGAACACGTCCGCACGATCATGTCGGGCAGCGTCGGCGACTTGGAGAAGGTGGCGGCCACGCAGGCGTGAGACCGCCCGTCCACCTTCCAGCACCTGATCTTCCAGCACCGGAATCGAGCCATCAGCATGTCCACTTCGTCGCACCCCGACCCGTTCACGGGCTGGCTGGGCGGCCAGGCCGCCCAGCTCACCCACCTCGACCCCGAGGCGCCGCTCGACGACCTGGAGCCGCTGCGCGACCTCATCGGCGACGCCCGCGTCGTCGCGATCGGCGAGCACTCCCACTTCATCGACGAGTTCATCCGCATGCGCCGGCGCCTCCTGCGGTTCCTGGCCGAACGCTGCGGCTTCACCGTCCTGGCCTTCGAGTACGGCTTCAGCGAAGGCTTCCCCCTCGATGCCTGGGCCCAGGGCGAGGGCACCGACGGCGACCTGACGGGGCACCTCGCCGAGGCGGTCCCCGTGGGCGTCGACGACCCGCTGCGCTGGATCCGCCGGCACAACGTCACCGCCACGCGGCCGGTGCGTTTCGCCGGAATCGACATCCCGGCGGCCGGCGGCTCCCTGCTGCCCGCCCTGGCCCCGGTCGCCGACTACCTGCGCCGGATCGACCCCGAAGCCATGCCGTTCATCGAGACGGCGATGCGGATCGCCGGATCGTTCGCCGGCGCCTCCGCCGCCTCGGCCGCGCCCGCGTGGGCCCGCCTGCCCGCCGCCGACCAGGACGCCCTCACCGCCGCCCTGACCCGTCTGCTCATCCGCTTCCGCGCCGTCGAGCCGCTGTACGTCTCCCGCGGCGACCGGCCTGGCTTTGACATCGCCCTGCGCCGCCTCGAAGGCGCCTGCCAGGCCGACTACGGCTTCCGCGGCATGGCCGGCCTGTTCGCCGGGACCGGGCTGACCGCCGACACCTCGGCCCGCGACGCCTACATGGCCGAGTCGGTCCTGTGGCACCTGGAGCGCTCCGGGCCCGGAACCCGCATCGTGCTGGCCGCCCACAACGCCCACATCCAGAAGGCGCCCATCTCCTTCGACGGGCAGCTCACCGGCTTTCCCATGGGACAACGCCTGCACGACGCGCTCGGCGACGCGTACTTCGCCCTCGGCCTGACCAGCACCGGTGGGCACACCGGAGAGATGGTCCGCGACGAGGAGGCGCGCTTCGGCTTCCGCATCGAGGACACCGCGCTGGAGCCGCCCGAGCCGGGCAGCGTCGAGGCCGCCTTCGCCGGCGCCGGCCTCGGGCTCAGCCTCGCCGCCCTCCGCCCGGCGCGCGCCCAGGTGCCCGGCCCCGAGCGGATCCGCCTGCAGAGCACCTTCCTGCACACCCCCGTCCTGGACGCCTTCGACGGCATCCTGCACACCCCGGTCTCCACCGTGGCCCGCGACCTTGAAGAAGGAAGAACCCCGTGACCCGAACCGACGTGATCATCGTAGGCGCCGGCCCCGCCGGCCTCATGCTGGCCGCCGAGCTGCGGCTGGCCGGCGTACGGCCGCTGGTGCTGGAGCGCAAGCCGAAGCGCCGTGACGTCCCCAAAGCCGGCGGCCTCGGCGGGCAGATCCTGGAGCTGCTGCGCTACCGGGGTCTGCTGGAACGCTTCGAGGCGGCCTGCACCGGCCCCGTTCCGCCGCCCCGGTTCCCGTTCGGCGGCGTGCATCTGGACCTCACCCAGCTGGCCGACCCTCCGCTGCACGCCCTGCCGCTTCCGCAACAACGGCTGGAGCAGCTGCTCGACGACCGCGCCGGCGAGCTCGACGCCGAGATCCGCCGCGGGCACGAGGTGACCGGGATCAGCCAGGACGACGCAGCGGTGACCGTGGACGTGCTGGGTCCAACCGGCCCGTACCAGGTGACCGCCCGGTACGTCGTCGGCTGCGACGGCGCGCGCAGCCGGGTGCGTGAGCTGGCCGGCATCGGCTTCCCCGGCCTCACCTATCCGGAGGTCAACCGGCTGGCCCAGGTCACGCTGCCCGGCGAGGTGGGCGTGCTCGGCAACGGCGACCTCGACGTCCCCGGCTTCGGCACGATCAGCGCGGGCTTCACCCGCACGGACCACGGCCTGCTCGGCATCGGCTCCTCGCCCGGCTCCAGGTCCGTCTCGCTCTACACGATCGAGGACGAGAGCACCGAGTACGACGACGACGTCCCCATGACTGTGCCCGAACTCCAGGACAGCATCCACCGCGTTGTCGGCGCGCGGCTGCCCGTGGCCGAGGCGAGCCGGCTGTCGCGGTTCACCTTCAAGGCCCGCCAGGCCGAGCGCTACCGCCAGGGCCGGATCCTGCTGGCCGGCGACGCGGCGCACCTGTTCCCCGCCACCGGGGTGGCACTCAACGCCGGCCTGCTCGACGCGGTCAACCTGGCCTGGAAGCTGGCCGCCGACCTGCACGGCCAGGCCCCGGCCGGCCTGCTGGACACCTACCACGGCGAACGCCACCTCGCCGGCGCCCGTACCATGCTGCACACCCGGGCCCAGGTGGCGCTGCGGCGCGGGCACGACGCCGCCGCCGAAGCGCTGCGCGAGGTCTTCACCGAGTTGCTCAGCGACGAGCAGCCGCTGCGCCGCATGGGAGCACTCGTCGCCGGCACCGACGTCCGCTACCCCATGCCCGGCGCCGGCCCCCACCCGCTGGCCGGCGTCTTCGCCCCCGACCTCCCCCTGCACACCGACCAGGGCGTCACCAGCGTCGCGGTGCTCCTCCACGCGGCCCGGCCCGTCCTGCTCGACCTCGCCGGCCGTCCGGAGCTTCGCGCGGTCGCCGCGCAGTGGCGGGATCGCGTGGACGTCCGCATCGCCAAGACCGACGAGCGTCCGGCCGACGCACTGCTGATCCGCCCGGACGCCCACATCGCCTGGGCCGCCGGCCTCGACGAATCCGCGGACAGCGCCACGCCCGCGCTGCGTGAGGCACTCTCCGCATGGTTCGGAACGCCTTCGACACAGGAGGAGGCATGACGAGCAGACTCACCGAGTTGACCGTCGACTGCCACGATCCGGAGAGACTCGCGGCCTTCTGGTGCGCGGTTCTGGGCCTCAGGGTGATCGACCGGAACGGGCCCAAGGTCGAGATCGGCTCCTGGGAGCCGACCGTCGAAGAGGTCCGCGCCCGCCAGATGCCGCCCACTCTGCTGTTCATCCGGGTGCCCGAGGGCAAGACCGTGAAGAACCGGCTCCACCTCGACGTCAGCCCGATCGACTGCAGCACTGACGACGAGGTGACCAGGTTGCTCGGCCTCGGCGCCATCAGGAGAGACGTCGGCCAAGGCCCGGACCGAAGCTGGGTGGTCATGGCCGACCCTGAGGGCAACGAGTTCTGCGTCCTGCGCACCCTGGCAGTGACGCGCGCACAGCTGGCGTAGTGGACGCGTCCGGGCGTCGGATGTTCGTCCCCGGCGATGATCTCGCGGGCCTGACCGAGCTCCGGCTACCGCGTCACCCAGGCGTGCAGCGGGACGTGATCGGACCACGTGCTCCTGGCGTGATCGACGAAGCATTTCCGTACGCGACCCTCGCCGGCGAACACGTAATCGATCTTCCGCTTGCGGGTCACGTAGGTCCAGCGCCGGCGCGGGTCGCATTCGTCGCGGCCCTTGTAGGCCGCGGCGGCGTCGCGCGGCACCAGGTTGAGGTCGCCGCCGATCACGCCGCGGCCGAGCTTGAACAGCTCGCGCAACTGGATGTGCCGGTAGGGCCTGCCCTTCTGCCTGTCGTCGTAGCTCGATCCGGACGAGAAGTGCGCGGTGCAGAACGCCCGGTCGGCCGTGCAGACGGCGTACCTGCGGGCTCCCCACGGCGGCGAGGTCAGCGCGTGCGCGACGAGGCCGGTGCCCGCTCCGGCCACGGCCAGGGTGACGCTCAGCACCCCACGCGGCCTGCCGCTCGTGTCGGGAAGGCACTGGTACGGGGAGCCGTCCGGGTACACCAGCCCGGCCGACCCGACGCTCCACTCCCGGCCGGTACGGCGTTCGAACTCGTGTTCCAGGTCGGCGTCCGCGCCCGTGCAGAACTCCTGAAGGAAGACGACATCCGCCTCGGTCGCCAGCGCTGCCACGTGCCAGGCCAGCTCGGCGTTCGAGCGGCGGAAGAGCGCGCACCCGGGATTGGTGCCCGCGCAGACGTTCCACGTCATCACGTGGACGAGAGGGGGCTGCGCCTGTACGGACAGGCTCGGGAACAACAGCCCGGCGATCAAGAGCTGCCTGATCATCGTCACCGAGATCCCTCCACACATGATCGGAGCCATCAAGGACCGCTCAACCGGCAGGACAGCGGTCAACCGAAGTCCGACGCCTGCCTGATCAGCCCAATGCGGTCGGAGAAACCGCATTCGTCATTGTCCTGGCGGTGCAACATGAAGGCCAGGTCTGCGAGCGGCGCCGTGGTGCTCGTCCCTGGAAGACAGATCGGTGCCCGTGGTCATCCGGTGGGCGGGCAGGTGGTGCCGGGCGGCGGGAGTCTCAGGCTCGTCAGGTAGCGGTTGACGTGGGCGGTGACGCAGCCGGTGTCGCCGTAGAGGTAGAGCGTGTGGCCGTGTCCCTCGTACCGGACGCTGGACGAGCCCGGCACCGGGCGGACGATCTCCGCGACCTCGTCGTGGTCCGTCCAGCTGCCGACCCCCAGGAACGGCGGCAGGCCGCGGGCGGGCAGCGGCGCCGGCGGGTTGGTGACGGGCGCGGGCCAGCCGACGCAGGCCAGCGGCCACCAGGCCCGCTGCCCGGCGAAGTCCGGCGACAGCTCCGCCGCCCTCCGGAGCGCCTCGCGGTAGGCGGCGTAGCTGCCGTATCCCGCGCCGTCCAGGCATTGCGTCATGTTCTGCCCGGCGAGCGAGGGCACCTTGGGGCTGCCCGACGACTGCCGCACGTAGTCGGCGAACCCCGAGGCGTCGCCGCCGGCGGCCTTGTCGATCGCGGCGGCGAGCTGCACCCAGCGCGGCACGTCGGGTTCCCGGCCCGGCGAGGTGAAGCTGGGGGCGGCGGCGACCTTCAGGTCGAACCCGGTGTAGGCGGCCCCGGACGGATCGTTCTTCACCGGCACCGGTGAGCGGTCGGCGGCGGTCACCAGCCCGCGCCACACCTCGCCGACGTCCCGGCCGTGCAGGGCGCAGGCCGTGGCCGTGCGGCACCAGGCGGCGAACCGCTGCAGCTGACGCTCGGCCCGCGCGTACATGCGGGGCTCGCCGGCCGCGGTGTCCTCGGTGTGGCCGGCGGCGCCGTCCATCACCATGGCGCGGACGCGGGAGGGGAACAGGCGGGCGTAGGCCGCCGCGGGGCGTCCGCCGTAGGAGTTGGCGAGGAAGCTCAGCCGGTCCTCGCCCAGGGCGACGCGGACGGCCTCGATGTCGCGGGCGACGGAGGCCGAGTCCATGTGGTCGAAGAGCTCCGGGTCGGCGGCGCGGCACCGCTGGGCGTGCTCGCGGTTCGTCCGGGCGAGGGCGGCGTACTCGGCGCGGTCGCGCGGCAGGGTGATCCACGGGCCGGTGGCCAGGCATTCGTACGGCAGCACGCCGCCGGGTTCGACCGTGTTGCGCGGGGCGAGGCTGATCACGTCGAAGCGGTCGCGCAACGGCGTGAACTTCCCGTGGAACTGTTTCAGGTCGTCGATGCCCGACGCTCCGGGGCCGCCTGGGACGGAGAAGAGCGTGCCGATCCGGCGTGCGCCGCCGGAGGCGGGCAGGAGGCCGAGCGGGACGGCGATCTTCCGTCCGGCCGGCTTGCTCCAGTCCACGGGCACCTGGACGGAGGCGCACCGCATGTCCCGGGGGGCGTCCTTGTCCGCGCACGGCCGCCAGACCAGGGAGGACGGTCCGGTCGAGTCGCCGGCGGCGGGCACCGCCATCAGGCCCGCCAGGAGCGCGGCGGCGCCGACGGCCAGGACCCTGCGCCTGCCGCCCTTCGACGCGGTGACCGCGGCGCCCGCCGTCAGCGCGGCGGCGAGGTAGGCGAGCAGCAGCGCGGCCGCCGCCGGCGGGGACAGCAGGCCGCCGCCCACCCCGGCGATCTGGCCCGGCAGGTTCTCGATCATGTACGACCCGGCCCGCGCCCGCAGCGGCGACGGCAGGGTCTGGGCGGCGACCGGGAGCACCAGGAAGAGCATGACGAGTGCCACCAGGCTTCCGGGGGTGGACCGCAGCGCCGCGCCCACCCCTAGCCCGATCAGCGCCGCGGCCGTCATGGACAGCCCGGCGGCCACCACCGAGGTGAGCACCCCGGGGTCGGAGAGCGGTGTGCCCAGGGTCCGCCCGTCGAGCAACACCTGAGCGGCGCGCTCGCCGAGCACGGCCTGGGCGGCCAGGTGCATGGCGAAGGCCAGCAGCTGACCGGCGACCAGGGTGACGGCCGCCAGTCCGGGGACCTTGGCGAACAGGAACAGCTGCCGCCGGGGCACCGCCACCAGGCTCGTCCTGATCATGCCGGTGGCGTACTCGGAGGTGATGGTGAGGGCGCCCAGCGTGCCGAACACGAAGTAGGCGACCGGCAGGCCGGTGCCCAGGCCGTTGCCGTTGCCGGTGAAGCGCAGCCGCTCCTCGGCCGTCTGGTGGTCGAACCCCCGTCCCATCAGGTACGCCACCCCGGCGCAGGCCAGCACGGCGACCAGGGAGACGGCCAGCAGGTACGCGTTCGAGCGCAGCGAGCGCAGCTTGAGCCATTCGGCGGCGACGGCGTCCGTCGCCGGGGCGGTCATCGGGCCGCCTCCGCGGTGACGGGGCGGGCGCCGTACTCGACGCTGTCCTCGGTGAGCTCCAGGAACGCCTCCTCCAGCGACGCGCTGCGCGGGGTCAGCTCCCGCAGCGCGATCCCGGCCCGCAGCGCCAGGTCGCCGATCACGCCGGCCTCCAGTCCCCGGACGGAAAGGCCCGGGACGGGCAGGCCCTCGGTCCCGGGCGGGTCGTGCGCGGGCGGGTCCGCGGGCTCGGCGGTGACGGTCGCGCCGTGCCCGCGCAGGATCTCCGCCAGCCGTTCCGGGTCGGTGGCGCGCACCAGGACGTCGCGCTGGAACCGGGCGGCGAGCGCGTCCGTCGTCGTGTCGGCGATCAGCCGGCCACGCCCGACCACGACGACGTGGTCGGCGGTGAGCGCCAGCTCGTTCATCAGATGGCTGGACAGCAGGACGGCACGGCCCTGGGCGGCGAGCGAGCGCAGCAGGTCGCGGATCCAGCGGATGCCCTCGGGGTCCAGCCCGTTCAGCGGCTCGTCGAACATCAGCGCCTTCGGGTCGCCCAGCAGCGCCGCCGCGATGCCCAGCCGCTGCTTCATGCCGAGGGAGAACCCGCCGATCCGCCGGTCCGCGACGTCCGCCAGCCCGACCTGGCCGAGGACGGCGGCCACCCGCCGCGGGCCGATGCCGTTGCTCCGGGCCAGGCAGCCGAGATGGGCGCGGGCCGTGCGGCCGCCGTGCACCGCCCCGGCGTCGAGCAGCGCCCCCAGCGTGTGCATGGGCCGGCGCAGCGACGCGTAGGGGCGGCCGTCCACCACCGCCGCGCCGGCGGCGGGCGTCTCCAGCCCGAGCACCGCGCGCATGGTCGTGGACTTCCCGGCGCCGTTCGGGCCCAGGAATCCGGTCACCAGGCCCGGTCTCACGGTGAAGGTCAGGTCGTCCACGGCGAGTGTGCGGCCGTAGCGCATGGTCAGTCCTCTTACCTCGATCACGTCTCCCCCTCGTCGGCTGGTCTCGTCGAGCCTGGCGAGCCGCGGCCTCGGCCTCCATGGGTGCGCGCCCACCCCCGGGGGTGGGAAAACGCCACCCCGGGGGTGGGGCCGGCCCCACCGCCTTCTCCTCGCCGATCGGGCAGACTGCAGCTGTGACGGCAAGACGACCCTCGCCCGGCGGGCCGGCGTGGCGGGTGGTGGCCGGCCTGGCGGCGTACGCGCTGAGCGCGGTGGCCGGCCTGGCGCTGAACGCCGTCACCGGCGTGGCCGCGCTGGGGCTGCTCGTCCTGGTGCCGGTGAGCGCCGTCCTGGTGCCGGTGCCCGGTCTCGGGCGGGGGCCGCTCGGCCGGCTGCTCGCGGCCGCCCGCCGCCTGGCCGGGTTCCAGCGCCGCTGGGCGGGCCGGACGCTCGGCCTGGACGGCGACGGGACCAGCACGGGGAACAGCACGGGGGACAGCGACGGGGACGGCGGCGGCAGGTGGCGGGAGCTGGCCTGGCTGGCCGTGCACGGCGTCACCGGACCCGCCCCGTTGGTGGTGGTGTGGGCGATGTTGTCCGCCCTGGACTACGTCTTCCTCCGGCTGCGGCCGGCCGAGACGAGCCTGCTCAACACGTTCGCCCTGAGCATGTCCACCGTGGCCATCGCCGTGGTGGTGCTCCTGGCCGTCCCGCTGTTCCGTACCGGGCAGGCGCGGCTGGCGCGGCGGCTGCTGGACGCCCGGCCCACGCCGGACACGCGGATCCGGGAGCTGACCGCGTCCCGGGCCGCGCTGGTCGACGCGCGCGCGGCCGAGCTGCGCCGCATCGAACGCGACCTGCACGACGGCGCGCAGGCCAAGCTGATCGCCATCCGCATGCACCTGGGGCTGGCCCGCGGCTCCGGCGACCCGGAGGAGACCCTGCGGATGATCGACGAGGCGCGCGAGATCGCCGGCCAGGCGCTGAGCGACCTGCGCGACCTGGTACGCGGCATCCATCCCCCCGTGCTGACCGACCGCGGCCTGGCCGGCGCCATCGAGGCGTCCGCGCTGCTGTGCCCGATGCCGGTCGAGATCGACATCGACCTGCCCGGCCGCCCGCAGCCGCCGGTGGAGTCCGCCGTGTACTTCGCCGCGGCCGAGGCGCTGACCAACGTGACCAAGCACAGCGGCGCCTCCCGCGCCTGGGTGCGGCTGCGGCACACCGCCGGCGTGCTCCGGCTGACCGTGGGCGACGACGGCGGGGGCCCGGTCCGCCGCGACCGGGGCACCGGCGTGCGCGGCATCGAGGACCGCCTGTCCGCCTTCGACGGCTCGCTCACCGTCAGCAGCCTTCCCGGCGGCCCGACCGAACTGACCATGGAGGTCCCGTGCGCGTTGTCATAGCCGAAGATCTCGCGCTGCTGCGGGACGGCCTGGTCCGCCTGCTGTCGGCGCACGGCTGCACCGTCGTGGAGGCGGTGGACAACGGGCCCATGCTGCTGGCGGCGCTGGTCCGGCACCGTCCCGACGTGTCGGTGATCGACGTGCGGCTGCCGCCCGGCTTCACCGACGAGGGGCTGCGCGCCGCGCTGGAGGCGCGCGCCCGGGTGCCGGGGCTGCCGGTGCTGATCCTGTCGCAGTACGTGGAGCAGCTGTACGCCAGGGAGTTGTTGTCCGACCGCTCCGGCGGGGTCGGCTACCTGCTGAAGGACCGGGTGGGCGACGTCGACCGGTTCGTCGACGCGGTGCGCCAGGTGGCCGCCGGCGGCACTGCGATGGATCCGGAGGTCGTCTCCCAGTTGCTGACCCGCCGCGACAGGGACGAACCGCTGGCCGCGCTGACGCCCCGCGAGCGCGAGGTGCTGACGCTCATGGCGGAGGGCCTGTCCAACCTGGCCATCGCCGCCCATTTCCAGGTCACCGACAAGGCGGTCGGCAAGCACACGAACAACATCTTCGCCAAGCTCGGCCTGCCTCCCTCCGACGACCACAACCGGCGCGTCATGGCGGTGCTGACCTACCTGCAGGCCGTGCCCGCCCCGCCGAGATCAACGGGCCCGGCCGCCCGTGAGAGGATTCCCCCGCAAGACGGGTGAATCCTGGACGGAAGGCAGCAATGTTCGCGATCTCCCTGGGCGACGACGGCGCGGAGCTGCGTCCGCTGGAGCCCTGGCGGGCCGAGGAGTTCCTGAGCCACATGGACCGCGGACGCGAGTTCATCGGACGGTTCATCTCCCTGCCCGACCTCGTCACCGACCTGGAGTCCGCCAGGTCGGTGCTGCAGGCGTACGCGGACAAGGCCGCGGCCGACACCGGGCGGATCTACGGCATCTGGACCGGCGGCAGGCTGGTCGGCGGCGTGCTGTTCCGGACGATGGACGTCCGGCACGGCACCGCCGAGGCGGGCTGCTGGCTGGAGCCGTCGGCGGCGGGCAAGGGCCTGGTGACCAGGGCCGTCCGCGTGATCGTCGACTGGGCCGTCGAGGAACGCGGCATCCACCGCGTGGAGTGGCAGGCCGCGGCGGGCAACACCGCCAGCATCGCCGTGGCCCGGCGGCTCGGGATGAGCAGGGACGGCGTTCTGCGCGAGAGCTACCCCCACCGGGGCGTGCGGCACGACGTCGAGGTCTGGTCCGTGCTGGCCCCGGAGTGGCGGGCCGGCCGCCGGACGGGCTGAACCGCTCGCGCGGCTACCCGGCCTCGTCCAGTTGCCTGGTGGTCTGGTCGATCCGGCGGATTCGGCCGTCCGGGGCCAGGCGGCCGAACATGAAGACCTCCGCCGTGAAGGTCGTGCCCTTGCGCAGCCTCGTGCGCAAGGTCCACCGGGCGGCGATCCGGTCGCCGGAGACCAGCGTCTCGTGGATCTCGACCCCGGCCCCGTCGCCGGCGGCCATCGCCTCCTGGTCGACCTGCCGCCGGACAGGGCGGACGTGGTCGATCATGCGCTGCCGGTCGATCACGAACCCGTCGTTGCAGTACTCGAAGTCCGGGACGAAGTAGCGATCGATGATCGTGGCCGGCTCCTCGGGGGAGACGGCCATGTCCCGGGTGTAGGCGGTCAGGAAGTCGGCGAGGTCGCGCTCGCAGGTGATGCCCATTCGGCGTCCTTGAGGGTGTGGGGGTGGCTGCCGTCCCGATCCTCGCCGCCCGCGCCCGCCGCCGTCGTCGTACGGCCGGAGACAGTCGGCGCTACTCCCGCCGTCGTACGCTGCCGCGCGGCTACGGCGCCGGGACCATCCGACCGCCCGTCAGGGCCGGACCGTCACCTCGTTCACGGGGCTGCGCGGCGCCTGCCCGGTCAGGACCCGGACGGCCTCCTCCGCGGCGAACCGCCGCACCGTCTCCACCGCCTGCTCGGAGTAGTAGGCGGCGTGCGGGGTGACGATCACGCCGGGCAGCGTGAACAGCGGGTTGTCCGGACGCCAGTCGCGCTGCTTGGCCGGCTCCTCCTCCAGGTCGTCCATGGCCGCGCCGGCGATCCACCCCTCGGTGAGCGCCTGGTACAGCGCCTCGTCCTGCACGATCGGGCCGCGCGCGGTGTTGACGAGGATCGCGTCCGGCTTCATCCTGCGCAGCGTCACGCGGTCGAAGGCGTGGTGCGTCCCCGGGGTGAGCGGGGCCTGGATCACCAGGTAGTCGGCGCCCGCCACGAGCTCGTCGAACGACACCGGCCGCACGTGGTGCGCGAGGATCTGGGAGTCGTCCATGAAGGGGTCGTGCGCCCAGACCTCGACGCCGAAGGGCCGCGCGCGGGCGGCGATGAGCTGGGCGATGGCGCCGAAGGACAGCAATCCGAACACCCGCCCGCGCAGCCGCAGGATCGGCTCGCCGCTCTGCCAGCGCCACACGCCGCGCCGGGTGGCGCGGTCGTACTGGCAGATCTTGCGGGCGGCGGCGAGCCAGAGCGCGACGGCGTGGTCGGCGACCTCCTCGGCGCACCACTCGTTCGGCGCGTTGGTGACCTGGATGCCGTGCCTGGTCGCGGCGTCGACGTCGACGATGTCCACGCCCGTGCCGTAGCGGGCGATCACCCGGCAGCGGGTGAACGCCTCGACGGCGCGGGAGCCTATCTGCGCGTACTGGGTCAGCACGCCGTCGGCGTCCCGGCCCTTCTCGATCACCTCGTCCTCGCTCTTGCACTGCTCGGCGCGGAGCTCGAACCCGGCGGCCTCGACGATCGCGCGTTCGATGTCCACGTCGCCGAAGTCGGAGTCGGCGATCATGACGGTGCCTCTGGCGTCAGTGCGAGTCACGGGGAATCCCCTTGGTGTGTACGAGGTCCTGGTACGACAGGGCCAGCTCCAGGCATCCCCCGCCGTCGAGCTGCCCGACCGTGGCGCGGTAGATCTCCTGCCACGGTGTCTGGTTCTCCAGCGCCGGCGGCGTGTGACGGGCCCACCGTGCGGCGATCTCCTCCTCCGTCAGCAGCACGTCGACGCGGGCGTTGTCCACGTCGACGCGGACGAGGTCGCCGGTGCGCAGGATGGCGAGGTTGCCGCCGGCGGCGGCCTCGGGGCTGGCGTTGAGGATGGAGGGCGCGTCGGAGGTGCCGCTCTGGCGGCCGTCGCCGAGCGTGGGCAGCGTGGTGACGCCCAGCCGCAGCAGCGCGGACGGCGCCTCCATGTTCACCACTTCGGCCGACCCGGGATAGCCGATCGGCCCGGTGTAGCGGATGACGAGGATGCAGCCCTCGTCCACGCCGAGCTCCGGATCCTGGATGCGGGCGTGGTAGTCCTCGGGCCCCTCGAAGACGATCGCGCGGTAGTCGCGGACCGCGCGGAACTCGTCGCTGAGGACGGAGGTCTTCATGACGGCCGAGTCGAACAGGTTGCCCGTCATGATGAGCAGCCCGCCGCGCGCGGCGACCGGGTCGTCGTAGGGACGGATGACCTCCGGGTCGCCGGGCGGGGCGTCGGCCAGGTTCTCGGCCAGGGTACGGCCGGAGACGGTCATGGCCTCGCCGTGCAGCCGCCCGGCCGCCAGCAGCGTCCGCATGACGGCGGGCACGCCGCCCGCGCGGTAGAAGTCCTCGCCCAGGAACTCCCCGGCGGGGGCGACGTCGGCCAGCACCGGGACGTCGGCTCCGACGCGCTGCCAGTCGTGGATCGTCAGCGGCACCCCGGCGTGCCGGGCGATGGCGTTGACGTGGATGGGCACGTTGGTGGAGGCGGCGATGGCCGAGGCGACGACGATCGCGTTCTCGAAGGCCCGCATGGTCATGATCTTGCGCGGGGTGAGGTCCTCGCGTACCAGCTGCACCGCCCGCAGGCCCGTGTCGTAGGCCATCTGCGCCCGGCGGCGGTAGGGCGCGGGGATCGCCGCGCAGCACGGCAGCGACATGCCGAGCGCCTCGGCCAGGCTGTTCATCGACAGGGCGGTGCCCATGGTGTTGCAGTGGCCGATGCTGGGCGCGGAGGCGGCCACGCGCGCCATGAACTCGTCGTAGTCGATCTCGCCGGTGGCCAGCAGCCGCTTCGACTGCCAGATCACCAGCCCCGACCCCGACGCGGCCATGCGCCTGCCCTGGTGGTAACCGTTGAGCATCGGCCCGCCGGACAGGACGATCGCCGGGATGTTGACCGTCGCCGCCGCGGCCAGGCACGCGGGCGTGGTCTTGTCGCAGCCCGTCGTCAGGACGACGCCGTCGAGCGGATAGCCGTAGAGCACCTCGACCAGCCCGAGGTAGGCGAGGTTGCGGTCGAGGGCGGCGGTCGGGCGTTTGCCGGTCTCCTGCAGCGGGTGGACGGGGAACTCCAGCGGGATGCCGCCGCCGTCGCGGATGCCGTCCCTGACCCGGTCGGCCAGGGCGAGGTGGTGGCGGTTGCAGGGCACCAGGTCGCTGCCCGTCTGGGCGATGCCGATGATCGGCCGGCCGGACTGGAGCTCTTTCGGGGTCAGCCCGAAGTTGAGGAAACGTTCGAGGTAGAGAGCCGTCATCTCCGGATTGCCGGCGTTGTCCCACCAGGCCTGGCTGCGCAGGCCGCCGCTCTCGGGATGCCCGGTCGGGCGCATCAGCTCGCTCCTCACTTGCGCGGGCCGCCGGCCGGGTGCTGTCGTGGCGCACCTCAGGCGGGCGATGACTGGCCTACCCCGCCGGCGTCATCGCGCAAACGCCTCAGATCATCGCCGCCATCACCTGCTCGACGCTGCTGACCTCGGGAAACTCGATGAGGCACCACGTCGCGCCCGCGTCCTCGTACGGGCCGGGATGCACCCCCGGCGGGACCCCGACCGCGACCTCGAAGCCTTCGAGCCCGCCCCGGTGCTCGGCGACGACGGCCAGCATCTCCCGCAGCCCGATCGGGGTGGTCTCGGGACAGAGACCGTCGAAGCGGGCGGCGCGGCGGAGCGGTGCCTGCCGGACCGACTGGGCGGCGACCCAGACGGGGATCCGCGGCCGCTGCACGGGCTGGGGCTGGAACGCCAGGTCGTCGACGCGGTAGTGGCGGCCCCGGTGGCGGACGGGCAGGCCGGTCCAGAGCCGGCAGATGACGTCGAGGCCCTCGTCGAGCATCTCCGCCCGGACGCGCGGGTCGCCGGTCTCGCCGAGCCTGCTCAGCTCCCCGCCGTCGTCCGCGCCGAGCCCGACGCCGAGCACCATCCGCCCGCCGCTGAGCTGGTCGAGGGCGGCGGCCTGCCTGGCCACCTCGTACGGCCTGCGCCGCGCCAGCGGCGTGACCCTGGTGCCGATGCGGACGCGCTCGGTGGCGGCGGCGATCGCGGCCAGGGCGATCCAGGCGTCGCAGACGGCCAGCCCCGGGCTCAGCGGGCGCACGACGTGGTCCCACAGGAAGACGCCGTCGAACCCGGCGTCCTCGGCGCGGGCGGCCAGGTCGGCGAGCACCCGCGGGTCGGCCAGCTCCCCGAACGGCGGCAGGTACAGCGCGCGGCGCATCACAGCAGGCCCTTCAGGTGCGGCGCGGTACGGCTGCGCGGGCTGGCGGCCACCTGCGCCGGCGTGCCCGCGGCCACCACCGTGCCCCCGGCCGACCCGCCTCCCGGCCCGAGGTCGATGACATGGTCTGCGGTCGCCACCACCCGCATGTCGTGCTCGGCGACCACGACCGTGCCGCCGCCGCCGACCAGGTCGTGCAGCCGGTCCATGAGCACGTCGGTGTCGTGCGGGTGCAGGCCGGTGGACGGCTCGTCGAGCAGGTAGATCGTGGACTCGGCGCGGCGGCCCTGCAGCTCGGCGGCGAGCTTGATGCGCTGGGCCTCGCCGCCCGACAGCTCGGTGGCGGGCTGCCCGAGCCGCAGGTAACCGAGCCCCACCTCGTGCAGCGTCTCCAGCGGGCGGCGTACCGCGGGCACGTCGCCGAGGAAGCCGGTGGCCTCGTCGACCGTCATCTCCAGGATCTGGGCGATCGTGCGGTCGCGGTAGGTCACCCGCAGCGTGTCGGGGTTGTAGCGGGCGCCGCCGCAGTCGGGGCAGGGCGCGTACGTCGTGGGCAGGAACAGCAGCTCGACCGCGACGTAGCCCTCGCCCTGGCAGGTCTCGCAGCGTCCGCCGGGCACGTTGAAGGAGAACCGGGCCGGGCCGTAGCCGTGGGAACGCGCGCCGTCGGTGGCGGCGAACAGCTTGCGCACCGTGTCGAACAGGCCGGTGTAGGTGGCCAGGTTGGAGCGCGGGGTGCGGCCGATGGGCTGCTGGTTCACCCAGACCACCCGCCGCTCCTCGGCGGCGGCCTCGGCGACGGCCGCCAGCAGGCTGCTCTTGCCCGCCCCCGACACGCCGGTGACGGCGGTGAACACGCCCAGCGGCACGTCGACGTCCACGCCGCGCAGGTTGTTGCGGGTGAGCCCGCGCAGCTCCAGCCGGCCCGCCGGCCGGTGCGCCGGCCGTTCCGGCACGACGGTGTGGAACAGGTAGCGGCGGGTCACCGACCCGGCGACCTCGCGCAGCCCGGCAACCGGCCCGCTGTACAGGACGCGCCCGCCGTCGCCGCCCGCGCCGGGGCCGACGTCCACCACCCAGTCGGCCTGGCGCACGACGTCCATGTCGTGCTCGACCAGGCAGACGGTGTTGCCGGTGTCGCGCAGGCGGCGCAGCAGGTCCGACAGCGCGGCGGAGTCGGCGGGGTGCAGGCCGGCCGAGGGCTCGTCCAGGACGTACACGACGCCGAACAGCCCGGCGCGCAGCTGGGTGGCCAGCCGGATCCGCTGCAGCTCGCCGCTGGACAGGGTCGGCGCGGGCCGGGCCACGCTCAGGTAGCCCAGCCCCAGCTCGTCCAGCACCTCGATGCGGTCGAGGATGTCGCGGGTGAGCGCCCCCGCCGGTCCTGGTTCGTCCCGGTGCGGGCGGAGCACGCCGGCCAGTTCGCCCATCGGCATCGCGGCCAGCTCGACGACGGTGCGGCCCGCGTACGTGACCGCCAGCGCCTCGGGACGCAGCCGCCGCCCGCCGCAGAGCGGGCAGGTGCGGGCGGTCATGAACCGTTCGGCGCGCAGGCGGCTCTTCTCGCTGGCCGAGGACGCGTACGCCTTGAGCACCAGCCGCCGGGCGCTGGCGTACTTGCCCTGGTAGGGACGGTGGATCCGGCCCGCCTCGCGTACCGGATGGACGGTGACCACCGGCTCCTCGTCGGTGAACAGGATCCAGTCCCGCTGCTCCCGCGGCAGGCTGCGCCAGGGCGCGTGGATGTCGTAGCCGAGCGTCGCCAGGATGTCGCGCTGGTTCTTGCCCTGCCAGGCGCCTGGCCACGACGCGATCGCGCCCTCCGCGATGCTCAGCGACGGGTCGGGCACCAGTGACTCCTCGGTGACCTCGTGCAACACCCCCTGCCCCTGGCACTGCGGGCACGCGCCCGCGACGGTGTTGGGCGAGAACGCGTCCGAGTCCAGGCGCGGCGCGCCCGCCGGGTAGGCGCCGGCGCGGGACATCAGCATGCGCAGCGAGTTGGAGACCCGGCTCAGCGTGCCGACCGTGGACCGCGCGGACGGCGTGGACCGCCGCTGGCCGAGCGCGACCGCGGGCGGCAGGCCGGTGATGTCGTCGACGTCGGGCATCGGCAGCTGCTGCAGCAGCCGCCGCGCGTAGGGCGCGACCGACTCCAGGTAGCGGTGCTGCGACTCGGCGAAGATCGTGCCGAACGCCAGCGACGACTTGCCCGACCCGGAGACCCCCGTGAACGCCACCAGCGCGTCGCGCGGGATCGCCACGTCGACGTCCCGCAGGTTGTGCACCCGCGCGCCGCGCACCCGGATGCCGCTGACCACCTCGTCTTCCACTCTGCGCAATCTACCCATCGCCCGCCGTGCGACCGCCGGGCGGCCACCGTGTGGCTCCCGTGTGGCTCCCGTGCGGCTACCGGGGCGGGATCACGCCGCCCGCAGCGGGCGCAGCGCCGAGCCCCAGGCGAGGACCTGGTCGAGGACGGCGTTCAGCCGGTCCTCGTGGGCGGCGGCGGGCCGGAAGCCGTCGGCGAAGTCGGTGTGGATCGACAGCCCGACCTGGTTGGACACGGTGGCCACGCCGAGCAGGCCCAGCACGTGCCGCAGGTGGGCGATGGCCCGGGGCGCGCCGTCCACGCCGTAGCCGACGAATCCGGCCGCCTTGTTGGTCCACTCGGCGTACAGGAAGTCGAGGGCGTTCTTGAGCGCGCCCGGGTAGGAGTTGTTGTACTCCGGGGTCACGATCACGAACGCGTCCAGCTCCGAAATCGTGGCCGACCAGCGCCTGGTGTGCTCGTGCCGGTAGTTGCCCATGGCGGGGTGCTCAGGTTCGTCCAGGTTGCCCAGGTCGTAGTCCTTCAGGTCGATGAGCCGGTACTCGGCGTCGCCCCGCTTGGCCGCCAGATCGCGGACCCAGTGGGCCACCGCCTCGCCGTTGCGGCCAGGACGGGTGCTGCCGATGATGATGCCTACCTTGAGCATGTCCCTCTCCCTCAGTTCGGTTACGGAAACCAACCGTAGGGAGAGCGGCTGAGATACTGAATGCGCTGCTATCCACCATTTATACGCGAGCGTCTCAGCCCTTAGACTCGATCGTCATGGACGTGCTGAGCGACGTGATGGCCTTCATGCGGTGCGGGCGCCCTGCCTCCTCCCGCATCTCCTGGCGGGCGCCGTGGGGGGTGGCGTTCCGCTCGGTGCCGGGGTCGGCGGGGTTCCAGGTGGTGCTGCGGGGGTCGTGCTGGCTGATCCCGCCGGACGGCGAACCCGTGCCGCTCAGCGTGGGCGACGTGGTGTTCCTGCCGCACGGCGACGACTTCGGGCTGGCCGACGATCCCGCCCGCCCGCTGGCCGAGGCCGACTGCGAGCCTCACTCGGAGTTGTTCGCGTCGGCCGGGTTCGGCGGCACGGGGGCCGAGACGGTGGTCCTGTCCTGCGGCTACCGGCTCGACCTCGACCGGACCCACCCCATCCTGGGCTCGCTGCCCGGCGTGATCCACCTGCCCGCGACGCTCGGCAGCCGTCCGGAGCTGCGGGCCGCCGTCGAGCTGCTGGCCGCCGAGATCGACAGCCCGCGGCCCGGCACCGACACCGTCGTGTCGTCCCTGCTCGACATGTTGCAGCTGTACGTCCTGCGCGCCTACTTCGAGACCCAGGACGAGCCGTGCACGGTCTCCGGCTGGGCCGCCGCGCTGGCCGACCCCGTCGTCGGCCGGGCGCTCGACGCCATCCACCGCGACCCGGCCCGCCGCTGGACCGTCGAGTCGCTCGGCGCGCACGCGGGCATGTCCCGGGCCGGCTTCGCCCGCCGCTTCACCGGGCTGGTGGGGCAGCCGCCGCTGGCGTACCTGACGTGGTGGCGGCTGATGAGCGCGGCCCGCCTGCTGCGCGAGTCCGACGCGCCGGTGGCGCGGGTGGCCGAGCAGGTGGGGTACGGGTCGGAGTTCGCCTTCGGCAACGCCTTCAAGCGCGAGTTCGGCGTCGCCCCCGGCCGCTACCGCCGCTCGGCGGCCTGATCTTCCGGGCCGCCGCGGGCGGGCGGGTCAGGGGCCCCAGCGTTCCTGGGCGTACTGGCGGCGGACGCCGGCGGACTCGCCGATCCGGGTCCAGGAGCGGCCGTCCTTGCGGGCCGCGCGCACGGCGGCGTCCAGGTGGCCCTGGGCCCGGCGCACGGCCTCGGCGGCCTGCCGGACGGCGACCAGGCTCGGCGGGTCGAGGTGGGTCTCCCACTCCGCGCGGATCGCGACGGCCACGTCGTCGGGTGCGGCGCCGGACAGCAGGCATTCGCTCAGCGCGTAGATGCGCCGGGCCGCGAAGTCGTGGCGCGTCTGGGCCACGCGTTCCCACAGCGGCCCCTGCCATCCGCAGGCGCAGTGGCCGCGCCAGCCGATCGCGGTGCGGCCGTCCACGATGTCGCCGCGGCCGTAGCCGATGCGGCCGTCGGAGCCGATCGGGTGCACCCTCGCCCCGCCGTCGGCCGGGCCGGTGGAGACCCGCCCGTCCGGGAAGACGGCGGCATCCCAGCCTTCGTGGCGTCCGTCGTCGCCCTCCCACCACTTCATGACACGCCCCCTCCAGAGATCGTCCGGATCAGCTGGCGCCTCCATGGTGGCAGGCGGCACCGGCCCTTGCGAGGGCCCGCGGATTACGGTGTCACGCTGGGGGGATATCGGCCCGGCGGCGGGGCGCCGACTGGATCGGTCCACACGCTGACCAGGTCGTGCCTTCCGCCGGGGTGCCTCGTCCGGCCAGCCTGGGTGGCATGATCAGCGCCCTCGTCGTCATCGACGTCCAGAACTCCTTCCTGCAGCTGCCCGACTGGCGGCACACGTCCAGGCCGGACATCGTCCCGCAGGTCAACCGCCTGGCCGAGGCCGCCAGGCAGGCCGGGGACGCGGTCGTGTGGGTGCTCGGGTCGCGGCCCGGCTCGGGCACGGTCTTCGATCCGGCCCGCGGGTTCGTCCAGCTGATGGACGGCCTGGAGCCCCTTCCGGACGAGCCCGTCCTCACCAAGTCGGCGCACAACGCCTTCACCACCACCAACCTCCACCAGTTCCTCACCCGGCGCGGCGTCAGGCGGCTGACCGTCTGCGGCATCCGGACCGAGCAGTGCTGCGAGACCACCGCGCGTCTCGCCTCCGACCTGGGCTTCGAGGTCGACTTCGCCATCGACGCCACCGCCACCACGCCGCTCCCCCACCGCGACGCGCCCGGCGACGTCCCCTTCGACGAGCTCGTACGGGACCCGCGCACGCTCGGCGTGGACGAGATCCTCACCCGTACCGAATACGCTCTGTCGGGTCGTTTCGCCACGATCAGGACCGTGGACGAGCTCACCGGGAACTGAGGAGGCGCCGGTCATGTCCCGAGTCGTCTTCCTGCTCATCCCGCGGGTGCACCTGCTCGACGTGGCGGGGCCCGCCCAGGTGTTCTCCACCGCCGCCGACCTCGGCCGGCCGTACACCATCGACTACGTCGCCGAGGAGCGCGAGGTGGCCAGCGTGCAGGGGCTGACGCTGCACGCGCGGACCTCGTGGCCGTCACTGACGGCCGACGACCTGATCGTCGTACCGGGCTGGCGGGGGCCGGCCCGGCCGGCGAGCGGCGAGACGTTGCGCCGGCTGCGCGAACACCACGCGTCGGGCGGCACGGTGGCCAGCGTGTGCGCGGGGGCCGACGCGCTGGGCCGGGCCGGGCTGCTCGACGGCCGCCGGTGCACGACCCACCACACCGTCCAGGACGAGCTGGCCCGCCTCTATCCGCGGGCGAGCGTCGCCAGGGACGCGCTGTACGTCGAGGACGACCGGATCGTCACCTCGGCGGGCGTGGCCAGCGGCATCGACGTGGCGCTGCACCTGGTGACCACCCGGCACGGGCCGTACGCGTCGGGGCAGGTGGCCCGCGCGATGCTCGTGCACGCCCACCGCGACGGCACGGCGGAGCAGGTCAGCCCGCTGCTGCGACGGCGTTCGCACGTGGACGAGACGGTCCACCGCATCCAGGACCTGATCGAGACCCGGTTCACCGAGCGGCTGCCGCTGAGCCTGCTGGCCGGGGCCGCGGGATGCAGCGAGCGCACGGTGACCCGGCTGTTCCGGCGGGCCACCGGGCTCACCCCGCTGGCGTACCAGACCGCGCTGCGGCTGGAGCGGGCCGAACACCTGCTCGGCCGCGGCGCGACCGCCGAGGTCGCCGCGCGCGAGGTGGGCTTCGCCGACGCCCGGATGCTCCGCCGGCTGCGCACCCGCGCGACGGCCTCCTGACCGTCGCCGCGGCAGGCCAGGCGGCGGGTCGGAACGGAGTGGCGCGGGTCAGAGCGAGGTGGTGCGGTGGCGGGAGCGGAACTCCGCCAGCAGTTCGTCGGTGACCCGCGCGCCCGCGGCGACGGCCGCGTGCACCTCGCGGAAGTACCCCTCGTAACCCGCTGCCACCCGCGGGACCGACGCCCGTCGCCCCCACGCGAAACGGCGAAAGGGGATAATCCGGATCATGGGAAAGACCTACGACCGGATCGACGGCCGGTTGCGCACATTCATCGAGTCCCAACCCATCTTCTTCACGGCGACCGCTCCCCTGGCCGGCGACGGCACGGTCAACCTCTCGCCCAAGGGCCTGAAGGGCTCGTTCGCCGTCCTGGACGACCACACCGTGGCCTACCTCGACTTCGCCGGCAGCAACGCCGAGACCATCGCCCACCTGCGCGAGAACGGCCGGGTCACGCTGATGTGGTGCGCCTTCGACGGCCCGCCGAACATCGTGCGCGTGCACGGCCACGGCGAGCCGGTCTTCCGCGACGACCCCCGCTGGGCCGGGCTGCTACGGCACTTCCCGGACATCGACCCGGCCCCGCACGGCCTGCGCGCGATCATCGTCGTGACCGCCCGGCTGATCCGCGACACCTGCGGGTACGCCGTCCCGTTCATGACCTACGACGCCGACCGCCCGCTGCACGGCTCCCGCTTCGCCCGCGAGGACGACGAGTCGCTCGACGCGTACTTCCACAAGAAGGAGCACGTGGCGACCAGCATCGACGGCCTTCCCGGGCTGCCGCTCCCGCTGCCCCCGCTCCCCCGCGAAGCCTGACCGGACGGGCCGGCGTCACAGGACGGCGAGGGCCTTGGCGATGTTCCACTCGGCCAGGTCCAGCATCCAGCGCCGGTCGGGGAAGTCGGTCCCGGCGATGCGCAGCGGGCCCTCGATCAGCGAGAGCACCTGCGCGTACCGGTAGAGCTCCAGCCGGTCGGGGTCGAGGGCGGGCGGGCGCAGCGCCGGGTAGGCGTCCTCGAAGCGCATGCGCAGCCAGGCGTGCTCCCACTCGGCGTCGAAGTAGGCCAGGCCCTCGAAGTCGATCATGACGGGTTCGCCCGCGGGCGTGACGAGCACGTGGTCCGGCCCGAGTTCGCCGTGCACGAGCCCGTACCGTTCGCGGGGGGCGACCGCGTCGCGCAGGCGGCGTACGTGGGCGGCGACCCGGTCGTGCGCCCGGCCCATCCGGGCGTCGCGGTCGGCGACGGCGGCGAGATGGGCGAGCGCGCGGTCCAGGACGACGTCCTCGGCGGGCCGCGACGGCCGGGCCCGGCCGTCGGCCAGGTGGGCGAGCTTGCCGTAGGACGGGCCGAGGGTGCTGTGCATGCGGCGCAGGGCGTCGCCGAGCGCGGCCAGCGGCCCGGCGGCGGCGGCCGGGTCGTGTTCCATCAGGGCCTCCAGCGTCGTGGCGCCCGCGTCCTCGACCACGGCGAGGGCGGCGCCGAGGTGGCGGCCGCCGGGGTCGAGCGCCAGCAGCCGGGGCACCCGCACGTCCGCCGCGGTCAGGGCCGCGTGGCCGGCGGCGAACAGGTCGGCTCCCGAGGCGTCGGTGAAGGGGTCGTCCTCGACCGCCGGGGACGGCGGCCAGTAGTTCTCGCCCTCCGCCCAGAGGTAGAGGATCACGCTGGTCGCGTCGTCCAGCCGGAGCCGGTAGACGCCCTTCTTGCTGCCGCCGGTCAGCCGGTCGAGCGCGGCCGGCCGCCGGTCGGCGCCGAACTGCTCGGCGACCAGGTCGCGCACGTCGTCGGGCCGCAGGAACGTTCGAGTCATGATCGTTTCTATCACCTCATATCCTTTGAAAACAAAACTTCAATCTGGTTTTATGGATGCAGAGCGCCGGGGAGGTCCCGGCGGTTCCCCCCACGAGGAGCGACGATGAAGCTCACCCAGGCCGCGGCCGCCACGTTCGGACTCGACGACGAGGCGTGGAAGCGGCACGCCAACCCGTGGAGCGTGTGGACCCGGATGGCCGGGCTGGCGCCCATCCTGCTGCCGATCTACTTCCGCGAGGCGCTCGGCTGGTGGTCCCTGGCCCCGATCGCGGCGGGCGTGATCTGGATGTGGCTCAACCCCCACGCGTTCCGGCCGGTGCACGAGCCGCGCAGCTGGGCGTCGAAGGGCATCTACGGCGAGAAGCTGTACGCCGCCGACCACTCGCCGGCCGCGGCGGCGCACCGCCAGATGATCCGCCGGCTGCTCGCCATGGCCGCCGTCGGCCTGGGCATCATGGCGTACGGGCTCGTCCGCGTCGAGCCGTGGCCGTCCCTGTTCGGCCTGACGCTCATCATCGTCTCCCAGCTGTGGCAGATCGACCGTTTCGTGGCCATCTACGAGGAGGGCCTGCGCCGCGCCGCCGCCGCGGGTTCGTGAAAACATCTGATCGGCATAACTGGTCGTGCAGGAAGGTTGTCCCCGATGCCGCCCGCGTTCACCGCAGAGGAGAAGGCCCGCATCACCGCCCTGTTGCTGGCGAACGGCGAGAAGCTGTTCACCGGCCAGGGGCTGCGCAAGACCTCCCTGGAGGAGCTGATGGCCCCCACGGGGGTGGCCAAGAGCAGCTTCTACGTCTTCTTCGACTCCAAGGAGGCGCTGTACCTGGAGCTGATGCTGCGCCAGACCGGCGAGGTGCGGCGCCGGGTCATCGACGGCGCGCTGATGAGCGCCGACGACCCGCGCGAGGCGCTGCGCCGGTTCCTGCACGCCACCGTCGAGGAGTTGTCGGTCAACCCCCTGTGGCGTCGCCTGATGACCCATCCGGAGGAGATGCAGGCGGTGGCCCGCAAGCTCGACCCCGAACGGGTCGCCGCGATGTCCGGCAGCCCGGCCGCCGCCCTCACCGAGTACGTCACCGCCCGCCGGGCCGCGGGCGAGCTGGTCGACGCCGAGCCCGCCGTCATCATCGGCGTGCTGCAGTGCGTGCTGCTGGTGCCGATGTTCGCCGAGCGGCTCGGCGACCCGGCCCTGCACGCCGGGATCACCGACCTGCTCATCGACATCGTCGCCGCGGGGCTGGCCCGGCCCGGCGGCTGACCTCCCCGCAGATGGCCTCCCGGGGGTGGAGATAACTACAGGGGGAGTCGAGAGTCAGCCGCAATGGCGGCCGCCGCGCGATCGGCGAGGCTCCTGTTCATGGCAAACACCGCAACCACGACAATCCCCCACCTGGCCGGTGGCCGGCGAAAATACGCCTGGCTGGCGGCGGGGATCGTGCTCGGGCTGTTCGGCACGAACAGCGAATGGTCGGTCCCGCTGGCCGGATGGCTGTTCTCCATCGGCCTCATGCGCTTCACCCGCGGCTCGGGCGGGGCGGCCGGGCTCGCGGCCGTCGGCCTGTCGGCCGCCGCGACGACGGTGGTCTTCGTCGCGGCGGCGGGCCGGCTCACCGTCCTGCCGATCCTGCTCGGCTGCCTGCTGCTCAGCCTGGTCCTGAGCCTGCCGCTGCTGGCCGACCGGCTGCTCGTCCGGCGGCTCGGCCCGCTCACCGGCACGCTGGTCTTCCCGGCCGCCCGGGTGACGGCCGAGTTCCTGATCGCCACGGTCAGCCCGCTGGGCACGATCTTCGGGCCGCTGGCCGCGACGCAGTCGGCGAACCTGCCGCTGCTCCAGACGGCCTCCATCACCGGCGTCTACGGGATCAGCTTCCTGATGGCGTGGGCCGCGCCGGTCGTCAACCTCCTGCTGGAACGCCGGGTGGCCTGGCCGTCGGTCCGGGGCGTCACGCTGACGTACGTCTCGGTGCTCGTCTCGGTGCTGCTCGGCGGCGGCCTGCGGCTGGCGGCCGCGCCGGCCGCGCCGGAGCTGGTGCGCGTCGCCGGGATCAGCGCCTCACTGGCCGCCGAACAGCGCATGCGGGAGATCGACAACTTCCACACCCCGCGGGTCCTGCCGGAGCAGAAGCCGACGCTGCGCAAGGCGTTCGCGGTGATCGACGACGACCTGTTCGCCCGCACCCGGACCGAGGCCGACGGCGGCGCCCGGATCGTGGCCTGGGCCGAGACCGCCGCGGTCGTGCTCGGCGAGGACTACCCCGGCTTCCTGCGCAAGGCCCAGGAGCTGGCCAGGGAGAAGGGCGTCTATCTCGACATGGGGGTGGCCGTCGTCCTCGACGGGGAGCCGCGCTCCCGCGACCTGGCCGTGCTGGTGACGCCCGAGGGGCGGGTGGCGTCGGTCTTCGACAAGGCGCATCCGGTGCCCGGCATGGAGAGCCTGCGGCCGGGCGACGGGGTCGTGCCGGTGACCGGCACGCCGTACGGGCGGCTGGCCCACGTCATCTGCTTCGACGCCGACTTCCCCGCCACGCTGCGCACCCGCGCCGACGTCATGTTCGTACCGGCCAACGACTGGAAGGGCATCGAGCGCATGCACGCGGCGAACGCGGTGTTCCGGGCCGTGGAGAACGGCTACAGCCTCGTCCGGACGGCCAGCAACGGCCTGGCGATCACCGTCGACGCCTACGGCACCCCCCTGGCCAGGGCGAACTACTTCGGCACGGCGCGGCAGAGCATGGTCGTCTCCGTCCCGACCCGCGGCGCCTGGACGCTGTACGGCCTGGTCGGCGACCTGTTCGCCGGGCTGTGCGCGGCCGCCCTGGCCGGGCTGACCGGGCTCGCCGTGCTCCGGCGGGCCGCGTACCGGGGCTGACCATGGGATTTCCGGAGGAAGGTGCGATGATGCCACGGGCGCGGAACGCGAAGACGCGGACGACGGGGAGACGAGGGGTGCAGGCGAGACTCACGACGCCGGTGCGGGCGCTGGCCATGATCGGACTGTCGGTGGCCGGCGTGCTCGCGGCCGTCCTGGTCGTGATCGGCGCGGTGCCGGCGGTGGCCGGCGTGGGCCGGGGGGCGTTCCGGCAGGCGGTGTCGCTGCAGCGCGCGGTCGCCGACGCGGCCCGGCGGCTGGCGGGCCGGCTCGGCGTGCGCGTCGAGCGTCCCTACGGTCCGGGGACGGACGCGTCCGCGCTGCTGAGGGACCCCGCGACCTGGCGGGACGTGCTCTGGGGCGTCCTCGACCCGCTCATGGGCACGTGGGCGTCCGCGCTGGCGCTCGGCATGCCGCTGTACGGCCTGTACGGCGTGGCGGTGCAGCCGTTAGTGTGGCGGGCCAACCTGCGGGCCGGCGGCGCGAACGCCTACGGCGTCATCCACGTCACCTCGACGGCCGCCGCGCTGGCGGCGATCCCGGTCGGGCTGGCGCTGATCGCGCTCGGCCTGTACATCGGCCCCCCACTGCTGCGCCTGCGCGCCCGGTGGGCCGGCGCGCTGCTCGGGCCGTCGCGCAGGGCCGCGCTGGAGCAGCGGGTCGAGACGCTGGTCGAGACGCGCGCCGACAGCGTCGACTCCCAGGCCGCCGAGCTGCGCAGGATCGAGCGCGACCTGCACGACGGCGCGCAGGCCCGGCTGGTCGCCCTGGGCATGGGGCTGGGCCACGCCGAGCGGCTGTTCGACGAGGACCCGGAGGCGGCCCGCGCCCTGCTGGCCACGGCCCGCGAGTCCTCCTCCAAGGCCCTGGACGAGCTGCGCGACCTGGTACGCGGCGTGCATCCGCCGGTCCTGGCCGACCGCGGCCTCGCCGACGCGATCCGGGCCCTGGCCCTGGACTGCCTGCTCGACGTCGAGGTCACCACCGACCTGGCCGGACGGCCCGCGCCGCCGGTGGAGTCGGCCGTCTACTTCGCGGTCAACGAGCTGCTCGCCAACACCAGCAAGCACGCCGGGGCGGCGACGGTCCAGATCACGCTCGCCTACCGGCACGGGCTGCTCAGCTGCGACGTCGTGGACGACGGCGGCGGCGGCGTCGATCCGGCCGACGGCACCGGGCTGCGCGGCATCCAGAGCCGGTTGGCCGTCTTCGACGGGACGATCGCCGTCGACAGCCCGCCCGGCGGGCCCACCCGGGTGCATCTGGAGGTGCCGTGCGCGATCAGGTCCGAGTAGTCGTCGCCGAGGACCTGTTCCTCATCCGGGACGCGCTGGTCCGCATGCTGACCGAGCACGGCTTCACGGTCGTGGCCGCCGTCGACAACGGGCCGTCGCTGCGCAAGGCGCTGGCCGAGGAGCGGCCGGACGTGGCGGTCGTCGACGTGCGGCTGCCGCCGTCGTTCACCGACGAGGGGCTGCAGGCCGCGATCCAGGCGCGCCGCGACCGGCCCGGCTTCCCGGTGCTGGTGCTGTCGCAGTACGTGGAGCAGCTCTACGCCCGCGAGCTGCTGGCCGACGGCGCGGGGGCGGTCGGCTACCTGCTGAAGGACAGGGTGGCCAACACCGGGCAGTTCATCGACGCCGTCACCTCGGTGAGCCGGGGCGGCACGGCGATGGACGCGCAGGTCATCGCCAAGCTGCTGACCCGCGGCGACGCGCGTGGCCGCACCGGCGAGCTGAGCCCGCGCGAGCGGGAGGTGCTGAGCCTGATCGCCGCCGGGCGGTCCAACACGGCGATCGCGCACCAGCTCGTGATCTCCGCCAGCGCGGTCAACAAGCACATCTCCAGCATCTTCGGCAAGCTCCAGCTGCCCGAGTCCGAGGACGACAACCGCCGGGTGCTGGCCGTCCTGGCCTATCTCAACCGCTGACCGGGGCGCGGCGGGCGTAGTCGCCGATGGCGGGCCGCAGCAGGTCGTAGGCCTGCCGCGCGGTGCGGGCGAGGGCCGCGAAGATCTGCTCGGACTCCTCCCCCGCCAGGACCCGGCGCTGGGCCTCGTCGAACAGCAGCCGCTCCACCCCGGCGAGCGCGGCGGCCACCAGGCGGGGCGTGAGGCCGCCGTCGCCGGTCTCCTCGGCCAGGACGGCGGCGAGTTCGGCCTCGGCCTGGTCGTGCAGCTGGCGCAGGCGGGCCCGCAGCACGGGTGTGTCGCGTACCATCCGCTGCCAGTCGGCGCCGGCGTCGGGGATCGCGCCGTCGCGGCGGCGCAGCCGTTCGTCGTAGTCGCGGTGGGCGGCCTCCAGGGCCGACTCGCCGGGCTCGCGCCGCGACACGGCCCTGGCCAGGCCGTGGACCACCTCCTCGTGCCGGTCGAGGATGAGGTCCTCCTTCAGCGGGAAGTGGTTGGTGACGGTCATCTTGGCCACGCCGGCGGCGGCCGCGACGTCGGCGATGGTGACGTCGTCGTAGCCGCGCTCCAGGAACAGGCCGGTCGCGACGTCGGAGATGAGCTGCCGGGTCTGGTGTTTCTGGCGCTCCCGCAAGCCCTTGGATCGTTCGGTCACGAGCTGATGCCCTTCCGCACGTTCATTAGGTTTGACCTAATAGTTAGGTCGGACCTAGTGTTTGGAGTCGTCCTAGGCAATCGATCCTAAGGGTGTTCGATGACCGCCACCTCTGCCGCCGGGGCCGCGCGCGACCGGCTCGATCCGCGCCTGCTGCGCATGGGGATCGTCCTGATCGCGGCCCCGATCCTGGCCACGATCGACGCCACCGCCGTGGGCATCGCGGCCGACGCGATGGCGGCGCACTTCCGCACGTCGCTGACCGACGTGCAGTGGGTGGCGGCCGGCTACCTGCTCGCGATCGCGGTGGTCATGCCCCTGTCGGGCTGGCTGAGCCGGCGGTTCGGGGCCAGGCGCACGTGGATGGCCGCCGTGGCGGTCTTCACCGCCGGCTCGGCCCTGTGCGGCCTGGCCTGGTCGCTGCCGGCCCTCATCGCGTTCCGGCTCGTGCAGGCGGTCGGCGGCGGGCTGATGAACCCCGTCGGCCAGGCGATCCTGGCCCAGGCGGCCGGGCCGTCCCGGATCGGCCGGGCCATGAGCGTGCTGACGATCCCCGTCATGTTCGCCCCGGTGCTCGGGCCGATCGTGGGCGGCCTGGTCGTCCAGCAGCTCGACTGGCGCTGGATCTTCTACCTCAACCTGCCCGTCTGCCTGCTCGTCCTGCCGGTGGCCGCCCGCGTCCTGGCCCGGGACGAGGACGAGGACGGGGACGAGCCCGGCGGCGTGCCCAGGCTCGACCTCCTCGGCCTGGCGCTGCTCTCCCCCGGCCTGGCGGCGGTGGTCTACGGGCTGACGACGGCGGGCGGGCGCGAGGGGGCGTGGACGCCCGCCGCGCTGGTCGGGGCGGGGCTGGCGCTGATCGGGGGCTACCTGGTGCACGCGCTGCGCACCCGCCGTCAGCCGCTGATCGACGTACGCCTGTTCGCCAAGGGCGGGTTCACCGCGGCGTGCGTGGCGCTGTTCCTGCTCGGGGCCTCGCTCTACAGTTCCATGATCCTGCTGCCGCTGTTCTTCCAGCACGACCGGCACGCCGACACGCTCTCGACGGGCCTCCTGCTCACCCCGCAGGCGCTCGGGGCCGCCGTCGGCTCGTTCGCCGCCGGGCGGCTGGCCGACCGCCACGGCCCGCGCGCCGTCGTGACCGGCGGGCTCGTGCTCTCGCTGGCCGGGCTGCTCGCCTTCACCCAGGCTCCCGCCCGCCCGGACACCTGGCTGCTGACCCTCTGCCTGGTCCTGTACGGCCTGGGCATCGGCGGCGTCTCCGCGCCCACCATGGCCGCGGCGTACGCCTCGGTCGACCGGCAGCAGACGCCGGGCGCCGCCGGCGCGCTGAACGTCGTCAACCGGCTCGGCGGCTCACTGGGCACCGCCATCCTCACCACCGTCCTGGACGGCGGCCTGCGCCAGGGCGGCGGCCCGGCGCACGCCTACGGCACCGCCTTCTGGTGGGCGTTCGGACTGTGCCTGGTCACCCTGGTTCCGGTGGCCTTCTTCCGCTCGGCGCGGCGTGATGGTCGGCCAGGCGGGTGAGCAGGTCGACCAGGCGTTCGCGGTCGGCGGGGGGCAGCGGGGCGAGGAACTCGTCCTGCGCGCGGGCCAGCAGGCGGTCGAGCTCGGCCAGCCGGCGGCGGCCCTCCGCCGTGATGGTGACGATGTTGCGGCGGCGGTCCCCCGGGTCGGGCGCGCGTTCGACGAGCGCGCGCCCGGCCAGGTCGTTGACGGTCGCCACCATGTCGCTGCGGTCGATGCCGGTACGCCGGCCGAGCGCCGCCTGGCTGGCCGGGCCGTACTCCTCCAGCGCGGCCAGCAGCGCGTAGTGGTAGCGCCGGACCTGGGCCTGGGCGAACGCCTGGTCCACGATCCGGTTGGCGGCCAGCGCCGCGTGGTTGGTCAGCCTGCTCGGCAGCGCGCGCAGCCGCTCCGGCGGCCTCCCCTCCGGGATGTTCACAGAGGCAATCTAACAAGTCGTTGGCACCACCCACGAATGTTTGTATTGTTGGCCGAGCCAACGTTGGCCCGACCAACTAGTGAGTGAGGTGCAACATGTCCGACGTCCGGACCGGCCCGACGCACGACGTGGCGGCCCTGGCCGCGCTGATCCGGGGCCGCACGCTCCTGCCGGGTGACGAGGGCTTCGCGGACGCCTGCTCCGGCTGGCTGCTGACGGTCGAGCACAAACCCGCGGTGGTCGTGGTCGCCGCCGACGTCGGCGACGTGGCCACCGCCGTCACGTACGCGGCCCGGACGGGACGCGCGGTCGCCGTGCAGTCCACCGGGCACGGCAAGTCGCTGCCCGCCGACGGAGCCGTCCTCATCGCCACCGGCGAGCTGCGCGAGCTGTCGGTGGACCCGGACGCCCGTACCGCGCGGATCGGCGCGGGCCTGCGCTGGGGCGAGGTGGTCGCCGCGGCGGCCCCCCACGGGCTCGCGCCGCTGTGCGGATCGTCGGCCGAGGTCGGGGTGATGGGCTTCCTGACCGGCGGCGGGCTCCCGCTGGCCGCCCGCACGTACGGGTTCGCCGCCGACCGCGTCCGCTCGCTCGACGTCGTCACCGCCGACGGCCGGCTGCGGACCGTCTCGCCCGGCGCGGAGCCCGACCTGTTCTGGGCGGTACGCGGCGGCAAGGGCAACTTCGGCGTCGTCGTCGCGGCCGAGCTCGAGCTGCTGCCGCTGCGCACGGTCCACGGCGGCGAGCTGTACTACCCGGGCGAGGACCCCGGGCACACCGCCCACGTCCTGCGCTCCTACCTGGCCTGGGCGAGGGAGCAGCCGGAGGAGATGTCGTCCTCCGTGACGCTGGTGCGCTTCCCCGACGCGCCGCAGTTGCCGCGGGAGTTCCGCGGCCGCTCGATGGTGCAGGTCCGGACGGTGTACGTCGGGGACGAGGAGCAAGGCGCCCGGCTGGTGCAGCCGTTGCGCGCGCTCGGCCCGGAGAAGGACACCTGCGCGGCCATGCCCTACAGCCGGATCACCGAGATCTACCAGGACCCCCGTCACCCGGTCTCGGCGCACCTGCGCAGCGCGCTGCTGCGCGAGCTGGACGACGACGCCGCCGCGGAGCTGGCCTCGTTCATCGACCCCGCCCGGACGCGGGGCCCGTTCCCGGGCATCCAGCTGCGCCACCTGGGCGGGGCGCTGGACCGGCCGCCCGCCCGCCCGCACGCGGCCGGCACCCGGGGCGCGGCCTTCCTGCTGTGGATGCGGCTGCCGGCCCCGCCCGGACGGGCCGAGGCGGCGCGCGCGGCCGCCGACGAGGTACTGGACCGGCTGCGGCGCTGGGACACCGGCGCCCTGCTGCCGGGCTTCCTGTTCGACCACGACGCCACCCCGGACGCGGTCAGGCGGGCCTACTCCGAGGCGGACCACCGGCGGCTGTCCGCGCTCAAGGCCCGGTACGACCCGGACCGGCTGTTCCGCGTCAACCACAACATCGCCCCGGCCGCGTCGTGAGGCGGCGCCGGCCCGGAGCGGTCCGGGCCGGCGCCGTCCGGCCCGGTCACACCTGGCGGAAGTACCACAACTGCTGGCCCGCGTACTCGTCGCAGGTCCACTGCTGGATGTTGGCGCCGTTGTGCGTCCAGCCGTGGTCGACGTCGAGGCACTTGCCGCTCTTCTGGTTCTCCAGGAAGTAGAAGGTGTTCCACCACGCGTCGGTGTAGGCGTACTTCCAGCGCCACATCTGCTGCGGGACGTTCACGCACTCCCACTGCTTGACGTTCGCGCCGTCGAAGGTGTAGCCGTTGTCGACGTCCAGGCACTTGCCGCTGTGCTGGGCGCGCAGGAAGAACCACTCGCTCCCGGGGGCCACCCGCTGGAACTGCCAGTGCTGCTGCGGGACGTTCACGCACTCCCACTGCTTCACGTTCGCGCCGTCGAAGGTGTAGCCGTTGTCGACGTCCACGCACTTCTCCGGCGCGGGGAAGCGCCTGCGGATCTCGAACAAATAGGACCAGGGCTCGGCGAGCGTGCGCCCGCGGGCCGCCACGGCCCCGGAGGCCGGAGCCGCCGCCGACCACAGGGGCACGGCGACCGACACGACCATGATCACGGCCAGCAGCCCCCGGCGGCCGATCCGTCGAAGATGTACGCCCTTGCGCACCGTATGCTCCTTTCCGCTGTTCCGTCCCTTGCAGGGTGCGCCCGCGGCGGCGGGAGGGCATGAGTACCGCCCTACTCAGGTGGGCCGGCCGCGGCGGCGGGCTGGCCATCGAGGGGTGGGAGCGTCCATGATCGGCTCATGCTGAGCACCAGTGAGGGCGCGCCGACGAGCGCCTACGTGACCCGCCGGCCGCTGCTCGCCGGCGCCAACCCGTACGTCACCCTCTACGACGGCGACGTCCCCACCGGGTACGCCTCCCTGTGGCAGGTCGACTGGTCCACGCACGGCGCCGGCGCGGTGATGGTGGTGTGGACGCCCGCCGGGCTGCGCGTCGTCAGCGACGACCCGGAGCTCGGGACGTGGATCGAGGAGCACTTCGTCCGGCACTTCGACGAGGCCACGGCGCTGCCGTCCTGGCCCGCCGCTCGGGTGCAGCGGGCCGCCGTGGACCTGCGCGTGGATCCCGCCACGGGCACCCATGCGACGGCGGCCGGCCTGGCGGTCAGCATCACCGGGCCGCTGGACGCCAGGCCGTTCTCGATGGCCGACTTCCCGCTGCTGGGCGTCAGCCACGGGCTGTCGATGCAGATCATCCCGTGCGAGCACGCCTCGATCACCGTGGACGGCGTCCCCGTGCCGGGCCGGCCGGCCGTCACGTGGCCCGGCGGCCGGCCCGTCTCCTCGGCAATCACCACCGTCCACGAGGCGTGGAGCAGCTGACCGGAGGCCCCGGCCGGGAGGGACGGGCCAGCAGGGCGAAGCGGTGGGCGTGGGCGGTCAGCGGCCGGCCGCCCGCCATCCGGTCGTGCAGCGCGCGCAGGCGTTGGCCGTACCGGACGGCGTCGAAATCGGGGACCTGCCACGGCACCATCCGCAGGAACAGCACGAGCGCCCCGACGTCGTGGAACGTCGTCCGCACCCGCGCCCGCGCGGTCCACGTCACGGTGATCCCGGCCTGGGCCAGCCCGGCGGCGGCACGGGCGAGGTCCCAGCCGCGGTACGCGAGCGGTGGCGCGCCCAGGGCCCGGTTGACCTCTTCGAGGTCGCGGCCGCCCACCTGCTGGGTGACGAAGACCCCGTCGTCGGCCAGCACGCGGCGGACCTCGCGCGGGTCGTAGGACTCGTGCCGGTTCGCCACCACGGCGAACGCGCCGGCGGGAAACGGCAGCACGTCGTCCTCCCGGATCTCGGCCACCTCGACCCCGAGCGGCTCCAGGCGGCGGCGGGCGATCGGCAGGTTGGGCGGGTGGCCCTCCGTGGCGGCGGTGCGCGGCGGCAGCGGCGTCAGCCCGGCCAGGAACTCGCCGCCGCCGGTCCCCATGTCCAGCAGCGAGGCCGCGCCCTTCAGCCGGTCGCGCAGGAGGCGCTCGTAGCTCCAGGGCAGCGGCTCCTCGACGACCCGGCCGCGCAGGGCGGTGAAGTCCCAGCCCTCGATCGCCGCCGCCGAGGCCCGCGCGACCAGTTCGCCGTACTCCATGGCCGTGATCGTCGCCGACGCCGCGGGCGCCCGTCATGTGGTTTTTCCGACGGAGGTCGGGGACGATCCGGGACTTTCGGCCCTGACCGGCGCGTCGTCCCGCCGGGAAGGGTGGAGGCGAGGGGCGGCCCGAGGAGCGGCACGCGTATGCGCGCGCCCCGGCTGCCGCCGTCCAGAAGCGACCCTCCTGTAAGGACGTGACCATGTGCAATTACTGCGGCTGCCGGGAGTTCCCACTGATCGGCCGCCTGTCCCAGGAGCACTGGGACATCCAGGAGTGCGCGGGGGCGCTGCGCCGCGCGATCGGGGAACTGCGCCACGGTGACGCCGTGGCGCTGCTGGCGGACCTGATGGCCCGGCTCGTCCCGCACACCGACACCGAGGAGCGCGGGCTGTTCGCCGAGCTGCGCGCCGAGGGGTCGCTGGCCGAGGAGGTGGAACGGCTGTGCGCCGAGCACGCCGACATCCACGGCATCCTCGGCGCGATCGACCCGGCCGCGCCCGACTGGCCCGCCGTGCTGGACGCCCTCGACCGCCTCCACTGGCACATCGACCACGAGGAGCACGGCCTGTTCCCTGCGGCCGTCATCATGCTGCCGCTGGCCGCCTGGGACCGCATCACACCCGACCAGTCCCCGGCGCCGACCGGCTGACCGGCTCACCAGCCGGGCGGCGGCGGGTCAGTCCCGCGGCGGGGCGCCGACCTTGAACAGGCCGTGCGCGCCCGCCTCCGCCTGCCGCATCGTGTGGTCCACGATCGGGTACGTGCCCGCCTCCGGGAAGACCAGTTCGGCGAAGCCGCCCTGCGCCGGGGCCAGGTCGAGCGCCTGCGCGCCGCCCGCGTCTCCCGTGCGCAGCCGGTAGGCGCCCTCTTTGTAGACCGTGTCGAACGGCGCACCGACCACGTGCAGCGACGTGCCCGAGCTGGGCCCGGCCGCCACCGCCCAGATGCGGACCCGCTCCCCCGCCGTGGCCGCCAGCGGGGCGTGGTCGTAGCCGGCGGCGGTGCCGTTGAACATCCAGCCGTCCGGGGCGCCCTGCCGGATCTTGGCGACCTGCGCCGGGCCGCCCGGCTCGCCGAGATACAGCTCGCCCTGGACCAGCAGGTACTCGCGGTCGACCGAGGGCAGGTCCGGCGGGTCGATGACGACGGCGCCGTACATGCCGTTGGCGATGTGCTGGGTCATCGGCATGGTCGAGCAGTGGTAGAGCCACGCCCCGGCGTAGTCGGCGCGGAAGCGGTAGGTCAGCCGCTCGCCCGGCTGGATCGTGCGCATCGGCCCGTCCGGTGCGGTGGCGCCGGCGTGGAAGTCGATGCCGTGGCCCATGGTGCCGGCGTTGACGAACGTCACGACGAACACGTCCCCGACCTTGCCGCGCAGCACCGGGCCCGGCATGGCGCCGTTGAACGTCCAGACGCGCTGCCGCACCCCGGGCGCGACCTCCTGGACGAGCCGGTCGTCGGCGCGGATCTCGACGTGGTGCTCGGTGCCGCCGGGCGCGGGCCTGAGCGTCGCGTCGTGAGGTCGCCAGCCGGACGACATGGGCGCCGCCAGATCGAGCGGGCCGGACATGGCGGGCATGGTGGGCATGGCGGGGGCGGCTTCGGTCGTCGTGTGACCGGTGTGGCCGGTGGCCTCCTGGGGGCGGGACGCCGCCGTGGTGCCGGTCGGGGCCAGGCGCATGGTCATGCCCGCGGCGCGGTGCCCGGCGACCGTGCACCAGCCGTCCACCGGACCGCCCAGCGGCGTCAGGCGCAGCGTCACGCTCTGGCCAGGGGCCAGCATCGGGGTGCGTTCGCCGGTGGCCAGGCGCAGGTCGTGCCGCTGGGCGTCGGCGTTGGTGACGCGCAACGTCAGCACGGTCCCCACGGGGGCCTCGATCACGGCGGGACGGATGCGCATCCCGGACAGCGTCACCTCGACCGTGCGGGAGCCGGTCGCGGCCACCGCCGCCGGTCCTGCCCCGCCGGACGTGGCGACGACGACCGCGGCGGCCGTCAGCAGACACCCGGCGACCACCCCGGCGACGGCGGGCAACGCCCGCCGCCACCCCGGCCCGCCGTCCGGAGAGGCGGCGGGCGGGGAGGCGGCGGGCGGGCGGGGGCGGGTCAGGGCGGTCGCCGCCAGCGCGACGAAGGCCAGCGCGGCGGCCAGCACCGACGCCCACCCCAGCAGCGCGACCGGCCGCGGCACCGGCAGGACCAGCAGCGGGACTCCCACGTTGAGCGCCGTCAGCCGCGCCGGCCAGCCGCGTTCCAGCAGCGCCGCGTTCTCCTTGAACCGGGCCGGACCGCCGCCCAGCACCGCGGGCAGCAGGTGCAGCAGCGACCCGAGCAGCACCTGCGCCACGAACCCGACCAGCACCAGCGGCAGCAGCGGGGCCAGTGCGGCGGCGACCTGGTGCGCCGGCCTGGTGGCCACCACCACCAGATCGGCGGCCAGCGCCACCTCGAACCAGACGATCGCCGCGCCCAGCATCCACGCCGCGCCGGTGTGCGGCCTCCTGCGCCGCAGCGCGTCGCCCAGGGGGACGAGCACCGCCAGCCCGCCGGCCGCGTACGCCGCCAGCCCCGCGAGCGCCACCCATCGCCAGCCCGCCAGCAGCCCGGTGACGGCCACCGTCAGTCCCGGCGCGGCCAGCCACAGGCCTGCGCGTGAGGCCCGGCGGGTCCGGTCCGACATGCGGGTGCGCAGGACCGTCGGCCACAGGGTGAACAGGGTGCCGAGCACGGTGAGCCCGATCCAGCCGAAGACGTTCACCTGGGCGTGGGCGGCGCTCATGCGCTCGTGCAGCGCGCCCTGGACGGTCCGGGCGGCCATCAGCCCGCCGAGGGTTCCGCCGGCGGCGAGCGCGCAGGCGGCGGTGACGTACCAGCCGATGACGTGGCCGAACCGGCCGGGCAGCGCGCCGCGGACGAGCCGGACCAGGACGGCCGCGTGCCACAGCACCACGCCCGTCAGCAGCGCCGCGCCCACCGCAGCCAGGTGCCACGGCCCGTACGCCACTCCGGCCAGCACGGCGACCGTGGCCGTGTTGAGCAGGGCCAGCCGGGTCAGGCTCGCCCGCTCGGACGGGCCGCGGACGCGCAGCAGCGCCACCGTGAAGTGCTCGCTCCAGATGAGCACGGCCGTGCTGACCGCGCCCAGCAGGAACACATGGATCAGCAGCCACGACGGCGCCGGCAGCACGTCGCCCGCCAGGGCGGCGACGACGGTCAGCGCCAGCCAGGCCACGACGATCGCGTTCGCCCGCAGGTGCCAGGACGCGCGGGCCCGCCTCGGCGGCGGCGGCAGGTCGATCGGCCTGCCGCTCTCTATCCGGATGTCGACCGGCATCCCGGGCACCTTCCTGTCTGTGGCCATTGAGGGCCGGCGGATCGGGGGCGGCCCAGCTCAGGCACGCCGGGCCCCCGTCCGGTCGAGGACCTCGTACACCGGGCGCCGGGGGACGCGCGGGACCGGCGGCCCGTACCCCAGCCTGATCAGCATCTGCACGTGCCCGAACGGGCCGGGCCGGTCGCCGCGGTGCTGCGGCGGGCGCAGGTCGAGCGGCTGGCTGAACATCGAGGCCGCCACGCCGTGCGCGGTGGCGGTGAGCAGGACGCGTTGCAGGGCCTGCCCGGCGCGCAGCCAGTCGTGCGGGCCGTCCCCCTGGGTGAACAGGGCGACGAGCTGCGGCTCGGCCTCGAAGTCGGCGACCTCGCCGCCGCCGAAGCCGCGCATGGGCAGTTCGCCGGAGCGCGGGCGCGGGCCGAAGGCGTGGGCGGGGACGCCGTCGGGGCCGCCTTCCGTCCGGGTCCAGCGGGCCAGCTCGGCCCGGTAGGCGGCGTCGGCCGTCAGCGTGTCGTCGGCCAGTGCGACCATGTCCAGGACCCGCCTGGCCGTCCCGCCCTTGACGAGGAGCAGCGTGGCGTCCTCGTCGTGGGCGGCGTTGACCAGGTCGAGCAGGACGTCCCTGGGCAGCGGGCGGCGCTCGAAGGGGAAGCGGTTGGTGCGCCGGTGCGGGATCATGTCGTGCAGCAGCCGCTCGTCGGGGGTGGGCGGCCCGCCGGGCGTGGCCCGTACGGTCGCCAGCAGCTCGGGCCGGCCGCCCGGGTCGGGCAGCGGCAGGACGCCGGGGTCGTGCCCGGTCATCCGGACCGCCAGCCGCAGGTTGAACAGCGCGGCCCCGCAGCTGATGCCGAGCCCGCGCCCCAGGGGGTCGGTGACGGCGAGCAGCCGGTCGAGGTCGGCGTACAGCTCCATGGTGGTGTCGTCGAGGCGGCGGAAACGCCAGGGCTGGGTGTTGTGCACCGAGGGCGCCGCGCCGGCGGCGGCGACGATCCGGCGCACGCCGGCATGTGAGGCGAAGGGTCCGTCCCAGGGGCGGGCGACGCCGGCGCCGGTCATCGCGGGGCTCCCGGCACGACGGTTACTGCGGGCATGTCTCCACGATGGCGCGGCCGGCGGTGCCGCCGTCAGGGACCAAAGTCCCTTTCCGCGCCTCCGATCGGCCATGATCAGGTGGCGGGCAGCGCGGCGGCCAGCAGCACGACGCCGATCGACCCCACCAGGGCGCTGACGGCCATCGTCCGGGCCAGGCGGGGCCGGGCGCGGGCGGCGGCCCAGCCGTGCAGGGCGGCGGCGGCCATGACGGCGCAGAACAGCAGGAGCTTGGCGGCCAGGACACGGCCGTAGCCGGGTTCGGCGAGCGAGGCCCAGGTGACGCCCTTGTGCCAGGCGATGGCCACGCCGGTGGCGAGCTGGAGGGGCAGGAACAGGGCGGCGGTGAGCAGCCCGAACCGGCGGCCGACGGCGCCGAGCACCAGGGCGCGGCGCTCGTCGTCCAGCAATCGCCGGGCCAGGGGCAGCAGGACGAGGGAGACGGCGAGCTGGCCGCCGACCCACAGCGCGGCCCCCAGCACGTGCAGGAAGCGCACCACCGCCCACCAGGTCATCGCGCGCCCACCCGGTCGCCGGTCGCCGGCCGGCGGGGGATGCCGGTCGCGCCGAGGTGGAGCCGGGCGTAGAAGTCCTCCAGCGCGGCCAGGGTGCTGTTGATCGTGCTGGGGGCGTAGCGGCCGTGCAGCTCGCCGTGGTAGGCGTGGGCGGTGCGGACGGCCACGGTCGTGTCGGCCAGCGGCTCGCCCGCCAGCAGGCCGCGGTCGGAGGCGGCGGCGACCCAGGTCAGGTAGCGGCCGACGCGGCGCAGGTAGCTGGCCTTGCTGGAGGCGGCCAGCGGCGAGCCGGCCAGCGCGGCGGCGTAGGCGGCCAGCATCGTGTCGTAGGGCGCGGCCAGCGCGCCGGGCCTTCTCCTGTCATGCACGGGCGGCTCATACATGGGCGGCCAGTTCCTTCTGGTAGGGGAAGCTGCCGGGCTCGTAGGCACACCACGGCTCCTCGCCGAGGACGTCCCCCGAGCAGGCGTAGGCGCGGGAGCGGGAGCCGCCGCAGATCGTGCGGAACTCGCACGCGCCGCAGCGGCCGGTCAGCCGATCGGGGTCGCGCAGCGCGGTGAACAGCGGCGAGGAGCGGTAGACCTCGGTCAGGGGCCGGTCGCGCACGTTCCCGGCGTCCAGCGGGAGGAAGCCCGAGGGGTGCACGGTCCCGGTGTGGGAGACGAAGACGAACCCGCGTCCGGCGTTGACGTCCACGGGCGGGCGGCGGGTGCGCCGCTCCTCGATCAGCCCCGCCTGCTCGGCCCGTCGCCGCAGGGTGCGGTAGAGCGGGCCGAGCCGGAGCGCCTCGGCGTGGTCCACGCCCTGTCCGGCCAGAATGAGCCGTTGCACGGCGACCCGCCGGAAGTGGTGCGCCTCGGTGGTCTTGACCGGGATCGCGGTGCCGACGTCGTGCACGAAGTGCAGCACGTCCTCGGTCTCCTGCGCGGTCAGGGCCGACAGGTCGCGGCCCCGGCCGGTGGGCACGAGGAAGAACACGCTCCACAGCAGCGCGCCCTCCCGGCGTACCAGGGCGGCGATGTCCGGCAGGCTCGCCAGGTTGTGGCGGGTCACGGTGGTGTTGATCTGCACCTTGAGCCCGGCTTGGCGGGCCGCCCGCCAGGCGCGCAGGGTGCGGGTGAACACGCCGTCGTAGCCGCGGAAGGCGTCGTGGACGGGCGCGGTCGCGCCGTCGAGGCTGAGCGAGACGGCGGCGGCCCCGGCCTCGCGCAGCCGGGCGAGGTTGGCCGGGTCGAGGGCGGGGGTGGCCGACGGGGACACGGCCGGGGCCAGGCCGCGGGCGCGGGCGTGGCGGACCAGGTCGAGCAGGTCGGGCCGCTCGAACGGGTCGCCGCCGGTGATCACGAACAGCGGCGGGGGCGTGCCGAAGTCCGCCACCTGGCCGATGAGCCGGTACGCCTCCTCGGTGGTCAGCTCCGCCGGGTGCCGGTCGGGCACGGCTTCGGCGCGGCAGTGCAGGCAGGCCAGCGGGCAGGCGCGGGTGGCCTCCCAGATCACGATGAACGGGCCGGCGGCGACGTCGCGCCGGACGCGGCGCAGCGGCCGCCCGCCGGGTGGTGCGGTCATGCGGGTGCTCCTCGCAGGAGGTGGTCCACGACGTCGGCGGCCGAGTGGTCGTCGGGCAGGCCGTCCAGGAAGCCGAGGTCCTGGCCCAGGGTGAGCAGGGCGGGCTCGTGGTAGCCGTCGGCGCGGTGCTGGCCCAGGCCGATGGCGGCGGTCAGCCCGTTGCACAGGCACTGGCGGCCCTCGGCCTCCTCGGCGGGCCGGCCCTTGCGGACGTAGGCGTCCACGGGTTCGGCGGGGCAGCGGTAGCCGATCGCGCCGCCGGGCCGGACGTACGGGGTGCGCAGGTAGCCCAGGTCGCACAGCCGGGGACGCCGGTCGAACACCTCGGGCTCCGACAGGGTGCCGGGCAGGCCCGCGACCTTGAACGGGAAGCCGGTGGGCGAGGCGCGCGGGTCGTTGCGCACCTCCAGCGCGCCCCGGCGGGCCCGGCTCAGCATGCGCCGCCGCAGGCCGTCGTCGAGGCCCGACTCCCGGCACAGCGCGAACGCCGTCCCGACCTGGATGCCGGCGGCGCCGGTGGCCCGCGCGCCGGCCGCGCCGCCGGGGGTGGCGTAGCCGCCGGCCAGCCAGAACGGCAGGCCGATCGCGGCGACCTTGGCGGTGTCGGCCTCGTCGCGCGGCCCGTAGACGGGTTCGCCGCGCTCGTCGAGCACCAGCCGGCCGCGTGGCGGCGCGCTGTGCCCGCCGGCCACCGGCGTCTCCAGGACGAACCCGTCGGGCCTGGTCACCGGCGAGCGGGCCAGGTAGGCGGCCAGCACGTGGGAGGAGACGATCGCCAGCAGCTTGGGACGCCGCAGCGGCTCGGACGGGGCGCCCCCGGGCCACAGCGCGGCCGGGTCGAGGCCGGCCGTGTGGCGGGCGTCTCCGGCGTCGGCCACGGCGACGGTGAGCTCGGCCGGGCGGTGCGCGGCGAAGGCGTCGAGCAGCGCCGGGATCTCCGCCGGGATGCCGGCGCCCATCAGCACGTAGTCGACGCCGGCCAGCATCGCGCCGTAGGCGGCGGCGGGCGTGGCGAGCTGGATCTTCTCCAGGTAGTTGACGCCGACCGGCCCGTCGTGGCCCTGCTTGGCCAGGAAGACCTCGGCGAAGTTGGCGACCACGGCCAGCTCGTCGCGGGCCCGGCTGGGGCGCAGCCCGAGCCGGGGCACCGGCCGGTACGGCGTGCCGGGCGCGATCCCGCCGGGCACGAAGTAGCGTCCGAGCACCCGTTCGGCGATCTCGGGGACGGGGAAGCCGGCCAGTGCCCGGCGCAGGTCGCCGCCGGGGTCGCCGCGCTGGAGGCGGCGGGCCAGGGCGACGTCCAGGGCGGTGCCGGACACCACGCCGAGCTGCCCGGTACGGGCGACCGCGCGCGCCAGCCGCCACCCGGACACCGCGACGCCCATGCCGCCCTGGATCAGGACGGGGAGTCCGGCCTCAGACACGCCGCGCCCGCAGCGTGCCGGCCCAGGTGAGCACGTCGGCGTTGATCTCCCTGGCCACCTCGCGGGTGGCCAGGATGTGCACGACGTCGTCCTCGGGCAGCGTCTCGACCATGAGCGACAGGCCGTCGCAGTCGCTGACGTGCGGCAGGATCTCCCGTGCCAGGGCGACGCCCCAGGCGGCCTGGTTCTCGTCGATCTCGCCCAGGCCGTCGACCGCCGCCAGGTCGGCCAGCTCGGCCAGCTCGCGGATGTTGCGGATCGTGTCGTCGTGGTCGCTGAGCAGCTTGTCCACGTAGTGCGCGCCGAGGACGGCCGTCAGGCCGGGGTACATGGCCTCCTCCTCGTAGCGGAAGTGCGGCCCGACGACCGCCGACAGGGCCGCCACCAGTTTCCCGGCCCGCGCCGCGTCGCCGGTGCCGAAGGCGTCGATCAGCGCGAGCAGCAGGTCCCTGACCTCGCGGTGCTCGGCGTGGAAGGTCTCGGTGAAGTGATGGCCGATGGACAGCACACAGTCCTCCAGCTGGGTGGTTCCGGACGTCGCCGGTCGCATGGTTCCCGTCCCCGTCACTCGTCGGCGGCGAGGGTGGCGCCGCAGGTCAGCAGGGCGGCGCCGGTGAGCGTCAGCAGCCCGCCGAGGCCGATGGCCAGGTTGCCGAGCTGCCAGGCCTGGTAGGCGTTGAGCAGGGAGGCGCGCAGCATCTGGCCGGTGAAGGCGGTCTGCCGCAGGCCCTCCAGCTCGGCGTCCGCGCCGCCCGCCGCGAACAGCTCGGCGCTGACCTGCGCGTACGTCCGGCCGCCGGTGGCGGTCAGCACGTTGCGGCCGATCACCTGGGCGTAGGCCCTGGCCTGCGGGCCGGTCAGCACGGCGCGGCCCTGGTGGGCGGCGAGCTCGGCGGGCAGCCCCTTGCCGGGGAAACTGATGGCCTGCCGGCGCAGCTCGTCGCGGATCTCGCCGCGCGCCTGGACGCCTCGGGCGGCCATGACGGGTCCGGCGGCCGTCATCGCGGCGCCGGCGGCGCCCAGCAGCGCCCTCGCCGCGCCTCGGACAACGCTCATCTCATCCTCCTGGTCACGTGGATCGCCGGTGGACCGGCGGGTGGGCCGACGGGCGGGCCGCCGGGCGGGCCGCCGGGGCGGGCGGTCAGCCGGCGGCGAGCCACAGGTCGGGCCCGAAGACCTCGTAGTGCACGTCGCGGGCCGCCACGCCGGCCTTGAGCAGCGCGGCGCGCGCCTCGCGCATGAACGGCAGCGGCCCGCACAGGTAGGCGACCGCGCCCTGCGGGATCGGCACGCCGCCGAGGTCCATCAGGCCGTCGCGGTCGGGGGCCTGGGCGCCGTGCTCGTACCAGAAGACGTGGTCGGGGGCCAGGCGGGTCATGTCCTCGCGCAGCGCGTGCCGGTCGGGCGAGCGGTCGGCGTGCAGGGCCAGGACGCGGCGGCGGGAGCCGGTGGCGGCGAGGTGGTCGAGCATGGCGACCATGGGGGTGGCGCCGATGCCGGCGCTCACCAGCACCAGCGGCGCCTCGGAGTCGTCCAGGGTGACGTCGCCGAAGGGCGCCGACAGGGTGAGCTCGTCGCCCTGGCGCACGGTGGCGTGCAGCAGGGTGGACACCTCGCCGACGGGGTCGCCGTCCACGCGCTTGACGGTGATCCGGCGCAGGCCGTCGCCGGCGTTGGACAGCGTGTACTGGCGGAGCTGGCGCACGCCGTCGGGCATCTCGACCTGGACGCTGACGTACTGGCCGGGGCGGGCGGGCGGCGGGGGCTCCTCGCCGAGCGGGGTGAGCAGGAAGGAGGTGACGTCGGGCGTCTCCTCGCGGCGGCCGGCCACCCGCCAGCGCCGCCACGTGCGGCCCTCGACGGCGCCGGCCTCGGCGTAGAGGCGGGCCTCCATCGCGATCAGGGCGCCGGCCATCAGCCAGTACACCTCGTCCCAGGCGGCGGCGACCTGCGGCGTGACGGCCTCGCCCAGCACCTCGGCGATCGCGCCGAACAGGTACTTGTGCACGATCACGTACTGGTCGTCGGTGACGCCGACCGCGGTGTGCTTGTGCGCGATCCGCGCGAGCAGGTGGTCGGGCCGCTGGTCGGGGTGGTCCAGGAGGGTGGTGGCGAAGGCGGCGACGGAGGCCGCCAGCGCCTTGCGCTGCTCGCCGCTGGCCTGGTTGCCGCGGTTGAACAGGCCGTCCAGCAGCTCGGGCCGCTCGGCGAACATCGTCGCGTAGAACCGCTCGGTGATGGCGTCGAGCGAGGCGCCCACGACGGGCAGCGTGGCGCGGACGACGGCGGCGGATTCCGCGGACAACATTGTGACCTCCACAGTCCCAGGGTGAGACCCGCGACGGCGGGCCGGTTCTCAGGCTAGGGAGCGGGGCCCGGCCGCTGACCGGGGCGAACGTCCGCACTTGAAGGGTCGAAGGTCCCGGACGGGACATCCGGCCGTCCGGGGGCCGGTCGCCGGGGAAGATGGGACTTTCGTCCCTGCCGCGGGCGGGGGCGGGTGGGGGATCCTGGAGAGCATGCAGCTCGACTCGTCCGGACTGCAGGTGCTCTCCGAGGAGGAGTGCTTCCTGCTGCTGTCCTCGATGCCCATCGGGCGGATCGTGTTCACCGATCGTGCCCTGCCCGCCGTCCAGCCGGTGAACTTCTGCCTCGACGGGCGGTCCATCGTGATCCGCACCGCGACGGGGTCGAAGCTGGCGGCGGCCACCCGGCGGGCCGTGGTGGCCTTCGAGGCCGACGACTTCGACGCCGGGCGGCGTACCGGCTGGTCGGTCACGGCGGTGGGGCACGCGCGCGAGGTGACCGACGCCGCCGAGCTGGCCCGCCTGGCCGAGCTGCCGCTGACGACGTGGGCGCCGGGCGACCGGGACCACTACATCGTGGTGGAGGCCGAGCAGATCTCCGGCCGCCGCATCGCGCCCGCCCGCGCGGCCGTCGTGTGACGGGTTCTTGAACGGGCGGCGCCGCCCCCTGGCCGGGGGCGGCGCCGGTGCTCAGTCCTCGTGCGCGGTGGTCACCAGGCCGTAGTCCCCGTCGTCGCGGCGGTAGAGGAGGCAGCCCGCCCCGGTGGCGGAGTCGGCGAAGAAGACGAACGGGAATCCGGTCAGCTCCAGCCGGTCGAGGGCCTGCCCGGCGGTGAGGCGGGGGGCGGGCAGCGGGCTGACCGAGATCCCCGCGCAGGTCGGCGCCGGCAGGTCGGGCCGGGGGTCGAGCTGGGCGAGGCGGTAGCCGTCGCCGGTGCGGTAGATCACGCTGTCCTGGCCGGTCGCGGTCTCGGTGAACAGCAGGAAGTCGTAGTCGAGGTCGTCCATGTCCACCGCCGCCTCGTCGGGCACGGCGCGGGCGGCCGTGCAGGTCCGGACGATCCGGCGTTCCCCGGCGGGCGGGGCCGGGTGGGGCGGACGGGGGTGGCGGCCGCGCCGGTTCTCCCAGTCCCGGGTGCTCTCCAGCAGCCGCGCCCGCAGCCGGTCGCCGAGCAGGTGGATGGCGGCGCGGGTGGAGCCGGCGCCGGCCCGGGCCCTGATGAGCCGGCCCTGGACGTCCACCACGGCCTCGGCCGTCCGCCGCTCCCCCGCGACCTGCGGTGTGGCGGCGAGCTTGACCGTCGCGCCGAGCACCGGCTCGTGGGCGAGCCGGGTCAGGTCGGCCACGGTGTGGCGGGCACGCCGCACGTCGGCCGCGCGCACGCCGCCGCCGCGGATCCTGACCTGCACGTCGTCGGCGTCAAGGGCGATGGGCCTGTGCCTCATTCGTGAACACCTTCTTCGCATCCGGTGGTGATGATCCAAGCCTCTGGCCTGGGCGGATGCGGCGGCCAGAGCCGTAGGTCCTCCCGCGCGGGGACCTACGGCCCGCCGCGCGGCGGGCCGCGTCAGGAGCGGCGGTAACCGGGATGCACGCCCGGCGTCAGGCCCTGGTCGGCGGCGACCAGCTCCAGCAGGGCGAGCAACTGACCACGCTGGTCGGGGCTGAGGCACGAGGTCAGGTCGGCCTCGTGCGCCATCGCGGTCTTCCTGATGTCCTCCATCACCTTCGCGCCCTGCTCGGTCAGGTGCAGCTCGTGGTTGCGGCGGTCGCCGGCCGAGCGGCGCCGCTCCACCAGGCCGGCCCGGTCGAGCGGGTCGAGCAGCGCGGTGACCCGGCTGGGCACGACGCCGAGGTCGGCGGCGAGCGACTGCTGGCTGCGGCCCGGCTGGAGGGCGATCATCCGCAGCAGCCCGACGTCGGACGGCGACAGGCCGAGCTCGGCGACCCGCGCGGCGAACCGGCCGGCGGCGTGCGCGCCGAGCTGCGCGAGCAGGAAGGCGACGCCCATCGGGCGGTTGCGGGACGCGGACACAGCGCATACTGTACTCCGCACAGAACCTTTCACAACAGTGAACCTTTCTCCAGAGAGAAGCAATCCGTGATGACCACCGACCGGCCTGACTGGCCCAGACATCCAGGACTGGAGGGCAAGGTCGCCCTCGTCACCGGCGGTTCCCGCGGCATCGGCGCGGCGACCTGCCACGCGCTGGCCGCCAACGGCGTCCGGGTCGCGGTCACCGGCCGCGACACCGAGGCGGTGGACCGCGTCGTCGCCTCGATCACCGCCGAGGGCGGCCGGGCGCTGGCCGCGCCCGGCGACGTGACCGACACCGGCGCCCTGGCCCGCATCCGCGCCGAGGTGGAGGCCGCGCTCGGGCCGGTGGACATCCTGGCCCCGTTCGCCGGCGGGCAGGGCGCGCCCGCGCCGACCGCGGGGCTCGACCCCGGCCGCTGGCGCGCCGTGCTGGAGTCCGACCTGACCTCGGTGTTCCTCACCGTCCACGAGTTCCTGCCGGGCATGCTGGAGCGGCGGGACGGGTCGATCATCCTGATGTCGTCCACCGCGGGCCGGCAGCCCGGAGGCGCCAACGCCGCCTACGCCGCCGCCAAGGCGGGCGTGGTCATGTTCGCCCGGCACCTGGCCGCCGAGGTGGGCGGCGACGGCGTGCGGGTCAACTGCCTGGCGCCCTCGGCCGTGCTCAACGACAAGCTCGCCGCGCTGCCCGCCGAGCGGCTCGCCCAGCTCGCCGCGGCCTTCCCGCTCGGGCGCGTCGGCCGTCCCGCCGACGTCGCCCAGGCCGTCCTCTACCTCGCCTCGCCCGCCGCCTCCTGGGTGACCGGGGCGACCCTCGACCTCACCGGCGGACGGGTCTCATGATGAACGCCACGCTCCGCCCGTCCCCCGCATCCACCGTCCAGACGGAGGCCATGTCATGACCGACCCGATGACCGAACGGCTCGTCCGGTTCCAGCGGCCCGGCGCCCTGCCGTACCTGATCGGCGCGGACGAGGCCCGCCTCGCCGCCCTGTTCGGCCTCGACGCCGACGCCTACCGCGCGCTGCTGGACGCCTTCGACCACCAGACCCGGCAGGCCGCCGAGACACTGCTGGCCCGGCCCGGCCTCGCCGACGCCGTCGACCGGCTGCCCCTGCACCCCGAGGGCTCCCGCGACGTCTTCCACGTGGTGGCCCTCGGCGAGAGCACCACCGCCGACCGCCTGTCCTGGTTCGAGATCCTGCGCCAGCTGGTCGCGCTGCGCCGTCCCGGCGACGCCGTCCGCTTCACCAACCTGGCGATCACCGGCAGCACCACCACCCAGGCGCTCACCCAGCTCCCCGCCCTCGGCTTCCAGCGGCCCGACCTGGTGCTGTGCATGATCGGCGCCAACGACGCCCAGCACCTGGCCCCCGACGCGCCCACCCTGGTCAGCGCCGCCGAGACCGAGCGCAATTTGGCCATGCTGCACGACCTGGCCCAGCAACGCGGGCCCGTCCGCTGGGTCTGGCTCACGCCCAGCCCCTTCGACGAGCCGCGCGCCGCCGCCTACCCGCACTTCCGGCGCGCCGGCATCACCTGGGCCGGCAAGGACGTCGACGCCACCGCCGACCACCTGCTGGGCCGTCCCGAGCCGACCGTGGACACCAGGCTCGCCGTCCGCGAGGACCACCACTTCCTCGACGACGGCGTGCACCTGAGCATCGAGGGCCAGCGCGAGATCGCCGAGGCCGTCGTACGGGCCCTGGCCGGTGCGGCATGAAGCTGATGGTCCTCGGCGCGACCGGCGGGACCGGCCGCCAGGTGGTCGAGCAGGCGGTCGCCGCCGGGCACGACGTCACCGTCCTGGCCCGCGACCCCGCCCGCGTCCCGGCGGGCGAGCGGGTGAGCGTGATCGGCGGCGACGTGCTGACCCCCGGCCCCTGGCGGGACGCCGTCGCCGGGCACGAGGCCGTGCTGTCCTGCCTGGGCAGCACCGACCGCGGCCACCCCACCACCGTCTACTCCCAGGGCACCGCCAACGTCATCGCCGCCATGCGCGACAGCGGGGTGCGCCGCCTGCTGTGCCTGTCGTCGGCGGGTCTGGACATCCCGCCGGGCACGCCGCTGGGCCGCCGCCTGGTCACCCGCTTCGTGATCCAGCGCCTCTACCGGCACGGCTACGCCGACATGAGACGCATGGAGGCCGCCGTCACCGCCGCCCACGACATCGACTGGACGATCGTGCGCCCGCCGATGCTCACCGACGGGCCCCTGACCGGCCGCTACCGCACCGCCGAGAACGCGCCCCTGGCCAAGGCGGGCTCGATCTCCCGCGCCGACCTGGCCCACTACCTGCTCGACCACCTCACCGACGAGCACAACCGCCACGCCGTCGTCGAGATCGCCGGCGGCTCCTGACCTGCCAGGCGAACGCCGGCGAAGGCGACATTCCGGCGGGGTGGTCCGGCCGGGATCCGCAGGGGCGTCTGGCCGGCCGGGCTCTGCCTGGTCAGCTCGGCGCTGCGCCGGAGGCTGTCGCCGTCGGCGCGGAGCTGCTCGGTGCGCAACCGCCGGCCCCGGTCCCGCGCCTCCGGGCCGTCCGCCCCCTGCGTCTGCGCTTCTCCGGACGGCGTCGCCGCCGCCCGCCCGGACGGCAGGACCATCGCCGCCGTCGTGGCCACCGCGGCCGCCCCCGTCAGCCGCAGCAGCCGACCGGCCGGCGGCGGCCTCAGGCCAGCCGGTCGGCGAGGAAGCGCAGGGCGCTGTCGATCTCGAAGTCCGGCACGTCCGCGTGCCCGCCGGGGTTGGCGTGCAGCGTCTTCTCGGCCGAGGCCAGGGCGTCGAACAGGGCCAGGGCCTCGGCCCGCGGCACCCGTTCGTCGTCCCACTGCAGCAGGAACCGCACCGGGACGGTGATCCCGGCGGCGGCCTGGGCCGAGGCCGGCGCGGTGCCGCTCAGCCCCAGGACCGCCGCGCCGATCCGCGGCTCGGCGGCCACCAGCGGGATCCCCAGGGCACAGCCCAGCGACACGCCCCAGTAGCCGACCGGACCCTGGTCGCCGAGCGCGTCCAGGACCGACCGCCACTCCGGCACGGTCTGGGCGGCCAGCAGCGTGTGCAGCTCGGCCAGCAGCGGGGTGGGGTCGCCCGCGCCGGCCATCCGCTCCCGCATCGCGGCGATGATCCGCTCGTGTTCGGCGCTTCTGGGCCGGTCGCCGTGGGCCGGCGCGTCGATGGCCGCCGCCGCGAAGCCGCGTTCGGCTGCCAGCCGGTGCGCGCGTCCCACGACGCCCGGGGCCTGCTTGTGCTGCCCGCCGCCGTGCCCGATGAGGACCAGGCCGCGGGGTTCGGCGTCCTGCGGGGTCCACAGGACGCCGGGGAGGTCGCCGAGGGCGAAGGATCGTTCGATGACGCCGTCGGCCGACGTCCGGGAGAGAAAACGCATGCGCGTCCTGAGCCTTTCGGGATGCCTTGTGCGGGCGCTCCCTAGGCGATGCGCGTGAGGGAGCCCCGACCTGTCACAACGTTGATCGGTCTCACCTCCTCAGTTCGATGCGTGGCGAAAACGTACCACACCATCAGATTTCGGCTGCGGTGAAGGAGATCCACACATCCGGCGGGACGTCCGGGCGGTTCGGGACGGGCCGGCGCTCCTCCGTCCACGCCTCGCCGGCGAACTCGGTCGCGACGCGCCGCCAGAACGCCACGCCCGCCGTGTTGGCGTCCTGGAAGGCGATCCGCCACGGCCCGGGATGCCGGGAGATCACCTCCCGGACGACCCGCAGCCCGATCCCCGACCGGCGCGCCCCGCGGACCACGAAGAAGCTGTTCAGCACCCGCACCGGGCCGGTCGCCGCACGGACGAACGCGAACCCGACCGGCCGGTCGCCGCTGGTGAACAGGTAGGCCGTCCAGTCGTCGTCATCGAGGGCGGTGCGCAGGCGGTCGCCGTGGTAGGTGCCGTCGGGGTCGGGGAGCCCGCCCTGGAAGTCCGCCATGTCGTGACGGAACATCAGCCAGAGGCGTTCGACGGCGGGATGGTCCGCGGCCTCGACGGGCCGCACAATTACCGGAGAAATGGTCATACAAGCACTCTCGGCCAGATGCAACATCCGGCCGGAAGGTACAAACTAGCAGAAGACGATCATCGCAGGGGAGCCGCGGGCGTCAGCCGTGCAGCAGGTCGAGGATGTGCGGCCAGGCGTCGGCCCCGAGCCCGGCGTCGGCGACCGGGTCGCCCCCGTAGACGAAGTCCGGCGACTCGGGGGCGGGCCCCTCCCCCGGCAGGCGCGGACGATGACCGGCCTCGACCCGGCTGACCACCCGCACCGGGCGGCCGGCGGCACGACGCCGGGCGGCCAGCCGCGCGGCGAACGGCAGGGACGGCCACATGGCGTCATCCCCGCCCGCCACCAGCAGCACGTCGGCCGCCGCCGCCTCGATCGGGATCTCCGCGGCCGGCAACAGATCGGCGAACGTGCGCTCGCTGAGCTCGTACAGCTCGCGCAGGGCCAGCGGGCCGTGCTCGGGCTCGGCCTCGGCCCAGTCGTCGTCGTACGGGACGAACGGCAGCGGCCGCCCCCGCCACGTCCAGGACGACCGGTAGGGACGTCTCTCCCCGTCCGGCCCCGGCCCGACGTTGCCCCACACGAGCGAGGTCGGCGACAGCGCCACCACCCCGCCGATCCGCCGATCCCGGACGGCGGTCAGCAGCGCGGCCTCGGCCCCCTTCGACATGCCCAGCACGCAGACCCGCCGGACGCCGGTGGACTCCAGCAGATCGACGGCCGACACGAACGTCTCCAGCGGGATCTCGCAGATGCCCGGCGGCTGCCCGGGACCGCCGAACCAGCGGATCGACAGCGCGGTCACCCCCTCCGCGGCCAGCAGGCGGGCCCTGTCCCGTTCGATCCGCCCGCTCGACCCCGCCAGCACGAGCACGCCCGTGCGGACGGCCGGACCCGGTGTGACCAGGACGCCTTCCCACGGGCAGCTCAGTTCGCGCTCGTCCATCACCGTCACCCCTCGGCACTCGGCGGAACGGCATTCTACTGAGACGGCGCGCCCACCGAAATGGTGCATCATGGCCACAACACCCCATGACGGAGCGGAGAACATCATGTCCTTCCAGGCTTACCTGGACAACATCGAAGGCAAGACCGGGCTGACCCCCCGCGAGTTCATCGCCCTGGCCCAGGAACGCGGCTTCGACGCCCCGTCCACCAAGGCCGGGACGATCATCGACTGGCTCAAACAGGACTACGACCTCGGACGCGGCCACGCCATGGCCCTCGTCCACGTGATCAAGAAGGGTCCGCAGATCGACGCCAAGCACGTCGGCACCACCGGTTCCCACCGCGACGAGTCCGACGTCCTCTGGCTGGACGGCAAGGACAACCGCCCGGAGCCCGCCTGACCCGCCCGGCGGGGCTCACCCCGCCGGGCCGCTTTACGTTGTAGATCTGTAAGGGTCAGAAGTCGGCGTCGAAGCTGACCGAGCCGGTCACCCCCACCTGGTACGCCGACACCCGCCGCTCGAAGAAGTTCGACAGCTCCTGCACGTCCTGCAGCTCCATGAACGCGAACGGGTTCTTCGATCCGTACAGCGGCTCGATGCCGAGCTGGGCCAGCCGCCGGTCGGCCACGTGCTCCAGGTACGAGCGCATGTCCGCGGTCGACATGCCCGGCACGCCCTGCCCGAGCAGGTCCTCGGCGAACTGCGCCTCGCAGTCGACCGCCTCGGCCAGCATCTCCCTGACCTGACCGGCCATCTCCTCGTCGAAGAGGTCCGGCTCCTCCTGCCGGACGACGTCCACCACGTCGAAGGCGAAGGCCATGTGCATGGACTCGTCGCGGAAGACCCAGTTGGTGCCCGAGGCCAGCCCGTTCAGCAGGCCGCGCGAGCGCAGGAAGTAGACGTAGGCGAACGCGCCGTAGAAGAACAGGCCCTCGATGCAGGCGGCGAAGCAGATCAGGTTCAGCAGGAACGCCCGCCGGTCCTCGCGGGTCTCCAGCCGCTGGAGGCTGCCGATGGAGTCGATCCAGCGGAAGCAGAACTCGGCCTTGCGCCGGATGGAGGGGATGTTCTCCACCGCCGCGAACGCCGCGAACCGCTCCTCCTCGTCCGGCACGTACGTGTCCAGCAGGTTCAGGTAGAACTGGACGTGCACCGCCTCCTCGAACAGCTGCCTGCTCAGGTACAGGCGCGCCTCGGGGGCGTTGACGTGCTGGTAGAGGTTGAGCACCAGGTTGTTGGCCACGATCGTGTCGCCCGTGGCGAAGAAGGCGACCAGCCGGCTGACCAGGTGGCGCTCGGCCGCCGACAGCTTGGGCAGGTCGTTCAGGTCGGAGTGCAGGTCCACCTCCTCGACCGTCCAGGTGTTCTTGATCGCGTCGCGGTAGCGGTCGAAGAACAGGGGGTAGCGCATGGGCCGCAGGGTCAGGCTCATGCCCGGGTCGAGCAACATCGGATTCTCCTCGGGGGTCACTGGCAGGCCTCGCACGACTCGGGGTTCTCCAGGGAGCACACCAGGGCCTCCTCGGACTTGTTCGCGAGGGGCGCGAGGGGCGCGACGGGCACGGTGGCCTGCTGGATGCGGGTGGCCGGGCGCGAGCGCAGGTAGTAGGTGGTCTTCAGGCCGGACTTCCAGGCGTACAGGTACATCGAGGAGAGCTTGTCGATCGTCGGCGCGCTCATGAACAGGTTGAGCGACTGGCTCTGGTCGATGAACGGCGAGCGCGCGGCGGCCATGTCGATCAGCGCCCGCTGCGGCAGCTCCCAGGCGGTGCGGAACAGCCGGCGCACGTCCTCCGGCAGCTCGGCGATGCCCTGCACCGAGCCCTCGGCCTGCTTGATGGCCGCCCGGACGCGGTCGTCCCACAGGCCGCGCGACTTCAGCTCGGCCACCAGCGCGTTGTTGATCTGCAGGAACTCCCCGCTCAGCGTCTCGCGCTTGAACAGGTTGGACACCTGCGGCTCGATGCACTCGTAGCAGCCGACGATCGAGGCGATGGTGGCGGTCGGCGCGATCGCGATCAGCAGCGAGTTGCGCAGGCCGTGGGCGGCGATGCGCTCGCGCACCGCGTCCCAGCGCCCGGCCTGGGTGCCGCTCTGACCCCACAGGTCGTGCTGGAGCCGGCCGCGGGCCGCCCAGGTCTGGTCGTAGGCGGGGTGGGCGCCGAAGCGCTCGGCCAGGCCGGCGGAGGTCTCCAGCGCCGACAGGTAGATCTCCTCGGCGATCCGGGTGGACAGCTCCTTGGCCTCGGCCGAGTCGAACGGCAGGCGCAGGGCGAAGAAGACGTCCTGCAGGCCCATCACGCCGAGGCCGACCGGGCGCCAGCGCGGGTTGCTGGCCGCGGCCTGCTCGCTCGGGTAGTAGTTGATGTCGATCACCCGGTCGAGGAAGGTGACCGCGGTGCGGACGGTGGCGCGCAGCCGCTCCCAGTCGATGCCGCAGTCGATGTCGCCGCCGGGGCCCGTGCCCGCCAGGTGGGCGGCGAGGTTGACCGAGCCCAGGTTGCAGACGGCGGTCTCGGCGTCGCTGGACACCTCGACGATCTCGGTGCACAGGTTGGACAGGTGCACGACGTTGCCGGGCTCGGCCGCCTGGTTGCACAGGCGGTTGGCGGCGTCCTTGAAGGTCATCCAGCCGTTGCCGGTCTGGGCCAGGGTGCGCATCATCTTGGCGTACAGGTCGCGGGCCTTGACCTGCCGGACGTACCGGCCGTCGCGCTCGGCGGCGCGGTAGGCCTCCTCGAACGCCTCGCCCCACAGGTCGGGCAGCTCGGGGACCTCGTCGGGGTCGAACAGCGACCAGGTGCCGTCGGCCTCGACCCGGCGCATGAACTCGTCGGGGATCCAGTTGGCCAGGTTGAGGTTGTGGGTGCGGCGGGCGTCCTCGCCGGTGTTGTCGCGCAGTTCCAGGAACTCCTCGACGTCCGGGTGCCAGGGCTCCAGGTAGACGCAGGCCGCGCCCTTGCGCCGGCCGCCCTGGTTGACGGCGGCCACGGACGCGTCGAGCGTGCGCAGCCACGGGACGATGCCGTTGGAGTGCCCGTTCGTGCCGCGGATCAGCGCGCCCCGGGAGCGCACCCGCGACCAGGAGATGCCGATCCCGCCGGCGAACTTCGACAGCTGCGCCACCTGGGCGTAGCGGTCGTAGATGGAGCCGATCTCGTCACGGGGCGAGTCGACCAGGTAGCAGGAGGACATCTGGGTGTGCCGGGTGCCGGAGTTGAACAGCGTCGGCGAGCTGGGCAGATAGGCCAGCGACGACATGAGCCGGTAGAAGCCGACCGCCTCGGCGGGCGTCTCGGCCAGCCCGCAGGCCACGCGCAGCAGCCAGTACTGCGGCGTCTCCACCACCAGCCGGGTGGACGGGTGGCGCAGCAGGTAACGGTCATAGACCGTGCGCAGCCCGAAGTACTCGAACCGCAGGTCGGCGGTGACGTCGATGGCGTCGTCGAGCTTGCGGGCGTTGGCGTTGACGAACTCGGCGGTCTCGTCGCCGATGAGCCCCTCGGCGTGGCCCAGCCGGATCGCCTGGCTGAAGGAGGCCACGCCCTGCCCGCGGACCTCCTTGTCGATGTAGCCCGACAGCAGCCGCGCGGCCAGCCGCGAGTACTGCGGCTCCTCGCCGATCATCTCGGCGGCCGTCTGGATGGACAGCCGGTCCAGCTCGGCGGTGGTGGCCCCGTCGTAGAGGCCGCTGATCGTCTTGGTGGCCACCCGCATCGGGTCGATGTCCGTCAGATCGGTCGCCCAGTGCTCCACCGCACGTACGATCTTGTTGACGTCGACCGGCTCCGCGGTGCCGTTGCGCTTGCGCACCTGCATCTGGACGCGCCGCGGCGCGGACCTGTCGGCGTCCGCCCGCGCCGTCCCGGCCAGGTCCGTCATCGGGTCCCCTGTGACCGTCACTGCGCTCTCCCCTCGTGAACTCGGTCAATGGCCGAGAACGCGCGCAGGAGGCGGACGGCGAGGCGCCACAGCCCTCTCGCCGGTGCCGTCCACCGTCCCGCGCGGTCTCGGACCAGCCGCGCGCGCATGATCGCGCGCGGCGCGCCGGCAGGTCTTCGGACTCGTGGGCATGCTGTCGCTGCCTACTGGCCGTCGCTTCCCGGGCCCTTGGCCCAGTGCGTCTGACGGCGTTCGTTCCCACTTACCGCTGCGGGGCAGTCCCGGATTCCCACCGGGTTCCCTCTTGCCTCGGCCGCCCTGGCGGGGCGACCGAACCGGCTGCGGGAGACACCATATATAGGGCGGATCAAAAAGTCACACCCAACATCTCGTGTTGCGAAGAACCCCCGCTCCGATCCGGCCACCCGCCGCGGGGCCGCTCCTCGCGCGCCTCACGGGCGGGCCGACATGTGATCGAGGTCATAGACCGGCCATGCCAGTTTTCGCTACCTTAGGTATCGATACTTCAAGTAGCGAAAACCTGAGGAGACGACCATGAGCGAGACCTCCACCGGCCGCCGTCCGGTCACGCCGGACTGGGACACCGTCACCCCCGCCGAACTGGCCGCCTACGTCGAGGCGGAGAACCGGCTGCGCGCCTCCGTCGAGGCACAGGCGATCACCGGCCGGCCGGATCCCGGCGCCGCCATCGACTGGCGGACGGTGGCGCTGCCCGGCCGCGACATCCGCGTCCGGGTCCACCGGCCCCGAGCGGCCGGGCCGGGGGACGTCCTGCCGCTCGTGCTGCACGTGCACGGAGGCGGCTTCGTCGGCACGGCGCCGCAGAGCGACTGGGTCAACAGCCACCTCGCCGCCCACCTGCCCGCCGTCGTCGTCTCGGTGGACCACCGCCTCCTCGACCGGCACACGCCGCTGGCCGCCGCCGCCGACGACGGCTGGGACGTGCTCCGGCACGTGCTGGAGCACGCCGCGCAGTGGGGCGTCGACCCGGCGCGGGCCGTCCTGTTCGGCGAGAGCTGCGGCGGCCTGATCTGCGCCCTGGCGGCGATCAGGGCCCGCGACGCAGGTCTGCCCCTGAAGGCCCAGGTGCTGGTCAACCCCGCCGTGGAGGTGGCCGGGACGATGTTCGACCACCCCTCGATGGCCCAGTACGCCGACACCCCGACGCTCAGCGTGCCGGTGCTGCGGCTGTTCCACCGGCTCGCCGTGCCCGAGGGGACGGACGCCCGCGCGCTCTCCCCGCTGCACGCCGGCGACCTGGGCGGGCTGGCCCCGGCGCTCGTGGCGGTGCCGACCCACGACCCGATCGCCGACCACGGCCGCCGCTACGCCGAGGCGCTGCGGGCCGCCGGCACCCCCGCCCGCCTGGCCGAGTACCCCGAGGCCGGGCACGCCTTCCTCAGCATGCCGGTGCTGGCCCCCCAGGCCGCGGACGCGCGGGCGGACATCCTGACCTTCCTCCGCGACGCCCTCCCCGCGTAACCCGCGACCGGAGCGGGCAGGCGAGGACCGGCCGGCCCCTCGCGCGGCGCCGGGTTCTGCTTCATGATTCGGGGTGTCACCCCGTGACCCCTCGCGATGGGACGGTCAGTGAAGCGCATCCTCGCCTGGATCGGCGTCAACGTCGACATCCTCGTCGCCCTGGCGGTGGCGGTCGTCGTGAGCGTCCTCGACGTCGCGGGCATCGCCACCGCGGAGGCCGTCAGCAACGCCACCGTGGCCACGCTGGCGGTGCTCGCGTTCGTCATGCTGCGCAGCCGGACGCGGGCGCAGTCGGCGGAGAACGCCGTGGAGCGGGCCGTGCTCGCCGCCGATCGCAAGCTCGACCTGCTGCCGTCCCTGCTCCAGGAGCAGTCGGCGGTCCGGCTGGTGCGGGGCGAGGAGTTCAACCGGGTGCTGGCGCAGGCGCGCGGGGACACCGACCGGTGGATCTTCAAGGGCTCGACCGGCGCCTACGTGCGGGCGGTGACGCTGCCGGAATGCCTGGCCAAGGCCCGGCAGGGACGGCGGGCGCTGCTGGTCCGGCTGGAGATCCTGGACCCGGACGACCTCGCGCTGTGCGAGCGGTTCGTCCGCCTGCACCGCAGCCTGGCGCTGGACGACGACAGCCCGGAGCTGACCTGGACCGCCGACGGCACCCGCAGGGAGCTCTACGCGACCGTGCTGTCCGCCTGCTGGCATCACCAGCGTTACGAGCTCCTGGACATCGAGATCGGGTTCTCCTCGATCGCCTCGACGTTCCGCTACGAGCTGTCCTCCCGCCACATGTTCATCACGCAGCGGGGCCCCGGCTTCCCCGCCACCGTCATCACCGGGAACGCGCTCGCCCTCGACTGCTGGGCCACCGAGCTGCACGCCAGTCTCCGCCAGGCGCGCCCGCTGAACCTCAGGGGCGCCGACGACGTGACGTTGTCGTTCTCGCCCACGGTCGAGGAGGTGCGGGCGCTGTTCGAACGCCTCGGCCTCGTCCTGCCCGGGACCTACGGCGACGACGACGTCGAGGAGATCGTCGGGATGGCCTTCAGGAACGTCGACCCGTACGACAAGGCGGCGGCCTGGGGGTGAGCCGCCGCCGGCGCGGTCAGCGCCCGGCGTCCCGGGCGACGATGCCGTGCGCCAGCCGGGCCAGGGCGGCGGTGATCTGCTCGGGGGTGAGCCCGCGCCTGCGCTGCTCGGCGTAGACGTCGGGGCCCAGCGGGGCGAGGAGGATGTCGGCCAGCGCCTCGGTCTCCGGGACGCCCGCCTCGGCCAGCAGCACCCGCACGTGCGCCCGCCAGAACCCGTAGGCGCCGGTGGCGTAGCGCAGCGCGCCCTGCTCGGCGCCCAGGACGAGCGAGATGTGCTCCTCCAGCAGGCCGACCATCGCGGCGTAGAAGGCGGCGAGCCGGTCGGCGGGGGGCGCGCCGGGGCCGAGCGGCGGGTCGCCGCGCAGCAGGCGTTCCTGCAGCCCGCGCTCGTGCTCGTCCAGCAGGGCCTGCGCGATCGAGACGGTGTCGGGATAGCGGCGGTAGAGCGTGCCCCGCCCGACGCCGGCGGCCTTGGCGATGTCGTCCATGGTCACGCCGCGCGGGTCGCGGGTGGCGAACAGCTCGGCCGCCGCGGCGAGCACCTTGGCGCGGTTGCGGGCGGCGTCGGCGCGCTCGCGCGGGCGGCCCGCCTCCCCCACGGGACGTCCGGTCAGCAACTCGGTACGGGACTCCATGGCGGCGACTCTAACCCACCTCGACATAAGTGGACAACGTGCCCACTTAGTTGCTACGGTCACCTCGACCGCAAACCGGACGTCATGTCCACTTATTTCGAGGAGCCCCTCTCATGGCCGTTCTGCTGCACCTGGACGCCAGCGCCCGACGCCGTTCGATCAGCCGCGAGCTCGGCGACGCCTTCGCCGAGGCGTGGCGGTCCGCCCACCCCGAGGGCACCTACGTCCACCGCGACCTGGCCGCCGAGCCGGTGCCGCACATCGGGGAGGCGTGGACCGAGCTGTGCGACTACGTCATGGCCAACCAGATCACCGACATCTCCCGCTACCACGAGGCCGCACGCACCCCGGAGCAGGCGGCCGCCTGGGCGATCGTCGAGCCGCTGCTGTCCCAGCTGGTGGCCGCGGACGTGGTGCTGATCGCCACCCCGATGTACAACTACTCGATCCCGTCGGCGCTCAAGGCGTGGCTGGACCAGGTGACCTTCCCCAAGATGTCCCTGACCGGGCGGCGTTTCGTGGTCACCACCGCGCGCGGCGGGGCCTACTCGCCCGGCGCCCCCAAGGCCAGGTTCGACTACCAGGAGCGCTACCTGCGTGACTTCTTCGCCGGCCACTTCGCCGTCGAGGACACCACCGTCGTCGCCGCCGAGCTGGCCAACTCCCGCGTCGACCCCGGCCTCTTCCACCTGCGCGCCCAGCACGACGAGCTGTACGCGTCCGCGCTGCGCGGCGCCCGCGACCTGGGGAAGGAGTTCTGACGATGAACTGGCTCATCCTCGGGCTGGCCGGGCTGGTCGAGATCGCCTGGGCGCAGAGCATCAAGCCCACCCAGGGCTTCACCAGGCCGCTGCCCACGCTGATCTGCTTCGTCCTCATGGTGGCCGCGGTCTGGCTGCTGTCGTACTCGATGAAGACCCTCCCGGTCGGCACCGCGTACGCGGTCTTCACCGGCATCGGGGCGGTCGGCGCGATCGCCCTGGGCGTCGTCGTGCACAAGGACCCGATGTCGATCGGCCGGATGGCGGCGCTGGCGCTGATCGTCGGCGGCATCGTGCTGGCCCGCCTCACCAGCCCGGAGTGACCCCTCCCTGCCCGGACGGGCGGCCGGGCTCAGCTCGGGCCGAACCAGCGGGCGAGGGCGCCCCTGAGGCCGTCGGGGCCCGCGCCCGCCCAGGCGACGTAGCCGTCGGGCCGGACGAGCAGCGCCGGGGCGGGAGCGTCGGCGGCGGTGGCGGCCACATGGCGCACCCGGCCGAGCCAGGGCGCGGCGGCGGCGGCCAGGGCGTCGCCGCCGGTCAGGTCCAGGAGCAGGGGGCGGGCGTCGCGCATCAGCTCGGCCAGGCGCCGCGGCCGCCCGTCGCCGGTGGTCAGCGCCAGGGACGGCGCGAACCAGCCGGTGGGCCCGGCGGGCCGCTCCTCCCCCATGTCGTGGCGGACGTCGCCGCCCGCCATCAGCTCGGCGATCATGCGCAGGTTCTCCGTACGGCCCAGGAGCTCGGCGAACAGCCGTCGTAGCGCGGTGACCTCGGCGCCGGGCGCCAGCAGGGCGGTCGCGGCCAGGGTCTGGGTGACCACGCGTCCCGCGCACGCGCGGCGCTCGGTCTCGTAGCTGTCCAGGAGCCCTTCCGAGGCCTGCCCCCGGAGCGCGGCGGCGAGTTTCCAGGCCAGGTTGGCGGCGTCCTGGAGCGCCAGGTTCAGGGTGGGCCCGTGGCTCACCTGGGCGGCGTCGCCGGCGATGAAGACGCGTCCGGCGCGGTAGCGGTCGGCGAGCCGGGTGTTGCGCCCGCACAGCCGGCGCAGCATGACCGGCGCTCCCTCGGGCGGCGGGCTCAGCGGCAGGCGCACCCCGAGGACGCGTTCGACGCTCTTCTCCATCTCGGCCAGCGTCATCGGCGCGCCCGGCCCCGGGAAGCCGCCCGCCGGATGCTCCTCCCACTCGGCGGTGTTGATCAGCGGCCGCCGCGGGTCGTGGGCCAGGAGGGTGAAGACGCCGCGATCGGTGCGGTGGAAGTGGGCGGGGATCTCGCCGAGCCCCTCGATCAGGACGCGCCCGCCGGGCAGGATCCGGACGTGCTCGCTCGGGCCGATGAGGGCCGAGCGGTCCACGACGTGGTCGTCGCTGACGCCGGGGAAGCCGATGCCCGCCGCCTTCCTGACCATGCTGTGGCCGCCGTCGCAGCCGACCAGGTAGCGGGCGGTGAGGGTGGTTTCGGCGCCGCCGGGGCCGCGGGTCACGACCTCGACCCGGTCGTCGTCCTGGCCGAAGAAGATCACCTCCTGGCCGCGCCGCACCTCCGCCCCCAGTTCGGCCGCGCGCGCGGCGAGCACCCGTTCGAGGTCTCGCTGGTCGCAGGGCAGGAGGTACATCGGGTTGTCCTCGCCGAGCGTGTGCAGCGGCAACGGCATCCCGCCGAAGAAGTGGCCCGGCGCCGGCGCCGGCACGCCCCGGCCGCCGCAGCGTTCGAACAGGCCGCGGTGGTCCAGCAGCCGGACGACCTGCCCGGCCAGGCCGTGGGCCTTGTCCGACAGGTCGGGCTCAGGCCGTCGTTCCAGCACCAGCGGCCGCACGCCGGCCAGGCGCAGCTCGCAGGCGAGGAAGAGGCCGGCGGGCCCGGCGCCGACGACGATGACGTCGAACATCATGGACGATCCTTTGGGTACAGGGCTGTATCTAATTCCGGCCACCGTAGGGCGCCGGGATAAGATACGCAAGTGAATCTCAAGCACCCTGCCTCCGGCGGCGCGTCCCGCCGTCGCGGCCCCGCGCTGGAGGAGGCGATCCTCGACGCCGCCTGGCAGGTGCTGGTCGAGCACGGCTACCACGGCTTCACCTTCGAGGCCGTCGCCGCCCGCGCCGGCACCAGCCGCCCGGTGCTCTACCGGCGCTGGCCCCGGCGCGACGACCTGCTGCTGGCCACCCTCGCCAAGTTCTGGCGGCTGATCGACGTGCCCGACACCGGCAGCCTGCGCGAGGACGCCGTCGGGTTCCTGCGCAACGCCGGCGACGACCGCGCGGGCATGCTGACGCTGATGAGCGTGCAGCTCGCCGACTACTTCCGGGAGGCCGGCACCAGCCTCACCGAGCTGCGCGACACCCTGCTGCCGCCCGGCCGGGCGACCGCGTTCGAGACGATCGTGGGCCGGGCGGTCGAGCGCGGCGAGCTGCCCGACGTGCCGCGTTCGTCCAGGGTGGTGAACCTGCCGCTGGACCTGCTCCGGCACGACATGCTCGTCACGATGCGCCGGGTGCCGGAGGAGTCGATCGCCGAGATCGTGGACGAGGTGTGGCTGCCCCTGCTGGGCGCGTCCTCCGGTCAGCTCCCGTAGTAGTCGCGGATCTCCCAGAACCGGGACGGGTGCCCGTCACAGGTGTACTGGACGGCCTCCAGGTTGTTGGCGGTGCTGACCCCGCCGGCGATGGTCAGGCACTTGGCGGTCTGCACGTTGCGGAACTCGACGTACTGGCCGACGCGGTTGCCGAGCGCCCAGTAGCGCGAGGGGTGGGTGTCGCAGGTGTACTGCAGGGCGACGACGTTGTTCTCGGTGCTGACGCCGCCGGCGATGGTCAGGCACTTGCCGGTCTGGCGGTTCCTGACCTGCAGGGCCGCGCTGGAGTAGCCCCAGACGTCCCAGCGGCGCGAGGGGTGGCTGTCGCAGTCGTACTGGACGGCGTGCACGTTGTTCTCCGTGCTGACGCCCCCGGCGATGGTCAGGCACTTGCCGGTCTGCCGGTTGACGAGCTGGACGTTGGAGGCGGCCCAGACGGACGAGGCCGACGCGGGCGCCGGGGCGGCGGTGAGGGCGAGGACGAGCAGCGGGGCGGCGACGGCCGCCGGGCGAAGGAGGTGTCTCTTCATGCGCCCAAGCCTGCGGCCGCGGGGCTCGTACGGCCTGAGTAGCGCGTACTCAATGTGCGCCGGCGGGGTTGTGCGCCTGGACGATCATGAATGAGGATCGTGCACATGACAACACAACGAATTCAAGGAAGGGTCTTCGGCGAGGTCGCCGACGAGTACGACAGGGTCCGGCCCGGCTACCCGGCGGAGCTGGCCGCGGACGTGCTGGCCTACGCCGGGGGGCCCGCGCTGGAGGTGGGCGCGGGCACGGGGAAGGCGACGGAGCTGTTCGCGGCGACCGGCGTCGAGGTCGTGGCCACCGAGCCGGATCCGGCCATGGCCGCCGTGCTGGCCCGGCGGACCGCCGGCCGGCCGAACGTGACGGTCACCGTCTCGGCGTTCGAGGAGTACGTCCCGGAGCGGGCGTTCGGCCTGCTGTACTGCGCACAGGCGTGGCACTGGGTCGACAAGGAGGTGCGCTGGCAGCGGGCCGCCGCGGCGCTGGCCCCGGGCGGCGGGCTCGCCCTGTTCTGGAACGTCGACTGGCCCGCCGACGAGGGGGTGACCGCGCGGCTGCTGGCCGCGCACGAGCGGTTCGCCCCGCACATCAGGCCCAACACCGGCCCGATCGGCAGGCCCATCGGCGAGGAGGCCGGGGCCCGCGAGTGGGCCGGGGAGATGGGGCTGCCGTCCGAGTTCGGCGACCTCGGCACCCGCCTCTACCGGTCGGGACGCACGGTCTCGGCCGCCGACTACGTCGCCCTGCTGTCCACCCAGTCGTCCTACCGCATCCTGGCCGAGGACGTGCGCGAGAACCTGTTCGGCACGCTTCTCGACACGCTCGGCGAGCAGGTCGACCTGAACGTCGAGACGGCCCTCTACCTGGCCCGCCACCTCCCCTGACCGGCGGCACGGCACGGACGGGCGCCCCCCGTCACGGCTGGGCCCTGCCGGTCGCCCACGCCCATCCCGCGATCATCACGCGGTTCCTCGCGCCGATCTTGCGCTGGACCGCGGCGACATGGTTCTTCACCGTCCCCGGGGACAGGAAGAGCTCGGCGGCGATCTCCGCGTTGGTCCGCCCCTGAGCCACCAGGGCCACGATCTCGTCCTCCCGCTCGGTCAGCACCACGTCCGAGACCTCCCGTTCCGGGCCGCCGCCGCGCAGCAGCCGGACGGTGAGCTGGGGGCTGATGAGCATGTCGCCGTTCACGGCCGCCCGGACGGCCTCCACGAGCAGCGCGGGGCCCGAACGTTTCAGCACGAACCCGGCCGCGCCGTGCCTGAGCGCCGCCTGGACGTACTCCTCCAGCCCGAACGTGGTGACGACCACCACGTGGATGCCGGTGCCCGCCAGGGCGCGGGTCACCTCGATGCCGTCGGCGCGGGGCATGCGGATGTCGGCGAGCACCACGTCCGGCCGGACGGCGAGGGCGGTGTCGATCGCGGTGCGGCCGTCGGCCGCCTCGGCCACCACGCTCAGGTCGGGCTGGGCGTCCAGGATCAGGCGGAAGGCGTCGCGGATGCCCTCCTGGTCGTCGGCGACGAGGATGCGGATGCTCACCCGGGAGATTGTCGCAGCGGCAGCCGCGCCGCCAGCGACCACCCGTCCGGCACGGGCCCCGCGACCAGCTCGCCCCCTTGGTCGGCGACGAGCGCGGTCAGGCCGGGCAGGCCCGAGCCGCCGCGGCGGCGGCCCGCCCCGCCGGACGTCCCGTCGTTGGTCAGGGTGATCTCCAGGACGTCGCCCGGCGTCGTGACGGACAGCTCGACGCGGCCGGCCCGCGGCGCGTGCCGCCGGATGTTGGTCAGCCCTTCGATCACGATCCGGTAGGCCAGCGCCGCCGTCTCCGCCGGGACGGCCGCCGTGCGGTCGATCCGCACGTCGACGTGCGCCGGCCCGGCGGCGGAGAAGCGCGCGGCGGCCTCGGCGATGCCGTCCAGGTCGCCGGACGGGCCGAGGGGCCGGCCGTGGTGGAGCATGTCGAGCGTGCGGTCGAGCGTGGACAGGGCCCGTTGACCGGCCGCCTCGACGCGCTGCAGCGCCCGCAGCGGATCGCCCGCGACGCTCCCCGCCTGGGCGTGCGCGACCATCTCGCTGATGTCGTGGGCGAGGAAGTCGTGCAGGTCGCCGGCCAGCCGCAGCCGCAGGACGGTGCGGGTGTCGGCCACCGCCCGCCGCTGCCGTACGTCGAGCAGGCGCAGGTAGGCGCCCACGGCGGCGCCCGCCAGCACGCCCGCCCCCCAGAACGCGCACGCCCCCACCGCCTCCAGCGCGGAGGCCGGCGTGAAGACCCGCGGCAGCCAGGTGGCCGCGGCGAGCCCCGCCAGCAGCGCCGCGGGCACGGCCCGGCGGACCGGCGCGTACCGGACGACCAGCCCGGCCGCGACCGTCAGCGCCGCGCTCTCGGCCATGCCCAGCGCGCCGACGCCCGGCGTGGACGGCCCCCCGGCGGCCCGCCACAGGGCCGTGACCGCCAGGGACGCGCCCGCGGCCGGCAGCACCAGCCAGGCGAGCCACCCGGCCCTGCTCCCGGCCCTGCTCCCGGCCCTGCTCCCGGTCAGGAACAACCCGATCGCCGCCACGGCGACGGCGACCGCCGCCGGCAGCGCGGCGGCGGCCATCCACAGCACGTTCACCCGGGACACGATATGCGCCCGCGCCGCGCGCCCCCACGTGCCGAACGGCACTGCCGCGACCCGCGGGAGGTGCCGAACGGCATCTGCCCGCGGCGCGCCCGCGCTGGAAGGCTCGTCGGCATGACGATCTTCACTTCCGGCCGGTACGGGTACGCGGCGGCGCTGTGGGCGGTCGCCTACGGCCTGCTCGGCGCGGCGTGGGCGCTCGGGGCGCCCGGCTATCCCTGGGGGGCCGACGATCCCGACCCCGACGGCGCGCTGTCGATCCTGGCCGGCACGGCGCCGCCGTTCGGCTGGTGGATCGCGGCGTTCTCGGCCCTCGTGGCCGCGACGGCACTGGCCCTCACCCGCCGCAACGACGCCCACCCGGCGAACACCCCCGGACCGAACGACCCTCCCCCACGCCGACCCGGGGCGAGCCCCCGGGGTGGTGAGCGCCCGGCGAAGGGGGTGTGGGGGCGGGTGCCGGTCCTTGTGGCCTGGCCGATCGCCGCGCTGCTGGTGCTGGTGGTTCCGGACTCGCGGCTGATGATGGGCGTCGCCTACACGCCGTTGCTCCTGGCCGCGCCCCTCTTCGGCTGGGGGCTCGGCGGCGCGACGTTCGCCGACGCCTGGCCGTGGCCGGTGCTCAACCAGCTCGTGTGCGTGCTGGGCGGCCTGCTGCTGGCCGCCGCCGCGCGGCACCACGGGCGCGGGCGCGGGAACTGGTTCACCCCGGCGCGCGGGCGGATCGCGGTGTACGTGGCGGTCGCGGTGCCGCTGGTCTACTGCGCCACCCGGTGGGCCTGGGCGCTGGGCATCCCGCTCGGCGTGAGCGCGGAGTTCCTGGCCGCGGGCGAGGACGGGCTGTGGCTGGCGGGGGCGTACCTGGCGACGTTCGGGGCGCTGGGCGGCGTGCTGACCCTCGGGCTGGTCCAGCGGTGGGGCGAGGTGTTCCCGCGGTGGATCCCGGGGTTGCGCGGCCGGCGGGTGCCGCCGCTGCTGGCGGTCGTCCCGGCCGGGTTCGTCTCGATCATCGTCACGGTGGCCGGGCTCACCTACATCCGCTGGACCGTGGCCGGCCGGTTCGCCCTGGAGGAGTGGGGAGCCTGGCTGCCGGAGTGCTTCTGGCCGGTGTGGGGCGCCGCGCTGGCCACCGCCGCCGTCTGCTACCACCGGCGCCGCCGGGCGAGCCCGCAGCCTGTGGCGGAGGTCAGCCCGCGCTCTGCCGGTCGGGCTCGATGAGCAGGACGACCCGTTCCTCCGCGCGCGAGTAGGGACCGCCGATGTACTTAGCGGCGATCCGGTCGACGATCTCCCATCCCGCCTCGCCCTCGACCCACTCCACGACCCTGCCCCGGACGAGCACCGGCCGGAACGGGTCGCCGGGCGGCGTCAGGGAGAGCGCGACCCGCGGGTCGCGCCGCAGGTTGAGCGCCTTGCGCGAGCGCGGGCCGGTGAGCACGGCGACATGGTCGCCGTGCGTGCCGATCCAGACCGGGACGGAATGGGGAGCGCCGTCGGGCAGGACGGTGGCGAGGTGGGCGATCGGGGTGCCGTCGAGCACGCCGCGCACGTCGGGGTCGAGTTTCATGGGTTCTCTCCGGGCTTCTGGAGTTCCTTGAGGAGACTCTGTAACCGTAGCATCGAGAGTTCCTTCAGGGAACCCCGAAAGGTAGGGTGGGGCCATGCAGCGCACGAACTTCGCGGAGATGGCCTGCTCCATCGCCCGCACCCTCGACGTGATCGGCGAGCCGTGGTCGCCGCTGATCCTGCGGGACGTGTGGGCCGGGGTGCGTCGGTTCGACCAGCTCCAGGCCGATCTCGGCATCTCCCGCAAGGTGCTGACCGAACGGCTCACCCACCTCATCGACCACGGCGTCCTCGAACGCCGCCCCTACGACCGGCGGCCGCGCCACGAGTACCACCTGACGACCAAGGGCGCCGAGCTGGTCGACCTGCTCATGGTCATGGCCGGATGGGGTGACCGGTGGCTCGCGGGCCAGGCCGGGCCGCCCGTGCTCTTCCGCCACCACGCCTGCGGCGAGATCAGCGCCGTGGAACTGCGCTGCGCCCACTGCGGCGCGCCGATGCACGCCGGCGACGTCGACCTGCTGCCCGGCCCCGGCGCGGCCGGCCCGGACAAGACGGCGGCCGGCGCCGCGGCCGACCGGCCCGGATAAATCGGTGGCCGGCGCCACGGACGGCCTGGGAGCCTGAGTCATGCCTCCCACGGAACCGGGCCCTTACCGAGCCGGCGGAACGGCGCTCGTGGTCGCGATCCCCGAAGCGGAGCCGCTGGTCGGCCCCTGGCGCGCCCGGCTGGACGCCGTCGCCGCCGACGGCGTCCCCGCGCACGTGACGATCCTGTACCCGTTCCTCGATCGCGACCGTCTCGACGAGGAGGCGCTCGACCGGCTGATCGGCGCGCATCCCGCCTTCGACGTGCGGTTCACCGGATGCGGCAGGTTCCCCGGGGTGCTCTACCTCTCCCCCGACCCCGAGCGGCCGTTCCGGGAGCTGACGGACGCGGTCGCCGCCCGGTGGCCCGAGGCCCCGCCCTACGGGGGCCGGTTCGCCTCGATCGTCCCCCATCTCACGGTCGCCGACCAGCAGGAACCGGAGCTCCTCGACCACGTGGAGGCCGAGCTGGCCGCGGGGCTGCCGCTGGCCGCCCGGGTCCGCGAGGTGCGCCTGCTGGTCAGCGACGGCCGCCGCTGGCACGCGGACCGGTCCTTCGCGCTCGGACGGCACTCCTGAGCGCCTGACAGGCTTTCGTCACTTACCGTGTCTTTGCCATTCCTTGGCGTTACGATCAGAGAGATTCCCGTCCCTGATCGATCACGGAGTGCCGTATGGAGCGAACGGTTCTGGCCGCCGTCACCGAACACCCCGACGCCGACTCGGCGCTCGCCGAGCAGATCCGCCGGGTGTGCGCCGAGATGGGCGAGCTCGGCCTGCAGGTGCGCTGGACCCGCCGCACGGCCGACGCCCTGGCGGTGGTCGGGTCCGACGCCTCCCTCACCGCGATCCTCGCGGCCTGGGACGCGCCCGGCGCCGAAGACCTGCTGGCCGCGGTGGCCAAGCGCTTCCGCGGCCTGCCGGTCTTCCTGATCACCCAGGACCAGGAGCTGCCGCTGTGGGTGTACGAGGTCATCCAGGGCTACGTCTTCCCGCTGGAGGACACCCCGCAGTTCATCGCCGGGCGCATCGCGCACGCCGCCGACCAGTACGCCGACCAGATCCTCCCGCCGTTCTTCCGCGCGCTGCTGCACCTGGAGGACCACCACCCCTACTCCTGGCACACCCCGGCGCACGCGGGCGGCGTGGCGTTCCTGAAGTCGCCCGTGGGCCGGGCGTTCTTCGACTTCTACGGCGAGCGGCTGCTGCGCACCGACCTGTCGATCTCCGTCGGGGAGCTGGGCTCGCCGCTCGACCACACCGGCCCGATCGGCGAGGCCGAGCACAACGCGGCCCGCGTCTTCGGCGCCGAGCGCACGTTCTTCGTGGTCAACGGCAACTCCACCGCCAACCGCATCGTCGGGCACCACGCGATCGCCCGCGACGACACGGTCCTGGTCGACCGCAACTGCCACAAGTCGATCCAGCACGCGCTGGCCATCAGCGGCGCGCGGCCGGTCTACCTGGTTCCTGAGCGCAACGGGCTGGGGCTGGCCGGGCCGATCCCGGCCGCCGCGCTGGAGGCGTCCGCCGTCCGGGCGCGGGTGGCCGGCCATCCGCTCGCGGCGGGCGACCCCGCGTACGCGGTCGTCACGAACTCCACCTACGACGGCGTCTGCTACGACGCTGTCCGGGTCGCCGAGCTGCTGGGCGACACCGTGCCGCGGCTGCACTTCGACGAGGCGTGGTTCGCCTACGGCCGGTTCAACCCGCTCTACTCCCGCCGGTACGCCATGTCGGTCGACGAGCGCACGCTGCCCGGCCCGGGGCGTCCCACCGTGTTCGCCACGCAGTCCACGCACAAGTTGCTGGCCGCGTTGTCGCAGGCGGCGATGTTGCACGTCCGGCCCGCGCCGCGGGCGCCGGTCGACTTCGACGCGTTCAACGAGACGTACCTGATGCACGCCTCGACCTCGCCGCTGTACCCGATGATCGCCTCCCTCGACGTGGCCGCGGCGATGATGGACGGCCCCTCCGGATCGTTCCTGACCGGCGAGGCGATCGTCGAGGCGGTCCGGTTCCGGCAGGCGATGACCCGGCTGGCCGCCCGCATCCGCGACGACGGCCACCGGCCCGGCTGGTTCTTCGGCCTCTGGCAGCCGCCCTCGGTGCTCGACCCGCAGACCGGCCGGGCCGTGCCCTTCGCCGACGCCGACCCGGCGCTGCTGTGCTCGGAGCCGCGCTGCTGGGTGCTGGAGCCCGGCGCCGCCTGGCACGGCTTCGACGGAATGCGCGACGACTACGCCCTGCTCGACCCGGTCAAGGTGACGATCACCTGCCCCGGCGCGGACGCGGCCGAGGGCACGCTGGAGTGGGGCATCCCGGCCAAGGTCGTGGCCGCCTACCTGCAGCGGCGCGGCATCGTGGTGGAGAAGACCGGCGACCACACCCTGCTGGTGCTGTTCTCGATGGGCATCACCAAGGGCAAGTGGGGCACGCTGATCGACGCGCTCACCGACTTCAAGAACGCCTACGACGGCGACCGGGCGCTGGCGGACGTGCTGCCCGGGTTCGGGCCGTCCGGCGTGTCCTTGCGGGCGTTCTGCGGCGAGGTGCACGCGAAGCTGCGCGACTCGGGCGTGGGCGCGCTGCTCGACCAGGTCTTCACCGCGCTGCCCGAGCCGGTCTCCACGCCCGCCGACGTCTACCAGGCCATGATCCGGTCCCGTACCGAGCGGGTCCCGCTGGCCCGGCTGGCCGGGCGGGTGGTGGCGGCGACCGTGGTGGTCACCCCGCCCGGGATCCCCATGCTGATGCCCGGCGAGGCGACCGGCGCGGCCGACGGCCCGCTGATGCACTACCTGCGCGCCCTGGAGGACTTCGACCGGACCTTCCCCGACCTGGCCACCGACATCCACGGCGCCCACCGCGACGGCGAGGGCCGCTACTGGGTGGAGGTCCTCCGCGACTGACGGCCGCCCCCGAAGGGCCGACCTCGGTCAGGGGGGTGACGGACGACTTCGCGGGCCCTTCCCGCTGCCACCGGCGGTGTGCTCCTGCGACAGCAGCGCCATCCTGCCGGGTGCCGACGATCAGCCGGCGGCTGCCCGGCCGGCTCGAACTCGACGGCCTCCCGCACGGTCCCCACGTGGCCCTTGGCCGGCTCGGTGGACAGCCGCACGATCTTCCCGTCGATCGACTCGCTCCGAAGGGGCGCCCGCCGCCTTCCCCCGCTCTCGCGGGCAACCGCCGCCGGGGCCCAGGCGTATAAGGAAGCGTGAAATCGGACAGACAGCCGTGAGCGCCACGGAACACGACTTCGGCGCATTCGTGGCCGCACGCGCCACGAGCCTGCTACGGGTCGCCTACCTCGCCTGCGGCGACGAGGCGGAGGCCGAGGACCTGCTACAGACCGCGCTGGAGCGCACCTATCGGAACTGGGACCGGGTCCGCCACGACAGCCCCGAGCCGTACGTGCGCCGCGTCATCGTCAACGCCGCCATCAGCCGGGCCCGCCGCCGGGCGATCCTCAGGATCATCCCGATGCACAGCCCGCCGGACACCCCGGACCGGGCGACGGACACCGACCTGCGCCAGGTGCTCATGGACGCGCTGCGCGCCCTGCCGCCCCGGCAGCGGGCGGTGATCGTCCTGCGGTACTGGGAGGACCTCAGCGAGGCGCAGACCGCCGAGGTGCTCGGTTGCTCGGTCGGCACGGTCAAGAGCCAGGCGTCGAAGGCGACGGCCAAACTCCGTTCGGCCCTCGGACGGGAGACAGTGGAAGGAGTGATCAGGAATGCCCACGCTTGAGGAGGAGCTCCTCCGGCTCATGACGGAGGAGACCGCCCGGCTGCACGCCGCGCCCGACCTGGTGGAACGGGTGGTGAGCAGGTCCCGGCGCAGGCGGGTGCGGGGCCGGATCGCGGCGTTGTCGGCGTCCGTGGCGGTCGTGGCCGCGCCCGTGGCGTACCTGGGCGCGAGCACGACGACCGCGACGGGCAGCCAGGTCACGATCTCCGTGACGCCGGAGCCGCCCGCCATCGACGACACCCCGCCCCAGCCGTCGGAACCGCCGAGCCTCGGCGACCTGGGCGACGGGATGAAGTTCGGGCACGTCAAAGTGGGATACCTGCCCGAGCGGCTGAAGTGGTCCGGCTGGTCGGTGGACTTCGGCGACAAGTACACCACCGCCTACTTCTACGAGGGCGACGACCCGGGCTCCTACCGGGTGCAGATCTACATGTACGAGGAGGAGTCCGTCCAGGAGGTCGGCGACCGGATCGCGGCCTACCGCGACGAGGGGGACGGCGAGGAGGTGACCGTCGGCGACCGCGGCGGCTACCTGGTCGTCCAGAACGTCGGCGAGGACGGCATGAAGGGCACCCCCACCCTCTTCCTCCGCATGGGCGACAAGCAGTGGGCCGAGATCATGTTCAGCCCGACGTACGCCAAGGAGTTCCGCGAAACCGGGGCCGTGTCCGCCGAGCTGAAGAAGATCGCCGAAGGGCTCACCCCCAACCCGTGACCGCCTCCGCCTCCACCGCGCCCCTGCGGACGTGTGCGGCACCATACCTCGGGGGGTATATTGGCGGTGGAGGTGGAGCGAATGGACATGAACGCGGCCGTCCTGGCCGAGGCGCTCACCCGGCTCAAGCGGGCCCACGGCCAGCTCGGCGGGGTGATCGCCATGATCGAGAACGGTGACGACTGCGAGCGGGTGCTGACCCAGCTCGCGGCGGTGTCCAAGGCCCTGGACCGGGCCGGATTCAAGATCATCTCCACCGGCCTGCAGCAGTGCCAGGCGGCGCGCGAGCGCGGCGAGGAGCCGGCCATCACGCCGGAGCGGCTGGAGAAGCTGTTCCTGGCCCTGTCCTGATGCGGCACTGATCTCCCCACGGGCATCCGAAGGCGACGAATGAACTCGTACGCCCGAGCATGCCCGTCTTTTTACCTACGGGATACCCCCCAGGGTATCAATGGGTAGGACGGTCCCTGAACCGGAAACCGGCCGGACCGCGACTGCGACGACACGAAGGCGGCGAAGAAGATGAGCACGATCCACATCGAGGTGGTGGAGACCTCCTCCCTGGGCGACCGCAGCTACCTCGCCCACGACGGCCAGGTCGCCCTGGTCGTCGACCCGCAGCGGGACATCGACCGGATCCTCGCCCTGGCCGGACGGCTCGGCGTGCGCATCACCCACGTGGCCGAGACCCACCTGCACAACGACTACGTCTCGGGCGGCCTGGCCCTGGCCCGGGTGACCGGCGCCGCCTACCTGGTCGCCGCCGACGAGACCGTGCGGTTCGACCGCCGGCCGGTCTCCGACGGCGACGAGGTCACGCTGTCCGGCGCCATGAGCGTCCAGGCGGTCGCCACGCCCGGCCACACCTTCCACCACCTGTCGTACATCCTGACCGGCCCGGACGGCCCCGAAGGCGTCTTCACCGGCGGCTCCCTGCTCTTCGGCACCACCGGCCGCACCGACCTGCTCGGCGCCGAGCACGCCCACGACCTGGCCCACCGCCAGCACATCTCGGCGCACCGCCTGGCCGACCTGCTGCCCGACGGCGCCCACGTGTGGCCCACCCACGGCTTCGGCAGCTTCTGCTCGGCGACGCAGGCCGACGCCCCGGCCTCCACGATCGGCCGCGAGCGGCAGGCCAACCCGGCGCTGCGCCTGGAGGCCGACGACTTCGTCGCCCAGACCCTCGCCGGTCTCGACGCCTACCCCGCGTACTACGCCCACATGGGCCCGCGCAACTCCGAGGGCGGCGGCCCGATCGACCTCACCCCCGTACGGACCGCCGACGCCGAGGAGCTCGGGAAGCGGATCGCGGCCGGGGAGTGGGTGGTGGACCTGCGCTCCCGCAAGGCGTTCGCCAGCCGCCACCTGACCGGCACCCTCAGCTTCGGCCTCGACGGCCCGATGTCCACCTGGCTCGCCTGGATGGCTCCCTGGGGCGCGCCGATCACCCTGCTGGGCGAGGACGCCGCGCAGGTCGCCGCCGCCCAGCGCGAACTGGCCCGCATCGGCGTCGACCGCCCGGCCGCCGCCGCGACCGGCGACCCCGGCCGGTGGGCCGGCGGCCACGACGACCGGCTGGGCGAGCTGGCGGTGGCCACGTTCGCCGACCTGGCCGCCGTCCGCGCCGGGCGCGCGCCCGCGCACCTGCCCGCGCCGGACGTCGTGCTGGACGTGCGCATGACCAACGAATGGCGGGCCGGCCACGTCGCGGGCGCCACCCACATCCCGCTGCCCGACCTGCCGCACCGCCTGGCCGACGTCCCGGCCGGCACGGTGTGGACGCACTGCGGCTCCGGCTACCGGGCTGCCGCAGCCACCAGCCTGCTCGCCCGCGCCGGACGCCGCGTGGTGCACATCGACGACGCCTACGCGGCGGCCGCCGAGGCGGGCCTGACCATCACCGACGACTGACCCGGCGAGTTCGCCGCCGCGCACATCCCGGGCTCCCGCGACGTGCCGCTCGGCCTGCCGCGCGCGCACCACACCACCCGGCGCCCGGAGGCCACCGCCGTCAGGAATGGGCGTGGCGGTCGAGGCCGAGGGTGGAGATCAGGTCCTCGTGCAGCTCGAACCAGACGCGGTGACAGGAGTCGACGTCGGTGCGGTCGACCCACGCGCCCTCCCCGTTGCGGGCGCGGGCCAGGGCCGCGGTGAAACGCGTGTCGTACCCGCCGAACCGGGCCAGGACGCCGGTCAGCCGGTCGGCGAGCGGCTGGAGGGCGCGGCCGACGACGGTGAGCTCGTGCAGGATCCGGGCGTCCCAGGCGGGGTCGGAGTGGTCGTTGGCGGCGAGCCGGTCGCGGCCGTCCGGGCGCAGCTGCCAGTCGGTGCACGCCTTGAGCAGCAGGGCGTTCAGCGGGAGGAACTCGCGGTGGACGTCGCGGACCTCCTCGGCGCCGCCGGACCGGTCGAGCTCGGCGGCCAGGCGCCGCTCGTCCTCGGCCCGGCCCGTCTCGGTGAGCGACCAGCCGCCGGTGCCGGCGAACTGGGAGCGGCTCACCCAGCCGCGCGCCTCGGCGTCGAGCAGTTCCTCCTCCGTCTCGGCCACGCCGAGCGCGTACCGGCGGGCGAGCACCGGGGTGTCGGCGAAGCCGGTGACGCGTACGGCGTGCAGCGCCAGCAGGCCGGGCGCGGACTGCCAGGTCATGAGCCGGCCTCCTGACGGGTGGTCAGGCGGGTGTAGTGCTGCTGGCACGCCTGCGGCGAGTTGAACCTCATCGCCTCCGCCATCTGCGCCCAGGTCAGCCCCGCGCTGCGAGCGGTGAACAGCAGGGCCGACTCGATCGCCTCGACCTCGGCGCGCGCGGCGGGCAGCAGGGCCAGCGCGCCCAGGATGTCCTCCGGCTCCAGGCCGGCGTTGCGCCAGACGGCGAACCGCGTCAGGTCGACCGCCGACGGCGGGACGGGCGGGGGCTGCCACGGGCGCGGGTCGAGCAGGTCGGCGCCCAGGGCCATGAGCCGCCGGCGGGCCTCCGTCTCGCGCTGGGCGTGGAGCTGGTCCGCGTTCAGGGCGGGGTCGTGGTTGCGTTGCATGCGGGCCATGATTCACAATCGGCGGGACATCGTCAACATTTTGTTGAAGGGCGGGCGGATGATCGTACCCCTTGAGGAGGCCGCGGCCGACACCTGCGGGGGCAAGGGCGGCGCGCTCGGCGCGCTGCTGCGGGCCGGGCTGCCGGTCCCGGACGGCTTCGTGGTGCCGTTCGCCGCCTACCTCGCCGCGGTCCGCGGTCTGGACCTCGGGCGGCACACCGCCGGACCGGACGACCTGGCCGCGGCCCGGCGGGCGATCGAGGCACTCACGCTCGACGCCGGGCTGGCCGCGGCGCTGGCACGGGGGCTCGGCGCGCTCGGCGACCCGCCCGTGGCCGTGCGGTCGTCGGCGGCCGACGAGGACACCGGCCTGAGCTCGGCCGCCGGCCGGTACGAGAGCTTCCTCGCCGTGCGCGGCGCGGGCGGGGTGGCCGAGGCCGTGCGCGCCTGCTGGGCCTCGCTGTTCTCGCCGCGCGCCGCCGCCGGCCGCCGGTCCGGCGACGGCCCGGCGATGGCCGTGGTCGTCCAGCGCCACCTGGACGCCGAGGCGTCCGGGGTCATGTTCACCCCCGGCGGGCCGGACGAGCCCACCGGGATCGAGGCGTCGTGGGGCCTCGGGCCCAGCGTCGTGGGCGGCACGGTCACCCCCGACTCCTACCGGGTCGCCGCGGACGGGTCGGTCGTGCGCGCCGTGGCCGACAAACGCACCCGGCTCGACCGGGAGGGCGCGCGGCTCGTCGTGCGGAACGTGCCCGACGACGTCCGGGGGCGGGCGGCGATCGACGACGCGACCGCCGTGCGGCTGGCCGGGCTGGGCGCGCGGATCGCGGCCCTGCGCGGCGGACCGCAGGACGTCGAGTGGGCCGTCGCGGGCGGCCGCGTCTGGATCCTGCAGGCCCGCCCCATCACCGCCGCTCCCCCGCCCGCCGGCTGGCCCGCCCCGGCGGCGGACGTGCCGGCCGGGGCGCTCGTCGGGACGCCGGGCAGCCGCGGAGCCGTGACCGGCACCGCGCGGATCGTGCGCGGACCGCGCGACTTCGCCCGCGTGCTCCCGGGCGACGTGCTCGTCTGCCCCTTCACCGACCCGGCGTGGACGCCGCTGCTGCGCATCGCCGCCGGCGTCGTCACCGAGACCGGCGGCGTGCTCTCGCACGCCGCGATCGTGGCCCGCGAGCACGCCATCCCCGCCGTCCTCGGCGTCCCGGACGTGACCAGCAGGCTCCGGGACGGCACGCTCGTCACCGTCGACGGCACCGCCGGCACCGTCACCGCCACCTGACCCTGGGAAAGGAGAGGGGAGCGGCCCGCGACACGCCGCTCCCCGACCACCTATGTCGCTACGACGCCTCTACCTGGCCCGCCACGGCGCGGCCGACGCGTTCGGGCAGCTCACCGACGCCGGGCGGCAGCAGGCGGCCCTGCTCGGCGAACGGCTGGCCGGGATGCCGATCGGCGCGGTGTGGCACTCGCCGCTGCCGCGTGCCGCCGAGAGCGCGCGCGAGCTCGCCCGGCGCCTGCCCGGCGTGCCCGTGGCCGCGGCCGACGAGCTCGTCGACCACGTGCCGTACGTGCCCGCTCCCGCCGAGACGCCCGCGTCCTGGGCCGGCTACTTCGACGGCTTCGACCAGGCGGAGGCGGCGGCGGGCCGCGCGCTCGCCGACGCCCTGGTCGCCCGGTTCGCGAGGGTCCCCGGCGAGCCCGCGTCCGACGTGCACGAGGTGCTGGTGACGCACGCCGGTCAGATCGCCTGGCTGGTGCGGCACGCGCTGGACGCGCCGCCGCCCCGGTGGCTCGGCCTGAACAGCGCCAACACCGGCCTGACGATCATCGAGTACCGCACCGGCCTGCCGCCCACGATGGTGATGTTCAACGACCTGAGCCACCTCCCGTCCGGCCTGCGCTGGACCGGGTTCCCGCAGGACATGTGGCCGTGAGCGGCGGGCCTGGGGGCGTCGGGAGGTGGCGTCAGGGGATGCCGCGTCAGGAGATGCTGCGGCCCTCCACCGCGTCGAGCACCAGCGGGCTGGGGCCGGGGTCGCCGCGCACGCCGAAGCCGTAGCGGTAACCGGCCCTCACCTCCGGGTCCGACAACGCCGGCAGGTGCTCCAGCGTGGCCGAGGTCACCAGCTCCCAGCCGGAGCCGGTGTCGGCGTACATGGCGGCCCGCTCGCCCACCAGCGACAGCGCGAAGCGGCCGCCGTCGGGGACGGTGACGCCCTGCTTGACGCCGAAGACCGCGATCCCGCCCGGCACCTGCGGGCCGCGCACCTCGAACCCGGCGAACCTGTGGCTGTTGACGTAGAACGCCGCCACGTCCGTGCTGCCGTCCTTGACCAGGCCCGTGTAGACGGTGTCCATGTCGGTGGAGTCGCCCTGGAACCTCCTGATCGTGATCGCCGTGGCGAACGCCGGGTTGCGCGGCGAGACGCCTGACGACATCAGCCCGAACCAGGACGCCGACGGGTGCCCGGCCGACAGCCCGCCGCCCGCGTAGGTCACCTGCGGCAGCTCCTTGTCCTCCGGCTGGACCCGGTGGGCCTGGTAGTCACCGGCCCGGTCGAAGCCGTCGGCCAGCTCCTGGTTGGCGAAGGCGTCGGGGGCGGGCGGCACGTACGCGGCCTGCGGCGGCAGCCGGAACGTCACCCGGTCCGTGTGCCCGAGGTAGGACGCGCACACGACCGGGTACTCCTGGTCCGCGGGCGCGTACGCGGTCAGCGTGGTCTCCGTCGTGCGGCTCGCGCCCGTGCGCAGGCCGGTCACCGGCAGCGCGGGCGGATCGACGGCCACGCCGTCGCAGGCGGACAGCGTGACCCGGCCGGCCATCGGCAGCGCGTCCCGGTTGGTGACGGTGAAGGTGACCTTGGAGCCGAGCCGGCCGCGCTCGGCGGTGGACGCGCTCACCTCCACGTTGCGCCGGGCGAGGCCGGGCAGCGCCGCCGCGGCCAGGCTCAGCCGGTCGATGTCGTACGAGCCCGCCCAGTCGGAGCCGGCCGAGCCGCGTACCCACACCTTGACCCGGGAGATCGCGGCGCGCGGGGCCCAGCGGGACAGGTCCAGCGTGAGCCGGTTCCAGCCGAGCTCGGGGTCGACCGTGCCGACGCCCTCCGCGACCGCGCCGCCGCGCCCGTAGACGCGGACCTTGGCGGTGAAGACGTTGCCCGGTTTGAAGCCGTCGTCGGCCTCGGGCGGCACCCGGACCGACACCGACAGCGACGGCGTGCGCGAGGCGTCGAGCGGCTTGCCGAACAGCACGTCGGCGCCCTTGTACGACTTGGCGTACCGCGACCAGCCGGGCAGGTCGCGGTCGAAGCGCACGCGCAGCGCGTGCCCGCCGTCCACGGCCACCCGCTCCACGGCGGCGGCGTTGTCGGAGGGCCGCCAGCCGTCGGCGCCCGTCTCGAAGCCGGAGATCACCCGCTCGGCCACCGGCCTGGCGTCGAGCTGCGTGCCCACCACGGCGGGCGGCTTCCGGACGGCCAGCTCGGCCGGGTCGAAGCCGGGGATGACGTCCTTCCAGTCGGAGATGCCGATGATCTTCTTGGCGAACTCGGTCGCCGCCAGCGACCGGTCGGTGTCGATGGCGGCGAACACCTCGTGCAGGGGCTTGCGCTCCCCGGCGTTGGAGGGCGCGCTGTGCTCCTCGTCCCACGTCCACAGGCCGAGCCGCAGGCCGCCCTCCTGCTTGTGGTCGACGTGCCGGTGCAGGATGAAGGAGTCGATGCCGTCGGCGAAGGCGATCTTGTAGTAGGCGTACGCGTAGGCCGCGGCCTGCAGCCGCAGCTCCTTGGCGGAGTAGTCCTGGGAGTTCAGGCCCTGTTCGGAGAGGATCACCCGCCGCCGTTGCCCGTTGTAGGTCAGGTCGTCCTGGGCGAGGTAGCGCGGCAGCAGCTCGATGTTCTTGAACGTGATCCGCAGGGTGTCGAAGCCGTCCGTGGCGGTCTTGTCGTTCCAGAACGCCGGGTTGAACAGGTTCTCCGGGTAGGGGTGGTAGGCGATGTTCCAGTCGAAGTCGCCCTGGCGCTTGGTGAGGGCGTTGAGCCCGTCCACCACGTCGCGGCCCTTGTAGGTGTACTTCGGGTCGTCGTTGGCCGCGCCCGTCCAGAAGTGCGTCAGCGAGGTGTAGACGCGGGCGGCGGCGGCGGCCTTGCGCACGGCCTGCCAGGTCAGCCGCATGGCGCGGGCGTACTGGTCGAGGAAGACGTCACGGTCCTGGCGGCCCATGTTGTACCAGAACTGCTGGGCGTCGATCTCGTTGCCGACGATCCAGCCCCACGCCCGGCCGTAGCGGCCGTCGGGCTGGCTGTAGCGCTGGGCGAAGAACTCCATCGCGGCGGTGAAGTGCGCCTCGCCCTCGGCCGTCTTGGTGTTGAACGCGTACACCGTGCCCTTGCCCAGCTCGGCGTCGGGGTGGATGAGCGTGCGCGCGGCGGAGTTGGGCGCGCCGCTGTTGTAGACCAGCACGATCATGTTGACCAGGACGCCGTTGTCCGACAGCGGCTTGACCTGGGCGTCGAGCCCGGCGACGGCGCCGCGGTCGAAGTAGTACGTCTTGCCCTGGGAGACGAACTCGATGGTGTTGCCCGGGGCGCCCGGCCCGGCCGTCATGACCGAGTCGAGGGCCAGGTTGATGCCGGCGTGCTGGACGCCGATCTCCTCGGCGTCGTCCGTCATCTGCACCTGTAACCCCTTTTTGCCCGACATTTCGGGATAAGGGGCTTGGTTGGCCGACGGGAAGCTCAGCCTGTCGGCGTAGTGCACCTCTCCCAGCGGGCCGTCCGCGCCCACCGCGAGGAACTTGTCGTAGAGCCGGTCCTGGTCACCGTCCATCCGGGGCACCTCGACGCGGAACGGGCCCGCCTCGACGGACGCGACCGGCTGCTCGCCCGCGGGCGAGTCCTGCCAGGTGTCCAGCGCGTACAGCTCGGCCGGGCCGGGGGCGACGCCGGTGACGGTGATCGTGTCCCCGCCGACCTCGACGCCGCTCACCCCGCCGGCCGCCGCCGCGCGCGCGGGCAGGGCCTGCGCCGGGAGGGCCAGCATCGGGACGGCCAGCGCCAGGGCGATCAACAACCGCATGTCATCTCCTCCTACTTCGCCCAGTCCTCGTCGCCCCAGGCGTTCTTCTTGATGCCCGCCTCGATGCCGCGCTTCCACCACTTGTCCAGGTCGGCCAGCTCCTCCTCCAGGGAGCGCCGGCCGAGCAGATAGCCGTCGAAGACGTCGCGGAAGGAGGTGCCCTCCGGGCCGCCCGGCAGGGCCACCACCCGGAACGGCTTGCCCCACTCGCCCTCCAGCAGCCCGGCGGTCTCGGCCGACGGCTCGACGCCCTCGACGGCGGGCAGGCCGCCGGTCGCGTCCAGCCAGGGCTTGATCGCCGGCGAGCTCATGTACTGCAGGAACTTGACCGCCGCCGCGTACTTCTCGCCCTTGACGGTGGAGGGGATCATGTAGCTGGTGCCGCCGATCGAGGCGCCGTAGCGGGCCGGGGCCTCCGACGACAGCGGCGTGCTGGCCTTGGTGATGGTCGGGAACGGCATCGTGCCGAGCGCGAACTTCGCGTCCGCCTTCAGCGCCTCGACGGCGAAGTCGGTGCCCCACGACATGGCGGCCTTGCCCGAGACGAAGTCGCGGTAGCCCACGGTCGCGCCGCCGTCGGCGACGCCCGTCCAGTTGGGCGTGCCGCAGTCGAAGAACTCCTTGTAGATCTTCAGGGACTCGGCGACCTCGGGCGTCCTGGTGGTGAGCGTGCCCTGCTTGATGACCCTGCTCATCGACTTCTCGGTCACGGTCGGCGCCTTGCCCGGCTTGCCGGTGGCGTCGAAGAGGTTCCAGTCGTCGTGGTACTTGTCGATGAGCTGGGTGCTGACCGCCTCCCACGTCCAGCCGGCGGCCAGGCCGCCCTTGTCGAGGGCGACGGGGTCGAAGCCGGCCGCCTTGAGCTGCCCGCAGGCGCTCCTGAAGTCCTCCCAGGTGGCCGGGGGCTGGTCGATGCCCGCCTTGGCGAAGGCGTCCTTGTTGTAGAACAGGCCGATGGCGACCAGGTTGAAGGGGACGTACTCCAGCTTGCCGCTCTCCTTGCTCAGCGCTTTGGAGACGGCGGGGCCGTAGTACTCCTTCCTGAACACGTCGATCCAGCGCTGGTTGCCCGGCACGTACGGGTTGGGCTTCTGCAGCTCGGCGTCGAGCGCGTGCACCTCGTGCGCCTTGTGCGGCGGCTGGTTGAAGACCAGTTCGGGCGCGGTGCCGGCGGCGAGCTGGGTGGTGATCGTCTGCATGAAGCCGTCGAGGGGCAGCACCTGCGTCCTGACCTCGATGCTGGGCTCGCGCTTCTCGAAGGCGTCGACCAGCGCCTCCCAGGCCGGTCCGAAGCTGCTGCCGCTGGCGTTCCACTGGTTGGGGCCGGCCAGCGTGATCGTCACCTTGCCGCCGCCGTCCTGGGCGGAGGTGCCGCCGGTGCCGAGCAGGCCGCAGCCTGTCAGCGCGAGCAGCGCGGCCAGCGCCGCGAGCCCGCTCTTGGGGGGTGTTCTCATCGGGGTACGGGTCCTTTCTTATTGATACGTTTCAATCGCGGGCGCCGGCTCACTTGCCGGACACGATGCCGCCCTGGATGCCCGCCAGGAACCACTTGGACAGGAACGTGAACAGCACCACCAGCGGCAGGCTGGCCAGCACGTAGCCGGCGAACAGCGGGCCCCACTGCTGCGCGTTCTGGTTGGCGAAGAAGGCCAGCCCCGCGGGGATCGTCCGGTAGGCGTCGGTCTGCACGGTGAGCAGCGGCCAGAAGTAGTCGTTCCACACGCCCAGCACCGTCATCAGCGCGACCGTGCCGATGACCGGCCGGGCCAGCGGCAGCATGAAGGCCAGGAACAGCCGGACGCCGCCCGCCCCGTCCACCCGCGCCGCCTCGAAGATCTCCTCGGGGATCTGCGCCATGTACGTGCGCATGACGACGATCCCGAAGACCGTGTTCGCGGTGACGTGCGGGATGATCAGCACCAGCCGGCTGTCCAGGATGCCGAGGTCGCGCATCAGCACGAACAGCGGGATCAGGCTGGTGATCGAGGGCACCATGAGCAGCGCCGCGACCAGCCCGAACAGCGCGTTGCGCCCCGGGAAGCGGTAGCGGGCGAACACGAACGCCGCGGCCGGGGCCAGCAGCATCGTGCCGGCGATGGCCAGCGCCGCCACCACGAACGAGGTGAACAGGTACGGGCTGACCTGCTCCCAGGCCGCCGCGTAGTTGTCCAGGTGCACCGGCCAGGCCGGCGACCAGTAGCTGCCGAAGAACTGCTCGTTGTCCTTGACCGACGCGGCCAGCATGAACAGGTAAGGGAACAGCCCGGCGAAGGCCAGCACCGCCAGCACGCCGCCGGCCACCAGGTCGGTCCTGCGGGTCCGGCTCACGATCCCGACCTCCTGCCGAGCGCCAGCGCGGCCAGGCTCACGCCGAGGGTCAGGGCGAACAGCACGGTGCCGAGCGCGGCCGCGTACCCCCAGCTCGTGTCCACGAAGGCGGCGTCGAGCATGCGCAGCACCGGCACCTGCGTGGCGTTGTCGGGGCCGCCCTTGGTCATGATGTGGGCCTGCATGCCGTACTGGAGCACCGAGATCACCGCCAGCACCAGCAGCAGCTTGACGTCGCGGAACATCATCGGCAGGTCGATGCTCCAGAAGCGGCGCAGCCGGCCGGCGCCGTCCACCTCGGCGGCCTGGTAGATCTCGGCCGGCACGTTCTGCAGCGCCGACAGGAAGACCAGGAACGGCAGGCTGGCCACCCACGGGAAGCCGATCGTCATCAGCGCGGCCAGCGCCGTGGCGGGGTCGCCGATCCAGTTGCCCGCCAGCCCGTCCAGGCCGAGCGCGCGCAGCAGGCTGTTGACGACGCCGTCGCGCGGGTCGTACATGAACTGCCACAGCAGCACGTTGACCACGGCCGGGAAGGCCAGCGGCAGGATGAGCAGGGTGCGGAAGACGAACCGCAGCCGCTCGCTGGACAGCGACATCACCAGCTCGGCGGCCAGCAGCGGGAAGACCCACATGAGCGTGACGGCCCAGACGAAGATGATCCCGGCGTTGCGGAAGGAGGCCCACCACAGGTCGTCGCCGAGCATCGTGAGGTAGTTGTCCAGGCCGACGAACGGCGAGCCGAAGCCCGGCCGCCACTCATGCAGCGAGTGCAGCATGCCGTTGAGCGCCGGGTAGTAGGCGAACGCCGCGAGCAGGGCGAAGGTGGGCAGGAGGACGAGGTAGACGCCCCACGGGATCCGGCGGCGCGCTTTGGTGCTGGTCACGATCGTCAATGCCTCTCAGCGGTGGTGCGGAACGCGTACGAACCCGAGCCGACCCGGTAGACCGCGGCCCCGTCGTCGAGGCGGTCGAAGGTCACGCCCTCCGCCTCGGCCGCCGGCCGGCCGCCTTCGGTCACCCGGTCCGGCGGCGCGGGCACGTGCACCTCGGCGCGGGTGTTGGGCGGCACGACGACGTCCAGGGCGAGGCCGCCGTCCGTCAGCCGCCAGGAGATCTCCACCTGGCCGTGCCGGGTGCGGTGGGCGGTCCGCGCCCAGCCGATCCCGCCACCGGGACGGGGGCGCACGACGATGTCGGCGTAGCCGGGCGAGCCGGGGGCCAGGCCGCCGACCGTCCGGTACATCCAGTCGCCGACGGCGCCGTAGGCGTAGTGGTTGAAGGAGTTCATGCCGGGGTCCTGCAGCCCGCGGTGGTGGCTCCAGGAGTCCCAGCGCTCCCACATGGTCGTCGCGTCGCCGTGCACGACCGGGTAGAGCCAGGACGGGAAGGTGTCCTGCGTCAGCAGCCGGTAGGCCACGTCCAGCCGCCCGGTCGAGGTGAGCGCGTCCAGCAGGTACGGCGTGCCGAGGAACCCGGTCGACAGGTGGCCGCCGCGCGCCTCGACGTCACCGGCCAGCCGGGCCGCGGCCCTGGGCAGCTCGTGCTCCTCCAGCAACCCGGCGGTGACGGCCAGCACGTACGCGGTCTGCGTGCCGCTCGCCACCACGCCGGGGCCCTCGACGAAGGCCGCGCGGAAGGCCCGGCGCACCCGTTCGTACAGCTCCAGGCAGGAGCGCTCGTCGGCGTCGCGGCCGAGCGCGGCGGCGAGCCCGGCCAGCTGCCGGGCCGACAGCGCGAAGATCGCCGTGCCGACGAGCCGCTTGGGGGTGTCGGCGCCGATCGACAGCCAGTCGCCGAACCCCTCGTCGGGGAAGATGCCGTTCTCGGAGCGCCGGTCCAGGTAGGCCAGCCAGCGCAGCATCGGCTCGAAGCAGGCGGCGACCACGCGGGCGTCGCCGCGCAGCCGGTGCAGCGCCCATGGCAGCATGACCAGCGCGTCGCCCCAGCCGGGCGAGCCGGCCTCCTTGGGGTTGGGCGACAGGCCGCGGCCCGACAGCACGTCGGGCACCACGTGCGTGACCGCGCCGTCGTCGCCCTGGGCGTCGACCACGTCGGTCAGCCAGCTCCGCAGGAAGGCGGCGGCGTCGTAGTTGAACAGGGCGGTCGGGGCGAAGGCCCAGATGTCGCCGGTCCAGCCGAGCCGCTCGTCCCGCTGCGGGCAGTCGGTGGGGACGGCCAGGAAGTTGCCGCGCTGCCCCCACACGATGTTGCGCTGCAACCGGTCGAGCCGCTCGTCGGAGCAGGTGAACTCGCCGGCCGGCTCCATCGCGGCGTGGGCCACCCTGGCCGTGATCGACTCGGGGGCCACGCGCAGGCCCGAGACCTCGGCGTACCGGAAGCCGTGGAAGGTGAACCTCGGCTCGAACGTCTCGGCCTGCTCGCCGCGGGGCAGGAACTCGTCCGTGGCGCGGGCCGAGCGCAGGTTGGCCAGGTGCAGCCCGCCCTCGTGGTCGAGGACCTCGGCGTGCCGCAGCACCACCGGGCGGTCGCGGCCGGCGCGGCCGGTGAGCCGGACCCAGCCGACCAGGTTCTGGCCGAAGTCGGCGATCCACACGCCGGGCCGGTGCTCCCACACCCGCACCGGCTCCACCTCCTCGTGCACCCGGATCGGCGGCGCGACGGAGGCGGTCACCCGGCCGGCCGGCGGGCTCACCGGCACCGCGGGCGCCCAGCCGGAGTCGTCGAACCCGGCGGCCGTCCAGCCGAGCGGTTCTGCCGCCAGGTCCTGCCGCTCGCCGTTCTGCAGGTCGGCGTAGCGGATCGCGCCGGAGCCGGCGCGCCAGTCGGCGTCGGTGCGCAGCCGGGTGCGGGTGCCGTCCTCGTGCTGGATCTCCAGCTCGGCGCGGAAGGCCAGGCGGCGGCCGTACTGGAAGGAGCCGAACCAGCTGATGTTGCCGGCGTACCAGCCGTCGGCGAGGACCGCGCCGATCGTGTTGCGTCCCTCCGACACCAGCGCCGTCACGTCGTAGGTCTGGTACGTGACGCGGTGGCGGTAGTCGGTCCAGCCGGGGGCCAGGTGGTCGGCGCCGACCCGGGCGCCGTTGAGGTGGATCTCGTAGACGCCGAGCGCGGTGGCGTACAGCCTGGCCCGGCGCACCGGCGACGGCACGCCGAACTCGCGCCGCAGGTACGGGCTCGGCCGGTCGCCGACCGGTTCGCGGCCCAGCGGCGGGTCGCCGTGCAGCCCGACCTCCTCGGCCAGCCGCCAGCCGGAGTCGTCGAAGCCGGGCTGCTCGAAGCCCTCGCCCGGCCGCTCCTCGGCCCGCCACCGGCCGCCGGAGGTGACGGTCACCGTGCTCTCGCCCGCCACCGGGACGAGCTGCGGCAGCGCGGGCCGCCCCTCGACCACGACCTCCAGCCGCACGCACAACCCCGGCCCGGCGGCCCTGATCGCGAGCACGTTCTCGCCCGAGGCCACCAGGTCGCCGGCGTCGGCCACGAACGCGCCCGCCCGCCGCTCCCCCGCGACCCGCACCCCGTTGACGTACGCCTCGACAGACTCGACCGGCCCGGCCGCGTCGGCCCCGCCGCCGTCGCCGATCACCAGCCACGCCGACAGCGGCCTGGCCCCGCCCGGCACCGCGAACCGCGTCCGGAACGCCCCGGTCGGCGACCCGGACGGGCCGAGCGGCCCGGCGACCCAGATGCGCGGCACGTTCTCCAGCGACGGCAGCCGCTCGGAGCCGGGCACCATGGGGGTGCCGATCCAGCCCGCCATCCAGCCGCCGGCCTCGCCGAGCCCGGTCTCGAACCAGTGCGCGGGGCTCCAGCCGGACCATTCGCCGTGCTCGTCGGCCACCTTGACCCGCCACTGGTAGCGCGTCCTCGGCCGCAGCGCGGCGCCGCCGTACGGGACGTCGAAGGTCGCGGCCGAGCACACCACACCGCTGTCCCAGACTGATTCGGCCCCCTCGCCGGCCGGATCGCCCTCCCGGGCCACGACCAGCCGGTACGCGCTCTGCGCCCGTCCACGCCCGGCCCCGGTGATCCGCCAGGAGAACTCCGGCGTGTCCACGTCGAGGCCGAGTGGTTCGGCCAGTCCTTCGACGCGCAGGTCGGTCACGGCGAGATGCGACAAGGGTACTCCCGGCTAGTTGAAACATTTCAAGCAATGCGCACCGTAGGCACCATGAGGTACTTCCGTCAATGCCCTGATTCCAGATGTGCAGCACGGGTTCGTTTGGCTGAAACATTTCAACCAGTAGACTGGCCCTCTCTGCCAGGTGACCAGAAGGGCTGTCCACCGGTGACCGACATCCACAAGCCGGCCGAGCGCCGCCGGCTCAGCATGGTCGACGTCGCGGCCCATGCCGGCGTGTCCGTGGGAACGGTCTCCAACGTGCTCAACCGGCCCGAGCTGGTGGCCGAGCGCACGTTGCGCCGGGTGCGCGCCTCCATCAAGACGCTCGGCTTCGTGCCCAGCGCGCCGGCCCGGCAGCTGCGCGGCGGCTCGGGCCGCTCGGTCGGCGTGATGGTGCGCGACATCGGCAACCCGTTCTTCAGCGAGGTGCTGCCGGGCATCGAGACCCGGCTGTCGCAGGAGCAGCTGCTCCTGGTGCTGTGCAGCTCCGGCGACTCGGTCGAGAAGGAGGCCCACTACCTGCAGATCCTGGAGCAGCACCGGGTGCCCGGCATCCTCATCACGCCCGCCGGGCCCGACATCTCCCATCTGGTGGAGCTGCGCCGGCGCGGCGTCGGCATGGTGCTGCTCGACCGGCCGGGCGCCGACGCCCAGCTCTGCGCGGTGGCGGTGGACAACGTCCGGGGCGGCGAGCTGGCCGGCGCCCACCTGCTCGCGCTCGGCCACCGGCGCATCGCCTTCCTCAACGGGCCGCCGATCGTGCGCCAGTGCGCCGATCGGCGCGAGGGGCTGGCCAGGGCGGTGCGGGCCGCCGGGCTCGACCCCGACGAGGTGATCACCGAGGTCACGCTGCCCGCGCTGACGCCGCGCGAGGGCGAGGCGGCGCTGGAGCGGCTGCCCGCGCGCAAGGGGCCGACGGCGCTGTTCTGCGTCAACGACACGGTGGCGCTGGGCGCGCTGCGCGGGCTGGAGCGGCGCGGCGTGCGCGTCCCGCACGACATGGCGGTGCTGGGCTACGACGACGTCGAGTTCGCCGAGCTGCTGTCGCCGTCGCTGACCTCGGTCCGCCAGCCCAAGCACCAGCTCGGCCAGGCGGCCGCGGAGCTGCTGCTCACCGACGCCCGGGGCGACGCCAACCACTGGCACCAGGAGATCGTCTTCCAGCCGGAGCTCATGGTCAGGGCGTCGACCGTTCCTCAGTGACGTTTCAAGCCGGGCCGCCGCAGCAAATCGGGTCTTGCCTGGCCGCCTTCTGGGCCTCATTGTTGAGACGTTTAAATCCAGGAGGTCCCATGGGTTGGGTTGCCCGTATCGCCGCCGTCCTCTTACTTCTCCTTCCGGCCGCTCCGGCCGCCGCCACCGCCGCTCTGCCGTACCCGGTCAGGTCCGACTACCGCATCAAGGGCCTGCAACCGGACTTCTGGCCCGACAAGAACGAGATCGCCGGCAACAACGCCGGCGGCGTCGCCATGAACCTCATCTGGGCCGACTGGGAGCTCAGCGTGAAGTCGCCGCCGTGCGCGGCGGGCGCGCAGGAGTTCGGCGGGCGCTGCTTCACCGTCGGCTCGGCCGTCGACGCCGCCATCAGGGACTGGACCGCCCGCGGTCTCGTCGTCACCGCCGTCGTCTACGGCACCCCGGCCTGGGCCCGCGGGGCCCGTCCCTGCACGCCTGCCGCCCCCGGGTTCGAGAAGTTCTGCGTCCCCGACGACCCCGCCGACTACGGCCGCTTCGCCGGCATGCTGGCCCAGCGCTACGACGGGCAGCACGGCAACGGCCGCATCGCCGACTTCGTCGTCATGAACGAGGTCAACAGCAACACCTGGTTCGACATCGGCTGCGGCCAGGGCACGGCCTGCGGCACGACCGCGTGGCTGGACGCGATCGCCGCGAACTACAACGCCGCCTACGACGCCGTCATGGCCCAGCAGCCCACCGCGAAGGTGCTCACCTCGCTCGACCACCACTTCGGCACCGCCTACGACCAGCCGGCCGCCTCCGAGGCGATGTTGTCGGGCATGACCGTGCTCAAGGGCCTGGCGGCGCGGGCCGGCAACCGGGCCTGGCGGGTCGCCTACCACCCCTACCCGCCGAACCTGCTGGCGCCGCAGTTCTCCGCCGACGACTTCCCGAAGGTCACCTACGGCAACATCGGCGTGCTGGTCGGCTGGCTGCGCCAGCAGTTCCCGAACACGCCGTCGGCCTGGCAGGTGCAGCTCACCGAGAGCGGCGTGAACTCGTTGTCGCCCTCGTCGGAGGCCGCGCAGGCGTCGCAGTTGTGCAACTCCTTCCGCAACGTCCTCGGCACGCCGGGCATCGAGAGCTACGTCTGGCACCGGATGAGCGACCATCCGGACGAGACGGCGGCCGGTCTCGGCGTGGGGCTGCGCCGTACCGACGGCTCGGCCAAGCCGGCCTGGGCCACGTGGGCGCTGGCCAACCGCAACGACCTGTCGCCCCCGCAGTTGTCGTGCGGCTTCGAGCTGCTGCCCCACACCCAGCTCCGCCGCGGCTACCAGGCGAGCAAGGGGCACGTGGCCAGCTCCCGGCTGCTGCCGCCCGGCTTCACCCAGGAACGCGTGTGGAAGCTGCTGCGCAACCAGGCGGCCGGCACCGTTCCCCTGTACGAGTGCAAGGTCGGCGCGCACACCATGCTCACCCGCGACCCCGGCTGCGAGGGGCAGTTCCCGATGGGCCCGGTCGGGCACGTCTACACCAGCCAGGTGCCCGGATCGGTCGCGCTGCACCGGTGCCGGGCCGCGAGCGGCGACCACCTGGTCACGGACCAGGCGGGCTGTGAGGGCCTGATCCACGAGCAGGTCCTCGGCTACGCGCTGCCCTGACCCCGTCCCGGGCCGGTGGCCGTCCGCGTGACGACCACCGGCCCGGCGGCTACGGAGGCCGCCCGCGTGACGGCCACCGGCCCGGCGGCTATCGGGCCCGCTTCGCCGGCGTCCTGGGCGCGGCGCGGACCAGGGTGAAGTCGTCGACGTCGAAGTTCGCACCGGTGAACACCAGGTACAGCCGGGCCGCGCCGGCGGGCACGCCGGTCAGCGCCGTGGAGACGTCGGCGTAGGACTCCCAGCCGCCGGTGTCCGGCACGGTGACGGCGCCGAGCACCGGCCCCGTCGGCGAGCCGGTGCGGATCTCGAAACCGCCCGACGGCCCCGGCGAGGCCACCCGCGCCCGGAACGCGGTGACCCCGGTGAGATCCACGTCGTAGGCCGCCCAGTCGCCCGGGTTGACGTAGCCGAGCACGGTGCCGCCGTGCGCGGGCGCGTGCGGGTAGGTGGCCACCCCGGACGCCTGCGCCCAGGTCTCGGCCTGGACGACGGAGTCCCCGGCGGGCGGGCCGAGCTCCTTGATCCGGATGTTGCGGAAGGACGCCTGGTCGGCGTCGCTGTGGTTCTGGATGCCGATGTGCCCGTTCTTCAGTGAGCGGGCCGGGTCGGTGTTGGTGAAGTCGTTGATCCTGGCGCCGTTGAGGAAGACCTGGAGGCGTTCGCCCTCGACCCGGATCTCGTAGGTGTTCCACTCCCCCGGCGGGTTCAGCGCGGCGTCCCGGGCGGCGATGTCGGCGGCCTTGAAGCCGTAGACCGAGCCGGTGGTCCGGTCCGGCGCGTCGGTGGCGTCGATCTGGATCTCGTAGCCGTTGTTCACCGCCGAGGACGGGTCGGTCGAGGGCGGGAAGCCGACGAAGACGCCGGAGTTGTCGTCACCGGCCAGCTTCCAGTCCAGCTTGAGCGAGTAGGAGGTGGTGTACTCCTTGGCCTTGTACCAGAGCAGGCCCATGCCGCCCTGCGAGGTCAGCGTGCCGCCGGCGTTGGCGAAGCCGCCCGGCCCGGCCTGCTCCCAGCCGGTGGTCGAGCCGTTGTAGAGGGTGGTGTAGCCGGTCTCGGGGCGGCAGTCGGCCTTGGCCTGGCCGGTGGCGTAGGCCAGGCCGCCGCGCAGGTGCTGCCGGAAGGCGGGCTCGGCGAAGGACTCTGCGGTGTGCCCGCCGCCGGTGTAGAAGGAACGCCCCCCGTCGTACGGCTTGCACCAGGCGATCGGGTGGTCGGCGCCCATCGTGCCGCCCGAGTACGTCGACTCGTCCAGGGTGGCCAGCACGTGGGCGCCGGTCCTGGCGTTGGTCCGGTAGTCGTACCACTCGTCCGTCCGCGGCCAGGTGGCGTCCAGGTGGGCGGTCGCCGGGTGGGCGCGGTCCTCGACCTTGACCGTCGCCTTCTGCACCGCCGGGTGGGCGGCGAACCAGGCGCCGACGAGGCCGCCGTACCAGGGCCAGTCGTACTCGGTGTCGGCGGCCGCGTGGACGCCGGCGTAGCCGCCGCCCGCCTTGACGTACGCCTCGAACGCGGCCTGCTGTGTGGCGTCGAGCACGTCACCGGTGGTGTTGAGGAAGACCACCGCCTTGTAGGCGGCCAGGTTGGCCGTGGTGAACGCGGCCGGGTCCTCGGTGGCGGTCACGCCGAACCCGAGATCCCTGATCGCCTGGACGCCCGCCGCGATCGAGTCGTGCCGGAACCCCGCCGTGCGGGAGAAGACCAGGACGGCGGGGCCGCCGGCGGCGGGGGTCGCGGTGGTGAACCTCTGGGGCGTGCCGCCGTTGCACGTCCTGATGACGAGCTGGGCCGGGTCGGTGGCGTCGAGGCACTTGCCGAGCGCCTTGAGCGCGCCGCCCTCGGCGGTCCACTTCTGCGCGCCCGTGCCGTTGCAGGTCCAGATCTGCACCTTGGTGCCGTCGGCGCTGTCGGCCCCGGCCACGTCGAGGCACTTGCCGAGCGCCTTGACGGTCTGGCCGTCGATGGCCCAGTTCTGGGCGTTCGTACCGTTGCAGGAGTAGAGCTGCACCTTGGTGCCGTCGGCGGTGCCGGCGCCCGCGACGTCCACGCACCTGCCGTCGGCGGCGCGGATCGGGCCGACCGCCGTCGCCTCCTTGGCCAGGGTGAAGTCGTCGAGGTCGAACAGCGCCCCGGCGCCCCCGGTGAAGACCAGGTAGAGCGTGGTGGACGCGGTGGTCGCGCCGGTCAGCGGGGCCTGCACGTCGGTGAAGGTCTCCCAGCCGCCCGTCACCGGGACGGCGGCCTTGCCGAGCAGCGGCCCGGTGGGCGAGCCCGTGCGCACCTCGATGGAGCCGCCGGCGCCGCCCGAGGAGACCCGCGCCCGGAACGTCCTGGCGTCGTCGAGCCGGTAGGGGGTGAAGGCGATCCAGTCGCCGTTGTGCACGTCGCCGACCGTCCTGCCGCCGTGCGCGGCCGCCTTGGAGATCTGCGAGACGCCGGACATCGTCGCGTAGTGCTCGGCCTGGCGGTGGCGTGGCTGCAGGACGTGCTGGGTGTGGGTGGTCAGGCCGCCCTTGTCGGTGTACTCGGCGTCGAAGACGGCGAAGATGTTGGCCGCGTCGTCGTGCTCGCCGTCGGCCGGGATCGTCAGCTCGCCCGCGCAGCCGTTCTTCGAGGTGATCTGGTGGCCGTGGCTGTCGTGGCCGAGCACGTACGTCATCTTCACCTTGGCGCAGTCGATCTGCGTGTCCTCGGGGTCGGTCACCCCGATCGTGAAGGGCACGGTGTCGCCCCAGGTGAACAGCGTCCCGGGGGCGGGCGTGCCGATGGTCACGGCGGGGGCGGTGTTGCCTGCCGTGATGACCACGCCGGCGGTGCCGGCGTTGCCCTGGGGGTCGCGCACGGTGAGCGTGGCGGTGAACGAGCCCTCGGTGGTGTAGGTCTTCGTGGGGTTCGGGGCGGTGGAGGTGGTGCCGTCGCCGAAGTTCCAGGCGTAGGTGAGCGCGCCGCCCTCGGGGTCGGCGGAGCCGGCGCTGTTGAAGGCGACGGTGAGCGGGAGCTTGCCGGACGTCCTGTCGGCCTTGGCGACCGCGACCGGCGAGCGGTTGCGGTCCTTGATGTACTCGACGCGGTAGAGGGCGGAGTTGGCGTCGCCGCCGAAGTAGCCGGAGCCGTAGTCGAGGACGTAGAGCGCGCCGTCGGGGCCGAAGGCCAGGTCCATCACCTGCGTGCCGGTCCAGGGAAAGGCGGCGATCTCGCCGCGCGTGCCGTCGGCGGCCACGTCGATCGCCTTGATCCACTTGCGGCCGAACTCCCCGGCGAAGAAGTGCCCGTCGAGGTCCTGGGGGAACTTGACGGCGGAGTTCAGGGCGGCGTCGTAGCGGTAGATCGGGCCGCCCATCGGCGACTCCGAGCCGCTGCCGAACTCGGGCGGCGAGCCGGCGTCGCCGCCGTACCTGATCCAGGCGGGCTTGGCGGGCGGGAGCTTGGCCAGGCCGGTGTTGCGCGGCGAGTCGTTGGCCGGGCCGCCCGCGGCGCAGTCGTACTTCTGGCCGGAGGGGCCCGAGGGGAAGGTGTAGTCGTTGTAGGTCTCGGCCAGGGTGTTGGTGCCGGTGCAGTACGGCCAGCCGTAGTTGCCGGGGCCGGTGACGCGGTCGAACTCGACCTGCCCGGCGGGCCCGCGGTTCGGGTCGGTGCTGCCGGCGTCGGGGCCGTAGTCGCCGACGTAGACCACGCCGGTGGCCTTGTCCACGGTCATCCTGAACGGGTTGCGGAAGCCCATGGCGTAGATCTCGGGCCTGGTCCGCGCGGTGCCCGGCGGGAAGAGGTTGCCCGCGGGGATCGTGTACGTGCCGTCCGCGGGGTTCACCTTGATGCGCAGGATCTTGCCGCGCAGGTCGTTGGTGTTGCCGGCGCTGCGCTGGGCGTCGTAGACGGGGTTGCGGTCGGGGCGCTCGTCGATGGGGGCGTAGCCGGCCGAGTCGAAGGGGTTGGAGTCGTCGCCGGTGGACAGGTAGAGGTTGCCCTGGGCGTCGAAGTCCATGTCGCCGCCGACGTGGCAGCACATGCCGCGGTCGGCGGCCACGTCGAGCACGGTCCGCTGGGAGGCCAGGTCGAGCGTCCAGTCGGGCTTGAGGGTGAACCGGGCCAGGCGGTTGACGCCCTGCCAGGCCGACCAGTCGGCGCCGGTCGCGGGCGCGTCGCCGGCCGGCGTGCTGAGGCGGGGGGCGTAGTAGAGGTAGATGGTCCGGTTGGCGGCGAAGCCGGGGTCCACGGCGACGCCCTGGAGGCCCTCCTCGTCGTGGGTGTAGACGGGCAGCGCCCCGACCACGGTGGTCAGTCCCTGGGCGTCGGTGCGGCGCAGCGTCCCGTCGCGCGCGGTGTGCAGCACCGACAGGTCGGGCAGCACGGCCATGGTCATCGGCTCGCCCATCTCGGCGACGCCCTTGGCCAGCTCGACGCGCTGGTAGTCGGCGGGGTCGATGGCGGCGTGGGCGCGGGCGGGCGGGGCGGCCACGGTGAGCACGACCGCGCTCGACATGGCCAGGAGGACGGCGCTGACCCGCGCCGTCCATCGGGAGGCACGGGTGGGCCTGCTGGGGGGCATCGCGGAGGTTCCCTTTCCGTGGGGGGTGGACCGGGAAGGAGGGTTCCATTGGCGGACGATCGAAGAACCTTCGTAGATCGCGACAGTAGATCTGACTTTTGATGATTGTCAACGAAAGTCTGTTAAGTCCCAGACAAAACGGTTTCGGCCCGTGGCCGGAACGACGAAGCGCCCCGCCTGCGCGGGCAGGCGGGGCGCTTCGCGGACGAGGTCAGCCGGCCAGGGCGCTGTCGACCGCCTCCGGAGCCAGGACGTGCTCCAGCACCATGACGGCCGCCCCGATGACGCCCGCCCGGTCGCCCAGCTCGCTGACCTGGATGCGCAGGTGCTGGGTGGCCAGCGGCAGCGAGCGCTTGTAGATGGCCTCGCGCACGCCCGCGAGCAGGTGTTCGCCGGCGTCGGCCAGGTCGCCGCCGATCACGATCGCGGCCGGGTTGAAGAAGTTGACGATCGTGGCCAGCACGTCGCCGATCTCGCGCCCGGCCTGGCGGACGAGCTGGGCGGCGTCGCGGTTGCCGGCGCGCAGCAGCGCGACGACGTCCCGGCCGCCCGCGGCGGGCACGCCGGTCGCCGAGATGCGGGCGGCCAGCGCGGCCCCGCCGGCCAGTGCCTCCAGGCAGCCCACGTTGCCGCAGTGGCACAGCACGCCGTCGTCGGCGGTGGCGACCCGGATGTGGCCGATGTCGCCGGCCGCGCCCTGCGCGCCCCGGTGGAGGCGTCCGTCGGAGATCACGCCGCAGCCGATGCCGGTGCCGATCTTGACGAAGACGAGCTGGCCGGTCGCCAGCCGCCCGGCGCGCTGCTCGCCGAGCGCCATGATGTTGACGTCGTTGTCCACGAAGACCGGCACGCCCAGCCGCTCCCCCAGCCACTCCGGCACCGGGAAACGGTCCCAGCCCGGCATGAGGGGCGGGTTGACCGGGCGTCCCGTCGGGTACTCGACCGGGCCCGGCAGGCCGATGCCCGCGCCGCACACGTCGGCCAGGTCGCGCCCGCTCTCGTCGAGCAGGTCGGTGAACGTGCGCGCGAGTCGCCCGAGCGTCGCCTCGGGGCCCTCGTCGATCGGCGCGTCGGCGGTGCGCTCGGCCAGCACCGTGCCGCCGAGGTCGGTGATCGCCACCCGCTCGTGCGTGACGCCCAGGTCGGCGGCCAGGACGAGCCGGGCCGTGCGGTTGAAGGCGAACATGGCCGCGGGCCGCCCGCCCGAGGAGATGGCCTCGTCGGCGGGCAGCACCCAGCGGTGGCGGAGCAGCGCGTCGAGGCGCAGGGACACGGTGGACCGGGCCAGGCCGGTGAGCTGGACCAGCTCGGTCCGGGTGCGCGGCGGCCCGTCCCGCAGCAGGGAGAGCAGCGCGCCGGCCCCCGCCGTCGCGCCGTTGAGCGTGTCCAGAGTCAACACCAGCCTCTCCGCCGATGACGGCAGCCACTTCAGAGGAGCCCAAGTCTATCTTCGCCGAATGGCGCACGACTTATGGCTGAGCATCGACATAAGCCTGTCGATCTCGCGGACGATCACGTCGCCAGCGGGAGCCTCAGGACGAAGCGGGCGCCTCCCGGGTGGTCGGCCACGAACAGATCGCCTCCGTAGGCGTGGGCGATCTCGCGGGCGATCGGCAGGCCGAAGCCGGAGCCGCCCGCGTCCAGCGAACGCGCCTGTTCCTGCCGGTACAGCCGGTGGAAGATTCGCTCGCGCTCCTCGAGCGGGATGCCGGGCCCGTCGTCGATGACCTCCAGGACGGCGTACGGCGGCGCGGCGGCGACCACGAACTCGATCCTGCTGGTGGTGTGGCGCTCGGCGTTGGCCACCAGGTTGGACAGCAGCCGGGCCAGCCGCACCCGCGAGGCCCGGACCACCACGTCCTCCTCCAGCCGGGTCAGGACGGACGCGCTCGGCGGATGCGCGTCCAGCTCCTCCACCACCAGGCGGCCCAGGTCGACGAGGTCGGCGCCGGGCGGCGGGGCGGTGTAGAGGCGGGCCAGGGCGAGCAGGTCGCCGACGATGTCGTTGAGCCGCTCGGCGTCCCGGTGCAGGCTGCGCAGGGTCCGGCGGAGGTCGGCGCCGGGGTCGGACAGGGCCTCCTCCAGCTCGGTCAGCAGGCCGGTGATCGGGTTGCGCAGGTCGTGGGCGGCGTCGAAGACGAACCGCTGCTGGTGCTCGATCGTCTCGTGCAGCATGGAGACCTTCTGCTGCTCCTGGCGGTAGGCCTGGTGCAGCAGCGCGTCGGGCTTCAGGGGGCCGGAGACGCGGCCGTCGGTGCGGGCGGCGGGCCGGGGTTCGAGCGACCCGGTGACGTCCCCGAAGACGACGACGATCTCCGTCACCTCGCCCGACGGGTCGAGCACCGGGGCGTTCGCCAGCCGCCAGTGGCGCCGGCCGGGCGGATCCCAGTCGTCGCGCAGCAGCGGCACGACGTCGTCGGCGGCGGTGGCGGCCACCCGCTCCAGCGAGGCGCCCACCTTCGCCGCCCCCGCCCCGCTCAGGCCGCCCAGCACCGGGGCCGCGCCGAGCAGGGCGCGGCCGACGACCTCCGCCCGGTCCTGGCCGGTCATCCGCAGGTAGGCGTCGTTGACGGCGAGCACGACCTGGCCCCGGGTGAGCAGCATGCAGGGACACGGCAGCGCCTCGAACGCCGCCTGGTATCCGACCGTCGCTCCCATCACCGGGTCCCCCTCAGGGCCCACATACCCCCATAAGGCCGCTGACATGCGGAAATGCCGCGCTGGTGTCATTCTCATTCTCGATAGTGATAACGTGTGAAGCGTGACGACCTCGACAGAGCGCTGGGCCGAGCTGGCGCTGCATCCCGTGCGCATCCGCATCCTGCGCGCCGTCGCCGGGGGCCGCCGTACGCCCTCCGACCTGGCGGGCCTGCTGCCCGACGTGCCGCAGGCGACGCTCTACCGGCAGATCGCGACGCTGGCCAAGGCCGGGATGCTGGAGGTGGTCGAGGAGCACAAGGTCGGCGGGGCGACCGAACGGGTCTACGCGGTGCCCGAGGGCGGCCTGACGCCGTCCCCCGAGGCGCTGGCCGCCGCGTCGGCGGAGGACCACGCGCGGTACTTCACCGCGTTCGCCGGCAGCCTGCTGTCGGAGTTCGCGCGCTACCTCGACCGGGACCGCGTCGATCTGGCCGCCGACGGCGCCGGATACCAGCAGGTGGTCCTGCACCTGGACGACGAGGAGTTCGTCGCCTTCGCCACGGGGTTCGCCGAGCTGGTGCGCCCCCTGCTGGCGAACGAGCCGGGAGAGGGGCGTACGCCGCGCTTGCTGGCGACCGTCCTGCTCCCCCTGAAGGAAGGCTGAACTGTGGCAACGGTATGGGTCGACGAGGGTCAGGTCACGATCGAATTCGGGCGCTGGGAGCGGTTCCTCACCGGTCACGGCCGGTACGCGTGCCCGGTCGCGTCCGTGCGGGAGGTGCGGGTTGCGGGTGAACCGTTGCGCGTCCCGCGCGGCGCGCGCAAGGGGCTGAGCGTGGCAGGCCACGTCAAGATCGGCGTGTGGGGCCTGTTCGGCGGGCGGCGGCAGCTCGTGTCGGTGACCGGTGACACGCCGGCGGTGCACCTGCTGCTCGACCGTGCCGCGTCCGGCGGCGAGTTCGACGAGGTGGTCGTCTCGGTCCCCGACGCCGGCCGGGCCGCCGCCACGATCCGGGCAGCGGTACGGGCGGTGGTCGCGTGACCGGCATCGAGGTCACCGGCCTGACCAAGCGGTACGGCGCGCTGACCGCCGTCGACGACCTCAGCTTCACGGTCCGGCCCGGGGCGGTCACCGCGTTCCTCGGCCTCAACGGCGCCGGGAAGACCACGACGATGCGCATGATGGTCGGCCACGTCACCCCCACCCGCGGCCGCGTGACGATCGGCGGCCGACGCTACCGTGACCTGCCGCGACCGACCACCGTGGTGGGCGCGACCTTCGACGCCGCCTCCTTCCATCCCCGTCATTCGGTCCGCGACCATCTGCGCGTCTACGCCGCGATGGGCGGCCATCCCGATCGCCGGGTCGGCGACCTGCTGGGCCTGGTGGGCCTGGCCGGAGCCGCCGGGCGGGCGACCGGCGCCCTGTCCACCGGGATGCGGCAGCGGCTCAACCTGGCCACCGCCCTGCTCGGCGACCCCCGGGTGCTGCTGCTGGACGAGCCGGGCAACGGCCTGGACCCCGAGGGGGCGGCCTGGCTGCGCTCGTTCCTGCGCGAGATGGCCGCGCAGGGGCGGGCGGTGCTGGTCTCCAGCCACGTGCTGGCCGAGGTGGAGCAGGTCGCCGACGACGTGGTGGTCATCGGGCGGGGGCGGCTGCTGGCCGCCGGCCCCCTGCGCGAGCTGTGCGGCACTGAGCCGGACGTGCTGGTGCGCACCCCCGACGCCGACGCCCTGCGCGCGGCGCTGGCCGCCGAGGCCGCGCAGGTGGACGTGGCCGGCCCGCACGACCTGCGGGTCCGCGGCCTCGATCCGGCGCGGGTCGCCGCCCTGGCCGCGGCCCACGGGCTGCCGGTGCACGGCCTGACCACCGAACGCCCGACCCTGGAACGGCTCTTCCTCGGCCTCACCGGCGAGACGGCGGGCGCGCGGGAGCCGGCGGGCGCGGGCGAGGGGGTGGCGGCATGACCGGGTTCGTGCGGGCGGAGTTCCGGCGTCTGCTGGCCACCAGGATGTGGTGGGGCATGCCGCTGGCGGCCGTCCTGCTGGGGGGCGGTCTGGTCGGGCTGCTGGCCCTGGTCGGGCCGGAGAACTTCGAGCCGCCGATGCCGGGGCTGGACACCGAGGCGGGGGTGCGGGCCGTCCTGGGGTTCCTCGGGTTCACCGCCTTCGTGCCGGCCGCCGTGGGGACGCTCGCCGTCACGTCGGAGTACCGGCACCGCACGGTGAACTTCACCTTCCTGTTCGCGCCGGACCGGTGGCGGGTGCTGGTGGCCAAACTCGTCGCCTACGCCGTGGCGGGCCTGGCGTACGGGCTGGTGCTGGCCGGGACGGCCGGGGCCGCGCTGTTCGGCGTGGCCGCGGCCCGCGGCGTCGAGCTGGGCCTGCCCGCCGGGACGATCGTGGCGCTGCTGGCCCGGCTGGGGGTGGCGATGGCGGTCTACGTGGTGCTGGGCGTGGGCATGGGCGCGCTGATCCGCAACCAGGTCGCGGCGCTGTGCGTGGTGATCGGCTACCTGTACGGCGGCGAGCTGGCGCTGATCATGATCCCCGGTGTGCGGGAGGTGTACCCGTGGCTGCCCGGCGGCGCGACCTCGGCGCTGACCGACTTCACCGCCGTGGCCGACGCGCTGGCCGCCCAGCTGTCGAGCGAACCGGTCCGGCTGCTGTCACCGGCCGCCGGGGCGCTGGTCCTGCTGGCGTACGCGGCGCTGGCGAGCGCGGCCGCCGTCCTGCGGCCGCTCCGCCGCGACGTGGCCTGACAGTGATGATGTAGATGAGTGCTTCCCGCCAGGGTTTGACCCATGGCCTGACTGACCTCTGGGTCCTCAACGGGATCTGTCGGCCCT
>NZ_JBFAMZ010000029.1:0-99916 GCF_040674635.1 Nonomuraea sp. NPDC049758
TGGATCTCGGTGGCCAGGTCGGCGAGCTTGAGCTGGACGGCCTGGAAGTCGGCGATGGGCTGCCCGAACGCGGTGCGCTCGCGCGCGTACTCCAGATGTCCCGTGAGGCCACCGCCCGCCACAGGGCCCGCGCTGTGTGACCTGTATCACTGACATGGCGGTGAACCCCGGGGCGCGAGGCGGGATCTCAGCAAGCGTGAACACAACGATGCGCACCCTCCTCGCCGGCGGCACCGCCGCCGCCGCGCTGCTGGCCTCCGGCGTCGCCGCCCACGCGGCCACCACCGCCACCGCGACCGCGAGCCAGGCCGCCACCGCCTACCCGGCGTACAAGAAGCCCGCGATCTTCGGCACGAGCTTCCAGGCCGACCCCGGCCACGACTTCACCAAGGGCATCCACTCCCGCCACAACGGCATCCTGCGCGGCTGGATCACCGACGTGCGCGACGGCGTCGCCGAGTACGAGCCCATCAAGTGGAAGCGGTCCAAGACCACCGAGGGCTACTTCGTCGGCCCGCCCGAGGGCGACGTGACGGCCTACGCCTCCCCGATCGCCAAGGACGTCGTCTTCCTGTCGGCCTACGGCTGCAAGCCGGTGATGGCGGCCATGACCGTCGACCGCAACACCGGCCTGGGCGCCAAGCGCTGCCCCACGTCCGTGCTGGTCAAGAGGCACGACAAGCAGCGGCAGCCGTCGCTCATCACGGTGTACCAGGGCAAGATCGTCAAGGTGCAGGAGATCTACACCCCGTGATCCCGGCTCCGCGCTTCGCGGGGGCGGGCGCGGACCTGGTAAAACCCACCCAGCAAATCTGGCAAATGGGACGTCCGCCGGAAAACACCTGTGAAGATCTCTCCCGATCGCCGATCCGTGGGCATAGTGTGAGGTGATGGATCGTCGCATCTTCGGGCTGGAGAACGAGTACGGCGTGACCTGCACGTTCAGGGGACAGCGCAGGCTGTCCCCCGACGAGGTCGCGCGCTACCTGTTCCGGCGGGTCGTGTCCTGGGGCCGATCGAGCAACGTCTTCCTCCGCAACGGCGCACGTCTCTATCTCGACGTGGGCAGCCATCCTGAGTACGCAACACCCGAGTGTGACAACGTCATCGAACTCGTCACGCATGACAAGGCGGGCGAGCGCATCCTTGAGGGCCTTCTCGTCGACGCCGAGAAACGCCTGCGCGAAGAGGGCATCGCGGGTGACATCTACCTGTTCAAGAACAACACCGACTCGGCCGGCAACTCCTACGGCTGCCACGAGAACTACCTGGTGGGCCGGCACGGCGAGTTCGGCCGCCTGGCCGACGTGCTGATCCCGTTCCTGGTGACCCGGCAGATCGTGTGCGGGGCGGGCAAGGTGCTCCAGACGCCGCGCGGCGCCGTCTACTGCGTCTCGCAGCGGGCCGAGCACATCTGGGAGGGCGTCTCCAGCGCCACCACCCGGTCCCGGCCGATCATCAACACCCGCGACGAGCCGCACGCCGACGCCGAGCGCTTCCGCCGCCTGCACGTGATCGTCGGCGACTCGAACATGAGCGAGACCACGATGCTGCTCAAGGTCGGCGCGACCGACCTGGTGCTGCGCATGATCGAGGCCGGCACGGTGATGCGCGACCTGTCCCTGGAGAACCCGATCAGGGCCATCCGGGAGGTCTCCCACGACATGACCGGCCGCCGCCGGGTGCGCCTGGCCAACGGCCGGGAGGCCTCCAGCCTGGAGATCCAGCAGGAGTACCTGTCCAAGGCCCAGGACTTCGTCGACCGGCGCGGCGGCGACGCCATCACCCGCCGGGTGCTGGAGCTGTGGGAGCGCACGCTGCGCGCGGTCGAGACCGGCGACCTCGACCTGGTCTCGCGCGAGATCGACTGGGTGACCAAATACCAGCTGATCGAGCGCTACCGCAAGAAGTACGACCTGCCGCTGTCCTCGCCCCGGGTGGCCCAGCTCGACCTGGCCTACCACGACGTCCACCGCAAGCGCGGCCTGTTCTACCTGCTGCAGAAGCGCGGCTCGGTCGAGCGGGTGGCCTCCGACCTGAAGATCTTCGAGGCCAAGTCGGTGCCGCCGCAGACCACCAGGGCGCGCCTGCGCGGCGAGTTCATCCGCAAGGCGCAGGAGAAGCGGCGCGACTTCACCGTCGACTGGGTTCACCTGAAGCTGAACGACCAGGCCCAGCGCACGGTGCTGTGCAAGGACCCCTTCCGCAGCGTGGACGAGCGCGTCGACAAGCTCATCGCCGGCATGTGAGGCAACGGCCGGGGCGTGGTGTTTACCTCGGCCCTACCTCGATGTCGGGTAGGGTGACGCGAATCTGACGTCTTTTCCGAGGGAAGTCCATGCGCCGCGCTCTGGCCGTACTGGCAGCCGTGCCTTTGATCTTCTTCGCCGCCGCGTGCGGCGACACCGACGCCGGGGCGAACGGAGGCGCCACCACCGGCACCGACGCGGCCGGGCTCACCGTCACCGGGAACGTGGGCGTCAAGCCCACGGTGACCTTCCCCGCCGGCTCGCCGGCGACGAAGTCCTCCTACAAGGTGATCCAGCCGGGCACCGGCCCGGAGGTCAAGACCGGCGACAAGCTGATCGTCAACCTGACCGTCTACAACTGGGACGGCAAGGGCAACGCGATCCAGGGCTCCTCCTACGACACCAAGCAGCCCGAGACCGTCCCGGTCAACGAGCAGCTGCCGGAGGTGCTGCGCGACGGCTTCACGAAGGTCAAGCACGGCGGCCGGCTGCTGGCCGTGCTGGCCAACGACTCGGCCCCGGCGGGGCAGGCCACGGCCGGCGCCGAGCCGACGAAGGTGTTCGTGCTCGACGTGGTCGGCGCCCGGCCCCCGGCGCTGAAGGCGGCCACGGGCAAGGAGACCGGCCAGACGCTCAAGGGCGTCAAGGTGGACAACCCGGGTGGGGAGAAGGCCCCGACGCTGACCACCAAGACCGACGAGAAGCCGTCCAAGGAGCTGGTGGTCAAGACCATCATCGAGGGCACCGGCGCCAAGGTGCAGCCCACCCAGACGCTGACCGTCCACTACACCGGCAAGATCTGGGGCACCGACAGCCAGTTCGACTCCAGCTGGGAGCGCGGCGAGCCGGCCGAGTTCCCGCTCGCGAACGTGATCCAGGGCTGGCAGAAGGGCCTGGCCGGGGTGCCGGTCGGCAGCCGGGTCGTCATGAGCATCCCGCCGGACCTCGGCTACGGCGACCAGGCCCAGGACAAGATCCCCGCCAAGAGCACGCTGGTGTTCGTGATCGACGTGCTGGCGGCCTCCTGACCGGGTGATCTCCTGACGGGCCGTCCGACGACGCGGTAGCATCTCGTGGCCCGGTGGCGTCTCGCCGCCGGGCCACTTTGTCGTGGGAGGGCAGATGCGCCGCCGTACGATCGTGCCGTCGCTGGCGTCGCTGCTGCTGGCCGCCGCCTGCACGGGCCCGACGGCGGGCGAGCCCGCGCCCAAGGCGGCGGAGAAACTCGACCTGAAGGTGGGCGGCGCGTTCGGCGCCCGGCCCACGATCGTCTTCCCCGCCGGCCGGCCCGCCGCCGATCTCCGGGTCGACGAGCTGACCACGGGCGGCGGCGACCGGCTGGGTGACGACGACGTCGCGGTCGTCCAGTACACCGCGCACGTCTGGGACGGCCGCGACAACCGCCTGGTCGACTCCAGCTTCAACCGGGGCGCCCCGGCGGCCTTCCCGGTGCGCTCGCTGCTGCCGGGGCTCGGCAGGGCGCTGCGCGGCCGTACGGTGGGCAGCCGGGTGCTCGCGGCCGTCCCGCCCGATCAGGGCTTCGGCGCCACCCCGCCGCGCGGCGTCGGCCCGGCCGACGACCTGGTCTACGTCGTGGACATCCTGGGCGCCCACCGCAAGGGCGTCTCGGTCGAGGCGGCCGGCGGGTCGCTGGCCGGCGTCCGGGTGACCGGCGGCGAGCGGCCGAAGGTGTCGATCCCGGCCGCCGTGCCGCCGCGCGCCTTCACCGCCAAGGTGCTGCGGCGGGGGAGCGGCAGCCCGGCGCAGGCCGGGCAGCTCCTGGTCACCCAGTACGAGGGCGCGATCTGGGCCCGGCGCGAGGTCTTCGACGCCACCTGGTCGACCGGCCTGCCGAAGGCGTTCCGGATCGGCGACGGCACCGTGATCAAGGCGTGGGACAAGGCGCTGGTCGGGGTGCCGGTCGGCAGCCGGGTGCTGATGGTCGTCCCGCCCGCCTACGGCTACGGCGCGCCCGGCCATCCCGCGTACGGGATCAAGGGCTCCGACACCCTCGTGTTCGTCGTGGACGTCCTGGCCGCCTACTGAGGCTCCGTAGACTCCGGCTGTGAGCAGTGACGACGACCTGCAGGCGCTCGGCCTGCTGCACGACCCCGTGCGCCGCAGCCTGTACGAGGCCGTGACGGCCGGCGGCGGCGACGTCGGCAGGGGCGAGGCCGCCGAGGCGGCCGGCGTCTCCAGGACGCTGGCCGGCCACCACCTCGACAAGCTCGTCGAGGCCGGGCTGCTGGAGAGCGGCTTTCGCCCCCAGGACAGGAAGGGCCCCGGCAGCGGCCGCCCGGCCAAGGTCTACCGCAGGGCCAAGGGCGAGCGCACGGTCAGCCTGCCCCCGCGCGACTACGCGACGCCCGCCGCGGTGCTGGCCGACGTGGTGGAGCTGCTCGGCGCCGAGGAGCAGGCCGAGCAGGCGGCCCGCCGGGCGGGCGCGCGCATCGGCAGAGGGCGCGGCGGCGAGCCCGTCGACCGGGTGCTGCGCGAGCGCGGCTACGAGCCCTACGACGAGGGCGGCGCGCTGCGGCTGCGCAACTGCCCCTTCCACCTGCTGTCGCAGGAGCAGCCGCTGCTGGTGTGCTCGATGAACCTGGCGCTGTGCCAGGGGCTGCTGGAGGGCATGGGCGAGGACCCGGGCAGGGCGCGGCTGGATCCGAGACCGGGGGAGTGCTGCGTCTCGCTTTCTAAAACAAATGAAGATTGACATAGAAGCCGCGAGAGTGATGTGCTGAGCCCCATGCATCTGGCCCAGCTCAACGTCGCGCACCTGCGCGCGCCCATCGACGCCCCCGAACTCGCCGAGTTCGTCGCCCTGCTCGAACCCGTCAACGCCGTCGCCGACGAGGCCCCCGGCTTCGTGTGGCGGATGAAGGAGAGCGAGAGCGACCCCACCGCCACCGTCGTGCACGACTTCGGCGACCACCTGCTGATCAACTTCTCGGTGTGGGAGTCGTTGCAGACTCTGTGGGACTTCACCTATCGCAGCGTCCATCTGGGCGTGCTGCGCCGGCGCAGGGAGTGGTTCCTGCGCGTGGCCGAGCCGTACATGGTGATGTGGTGGGTGCCCGAGGGGCACATCCCGTCGCTGGCCGAGGGCATGCGGCGGCTGGAACGCCTCAGGACCGAGGGGCCGAGCCCCGAGGCGTTCACGTACAAGGACTCCTACGACAGCAGCGAGGCCGCCAGCCTGCCCGCCGCCGCCGAGGTCAGGAAGTAGGGCAGGTCCTCCTCCAGGCCCCTGCCCATGGTGGACAGCTTCACGGGCGCGGCGCGCAGCGCCTCGTGCAGGCCGTCCACCGGCACCGGCACCAGCCGGTGCCGGGCCGCCAGCGGTTCGGCCTGCTCGCGCACCCGCTCGCCGAACGCGCCGGGCAGCTGCGGCACCGCCACGTCGGCCGGCGAGAGTGCTACCCGGCCGTAGGCGGTCAGCGAGTGGTGGGAGACGCCGACGTGCCGCTCGCGCGCGTCGCCCTCGCTGACCCGCAGCGCCGCCACCGGACGGCCGCCCAGCACCCCGGCGGCGTTGACCGCCTCGCCCGCCGCCACGCCCGAGAAGCCCCAGCGGGTGCCCGTCCCCAGGTTGCCCGGGCCCTGCGTGACGATCGCCACGTCGGCCCGCAGCACGTGCCTGGCCGCCAGCAGCCCGGTGTGGACGGTGACCGTCTCGACGTCGCCGCCGAACGCCTGGCCCGTCGTCACCACCCCGGCCAGCCAGCCGGTCTCGCGCAGCCGGGCCGCCGACATCGAGAACCAGGCGGGCAGCGCGCCGCCGTCCTGCATCACGTACGCCACCCGCTTGCCGGGAGCGCCGTCGTACAGGCCGGACAGGATCGGGGCCAGCGCGGAGTGCAGATCGGCCACGATCACCGGCATCCCGGCCAGGTCGTCGGCCTCGCTCAGGACGTCGTGGAACGGCGAATCCTGCTCGTCGGCGCCCAGCACCGTGGCCTGCAGCGGCGTGTAGCGGGCCTTCACCAGGTGCCCCGGGCCCACCGGATCTTGCGGCAAACGGTTCGGGACGGCCACCACCATGGCGTAACCTCCCGTACCGAGACCCATCGCGAGTGCGGTCGTGTTGAGCAGCACCTCGTCACCGGGTTCCGGGCGGCCCACCAACGGGGGGTAGGCCAGTGCCCGGCACTCACCTTCGGGAACGGCGACATCCAGCTCCACCGCTCCCGGCCACTCGCGTCGGATCCGGACAACCTCGCCCTTGCGCCATCTGATCACGGGGGCAGGGTAGCGTCGATGAAGGAGGAGTGAGGCAGATGTCGCGCCGTAAGACCGAGCGGTTGCTGAATCTGGTGATCTGCCTGCTCGCCACCCGTCGCCCGCTGTCGGCCGAGCAGATCCGCCAGGCGGTTCCCGGCTACGACCGCGACGGCGACGAGGCGTTCCAGCGCATGTTCGAACGCGACAAGAACGAGCTGCGCGAGATCGGCATCCCCATCGACGTCGTGCGCGACCCGTGGGAGGACGAGCCGGGCTACCGCATCGACCCGCAGTCGTACGAGCTGCCGGAGATCACCCTGGAGGCCGACGAGGCCGCCGTGCTGGGCCTGGCGGCGCAGGTGTGGCAGCGGGCCAGCCTGGCCGAGGCCGCCTCGGGGGCGCTGCTGAAGCTGCGCGCCGCCGGCGTGGCCACCGACGAGCCGGTCGGCGGCCCGATCGGCGGCGGCGCCCTGGAACTGCGCGTCGACACCCGCGACCCGGCCTTCCCCGCCCTGTGGGACGCCGTGCGCGACCGCCGCGTGGTGCGCTTCGACTACCGCGCCTCCGGCAGCGAGACCGTGCGCGCCCGCACCGTCGAGCCGTGGGGCGTGGTCAGCCGGCGCGGGCGCTGGTACCTGGCCGGGTTCGACCGCGACCGCGCCGCGCCGCGCGCCTTCCGCCTCAGCCGCATCGCCGGTCCGGTCACCGCCCTCGGCCGCCCCGGCGTGGTCGAGGTGCCCCACGGGGTCGACCTGCGGGCCATGGTCGGCTTCCCCGAGGAGCCCGTGGACGAGCGCGTCGCCGTCATCCGGGTGCGCCGGGGAACCTGCGAGGGCCTGCGCCAGCTCGCCAGGGCCGTGCACCCGCGCGAGGACGGCTGGGACGAGGCCGAGCTGGCCTTCGCCGACCCCGAACGCCTCGCGGGCTGGATGGCCAGCCTCGGCGCCGACGTCGAGGTGGTCGGGCCGCCCGACGCCCGCGAGGCCGTCATCCGCCGACTGAAGGGAGCCCTGGCATGAGCGGTTCGGCTGACCGGCTGCCCAGGCTGCTGGCGCTGGTGCCGTACCTGATGTCCCACCCGGGGGCCCAGGTCGGCGAGGTCGCCGAGGTGTTCGGGCTGAGCGAGAAGCAGCTCATCGACGACCTGCAACTGGTGTGGATGTGCGGCCTGCCCGGCCACACCCCAGGCGACCTCATCGACGTCTCCTGGGACGGCGGCGAGATCATCATCGACAACGCCGACACCATCGCCCGGCCGCTGCGGCTCGGCATCGACGAGGCCAGCGCGCTGCTGGTCGCGCTGCGCATGCTGGCCGCCACGCCCGAGCTGGCCGACGTGGCCGCCGGCGACGCGCTGCCGCGCGTGGTGGCCAAGCTGGAGCGCGCCGCGGGCGAGGGCGCGGCCACCGTCAGCAGCCAGGTCGCCTTCGACGTCGAGGCCGCCCCCGACGCGCTCGGCCGGGTGCGCGAGGGGCTCACCGCCCGGCGCCGGCTGTCGCTGCGCTACTACGTGCCCGGGCGCGACGAGGTCACCCCGCGCGAGGTCGACCCGACCCGGGTCGTGGTCGTCGACGGTCGCACCTACCTGGAGGGCTGGTGCTACCGGGCCGAGGCGATGCGGCTGTTCCGGCTCGACCGGGTGCTCGGCGTCGACGTGCTCGACGTGCCGGCCGACCCGCCGGCCGAGGCCGAGCCCATCGACGTCACCCGCGGCGTCTTCCGTCCCTCGCCGACCGACGAGCTGGTCGAGCTGGAGGTCAGCGCCGCCGGGCGGTGGGTGGCCGAGTACTACCCGTGCGAGGAGGTCACCGAGCTCGGTGAAGGACGGCTGAAGATCTCGTTGCGGGCGCGTGACGAGGACTGGATCGTCAAGCTGGCGCTGCGGCTCGGCGACACCGGCCGGGTCGTCTTCCCGCCCGCGATGGCCGAGACCGTGCGCGGGGAGGCCGAGCGGGCCCTGGCCCTGTACGCTCAGCACCCATGACGTGGATCTTCTTGGCCGCCGGGCTGGTCCTGGCCGGGCTGGCCGTGCTCGGCGTCGCGGGCGCCAGGGCCGCCGCCGCGGCACGTTCCCTGAAGAGGGAGGTCGCCGCGGCGAAGGCGCGTCTGGAGCGGGGGCAGGTCAGATTGACGCCCCAGGAGGATGAGACCACGGCCCCTGGGGGCGTACCATCGGGGCTGAAGACCGGCACTCGCTGATAAAGGACGTTTCATGTCGAACCTTGGAGTTCCCGAGCTCCTGATCATTGCAGGCGTGCTCGTCCTGCTGTTCGGTGCCAAGAAGCTGCCCGACGTGGCCAGGGGCGTCGGCAGGTCGCTGCGCATCTTCAAGTCGGAGACCGCCAAGCTCCGCGATGACGACGACGACACGCCCCACACCACGGTCCAGGCGCAGCCGGCCCCGGCCCCGGCCCAGCAGGCCGCACCGCAGCCGATCACCCCCGCTCCCGCCCCGGCCCCCGCCGCCGCCCCGGCGCTCTCGGCCGAGGAGCAGGCCCGCCAGCTCGAGGAGCAGGCCGCCCGCCTGCGCGCCAGCGCCGCCCAGGCCGACAAGCAAGGCTGACCCCCCTTCCTCCTCCTTCACCCCCTGGACGTGCGAATGGCGCTGCTCAAACGGTCGAGAGATTCCGGATCGGCCCCCGACCCCGAGGGCCGGATGCCGCTCATGGAGCACCTGCGCGAACTGCGCAACAGGTTGCTCATCTCGGTTCTCGCGGTGGTCGTGGGCATCGTCGTCGGCTGGATGCTGTTCGACCCGGTGTGGGAGGCGCTGCGCGCGCCCTACTGCGAGACGGTGCAGTCGCGCCAGCTCAACGGTCACTGCAGCCTGGTCTACAACGGCATCTTCCAGTCCTTCTTCATCACCCTGAAGGTCTCGGCGATGGTGGGCGTCGTGGTGGCCTCACCGGTCTGGCTCTACCAGATCTGGGCCTTCGTCACCCCGGCCCTCTACCGCAACGAGAAGCGCTACTCGATCGCCTTCCTCGGCCTGGCCGTCCCGCTGTTCGTGTTCGGCGCGGGCCTGGCCTACGTCATCATGGACACCAGCCTCGGCATCCTGCTGAGCTTCTCGCTCGAGGACACCGTCGCGACGATCTCGATCGACGAGTACCTCGACTACGTCCTGATCATGTTGATGATCTTCGGCGTGTCGTTCGAGCTGCCGCTGCTGCTGGTCTTCCTCAACGTCATCGGCGTCCTGTCCCACGCGACCGTCAAGAAGCACCGGCGTACGGTGATCTTCGCGATGTTCGTGTTCGGGGCGGTCATCACCCCCGGTGGCGACCCGCTCACCATGATGGCGCTGGCCGCGCCGATGATCATCCTGTACTTCCTCGCCGAGCTCTTCATGTACGTGCGTGAGCGCCGCAGGCCCGCGGGCGAGGACTTCTCGCACCTGTCCGACGACGAGGCCTCGCCGCTGGCGGACGCCCCGTCCGACGCCGCCTCCGACGCCGAGGATTCCGACGGCGCCCGATAGGCGATAGGTTCCGGGCGTGGCCCCCCAAATCGCCCTGCTCGTCAACCCCGCCGCACGCGGCGGGCGCACCCTGCGACTGCTCGAACCCGTCGCCCGCCGGTTGCGGGCCGGCGGCGCCGAGCTGTCGGTGATCGTCGGCGCCGACGCCGCCGACGCCCTCGAACGTGCCTGCACCGCCGTCGCCGAGCGCCCCGACGCGCTGGTCGCCTTCGGCGGCGACGGGCTGGTCCACCTCGCCGTCCAGGCCGTGGCGGGCACCGACGTGCCGCTCGGCATCATCCCGGCCGGCACCGGCAACGACTTCGCCGCCGCCCTGGGGCTGGCGCGCGACCCGCTGGCCGCGGCCAGGACCGTGCTGCGGATGCGGGCCCGGCCGGTCGACGCGGCCCGCGTACGGGCCGGGGAGTCGGAGGAGCTGTTCGCCGGGGTGCTCTGCTGCGGCTTCGACTCGCGCGTCAACGAACGCGCCAACCGGCGCACCTGGCCGCCCGGCAAGGGCCGCTACCTGGTGGCGGTGGCCGAGGAGCTGCGCGCCTTCCGGCCCATCCCGTTCCGGGTCACGCTCGACGACGGGGAGGTGGTCGAGCAGGAGGCCATGATGGTCGCCGTGGCCAACACCCGCTCCTACGGGGCCGGCATGCGTGTGTGCCCCGACGCCTCGCCCGACGACGGCCTGCTCGACGTGATGATGGTCGGCGCAGTGTCCAAGGGCGAGTTCCTGCGCGTCTTCCCGGGCGTCTACCGGGGCACCCACGTGGGGCACCCGGCGGTGTCGGTGCGGCGGGCCCGCCGGGTCACGCTGGAGGCGGCCGACGTGGTGGCCTACGCCGACGGCGAGCGCGTGGGGCCGGTGCCGGTCAGCTGCGAGATCCAGCCCGGCGCGCTGCGCGTGATCACCTGATCCGCGACACGAAGGCTGTTCGCCGCGGGCCGAGTCCGCCGGGACGGACCGGAATGGCGATTTCGGTAGGCTGACGGGTATGACAACGCCAGCGGAACGCTACGCGGCCTTCCGTCAGAAGCACGGAGACGACGGAGGGGCGCTGAGATCGTTCCGCGGTCTCTACGACTTCGAGCTCGACGACTTCCAGCTCGACGCCTGCCGGGCCCTGGAGGCGGGCGACGGCGTCCTGGTGGCCGCGCCCACCGGGTCGGGCAAGACGGTCGTCGGCGAGTTCGCCGTCCACCTGGCCCTGGAGCAGGGCCGCAAGTGCTTCTACACCACCCCCATCAAGGCGCTGTCCAACCAGAAGTACAACGACCTGGTCAAGCGCTACGGCACGGCCAAGGTCGGTCTCCTGACGGGCGACAACAGCGTCAACGGCGAGGCCCCCATCGTGGTCATGACCACCGAGGTGCTGCGCAACATGCTCTACGCCGGCTCGGCCACCCTGGCCGGGCTGGGCTTCGCCGTCATGGACGAGGTCCACTACCTCGCCGACCGCTTCCGCGGCGCGGTGTGGGAAGAGGTCATCATCCACCTGCCGGAGTCGGTGCGCCTGGTGGCGCTGTCGGCCACGGTCAGCAACGCCGAGGAGTTCGGCGAGTGGCTGGGCGAGGTGCGCGGCGACACCACGGTCATCGTCGACGAGCACCGGCCGGTGCCGCTGTGGCAGCACATGATGGTCGGCAACCGCGTCTACGACATGTTCATGACCGACGACCTGACGCCGCGCATCAACCCCGCGCTGATGCGGGTGACGCGCGACGCCGAGCGGCTGATGGCCGGGCGGCGCGGGCGCGGCGGCTACGGCAAGGTCCACCGCTCGCGGCCGCCCGACCGCGTCCAGGTGATCGAGAAGCTCGACTCCGAGGGGCTGCTCCCGGCGATCACGTTCATCTTCTCGCGGGCCGGCTGCCAGGCGGCCGTGCAGCAGTGCCTCTACGCCGGCATCCGGCTGACCACCGACCGCGAGCGCCACGAGATCAGGCAGCTCGTCGACGAGCGCACCGCCCACCTGCCCGACGAGGACCTGGCCGTGCTGGGCTACCTGGAGTGGCGCGACTGCCTGGAGCGCGGCCTGGCCGCCCACCACGCGGGCATGCTGCCGGCCTTCAAGGAGGTCGTCGAGGAGCTGTTCACCCGCGGCCTGGTCAAGGCGGTCTTCGCCACCGAGACGCTGGCGCTCGGCATCAACATGCCCGCGCGCAGCGTGGTGATCGAGAAGCTCGACAAGTGGAACGGCGAGACCCACGCCGACCTCACCCCGGGCGAGTACACCCAGCTCACCGGGCGGGCCGGGCGGCGCGGCATCGACGTCGAGGGGCACGCGGTGGTGCTGTGGCAGCCGGGCATGGACCCGCTGTCGGTGGCCGGGCTGGCCGGCACCCGCACCTACCCGCTGCGCTCCAGCTTCCAGCCGTCCTACAACATGGCCGTCAACCTGGTGGGCCAGTTCGGCCGCGAGCGCGCCCGCACGCTGCTGGAGGAGTCCTTCGCGCAGTTCCAGGCCGACCGGGCGGTCGTGGGCCTGGCCAAGCAGCTGCGCAAGCACGAGGAGGCCCTGGAGGGCTACCAGGAGGCCATGACGTGCCACCTGGGCGACTTCCCCGAGTACGCCGCGCTGCGCCGGCGTCTGTCGGACCGCGAGGCCGAGCTGTCCAAGCAGCGCGGCGCGGCCCGGCGCGCGGCCGCCGTGCGCTCGCTGGAGGCGCTGCAGCCGGGCGACGTGATCCGGGTGCCGGGCGGGCGCCGGGCGGGCCTGGCGATCGTGCTCGACCCCGGGCGCAACCCGCGCGGCCACGGCCCGAGCCCGCTGGTGCTGACCATCGGCAAGCAGGTCAAGAAGCTCGACCCGGCCGACTTCCCGGTGCCGGTCGAGCCGTTGGAGAAGCTGCGCATCCCGAAGAACTTCAACGGCCGTTCGCCGAAGGAGCGCGCCAACCTCGTCTCCACCCTGCTGGCCAAGATCGGCGACCGCGACCTCGGCAAGCCGGCCAGGGCGCGCGACCACTCGGTCGACGACGACGAGGTCAACGAGCTGCGCCGGAGCATCCGCCAGCACCCCTGCCACGGCTGCGACGAGCGCGAGGACCACGCCCGCTGGGCCGAGCGCTACTACAAGCTGCAGCGCGAGACCGAGGGACTGCGCCGCCGCGTCGAGGGCCGCTCCCACGTCATCTCCCGCACCTTCGACCGCATCTGCTCGGTGCTGGAGCAGCTGGGCTACCTCGACGGCGAGGCCGTCACCGACGAGGGCCGCCGCCTGGGCCGCCTCTACACCGAGCTCGACCTGCTGACCGCCGAGTGCCTGCGCGGCGGCCTGTGGGAGGAGCTCGAACCGGCCGAGCTGGCCGCGTGCGTGTCGGCGCTGGTGTTCGAGTCGCGGCAGTCCGACGACGCGCGCCGTCCCAAGATCCCGGCCGGGCGGGCCGAGGACGCGCTGTCGTCGATGATCCGGCTGTGGGGCGAGCTGGAGGGCATCGAGTCCGACCACGGGCTGTCCACCATCCGCGAGCCCGATCTGGGGTTCGCGTGGGCGGCCTTCCGATGGGCCAAGGGCCACAGCCTCGACGCGGTGCTGCTGGAGGGCGTGGCCGGCAACGAGCTGGCGGCCGGCGACTTCGTGCGGTGGATCAAGCAGCTGATGGACCTGCTCGGCCAGCTCGGCAACGCCGCTCCTGAGGGCAGCAAGATCAAGCAGACCGCGGGCAAGGCGATGGACGCCATGCGACGCGGCGTCGTTGCGTACTCGTCGCTCACCTGAGGGCTCACCTTGAGGGCTCGCCTGAGCCGCGGGAATGTCCGCGAAGGGCGGGCGGATCCGGCCGGATCCGCCCGCCCTTCGGGTTTTCCGATTAGGTGAGAACCAGTTCTGAGTAGCATCTTTGGGCGTTCCGTGACCGCTATCAGCGGATTTCGCGATTTACGGCTCATTTAAGTGGCCGGCAGTAGTGCCTTTGTGGCCGGGATTCGGCGGTCAATTCTCCCTTTAAGTCTGAACTTCGAGTGATTTGCGGCGAATTCGTGGGTATCGTCCCATTTGTCGAATGGAACAGCCATACGGGGGAGGAAAACATGGCTAACAACCAGCTGACCCAGCCCGGCTTCCAGGAGTCCTGGCGCTGCCGCCGTCGCCGGTGGTACCGCCGTCGCTGCTGCTACCGCAGGTGGTGGGGCTGGGGGTGGTAGAGCAACCCCGTGAGAGCCGGCGGCCCAGCCGCCGGCTCTCCCTTACGCTCTCCGGCCGTGAACTCGCTCCTGCCGTTTCCATCCGTCGAACCTTTCGCGAGTTCTGGCCGGACACCAAAGGTCTGCGCCGGTTCTTCGCGTGTGGCGTGGTGTTCGCCGTCCTCGCAGCACTCTGCGAGGTCGCCGCGATCCGCCTGTTCGGGCACATCACGGACGACGTGCTCGCCACCCGCGATCTGGACGCCTTCTGGGCGCCCGCCTTCACCTGGCTCGGGCTCGCCGCCTTCGCCGGGCTGACGTCCTTCGTCGGGACGTACGCCACGGCCTACGGCGCGGAACGTTTCCTGCTCGCCCTGCGCGACCGCGTGTTCGCGCACATCCAGACCCTGTCGCCGGACTTCTCGGAGAACCGGCGGCTCGGTGACCTCATGGCCCGGCTGACCGACGACATCCAGGCCATCGAGGAACTGGTCGGCTCCGGCCTGGTCAAACTGTTCACCACCGCGGCCAGCGTGGTGTTCTTCGCCGGCGCCGCCTTCCTCATCCGCTGGGACCTCGCCCTCGTCACGATGGCGCTGATCCCGGCGTTCCTGGTCGTCTCGAAGCTGTTCGCGGCCAGGTTCAGGACGGCTGCGGCGCGCGAGCGGCTCAGCAACGGCGCCATGAACAGCGTGCTGGAGGAGGGCCTGGCCAACCAGGCGCTCGTCCAGGCCTACAACCGGCAGGGGGCCGAGTCCGGGCGCCTGCACGGCGAGGGCCGCCGCTGGCTGCGCGCCAACCTGTCCCAGGCCTGGCTGTCGGGGCTCTACCAGCCCGTCGTCCAGGTCATCGAGACGGTCTGCCTGATCGTCATCATCGGGTTCGGCGCCTGGGAGATCGTTTCCGGACGGCTCACCCTGGGCGGCCTGCTCGCCTTCGCCGCCTACCTGGCGATGCTCTACCCGGCCGTGCAGAGCCTGGGGGAGCTCGCGCTGACGGTGTCGGAGGCGGCGGCGGGATCCGACCGGGTGATCGAGGTCCTGCACGTCCGGCCCCTCGTCACCGACCCCGAGGGGGCGGTGGCGCTGCCCGGCCGGGCCGAGGGACGGGTGGAGTTCGACGGCGTCGGCTTCACCTATCCGGGACGCACCCGTCCCGCCGTGCGCGATGTGTCGTTCACCGCCGGGCCCGGCGAGCTCGTCGTCTGCACCGGGCCCAGCGGGAGCGGCAAGTCGACGCTGGCCAAGCTGCTGCTGCGGTTCTACGACCCGGAACGCGGTCGCATCCTGGTCGACGGCCGCGACATCAGGGGCCTGACGCGGGAGTCGCTGCGTGCCAACGTGGCGATCCTGCACCAGGAGACGCTGCTGTTCTCGGGGTCCGTACGCGACAACATCGCCTACGGCCGGCCGGGGGCCTCGCTCGACGAGGTGATCAGGGCGGCCGAGGCGGCGGGCGTGCACGACTTCGTCAAGCTGCTGCCCCAGGGGTACGACACCCCGGTCGGGCAGCGGGGCCGGCTGCTGTCCGGCGGCCAGCGGCAGCGGATCGGGATCGCCAGGGCCATCCTGCGCGACGCGCCCGTCCTGGTGCTCGACGAGCCGATGACCGGGCTGGACGACGCCACCGTCGCCCAGGTCATGAAGCCGCTGCGGCGGCTGATGGCCGGGCGCACGACCATCCTCATCACCCACGACCTGCGTCACGTGCCCGAGGGGGCGCGAGCCGTGGAGCTGGAGCCGGTGCCCCGCGAGGAGCGCATCCGGCTCAAGCGCGTCGGCTCGTTCGGTCTCAGGCCGCGGCTGACGACGCCGCCCTGAGCGGCGGTTGCGACAGGTCCCACGCGGCCGCCCCTCCTGGCTCCGGCCAGGGCGGGCGGCCGCGCCACGCCGGGCTACCGCCCGGTAGAATCGGAGCCCTCCCTCCGCTTGCCGAAGGCAGGTTCCCCATGGGCGACCACAGCTCCGCCCGGCCGTTACGCGCCGACGCCCGCCGCAACCGCGAGCGGGTCCTGCAGATCGCGCAGGAGGCGCTGGCCGCCGACGGGCTGACCATCTCCCTCGACGAGATCGCCCGCCGCGCCGGGTTCGGGGTCGGCACCGTTCACCGGCACTTCCCCACCGAGGAGGCGCTGCTGGAGGCGGTGCTGCTGGGCCGGGCCGAACGTTTCGTGGCCGACGCCCGCGCGCTGGCCACCGCCGAGGACGCCGGGCGGGCCTTCTTCGGCTGGTTCCGCCGGGTCGCCGAGCAGGCCGCGGCCCACCAGGCATTGTGCGACCTGCTGGACGGTGGCGCGGGGCCGGCGCCGCGACCCGGCTCGGCGCTGGAGGCCGACCTGGCCGACGCGGTCGGGCGGCTGCTGGCCCGCGCGCAGCGCGCCGGGGCCGTACGCCGCGACCTGTCCGCCGACGACGTCCGCGACCTGCTGCGCGGCGCCCTGGCGGCCGAACGCCACGCGCGGGGCAGGGGCGCGGCCGGGCGGATGGCGGCCGTGATGTGCGACGGCATGCGCGCTGGGGCCGACTGACGCGGCCGTGATGTGCGGCGGGGCGGGCTGACGCGGCTGTGATGTGCGGCGGGGCGGGTCGGAGCCGACTGACCGGCCGGTCAAGGGGGTGTCGTCATATGGCTACAGATCGTCACCCTCGGGGCAGTTTCTCCGCCGAATCCGGCGGACATCCCCAAGACGTAGGAAAGGGATCCCCCTTCAGGCCCATCGGGCCGGGGTCCGGTCAGCTCGGGAGGTAACCCGTGTTCGCTCTCATCGCCGCCCTGTTCTTCCTGCTCGCCCTGATCTTCGACATCGCCGGCACCGCCGTCGGCAACGTGCTCACCGCGGGCACGCTCACCACGGCCGGGCTGCTGTGCGTCGCCCTCCACCTGCTGGGGGTCGGCGCGGGATGGTCGCCGCTCAAGCGGTGAGGGCAGGTCCACCGGGGGGGCCGCGCGCCAGGTCGTCCAGCGCGCGGCCCTCGCCGTGCCCGCGGGCGCCCGGCGGCACGGCACTCGCCGTGCCTGCGGGCACCGGCCCCGCGGCGGGCTTCAGGCCAGGGTGAAGCGGACCTCGCGGGTGGCCGGGTCGGCCTGCGTCAGGCGGACGGTGACCCGCTCGCCCAGCGGCAGGACGCCGTCGCAGCGGGCGATCACGGCCGGCTCGACGAGCTGCACCTGGCCGCCGCCGCGGCGCTCGTCCACGTCGATCACCATCGCCTCGAACGACTGCCCGATCCGCTCCCGCAGCAGGAACGCCTCCACCAGGTCCACGCAGGCCCGGTCGACCGCCCCGGCGCGGCGGCCGGTCGCCGACATGATGTCGGGCAGCAGCGGCAGCGCGGCCCGTACCTCGGCGGGCACCGGCTCGCCCGCCGCGACCGCCAGGCACACCTCGGTCGCGTACCGGTCCACCAGGCGCCGCAGCGGCGCCGTGACGTGCGCGTACGGCGCCGCCACCGCCGCGTGCTCGGCCAGCTTGGGCGGCGCGCCGTCGAAGGCCGCGTACCCGGCGCCGCGCAGCAGCACCTTCGACTCCTGCAGGAACGCCGCCTGCTGCGGGTTCTTCGGGTCGAGGTCGTGCACGACCTCCCCGTAACCGGCGCCCTCGGGCCACGGCACGCCGAGCGCCTGCGCGACCCTGCGCACCTTGGCCAGGTCGTCCGGCTGCGCCGCGGGCAGCACGCGCAGGATGCCGATCTCGGCGTCCAGCATCATCGAGGCCGCCGCCATGCCGGTCAGCAGCGAGATCTGGGCGTTCCACGCCTCGGCGGCCAGCGGCACGCGGAACTCCAGCCGGTAGCCGCCGTCGGCGTCCCGGACGACCTCCTGCTCGGGCGTGGGCAGGGTGACGCCGCCGCGCGCCCGCTCCAGCCCCAGCCGCAGCGCGCCGATCTCGGCCAGCAGGCTCAGGGTGCCGTCGGCGGTGCCGGTGTCCACGGCCGCCTGCACGTAGGCGTAGTCGAGTCGTTCGCGGCTGCGCACCCGGGCGCGCTGCACGTCCGCGCCGACGATCCGGCCCTCGGCGTCGAGGTCGACGCGCCATACCGCGGCCGGACGGATCGCGCCCGGCAGCAGGCTCGCCGCGCCCTCCGACAGCACCTTGGGATGCAGCGGCACCCTGCCCACCGGCAGGTACACCGTCTCACCCCTGGTACGGGCCTCGACGTCGATCGGGCCGCCCGGCCGGACGAAGGCCCCGACGTCGGCGATGGCGTACCAGACGCGGTAGCCGTCGCGCAGCCGTTCCAGGTGCAGGGCCTGGTCGAGGTCCATCGAGCCCGGCGGGTCGATGGTCACGAACGGCACGTCGGTCAGGTCTTTGGCGTCCAGCCTGGGCACCTGCGCCACCCAGTCGGCCTCGTCGAGCACGTCCTGGGGGAACCCGGCGGGCAGCCGCTGCTCGCGCAGCACGCGGTCGAACCCGTCCTCCAGCCTGGCGGGGATCGGGCCAGGAACCTGAATCATCGACACGCCCACAACCTACTCAAGGCGGGCGTACCGTTACGACTGGGGCGTCAGGTGGGCGTCGAGGCCGGTGATCCGCAGCAGGCGCTTCATGTTGGGCGGGACGTTGGCCAGCCGCAGGCGGGTGTGCCCGCGGGCGGCCTGGTTGTGCAGGGAGACCAGGATGCCGAGCCCGGCCGCGTCGATGAAGGACAGGCCGCCCACCTCGATCACCACCGACATGTCCGGCCGCCGCGCCCGCCCGGCCTCCTCCAGCACGCCGAGCAGGTGGCCGCGGACGGCCTCGGTGGTGGCGATGTCGAGCTCGCCGCTCAGGGAGACGGTCACGGTCGTGTCGTGGCGGCTGGTGGTCAGGTGAAGAGAATCCATGTCGGCTCCCCGCTGTTGGTCCGGGCGGAGGAAAGTGGTGCTGACTACGGGGACCCGCCCCTGGCCGAAGGCGCCGGATGCGATGATCGTCACGCAGCGCTACGGTCTGTTTCCGAAGAGGAGTGTACATGCCCTCCTGTCCGGGCTCGGGGAGCAGGCCCCCTCCGTGCGAAGAGCCCGCGGGGACCGGCGCCACGGGCGTTGCGGGCGGGGGCGTACTGCCCGGTAACGTCTCGTTCCACCTGATCTACTGACATAGAGGAGCGTGACGTGCCCCCCGTCATCCTTTCCGCCGCCGGTTCGGCCCTGGTGCTCGACGACTCCGGCCCCGGGCTGCCGCGGGTGCGGCACTACGGCGCCGACCTCGGCGCGGTCGCCGGAGCCGACCTGGCGCCCGCCCTGCTGTCGCTGACCCCCGCGCCGGCGCTGCTGCCCGGCCAGGACGAGTCCTGGTTCGGCCGGCCGGGCCTGTCCGGTGACCGGGCCGGTGAGCACTGGCCGGTGCGCTGGAGCGCCGAGAGCGTCGAGACGGCGGCCGAGCCGGGCGCGGGCGGCCGCGTCACGGTCGCCGCCGTGGACGTCGAGGCGGGGTTGCGGCTGCTCAGCGAGCTGGTGATGGACGCCTCCGGCGTCGTCATGATGCGGCACACGGTGACCAACACCGCGGCCTCGCCGTACCGGCTGCAGGGGCTGACGTGTGCGCTGCCGCTGCCCGCCAGGGCCGGGGAGCTGCTGGACTTCACCGGACGGTGGGCGCTGGAGAAGGTGCCGCAGCGCAGGGAGTTCGGGCAGGGGGTGTGGTCACGGGAGAGCCGCCGCGGCCGGACCGGGCACGACGCGACCGGCCTGCTCGTCGCCGGCACGCCCGGTTTCGGGTTCCGCTCCGGCGAGGTGTGGGCCGTGCACGCCGGCTGGAGCGGCGGCCACGTCCACTACGCCGAACGGCTCGTCGAGGGGCAGGCCGTGCTGGCCGCCGGCGAACTGCTCGAACCCGGCGAGATCACCCTCGCCCAGGACGGCGCCTACACCACCCCGTGGGTCTACTTCACCTGGTCCGGCAGCGGCCTGGACGAGGCCGCCGGCCGCCTGCACGACCACCTGCGGGCCGCCCGTCCGCTCCCGGTCCGCCCGGTCACCCTGAACAACTGGGAGGCCACCTACTTCGACCACGGCCTCGACCGGCTGCGCGAGCTGGCCGACAAGGCGGCCGCCGCCGGCGTCGAACGGTTCGTGCTCGACGACGGCTGGTTCCGCCACCGCCGCCACGACCGCGCCGGGCTCGGCGACTGGTACGTCGACGAGGACGTGTGGCCCGGCGGCCTGCACCCGCTGGCCGAGCACGTACGCGAGCTGGGCCTGCAGTTCGGCCTGTGGTTCGAGCCCGAGATGGTCAACCCCGACTCCGACCTGGCCCGCGCCCACCCCGACTGGATCCTGGCCCGCGCCGCCCGTCCGCCCGCGCTCTGGCGCAACCAGCAGGTGCTCGACCTGGCCCGGCCCGAGGTCTACGACTACCTCCTCGACCGCCTGGACACGCTGACCCGCGAGTACGCGCTGGACTACATCAAGTGGGACCACAACCGCGACCTGGCCGAGCCCGTCCACGACGGGACGCCCGGCGTGCACGCGCAGACGGCCGCGGTCTACCGGCTGATCGACGAGCTGCGCCGCCGCCATCCCGGGCTGGAGATCGAGTCGTGCTCGTCGGGCGGCGCGCGCATCGACTACGGCGTCCTGGCCCGCACCGACCGCGTGTGGGCCTCCGACAGCAACGACGCCCTCGACCGGCAGGCCATCCAGCGCTGGACCGGGCTGCTGGTGCCGCCGGACCGCATGGGCTGCCACGTCGGCGCGCCCCACGACCACATCACCGGCCGCGCGCTGCCGCTCGCCTTCCGGGCGGCGACCGCGATGTTCGGCCACATGGGCGTGGAGTGGGACCTGACCTCGGCGAGCCCGCAGGAGCTGGAGGAGCTGGCCGTCTGGATCGCGCTGCACAAGCGGCTGCGGCCGGTGCTGCACGCGGGCCGGGTCGTGCGGGCCGACCATCCCGATCCCTCGACGCTCGTGCACGGGGTCGTGCTGCCCGAACGGGCCGTGTTCGCCTGCGTCCAGCTCACCAGCCGCGTCACCGTCAGCCCCGAACCGTTGCGGCTGCCGGGGCTCGACCCGGCCGCGCTGTACGAGGTGCGCGCCGCGGGGCCACTGCCGGAGGGCGCGGGGCTGCCGCAGTGGGTGTTCGCGCCGGCGCGGCTGCCGGGGGCGGCGCTGGCCGAGCTGGGGCTGCCGGGGCCCGCGCTGCGTCCGGCCTCGGCGCTGCTCTTCGAGGTCGAACGGGTGGCACAGGGCCGGCAGAGCTAACCACTCGATCGCGGGCCCAGCCGCCCGCTTCCGTTGCATGAGGACCACTCCCGGTCGCGCGGTGCTCAGGCCGGGCCGGTTCCCGTGAGGGTGCTCGGTGGTGCGGTCTGCGGGGTGGTCAGTGGGCGGCCGGGCGCCAGGGGGCGTCGGCGGGGGAGGGGCGCCAGGCTGCCCAGTCGATGCGGACCCGGTCCGGCCGGGCCGGGTCCACCTTCACGGGCAGCACCGCGCCCGGGACCACCAGGCCCATGGGGATGCGCGGCAGCGTCTGGCGGTGGGCGACCCGGTAGGCGGGGCCCTCGTGCGGCTGCACCACCAGCCCGAAGCTGACGACGGGCTGGTCGTTGACGGACATGTGGGTGTCGGCCATCGACTCCACCACGGCCTGCGCGGGAATCCCGGTCGCCAGGAGCCGCCGGCCGTTCCTCGCCATGATCAGGAACGGCACGCCGACCGCGGCCGTGATCAGCGTCGTCCCGGCGGTGATCGCCACAGCCAGCAAGATTCCCGTGGTCACTGTGCTTCCCCAGTTCTGTCCTCCGCCCGGCGTCCGGGCGGCTCGTTCCGTCTGATCTCGAAGGAGTTTCTAGCCGGGACGGCTTGACCGCCGCTTGATCGCCGGTTGCAAGATCCCGTCGCCGACCTGGTTTATTTCACAGGTAAAACACCTGGTAACCTTTTGGGGATGTCCAGTTCCCTCCGGTCCCGTGCCCGGTCCCTGCCGGCCCCTGCTTCGCCGTCGCCGGGGCCTCCGTCGGGGTTGTCGTCGTGGGTGTCGGCGCGGTGGCGGGCGCGGCTGCCCGTGCGTGCGGCGCTGCGGCTGGGGCCCGTCGGTGACATCTGGCACAAACCCGCCCTGAGCGCCGTCGTCGCCCTCGCCGTCCCGCTGCTCGCCCTTCTGTGGGCCGGACGGCTCGACCTCGTGCCCTACGCCGCCGGCGGCTCGATGTGCGCCTTGTACGGTCACGGCCTTCCGTACGCGGCCCGTGCCAGGGCGCTGGCCTGGGTGGTGCTGGGCATGACGTCCGGTACGGCGGTCGCGTTGGTCGCCTCGGCTCTCACCGGCTCGGTCGCCGTCCGGGTGGCGGTGGCCGCCCTGCTGGCCGGGCTGCACAAGGCGGTCTGCGACGCCACCCGGATCGGGCCGCCGGGGAACGTCGTGCTCACGTTCGTCGCCGCCGGTGCGGTGTTCGTGCCGCAGGAACTGGGCGACGTGCCGGCCCACGTCGGCCTCGCGCTGCTCGGCGGGCTCCTCGCCTGGACGGTCGGCATGGCCCCCGTCCTCCTCCGCCCCGACGGCCCCGAACGCATCGCCGTCGCCCGCGCCCTCGAATCCACCGCCCACCTCCTGCGTACGACCCCCAAGCCCCGCACCCTCCCGGAGCCCCGCACTCTCTTCGAGGCCCGCGCTCTCTCCGAGACCTGTGACCTCTCGGAGGCCCGCGACGTCCCTGAGGGGCGCGAGGCCGCCGCGGTCCACCAGGCGCGCCATGCCGCTGCGGCGGCGGTCAACGCCGCCTGGCAGACGCTGTTGCGCTCCGGCGTCCCCGCTCGGCGCCGTGACGCGCTGGCCCGGCTGCTGGTCCGCGCCGAGTCGGCCGCCGCTGGGCTTGCCGGGGACACCGGTCCGGGCGCTGCGAGGGCTTCGGGCCTTCCGAGGGCTTCGGGCCTTGCGAGTGTTTCGAGCCTTCCCGGTGTTGCTGGCCCTCCCGGTGTTCCGGGCCTTTCCGGTGTTCTGGGTGTTCCGAATGTTTCCGGTGTTTCGGGGGCTGAGGCGGTTCATGGGGCTCCGGCGGCTTCCGGTGTGGCGCGGCGGGCCACCCCCGGAGAGCTCGCCGGCTGGGCCCGCGACCTGCGCAAAGGGCGCCCGCTGCCGTCCCCGCGCGAGGTCGCGCTGTCCGCGGACGAGCGGGCCGAACTCGAAGGCGTCGCGGCTGGACGGGACGAGTCCGCGAGAACCGGAACGGACAGGCCGGGACGTGCGGCAGCGGCCGCCGGGGTGCGGCGTGCGGCGGGGGCCGGCCGAGCGCGGCGCGCGGCAGCGGCCGCCGGAGTGCGGCGTGCGGCGGTGGTCGGCGGGGTTCGGCGTGGGGCATTGGGCGTGGGAGTGCGGTGTGGGGCAGAGGGTGGCGTCGTGCGGGTGGTGGGCGAGGTGGTGAGGCGGTGGCGGGTGGTCGGGATGGTGTTCGCCGGGGCCGCTGTGGCCGGTTGGGGGTCGATGGCGTTGGGGGTGGGCAGGCCGTACTGGGCGGTGGTGACGGCGGCGGCCGTGTTCGCGGCCAACACCACCCTCTCCTGGAGCCGCGCGATCCAGCGCGTCGTCGGCAACCTGCTGGGTGTCGGGCTGTTCACCCTGGTCGCCCCCGTGACCCGGCTCGGCGCGGTGGCGCTCGTCGTGGCCGTTCTGGCGTTGCAGTTCGCGACGGAGGCGGCCATCACGCGCAACTACTGGCTGGGAAGCGTCTTCGTCACGCCGATGGCCATCCTCATGGGGGAGTTCGCCGGGACGCGGCCGGTGGCCGAGCTCGTGGCCGATCGCTGGCTGGACACGTGTCTCGGCGCGGTGGCGGGGCTGCTGGCCTGCGTGCTGGTGCCGGACCGGCGGGCGGCCCGGCGCGTACGGGCGGGGCTCGTACGTCTGGAGCGGATGCTGGCCGGGACGCCGGAACCGGGGGAGCGTGACCGGCTCCGCGCGGCGCTGGTGGAGGTCCGCGAAGCGGCCGACGTGGCTTCGGGCGAGTGGTGGACCGGGGCGCTTCCCCATGAGCGCATCGCCGCCGCCGAGCGCGCCGGCCACCGCAGACTCGCCACCCTGTACGCCTGATCGCTCCAGCCGGGGCCGGGGCGGCGCCGTCGGCGCGTACGATCGGAGCCACCGGAAGATCGGCACGATGAGAGGAACGAGCACGTGGAGGACGCCGTCGCGAAGGCGTTGCGGCAATGGCGGCAGGTCCTTCCCGACGCCGACCTCGACACGATCGCCGTCATCGGCAGGCTCAACCGCTGCGCCGCGCTCCTGCAGCAGGCCGCCGACGCCCCGCTCGGGCGCGCCGGGGTGAGCCGTCCCGAGTACGACCTGCTGTGCGCCCTGCTCAGGGTCGGCGGCGAGCTGACGCCGGGCAGGCTGGCCCGCGAGACGTTCGCCTCGGGAGCGGCGGTGACCAAGCGGGTCAGGCGGCTGGAGGAGATCGGCCTGGTCGCCCGGCGGGTGGACGAGCGAGACCGGCGCGTCGCCCACCTCTCGCTGACCGGACGCGGCAGGGAGCTGATCCTGCGCCTGCTGCCCGAGCAGCTCGACTACGAGACCGAGCTGCTGGAAGGGCTTCCCCGCGACCGCGAACGCCAGCTCGCCGACCTGCTGGCCGAACTGCTGCTCGTCCTGGAGGGCCGCCTCGGCGGCCTGCTCGGCTGAGCCCCCGCCACCTCAAGCACCCCCACCGCCGCACGGCGGGCCCGCCGACAGCGGCCCGGGAGTGGGCGGGGGAGCGCGACCCGGGAACGTCGGCCGGGTGCGCGGCCTCAAGAGCGCGGCCCCAAGGAGTGCGGCTCGGGCGTGAGGTTCGGGTGGCGGACGGATGGAGGAGGCGGGGAGCGGGGTTAGGGTGGCCGCGTGCATATCGACGAATGGCTGCAAGCGATCCCCGCCGCCTGGTTGTGCGCGATGGTCGCGCTCGTGATCGGCCTGGAGAGCCTCGGCATCCCGCTGCCCGGCGAGATCGTGCTGGTCAGCGCCGCCATTCTGGCCGCCAAGGGCGTGGTCAGCCCGGTCGCCGTCGGCGTGTGCGCGAGCGCGGGGGCGATCGTGGGCGACTCCGCCGGCTACGCCATCGGGCGCAAAGGCGGCCGCCGGCTGTTCGAACGGCTGGGCCGCCGCTTCCCCCGCCACTTCGGCCCCCGCCACGTCGCCAAGGCCGAGAACTACTTCCACCGGTACGGCGTCTGGGCCGTGTTCGTCGGCCGCTTCATCGCGCTGCTGCGCATCCTGGCCGGGCCGCTGGCGGGGGCGTTGCGCATGCCGTACTGGCGGTTCGCCGTGGCGAACGTGCTGGGCGGCATCGTGTGGGCGGGCGGCACCACCGCGGTGATCTACTATCTCGGCATGGTGGCCGAGAAGTGGCTGAAGGGCTTCTCCTGGGTCGGGCTCGGGGTGGCCGTGCTGTTCGGCATCGGCACCACGCTCTACCTCAAGCGCCGCGCGGCCTCAGCGCTCGATGAGGGTGACCTCGAGGGAGTAGTGCGAGGCCCGATAGACGTGTGAGCCGTGCTCGACGGCCCGGCCCTGGTCGTCGTAGGTCGTCCTGATCATGGTGAGCAGCGGCGCGCCGCGGCGCTCGTCGAGCAGCTTGGCCTCGATCTGGCCGGCGGCGCGGGCCCCGATGCGCTGGTTGGCCACCCGCATGCGCACGCCCGCGCCGCGCAGCAGCTCGTACAGGCCGCGGCCCTCCAGGTCGGCGGCCGAGAGCGGGGCCAGGCCCAGCGGCAGCCAGTTGTGCAGCACGGCGAGCGGCTCGCCGGCGGCGAAGCGCAGGCGTTCGAGGTAGAGGATCTCGGTGCCGGGCTCGACGCCCAGGATGGCCGCCTTGTCCTCCTCGACCGGGCGCGGCTCCAGCGCGAGCACCTGCGTGGCCGGCTCCTGGCCCGAGCGGCGCAGGTCGTCGTAGAGGCTGGTCAGCTCGACCGAGCGCTTGACCTGGCCGTGCACCACCTGCGTGCCGACGCCGCGCTTGCGCACCAGCAGGCCCTTGTCCACGAGGTATTGGATCGCCTGGCGGATCGTCGGCCTGGACAGGCCGAGCTTGTCGGCGAGCAGGATCTCGTTGTCCAGCCGGGAGCCGGGCGCCAGGTCGCCGCGCCGGATCGCCTCGGCGATCTGCTCGGCCACCTGGAAGTAGAGCGGCACAGGGCTGGATCGGTCCAGGTCGATGGCCAGGTTCGGGGTCATGCTGATCAGCCTAACCGAGGTCAGAATGTCAAGACAAATAGCGAGTGGCGAGCAGCGCGGGCAGCCCGGCGAGCGAGGTGAGGCGGGGGAACCCGGCCGGCGCCGCCTCGACTCCCAGCCGGTCGATCCACACCGAGGGCATGCCGGCCGCCGCCGGGCCGCGTACGTCGTTGTCGAGGTCGTCGCCCACCAGGAGCACCTGCCCGGGCGGCAGCCCGAGGGCCCGCGCGGCGGCGGCGTAGCAGGCGGCGGACGGCTTGAAGTGCCCGCCCAGGCCCTCACCGGTCAGCACCGGGCCCACGTCGAGGCCGAGCGCCCGGATCTTCGCCTCCTGCACGCCCTGCGACCCGTTGGTCAGGACGCCCAGCGTGTAGCCGCCCAGCCCGGCCAGCGCCGGGGCCACGTCGGGGTAGGCGGCCCAGCCGCGCCGGTAGTGGTCGGTATAGCTCGCGAAGGCGGCCTCCAGGTCGGCGGGCGCCTCCACGGACAGCTCCCGGCACAGGGCGCGCACCCGGCGGCGGCGCTGCTCCTGCCAGGAGCACTCGCCGGCCTGCCAGGCGGCCAGGTGGGGGATCTCCAGCGCCGCCCACAGCGCGGCGACCTCGGGCAGGCGGGGATGGCCGGGGGTCAGCTCCGACGCCCACGCGGTGATCGCGGCGTCGGCCGCGCCGCGATGGTCGAGCAGGGTGCCGTCGAGGTCGAACAGGATGCCCTTGATGCTGCCGCTCACCCGGCGAGCATATCGGCGGCGACCCGGGCGGCCGTCTCGCGCGGCGGGTAGCCCAGGGTGAGGCCGCGCACCGAGCGCGGCGCGGCGGCGAAGCGCGCCTCGGCGTCCTCGCCCAGCACGTAGGCCAGGGCGGGGGACAGGCCGCGATGCGACTCCAGCGCCGCCACCTCGGCCGCGGCCCGCCCGGGGGGCAGGGCCTCGTGGTAGTCGGCGATCAGGGAGTCGAGGTCGAAGAGCCGCTCGTAGGGCTCGGTGGTGCCGGCCACGACCCGGACGGCCGCGCCTTCGGCGCGCGCCCGGTAGACCAGGCCGGTGCCGCCGCTCTTGGCGAACCAGCGCAGCGCCTCCTCGGCGGGCAGGGTGAAGGTGCCGTACGGCTTGCGCCCGTACAGCAGGGCCTCGGCGATCCAGCGGTCGCACCAGTGCTCGTCGCGGTACGGCGTCGGCGCCCCCGGGTCGCAGCTCAGGCCCTGGGCCAGCACCGGGTTCCAGGCCGAGACCAGCGGGCTGCTGAAGCGCGGCATGCGGGGGCCCAGGCAGCGGCTCAGCGCGTAGCCGTACCAGACGGTGACGACCTCGGTGCGCCGCTTGGGACGCCTGCGCTCGTAGGCGCCGTTCATCACCTGGCCGTCGGGGTGGCGCCAGGGGCCGGGTTCGGTGGCCTGGTCTGTGGGGACCCGGGGGGTGCGGTAGTCGGGATTGAGCGTCCACACGTCCGCCACAGTGTCGGCTCCTTCGGCGTCGGGGTCGCGGCAAGACCATCAGAGTGACTCATCGTGCAACACCCGTCACGCTGAATCAATGAACCGGTGGTGAACGATGATGTTTGTCATCAGTGGTGCTTGCGGTACTCGCCCGCCTGCCGGATGTGGTCGATCATGACCCGTTCCGCGGCGTCGGCGTCGCCCGCCTCCAGGGCGGCCAGCAGCCGCTCGTGCGCCTGGAGCTGCCGCGCGACCTGTTCCGGGTCGAGCCACAGCGACGCCTCGGCGGGCACCGGGACGCCGTTGCGCACCGACCTGGCGTGGGCGCCGAGGAAGGCCGGGCCGCCGATGTCGACGACGCGCAGGTGGAAGCGGCTGCTCTGCTCGGCCAGCCGGTCGTGCCTGCCCTGCTCGGCGTCGGCGGCCATCTCGCGGTGCAGGTCGCGCAGCCCGGCGAGGTCGTCGGCGGTGATCCGGGCGGCGGCCAGCCGCGCCCCCAGGCCCTCGACGACCGCGCGCAGCCCGTAGTACTCGGCCAGGGCGTCGTCGCCGAGGTCGATGACGGTCGCGCCGTGGTGGGCCTCGTAGCTGATCAGCCGGTCCTTCTCCAGCCGGCGCAGCGCCTCGCGCACGGGGGTGACCGAGACGCCGAGCCGCCGGGCGACGGCCCCGGCGCGCAGTGCGGTGCCGCCCGGGATGCGGCCGCCGCGGATCTCGTCCAGCAGCACGCTGTAGACGTAGTCGGCCTTGCTCATGGGCGGCATGGGAGGCGTCGGCTCGCTGGCTGTCATGTCCTCAGTCTCTCGCACGGCCGGTCGCGGCTATTACTTATTTCTTATAACTTACAAACTATGACAAGTCTGGCCGACCTGCGGGTCATCGACGCGGCGACGCTGTTCGCCGGTCCCTCCGCCGCGATGATGCTCGGCGACTTCGGCGCCGACGTGATCAAGATCGAGCACCCGCGCCGCGGCGACCCCTCGCGCGGCCACGGTGCCTCGGTGGACGGCGTCGGCCTGTGGTGGAAGTCGTTGTCCCGCAACAAGCGCACCGCCGCCGTCGACCTCTCCCGCGCCGAGGGCCAGGAGATCCTGCGCCGCCTGGCCGAGCGCTCCGACGTGCTGATCGAGAACTTCCGTCCCGGCACCCTGGAACGCTGGAACCTGGCCCCCGAGGACCTGCTCAAGGCCAACCCGCGGCTGATCGTGGCCCGGATGACCGGCTTCGGGCAGATCGGCCCGATGGCCGGGCAGCCGGGGTTCGGGACGCTGGCCGAGGCCATGAGCGGGTTCGCGGCCATGACCGGCGAGCCGGACGGCCCCCCGACACTGCCGCCGCTGGCCCTGGCCGACGGCATCGCCGGCCTGGCCATGTCCTACGCGATCATGGTGGCCCTGCACGCCCGCGCGGCGACCGGCCGCGGGCAGGTGATCGACCTGGCCATCATCGAGCCGATCCTGGGCCTGCTCGGGCCGCAGATGACCGCCTACAAGGCGCTCGGGGTGGTGCCGCGGCGCACCGGCAACCGGTCCAGCAGCAACGCCCCGCGCAACACCTACCGCACCCGCGACGGCCGCTGGGTGGCGATCTCCACCAGCGCCCAGCCCATCGCCGAGCGGGTCGTCACCCTCGTCGGGCGGCCGGACCTGGTCGAGCAGCCCTGGTTCGCCAGCGGTCACGGCCGCGTCCAGCACGTGGACGAGCTGGACGAGGCGGTCGCCACCTGGATCGCCGCCCGCGACGCCGACGAGGTGATCGCCCGCTTCGAGGAGGCCCAGGCCGCCGTCGCCCCCATCTACGACGTCACCGACCTGGCGACCGACCCGCAGTACGCCGCGCTCGGCACGTTCGTCGAGCTGCCGGACGCGGAGCTGGGCACGGTCACCCTGCAGAACGTGCTGTTCCGCCTGTCGGAGACGCCCGGCGAGATCCGCTGGCCCGGCCGCCCGCTCGGCCACGACACCGACGAGGTGCTCGGCGAGCTGGACTACCCGGCCGAGACCGTCGCGGCCCTGCGCGAGGCCGGGGTGATCGCGTGAACGCCCCCGTCACCTGGCTGTACGTGCCCGGCGACCGTCCTGAGCGCTTCGCCAAGGCCGCCGCCTCGGGCGCCGACGTCGTCATCATCGACCTGGAGGACGCGGTCGCGCCCGCCGCCAAGGACGCCGCCCGCGCCCACGCCGTCGCCTACCTGCGCGGGCCCAGGCAGGCCGGGCCGCGCGTCCACGTCCGGGTGAACGACGTGACGACCGCGCGCGGCCTGGACGACCTGGCGGCCGTGGGCGAGCTGGCCGACGCCGTACGGCTGCCCAAGGTCGAGTCGGCCGCCGCGCTGGACGCCCTGCCCGGCACGTCCCCCCTGTACGCGCTGCTGGAGTCGGCGGCCGGGATCGTCGAGGCCCGCGCCGTGGCCGCGCACCCGCGGGTGGCCGGCGTGGCGCTGGGCGAGCAGGACCTGGCCGCCGAGCTGTCCCTCACCGACGAGACCGCCATGAACCACCTCAGGCTGCAGGTCGTCCTCGCCGCCGCGGCCGCGGGCCTGCCGCCGGTGCCCATGTCGGTCTACCCCGACATCAAGGACGAGGACGGGCTCCTCGCCTCCTGCCGGGCCGGCCGCGCGCTCGGCCTGTTCGGCAGGACCGCCATCCACCCCGCGCAGCTCCCGGCCATCCGCCGGGCCTTCCGCCCCACCGAGGAGGAGACGGCCAGGGCCGCGGAGATCGTCGAGGCGGCCGAGCGGGCGGGCGCGGGGGCGGTGGCCCTGCCCGACGGCCGCTTCGTGGACGCCCCGGTCCTCGCCAGGGCCCGGCGCGTGCTGGACCTGGCCCGCCGGCTCGCCCCCGCGGACCGGCCCGGACCCGGTTAACGGGACGGGTACCAGCGGACCTGCAGCTCCTCGTCCGCCGGGGCCGGGCCGGGCAGGTCGCGGTGGGCGGGCGGCACCCGCAGCGAGTCCATCATCAGCGTCAGGTAGCGGTGGCGGAGCTGGGAGGTGCGCTCCTCGTCGCCGAGCTTGATCGAGGCGATCTGCTCGAACAGCAGCGCGATGTCGGCCACCGTGACGTCGGCCCGCAACACGCCCGCCTCGACCGCCCGGCGGTGCAGCCGGGCGGCCAGGTCGCCGGCGCGGACGGCGTCGTGGTAGAGCTCCTCCGTCGGCTGGAAGGTGCCGGCCAGCTTGATCGTCAGGGAGTTGGTGTCGGCGTCCACGATGCCGCGCAGGTAGGAGGCGAACGCCTCCCACGGGTCGCCCTCGTCGTCCATCGCGCGCTGGGACACGTCGGCGTAGAGCTTCAGCCCGTCGCCGCACAACTTCTGCAGCAACGCCTCCTTGCTGGGGTAGCGGCGGTAGAGCGCGCTGATCCCGACGCCCGCCTTCTCGGCCACGGCCGCGATGGGGGCGCCCGGATCGGCGGTGAAGACCGCTCTGGCCGCCTGGAGGATCAGCTCGTCGTTGCGGGCGGCCTGCGCCTTGCGGCCGCTCATGGGTGCGCTGGTCATGCCTCCAGCATACGGGAACGAAAGATTCCGTTCTACTTGCGGTGAAGATCGAAGCGCTGGTCCGTATGTCTATACAAAGAGATCACATTGCGGTAGAACCAGGCTAGCCCGTTGGTCTTGGAGGTATTCGATGAGACGTACCCCGATCGTGCTGGCGCTGGCCGGCGTACTCGCCCTGACCAGCTGTTCCTCCTCCGCCGAGCAGGGCGCGCAGAGCGCCGCGCCCGGCTCGGCCGCCGCCCCGGCGGCCGGCGGCGGCAGCTTCGCCGTCATCACCCACGGCGGCGCCGGGGACGCCTTCTGGGACGTGGTCAAGAACGGCGCCGAGGCCGCCGGCAAGCAGTACGGCGTCAAGGTCACCTACCAGGGCGACGGCGACCCCGCCAAGCAGTCGCAGCTCATCGACCAGGCCGTCGCGGAGAAGGTGGACGGCCTCGTCGTCTCCATGGCCAACCCCGACGCGCTCAAGGAGGCCGTCGGCAAGGCCGTCGCGGCGAAGATCCCGGTCGTCACCATCAACTCCGGGGCCGACTCCTCCAAGGCGTTCGGCGCCCTCACCCACGTCGGCCAGTCCGAGGACGTGGCCGGGCGCGGCGCCGGCGAGCAGCTCAAGGCCGCGGGCGTCACCAAGCTGCTGTGCGTCGTGCACGAGGCCGGCAACGTCGGCCTCGACCAGCGCTGCAAGGGCGCCGAGCAGACCATGGGCGGCACGGTCGAGCGCCTGCAGGTGGACGTCGCCAACCTGGCCGACGTCACCTCCAAGGTCACCGCCAAGCTGCAGTCGGACAAGCAGGTCAACGGCGTGCTCGCGCTCAACCCGGCGGTCGCCGTGGCGGCCAGGGACGCGATCAGGGACTCGGGCTCGCAGGCCAGGCTCGCCACCTTCGACCTGTCGGGCGACGTGGTCGCCGCGATCAAGGACGGCGAGATCCTGTTCGCCGTGGACCAGCAGCAGTACCTGCAGGGCTACCTGCCGATCACGTTCCTGAAGCTGTACAAGGACAACCTCAACACCGTCGGCGGCGGGCTGCCGGTCAACACCGGGCCAGGCTTCGTCACCAAGGACAACGCCGAACAGGTGGCCAAGCTGGCCGAGGCGGGCACCCGATGAGCGGCCGCCGGGACGCGGGCGGGGACGGGGCCGGGGACGGGGAGGGCCGCCGATGACGGCCGCTCCCGCTCAGGCCGACGAGCGGGTCGCCCGCGTCGGCCTGGCCCGACGCCTGATCGTCCGGCCCGAGCTCGGCGCCGTGGTGGGGCTGGTCGTGGTGTTCGCGTTCTTCGCCGCGCAGTCGGAGGTGTTCCGCTCGCCGGCCGGGATCGCCAACTGGCTCGACCCGGCCGCCACGCTCGGGATCATGGCGGTCGCGGTGGCGCTGCTCATGATCGGCGGCGAGTTCGACCTGTCGGCGGGCGTGCTGACCGGCACCAGCGGGCTGATCCTGGTCACGCTGGCCACCCGTTACGGGTTCGGCGTGTGGCCGGCGATGCTGGCCGGGCTGGTCGTGGCGCTCGCCGTGGGGTTCGCCAACGGCCTGGTGGTGACCCGGACGAAGCTGCCCAGCTTCATCGTCACGCTGGGCACGTTCCTCATGCTGCAGGGCGTCAACCTCGGCGTTACCAAGGCCGTCACCGGGACCGTGCAGGTGGGCGGGCTGCGCCGGGCGGCCGGGTTCGACGGCGCCAGCGCGCTCCTCGCGGGCACGATCCAGATCGGCGGCACCTCGTTCCGGGTGGCGATCCTGTGGTGGATCGCGATCACCGCGCTGGCCACGTGGGTGCTCATGCGCTCCAGGCCGGGCAACTGGATCTTCGCCGTGGGCGGCGACGAGCAGGCCGCGCGGGCGGTCGGGGTGCCGGCGGCCCGGACGAAGATCGCGCTGTTCATGACCACGGCGGTGGCCGCCTGGCTGGTCGGCTCGATCCTGGCGCTGCGCTACACCTCCGTCCAGGCCAACATCGGCATCGGGCAGGAGTTCGTCTACATCATCGCGGCCGTCATCGGCGGCTGCCTGCTGACCGGCGGGTACGGCTCCGCCGTCGGCGCCTCCATCGGCGCGGTGATCTTCGGCATGGCCGACAAGGGCATCGTGTTCCTGGGCTGGGACGCCGACTGGTTCAAGTTCTTCCTCGGGGCCATGCTGCTGCTCGCCACGCTGGCCAACCGGATGGTCCGGCGCTACGCCGAGGAGGTGCGGCATTGATCCTGCAGACCCGCGACATCGGCAAGACGTTCGGCTCGGTGCTGGCCCTGCGCGGGGTGTCGATGGGCGTGGAGGCGGGCTCGGTCACCTGCGTGCTCGGCGACAACGGCGCCGGCAAGTCCACGCTCATCAAGATCCTGGCCGGGGTGCACCAGCACGACACGGGGACGTACCTGGTGGACGGCGCCGAGGTGCGCTTCGCCGGCCCGCGCGAGGCGCTCGACCGCGGCATCGCCACCGTCTACCAGGACCTGGCGATGATCCCGCTCATGTCGGTCTGGCGGAACTTCTTCCTCGGCTCCGAACCCCGCAAGGGGCTCGCCTTCGACGTGGCCAGGGCCCGCCGGGTGGCGGCGGAGGAGCTGCGCGCCATGGGCATCGACATCCGGGACGTGGACCAGCCCGTCGGCACGCTGTCGGGCGGCGAGCGGCAGTCGGTCGCCATCGCCAGGGCCGTGCACTTCGGCGCCCGGGTCCTCATCCTGGACGAGCCCACCTCGGCGCTGGGCGTCAAGCAGGCGGGCGTGGTGCTGCGCTACATCGCCCGCGCCCGCGACCGGGGGCTCGGCGTGGTGTTCATCACCCACAACCCGCACCACGCCTACCCGGTCGGCGACCGGTTCCTGCTGCTCAACCGCGGGACCAGCATGGGCGAGTACGCCAAGTCCGACATCGGCAAGGACGAGCTGACCGCGCTGATGGCCGGCGGCGCGGAGCTGGCGGAGCTGGACCACGAGCTCCGGCGCGAATGAGCGCCGCTTGATCGGAATTTGACGAAACCGGGCGATCGGATCGAGGTAGGCCAAGGCAGGAACCGGGGTGGACCACACTGACGACCCGGGGGCGGCCACCGTGACGACGATGATCAGCAAGCAGATCGTGCTGGAGAAGGCGGCGCAGGAGTTCGCCGACGCCAACGCCAAGCGGCCCTTCATCTACGAGCTGCCGCCCGAGCAGGGCCGCGAGGTCCTGGAGAAGCTGCAGTCCGATCCGGGCGTGCCCAAGCCGGAGATCGACGAGGAGTGGATCCAGGTCCAGGGCGGCCCGACGGGCATCGTGCCGGTGCGCATCGTCAAGCCCAAGGGCGCCACGGGCACGCTGCCGGTCATCTTCTACATCCACGGCGCGGGCTGGGTGTTCGGCTCGGCGCACACGCACGACCGGCTCGTGCGCGAGCTGGCCGTGCGGACCGGCGCCGCCGTCGTCTTCCCCGAGTACGACCGCGCGCCCGAGGCGAAGTACCCCACGCAGATCGAGCAGAACTACGCCGCCGCCCAGTGGGTGGCCGAGCACGGCGCGGAGAAGGGCCTGGACCCCTCCCGCATGGCCGTGGCCGGGGACTCAGTGGGCGGCAACATGTCGATCGTGCTCACGCTCATGGCCAAGGAGCGCGGTGACGTGCGGCTGCTCGGCCAGGTGCTGTTCTACCCCGTCACGGACGCGAACTTCGACACCGAGTCCTACAAGCAGTTCGCCACGGGCTACTACCTCAACCGGGACGGCATGAAGTGGTTCTGGGACCAGTACACGACAGATCCGGCGCAGCGCGCGGAGAGCCACGCCTCGCCGCTGCGCGCGAGCGACCAGGAACTGCGCGGCCTGCCGCCGGCCCTGGTGCTGAACGGCCAGGCCGACGTCCTGCGGGACGAGGGCGAGGCGTACGCGGCCCGGCTGCGGGAGGTGGGCAACGACGTCACGGCGGTCGAGCTGGCGGGGATGGTGCACGACTTCGCCATGGTGGACCTGCTGCGCGACACCAACGCCAACAAGGCCGCCATGAGCCTGGCGGTCGCCAAGTTGCGCGAGTGGCTGAACACCTGATCTACAACGTAAAGACGCCTGCGTTCCACGCTGCCCATACGGTGAGAAAGAACCATATTTCTCCACCAAGACAAAGGAGTACGGAAGCGTGGCACGCGACGCTGTCTGGGCCGTTATTACCGGCATGTACGACGCCTACGCGCGAGGCGACAGGCAGGGCATCGACCGGCTCCTCCACCTGGAGGCCACGATCTGGGACTCCGCCGAGCCCGGCCTGATCACCAGCAGGCGGCAGCTCGAAAGAGTGCGCGACGCGCGGCCGTCGGACGGCCCGGCGGAGACCTCCGTCCGGGCCATCGACGAGATCGTGGACGTGTGGGGCGACACCGCCCTGGCCCGGTACCTGCTGCAGGTGGACTTCGAGCACGGCGACCCCGAACTCGTCCGGACGACCAGCGTGCTGCGCCTGGTGGACGGCGAGTGGAAGATCGTCCACGTGCACGAGAACACGCTCAGCTCGTGCACCAGGCCACACACGGACGACGAGCGCGCGGACACGCCCTGACGGCCTGACCGGGCGCGGGCGCGCCACGCGGGGGCCCGGCAGGAACCCCGGCAGTGACCCGGCAGTGACCCGGCAGTGCGCCGCGCACAGCCGGGCCGGCCCCGGCCGGGCGTCGCGCACACCGAGGCGGAAGGGGGACGGCCCTATGGTGCGGCAATACTTCGCGCCCCCCTCCGAGGAGCTTGCATGACCGCCACCGACGCACCGACGCTCCCCATCGGGGCGGCGTTCGACCGGATGCCGTTCTCCCGCCGGCACGTGCTCATCGCGCTCGCCCTGTTCATCGCCTTCGTCATCGAGTCCTGGGAGCAGCTCGCCCTGGTCTACGTCTCCGGCGACCTCGGGCCGGCGTTCGGCATCGACGAGGCCGGGATCGGCGTCGTGCTGTCGGCGGTGGCGTTCGGCATGATCCCCGGCGTGCTGGTCTGGGGGCCGCTCGCCGACCGCGTCGGGCGCCGGCCGACCGCGTTCTGGTCGCTGCTGGCCTACGGCGTGATCGCGCTCGCCTCGGCGTTCGCGCCGAACATGGCGACCCTGGTCGCGCTGCGCGTCTGCTCCGGGCTCGCGCTGGCCGGGGTCTACACGATCACCTTCCCGCTCTTCCTGGAACTGCTGCCGACCAGGCACCGGGGCCGGGCCGCGGTCTACCTGTCGATCGGCTGGCCCATCGGCATGCTGGCGGCCATCGCCGCCTCGGTGACGCTCGGCGGGCTCGGCTGGCACGTCGTGGTCATCGCCAGCGCGGCGGCCGGGCTGTGGGCGTTCGCGATCAGGGCGTGGGTGCCCGAGTCGCCGTACTGGCTGGCCGCCCGCGGGCGGCAGGAGGAGGCGCGGGCCGTGCTGCGCGTCCTGGGCAGCCCCGACGCCGAGGCCACGTTCACGATCGCCGGAACGGTGGCGAGCGCGCGCGCCGGCCACCCCATGGATCTGTTCCGCGGCCGGCTGGCCCGGATCACCGTGCTCATGCTGCTGCTCAACTTCGTCTTCAACTGGGGCTACTGGGGGCTGCAGACCTGGCTGCCGACGCTGCTGCAGGCCAAGGGCCTGTCGCTGTCGGCCTCGCTCGGCTTCGCCGCGCTCAGCGCGCTGATGATGATCCCCGGTTACGTGAGCGCGTCCCTGCTGACCGGCCGGTTCGGCCGCAAGAAGGTCTTCCTGTTCTACGTGGTCGCCGCCGTGCTGGGCGGCCTGTGGTTCGCCACCGCGAGCACCCTGACCGGCCTGTACCTGGGCAACTTCGTCCTGTCGTTCTTCAGCCTGGGCGCGTGGGGCGTCTGGAACACCTGGAACGGCGAGTTCTACCCGACCGCCCTGCGCGGCACCGGCTACTCCTGGGCCACGGCCTCCCAGCTCGTGGCCACCACGGTCGCGCCGTCGGCGGTGGGCGCGCTGCTGGCGCACGCCACCGGCTTCACCGCGACGATGCTGGTGATCAACGCGTTCATGGTGGCCACGGCGCTGCTGGCGATGCCGCTGCCCGAGACCGAAGGGCGCGAGCTGGAGTGATCCTCGGCGTCGCGCTGGACGGGCCGTCGCCGGCGGTGGTGGCCGTCGGCGACGGCGCGCCGCCGTCGCAGGCCGTGCGCGCCTGCGTGGCGGTCGACCTCGACGGGATACCCCGCGCGCCGGTGGCCGCGATCCGCGTCGGCGGGCCGTGCCCGCCGGTGCTGCGGCCGGTGGCCGACCCTGGAGTGGCGACGATCGTGCGCGGCGGGCACAGCCTGACCGGCCGCCCGCTGGCGCCGCTGGACACCGGCGCGGTACGCGAGTTCGCCGCCGGCTGCGGCCTGATCGACTTCGCGGTGACGGCGACCGGCTCGCCGATGCTGGCCGACCACGAGCTGGCGGTGGCCGCGATCATCGCCGCCGAGGTGCCCGCGGCCAGGATCACGCTGTCGTACGAGTTCGGCCGCCCCGGCCTGCGGGAACGCGAGGCGCACGCGATCCGGAACGCGGCGCTCGGCCCCGAGGCGGGCCGGATCGCCGACCGGGTGGCGCGGGAGCTGCCCGGGGTGCCGGTGTTCTTCGCCCGCACCGGCAGCGGCCTGGTGTCGGCGCACTACTTCCGCAGGTTCCCGCGAGCCTGCGACCGCGGCGGGACGACCAGCCTGCGCCGCGGCCGGGCCGCCCTGGCCACGGCGGACGTCCCGGCGCCGTTCCAGGTGATCGAGTCCGCGGGCGAGGACCTGCTGGCCGCGGCCTACGGCGCGGCGCTCGCCCGTCCCGAGGCCCAGGTGGAGCGCATCGTGCAGGCCCGCGGCCGGGCCGAGCTGGACCGGGCGCTGCAGGACGCCAGGGACGAGGCCCTGACCCGCGTGGTCAGCGCCGGCGCCGCACCCGGCTTCGCCCGGATCGCCGAGACCACCGTCAACCCGCTGTCCTACCTGCCCGACGGCTTCTACCGGGTGCGGGTCACGGCCGAAGGCGCGACGCCGTGACCCGGCTCGTCGGCCCCGAAGAGCTGCGCCGCTTCTCGGCGGGGTCGCGGCTGTTCGCCACGGGCGCGGGCGAGTCCTCCTACGGCCTCACCCTCGCCTGGGCGGAGTCGGTGCTCGGCGACGGCGTCGAGCTGGCCGCCGCGCACGAGCTGGACCCGGGGACGTTGTGCATGGTGGTCAGCCTGGTCGGCTCCACGACCGCGCTGGGCGAGCAGCTGCCCGCGGGCGACGAGCCCGTACGGGCGGTGCGGGCGCTGGAGCGGCGGCTGGGGGAGCGGGCCGGAGCCGTGGCGGCGCTCAACCTGGCGGCCGAGAACGCGCTGATCCCGCTGGTCGCCGCGGCGGCCCTGGGCGTGCCGCTGGTCGACGGCGACGGGACGGGCCGGGTGTTCCCGCTGGTGGAGCAGACGACGTACACGCTGGGCGGGCTGAGCGCGTCCCCGCTGGCGCTGGCCGGGGCGTCGGGGGAGCTGGTGCTGCTGGAGACCGCGGGCGGCCGGGTGGAGGAGCTGCTGCGTCCCGTCGTGCTGGCGGTGGGCGGGTGGGCGGTGGCCGCCTGCTACCCGATGGCGGCGCGGGACCTGGCCCGGGTGCTGGTGCCGGGCACGGTCAGCCTGCTGCTGGCGGCCGGGGTACCCGGCGCGCCGCGCTCGGCGGCCGCCCCGTACGGGGTGCGCACGCTGTGCGCGGGCCGCATCCTGGCCGTCGAGGGCAGCACGGGGCACGGCGCCGACGTGGCCATGCCCTCGCTGCCCTCCAGCATCGTGGTGCAGGAGACGGGCGGCCTGCGCAGGCTCGTCCGGCTGGAGGCGCACAACGAGATCGTGCTCGCCCTGGCCGACGGGGCGCCGGTGGCGATGGCGCCGGACCAGATCTGCATGATCTCGTCCGCCGACGGCCTGGTCGTGGACGTCGACAAGGCGGCGCCCGGCATGGAGGTGGAGGTCATGGTGGTCAAGGCCGCGCCGGTCTGGCACACGGACGCGGGGCTCGCGCTGGGCGGGCTGCGGGCGTTCGGGATCCCGTTCGAGCAGCGGGCGGGGTCGCCGTGAGCGGCCTGCGCGAGCCCGGCTGGGAGGCGCCGGTCACGGTGGCGGAGCTGGTCAACACCGGCCCGCTGGCCGGGGCCAGGATGTACGGCGGCGGCGACAACCCCGTGCACCAGGTCCGCATCGTGGACGACCTGTCGGTGTTCGGCGCGGTGACGCCGCACACGGCGGTCGTGCTGATCGGCGCGGCGGCGGGCGGCGGCTGGGCGGTCGAGATGGCCATGCGCCGGGCCTGGGAGCAGGCGGCGGCCTGCGTGATCGCGCCGTCGGGCGGCCTGAGCGCCGGGTCGGGCGAGGTGCTGGCCGAACGGCTCGGCGTCACCCTGATCTTCGTGGACGAGGACCCGCTGATCGTCGCCGTCCGGGTGGCCTCGGCGGCCTCCAGGCCGGAGGCGGCCCGCACGCAGCTCGTCGCCCGCTGCGCGACCCGGCTGGCCGACGCGGGTCCCTCGGCGCGGCGGGTGCTCGGGGTGCTCAACGCCGAGCTGCCCGGCACGTCGGTGGCCTTCCTCGACCGGTACGGCCTGCACGTCGCCGGCCGCCAGAGCGCCACCCGCGCGCCGGGCGAGCACGAGCCGGCCCGGCCGCCGGGGTCCCGGTGGGCGGCCGAGGTCGAGGTGCCCGGCCAGGAGGGTCCGGCGCTCGGGACGCTGGTGGCGGCCGGCACGTCCCGCTCACCCGGCTGGCCCGCGGTGGTGCGGACCGTGCTGGGCCTGGCGGTGGCCCCGCTGGCGGCGTGGGCGGCCCAGGAGCGCCTGCGCGCCTCGCGCGACTTCGCGCTGCAGTCGGCGCTGGCCCGGCGGCTGCTCGCGGCGGGCCGGCCGGCCCACGAACCGGCCGGCGACGGCGGCATCTGGCTGGAAGGCGCCCCGGCCGAGGCCGTGGCGCTGGGATGGGGGGTGCGCGGCACGCTGACCGCCTACCACGTCCGCCCGATGGGGGCGCTGGCCGACGACGGACCGCTGGTGCAGGCGCTGGTCACCGCGGCGCTGGGCCAGGTGCCGGTGCTGCGGCGCGGCGAGGGCTGGGCCGGGTGGTCGCCGGAGCCGCCCGGGGAGCTCGCCGAGCACCTGCGGCGCTGCGTGCACGGCATGCCCTGGCCGTGCGCGGCCGGGGTGGGCGCGGCGGTGGAGGGGCTGGAGGCGGTGGGGGAGTCGCTGCTCGGCGCCGAGGCGGCGGCGTTCGTGGCCGGCGCGGGCACGGTGGCCCGCGCCGACCGGATGGGACCGGCCGAGCTGCTCGGCGCGCTCCCGGCGGGGGTGCTGCGCGCGCCGGCGACCGTCGTGCTCCAGCCGCTGCTGGCCGTCGACAAGGACGGCACGCTGCTGGTGACGCTGGCCGCCGTCCTGGACGAGGGCGGCGCGCTCAAGGCCGCCGAACGCCTGGGCGTGCACCGCAACACGGTCACCACCCGCCTGGACCGCATCAAGGCCGCCGGCTTCGACCTGGACGACGCCGCCACCCGCCTGGCGCTGCAGCTCGCCTGCCACGTGCTGCTGCGCTGAGCCGGGGGCGGCGTCGCCGGGTCAGTAGCCCCTGGTGAGGTGGACGCCCGCGCCGACCTTGCGCCGCTTCCCGACGCCGTCGAGGAGGTTGCCCGAAGAGGCGATCGACATCGACTCGCCCTCGCCCTTGGCCAGCAGGATGCCGGTCTCGCGCTTGGTGCCGTGGCCGACGACGGTGTTGCCGGTGATCGCGGCGTGGCCCGCGCCGTAGTTGACCGCGTCCAGCGCCAGGTAGACGAAGTCCACGCCGTCCGGGAGCGGGCCGGTCGCGGCGATCTTGCGCTCGGGCGGCGCCGCACCGCTCTGGCGGGCCTTGCGCAGCTCGGCCAGCGCGTTCGGCGGCGGCAGGAACTTGTGCACGCGGTTGCCGGTGATCGTGGTGGCGGCATCGCCCTGCAGGTCGCAGCGGATGCCGTAGTACGTCTGGCCCGCCGTGCCCTCGGCGCCGAAGTCCTCGATGTAGTTGTCCTGGATCGAGGTGCCGAAGCAGCGGTGGGCGTCGATGGCGTTCTTCGGCGTCCCGTACAGGTGCAGGCCGCTCATCGTCCAGCCGGCCGCGTTGTCGCTCTGGATGGCGCTGGTGCCGCTGAAGCCGATCCAGGAGCGCTGCAGCGTCCAGTCGGTGACGGAGTTGCCGGGGTCGACGACGCGGATCCCGGCCTCGGCGGCGCCTTCGATGTAGACGTCGCTGATGACGCTGTTGACCATGGTGTTGCGCAGCGCCGTGCCGTTCCTGGACGGGTTGCTGATGCGGATGCCGTCGGACGGCGTGCCGTAGATGTCCACGTCGTAGACCCGGGTGTTCCACGAGCGCAGCAGCAGGCCGACCGTGCCGGTGTTGTGGTCGCGGTTGCCGTCGATGGTCAGCCGCTCGACCCGCACGCTCTCGCCGCTGAACTCGGTGTCCTCCAGCCAGCCCTTGGAGGCCAGCACGGCGGGCAGGTCGGCGCCGTCGGCCTGCTTGAGCACCGTGCCGGCCTTGGCGTCGCCCCGGTAGGTGCGCCGGTCGGCCAGGCTGATCGTGGCGTTGATCAGGCACGGCCCCGTGATGACGATCTCGTCGCCGTCCTTGGAGGAGTCGATGGCGGCCTGGATCGCCGCGGCGTCGCCGGGGGCGTCGGAGCAGGCGGCCTCCACCCTGGCGGCCGAGGCGGGCGCGGCCGGCGTCAGCACGGCGACGCCGGCCAGGCCGGCGGCGAGCGCGGCCGAGCCCGCGAGCAGGCGCGTTCGTAACGCAGTCATGAGAGTCCCCTCGTGAAGATGGTCATGACGGGGACACAGCCTCCCCAGGCTTCGCGTGCCCCCGCGTTGTCGATCATCTTCACAGACCGGAGAACAATCCGTGCGATTTTCGGTCGAATGCGGATCAGTTCGTGATCATGCCCTCGGCCAGGTCGGCCGCCCGCGCCAAGGGGGAGCGCCGGTCGGCCGGGCCGTAGCCGCCGCCTCCGCCGGACTCGCAGCGCAGCACGTCACCGGCCGACACCGGCAGGGCGTTGACCTTGAGCATCCGGCGCTCGCCCGCCGTGCCCGGATTGAGCGTCACCCGTGGGGGAGCGCCCGCCGCGCCGCCGGCCAGGCCCCACGCGGGCGTGACCGAACGCTCGAACCACAACGACAACGAGGTGTCGCCGCAGAACTCGTACTCCCGCACCACGCCGTTGCCGCCGCGCCACTGACCGGCGCCGCCGGTGTCCGGACGCATCTCGTAGCGGCGCACCCGGACCGGGAACAGCGTCTCCAGCACCTCGATCGGCATGTCCCGCAGCGAGCCGTTGACGTTGTTGATCAGGCAGGACTCGCCGTCGCCGCCCTCCCACGCCCCCCAGCCGCCGACCGTGGCCTCCTGGGAGACGTACAACTTCCCGGTACGCGGGTCCGTCCCGGTGAACTGCACGATCATCGAGTCCCCGTACGAGGCCGCCGCCGCCCTGCCCGGCAGCGCCGGGGCCAGCGCCTTGACCACCAGGTCGATGAGCAGCCCCAGGTGGGAGTAGTAGTACTGGCAGGCGGCCGGCGACCGCGCGGCCAGCATCGAGCCCGGCCGGGTCCCGACGCTCAGCGGGCGGAAGGAGCCGCCGTTCAGCGGCACGTCCCCCGACACCAGCAGCTTGTACCCCACCCGCACCGCCGCCACGGCCTGCGCCGCGCCGCAGTTGACCGGCCCGCGGGCCTGGTCGGCGCAGTCGGTCAGGTCCACGTGCATCGACTCGCCCGACACCGTGACCCGCACGTTCACCGGCAGCGGCGTGGCCAGGTCGATGCCGTCGTTGTCGAGGAAGCCGGACGCCTCGTACACGCCGTCGGGGATCGCGGCGATGGCCTGGCGCTCCATGCGCTCGGTCTGGGCGAAGATCTCGTCCCGGGCGGCCATGACCGTCTCCAGGCCCCAGCGCGAGACGATCTCCTGCAGCCGTCGCTGGCCGGTCATCGCGCAGCTCACCTGGGCCCGCATGTCGCCGAGCGTGGCGTGCGGGAAGCGCACGTTGCGGGCGATCACCTCGTGCAGGTCGCGGCACGGCCGCCCGCCCGCGTACACCTTCACCGGGCCCAGCCGCAGGCCCTCCTGGAAGATCGAGGTGGAGTCCATCGAGCCGCCCGGGTCCTTGGAGCCGACGTCCAGCCAGTGGGCGCGCGAGGCGGCGAACCCGGCCAGCTCGCCGCCGGCGAAGATCGGGCCGTAGACGGTGACGTCGTTGAGGTGGGTGCCGCCGACGTAGGAGTCGTTCAGCACCCACACGTCGCCCTCCTGCCACACCTCGCGGCCGTACATGCGCTCGGTCTCGCGGGTGCACACCTCCAGGTTGCCCAGGAAGATCGGCAGGCCGGACGACTGCCCCAGCACGTTGTGGTCGCGGTCGAGCAGCGCCACCGCGCAGTCCTTGGCCTCGTAGATCACCGGCGTGTACGAGCTGCGGATCAGCGTGGTGTTCATGTCCTCGGCCGCCTGCAGCAGAGCACATCGGATGATCTCGGTGGTGACTGGGTCGATCACTGGACGTCCACCTTCACGATGAGGAAACCGTTGTCGTCGACGGCCGCCAGGCAGCCCGGCGGGATGACCGTGGTCGCGGTCTCCTCGACCACGATCGCGGGCCCGGCGAACGAGCCGGACAGGCCCGCCCGCCGCAACACGGGCGTGCGGTGCACCACCCCGTCGAAGATCACGTCCCGGACGTTCCCTGCCGTCTCCTCGCGCGGCTCGGCGGCCCCGGCGGCGGCGCGCGGGAACGAGCCGAACCCGGTGCTGCGCAGCATGACGAACTCGACCGGCGCCTCGGGGGTGGCGTGGCCGTACCGGCTGGTGTGCGCCTCGGCGTAGCGGGCCGCGACCGCGGCGAGGAAGCCCGGCTCGCCCGGCTCGGCGGCGTCGCGCAGCGGGACGGTGAGCGTGTAGTCCTGGCCCTCGTAGCGCATGTCCACGGCGTGCTCGACGCGGCGGCGCTCCTCCGGGACGCCCTGCCCGGCCAGCGCCTCCAGCGCCTCCCGCTCCAAGGTCGCCAGATGCCCCGACATGTCGTCGCCGTCGAGCGTGTCCTGCGGCCGGAAGTACGGGTGCGTCAGGTCCCGCCGCACGTCGGCCTCCAGCATGCCCCAGGCCGAGAACGCCCCCGGGAACCGCGGCACGACCACCTCGGAGATGCCCAGCTCGCGGGCGATGAAGACGGCGTGCATCGCGCCCGCGCCGCCGAAGGCGACCAGCGCGAACTCCCGCGGCTCCACCCCGTGCTCGACCGTCAGCGTGCGGATGGCCTGGGCCATCTTGGCGTTGGCCACGTCGCAGACGCCCTCGGCCAGCCGCAGCGGGTCCAGGTCCAGCTCCCGCGCCAGCGTGACCACGGCCGCGCCGGCCGCCTCCTCGTCCAGCGTCATCAGCCCGCCCGCGAACCAGGCCGGGTCCACCCGGCCGAGCACCACGTTCGCGTCGGTCACGGTGGGCCGGGTGCCGCCCCGGCCGTAGCAGGCCGGGCCCGGCACGGCCCCGGCCGACTCCGGGCCGACGCGCAGCGCGCCCGCCTCGGCGTAGGCGATCGAGCCGCCGCCCGCGCCGATGGTGTGCAGGTTCACGATGGGCATGAGCACCGGGTGGCCCTCGATGCGGGCCTCGGCGCTGACGTCGGGCCGCCCGTTCACCACGAGCGAGACGTCGAAGGAGGTGCCGCCCATGTCCACGCAGATCGCGTTCTCCCGGCCCAGCATGCGGGCCGCGGCGACGCCGCCCATCGTGCCGCCGACCGGCCCCGACAGCAGCGTCTGCAACGGCCGCCGCATCGCGTACGAGGCGTTGACCAGCCCGCCCGACGACTGCATCACGTGCACCGGCACCGACAGGCCGCGCTCGGCGAAGCGCCGCTCGATCCTGGCCAGGTACCCGCGCACGACCGGCCCGGTGTAGGCCTCCAGCACCGCCGAAGAGGTGCGCTCGTACTCGCGCCACTCCCGCGCGACCTCGTGCGAGAGCACCACGAGCACGTCCTCGCCCAGCTCGGCCCGCAGGATCTCGCCCGCGCGCAGCTCGTGCGCGGGGTCGGCGAAGGAGAACAGCAGGCACACGGCGACGGCGTCGAAGCCCTCCTCGCGGGCGCGCCGCGCGGCCCGCCGCACCGCCTCCTCGTCGAGGGGCTCCAGCTCGCGGCCCCGGTGGTCGAGGCGGCCGCCGGCCTCCATGACGTCCTGGCGCGGCACGAGCGGCGACGGCTTGCGGTAACGCAGGTCGAACATGCGGTCGCGGTTGCCGCGGGCGATCCGGTAGACGTCCCCGGCGCCCCGGCTCGCCAGCAGCAGCACCCGCGCGCCCTTGCGCTCCAGCAGGGCGTTCAGCCCCTGCGTGGTGCCGTGCACGAAGAAGGAGATGGCCGCGGGGTCGTCCACGACCCGGCCGAGCGCGGCGAACACGCCTTCGGCCAGGTCCCCCGGCGTGGTAGGCGCCTTCGAGGCGGTGACGGCACCCGTGCGCTCGTCGTAGCAGACGACGTCGGTGAAGGTGCCGCCGATGTCCATGGCGACGCGATAGGTCATGCGCCGCACCGTACGCGCGCGGCGGCGCCGCGATCATGGGCGTCCTGCACAGGGACGGGACGCCTCCCGTGCATCGCGCTCAACCCGATGAACCCACTCAAAAATCTACAACGTAAAGGCGGTAGCCTGGCGGGCGTGTCCCAGTCGTACCTCACCCTCGCGACCGGCGTCGAGCACGAGACCGAGGTGCGCCGCTCCCGGTTCGTCTGCGCGCTGGCCCCCGCCCGTACCGTCGAAGAGGCCGCCGCCTTCATCGCCGCCCGCCGCCGCGAGCACGCCGGCGCCACCCACAACTGCACCGCGTACGTGATCGGCGGGCGGCTGCAGAAGGGCGACGACGACGGCGAGCCCGGCGGCACGGCGGGCACGCCGATGGTCCAGGCGCTGCTCGGCCGGGGGTTCAACGACGTGGTCGCGGTGGTCACGCGCTATTTCGGCGGCGTCCTGCTGGGCGCGGGCGGGCTGGTGCGCGCCTACGGGGGAGCGGTGACCGAGACGCTTGACCTGGTGGAGCCGGTGCGGATGGTGCCGGCCAGGCTGGTGAGCGTCTCGGTGGCCCACGACCAGGCCGGCCGGGTGGAGAACGACCTGCGCGCCTCCCGCTACGCGCTGCGCGAGGTGACCTATGCGGCCGGGGTGACGTTCTCGGTGGCGGTGGGGGAGGACGAGGTGGCGGCGTTCGGCGAGTGGGTGGCCGCGCTGACGGCCGGCCGGGCCCGCGTGGAGGTGGGCGAGGGCGTGCACGTGCCCGGCTGAGGCCGCTCAGCCCTCCAGGGCGTACTGCATGACGCGGAACTTGGCCTGGGCCTCGGCCAGCTCGGCGGCCGGGTCGGAGTTGCCCATGATGCCGCCGCCGGCGAACAGCCGGGCGCGGTTGCCCTCGATCAGCCCCGAGCGCAGGGCGATGCCCCATTCGCCGTCGCCGTGGGCGTCGATCCAGCCGACCGGGCCCGCGTAGCCGGCGCGGTCCATGCCCTCCAGCTCGCGGATGACCTTGATGGCGGTGTCGGTCGGGGTGCCGCCGACGGCGGCGGTGGGGTGCATGGCGGCCACCACGTCGAGGACGGACGCGCCGTCGGCCAGCCGCCCGGTGACGTGGCTGGCCAGGTGCTGGACGTTGGGCAGCACGAGGAGTTCGGGCTCGTCGGGGGTGTGCAGGGAGGAGCAGAGGGGGGCGAGGGTCTGGCGCACGGAGGCGATGGCGCACTCGTGCTCGTGGCGGTCCTTCTGGGAGGCGAACAGCGCGGCGCCGCGGGCGACGTCGTCGGCCGGGCCGGTGCCGCGGGCGGTGGTGCCGGCCAGGACGAGGGACTCGATCTCCTGCCCGGTGCGGCGGATGAGCAGCTCGGGGGTGGCGCCGACGAGGCCGGCCACGGAGAAGGTGTAGCACTCGGGGTAGCGCCGGGCCAGCCGGGTCAGCAGCAGGCGCACGTCGATGGGGTGCTCGGCGGTGGCGAGCAGGTCGCGGGCGAGCACGACCTTCTCCAGTTCGCCGTCGCGGATGCGGCGGGCGGCCCGGGCGACGACGTGCTCCCATTGGGGGGCGGTGAGGCTGCCGTCGCCGTAGCTGATGCGGCCGGGCTCGCGGATGGGGCTGAACGTCTCCAGCGGGGCCTCGCCGACGGTGGTCAGCCAGGCGCGGCCGCCGCGGCGGGCGAGCACGGCGCGGGGGACGACGAGCACGGACCCGGGGGCGTCCTCGTCGAAGGTGAAGCTGCCGAAGGCGACGGGGCCGGAGCCGGAGCCGGGGGCGCGCCCGGCGTCGTCGGCGGGCGCGTCGCCGAGGACGGTGCGCAGCCACTCGCGGGCCCAGGCGAAGCGGCCGGGGCCCGGCGGCACGGCGACGCGGGCGGCCTGGCCCCATCCCACCAGGCCCTCGCCGTTCCTGATCCAGGCGTAGGGCGCCGTCTTCGGGAGGGATGCCAGCAGGTCACCGGGGTCGCCGACAGGGGTGGTGCGAACCGGTAGCGGGCGGGTTGTTCCGAGCGCGACACTCACTCAAGACACTCTATGCGGGAACTGAACACGTTCGACTCGGACCCCCGTGAATGCGGTGTTACTGCCCACGAGCCAGGAAATAACCGGATCTTGACGTTCATTGAGGGCGCCCACCTCGCGGACGCACTGTCAAGCGGCGATAGGAAGACGGTCCTGAAATGGCAGACCTCGCCTGAAGGACATGGTGCGTCCTTGATCGACTCCCTACCTTTGGGGCCATGATCGGTCGTCTGTCCCCTGTCGTCACCGCCGTCCTCGTCCTGGCCGCTTCGGGCCCCGCGCAGGCCGTCGCCGCAGCTCAGCCCGTCCCTGAGACGATGGCGGCGCTGGGCGACTCGATCTCCACCGGCTTCAACTCGTGCGGCTGGTACGTCTCCTGCGCGGCCCGTTCCTGGGCGGCCGGCGACAACGCGCAGGTGGACAGTCACTACCTCCGGCTGCGGGGCCTGGCTGGAACGCTCCACCGGGAGAACTTCGCGGTGCCCGGCTCGACGAGCGCCGACCTGCTCGGCCAGGTCAACCAGGCGATCGCGGCGAAGGCCGATTATGTGACGATCCTCATAGGCGCCCAGGACGCGTGCAAGCGCACCGAGCGGGAGATGACGCCGGTCGCGCTCTACCGCCGGCGCATGGACGCCGCGCTGTCGGCCCTGCGTGCCGGCATGCCGCAGGCCAGGGTGTTCATCGCCAGCGTGCCCGACCTGCGGCGGTTGTGGCAGGTCGGCAAGGGCAATCCGCTGGCCCGTACGTTCTGGACCGTCGGGAAGATCTGCCAGACCATGCTGGCCGACCCGGCCTCGGTGAAGAAGGCCGACGTCGAGCGGCGGGCCCGGGTGCGGGCGCGGGTGATGGCCTACAACAGGGAGGCGGCGCTGGCGTGCGAGGCGATGGGGCCCTCGTGCGACACCGACGAGGGGGCGATCTTCTCCTTCCCGTTCACGCTCGACCACGTCAGCAAGTGGGACTTCTTCCATCCCAACCTCGCCGGGCAGAAGGCGCTGGCCGAGCAGACGTTCGAGCACGGCTTCGTGTGGGAGGACCCGCGCTAGCCCGGTCCTGGTGAGTGGCCGCCTTCCGGCGCGCGGGAAGAAAAGGCGCGTGCGCCGCGAAGGATGGGTGAAAGTAATGATCACCCACCGGAAGGCACACTCATGACGGAGACGGGCACATGACCGCCGACGTGGGCGAGCAGGTGACCGACGCCGACCTCGTCGCCGGGTACCGGCGGAACCCCGAGCTGTTCACCGCCGTGTATGACCGGTATTTCCATGACGTCTACCGGTACGTGGCGGGACGCCTGGGCGCCCAAGTGGCCGAGGACATCGCGGCCGAGACGTTTCTGCTGGCGTTCGACCGGCGTGACCGCTTTGCGCTGGAAAAAGGTGCTCTGCGGCCCTGGTTGCTCGGCATCGCCACCAACCTGGTGGCCCGGCACCGCCACAAGGAGGCCCGCCGGTACCGGACGCTGGCCCGGCTCGACCCCGTGCCGGTCGTGGAGGGGCACGAGAACCGGGTCGTCACCGCCGCGACCGCGCAGCCGTACCTGGCCATGGCGCTCGCCTCGCTGAACGGCGGCGAGCGTGACGTGCTGCTGCTCCTGGCGCTGGGCCAGCTCAGCTACCTCGAGATCGCCCAGGCGCTCGGCATTTCCCTCGGCACGGTGGGCTCACGGCTCAGCCGGGCCCGTGCCAAGATCCACGCCCTCACCGACAAGGAGACCCCTCATGCATGACGTGGAAGAGATCGCCGCCTTGCTGGACGAGCCTGAGCCGTCCGCCGGGGCGGTCGCGCGCGGCAGGGAGCGTCTGGAGCGCAGGGTGCTGGCGGGCCGGGCGCGCCGGCGCGTCGGCTGGTTCGTCCCGGGAGTGGCCCTGGCCGCCGCCGGTGCCGTCGCCGCGGTCGTGTTCGCCACGGGGGCGCCCACGAACGACGGCGCACCGGTCACGGGCAAGGAGGTCCTGCTCATGGCCGCCGTCCGCGCGGAACGTACGCCCCAGGGCTCCGGGACGTACTGGCACGTCACGCGCCGGTGGCTCTCGTCGGACGCCCCGCCGATAGAGAGCTGGACCAGGCGCGACGGCAAGCGCTGGACCAGGGCCGTGCCGGGGGATCCCGCCGGCGCCGTCATCCAGGCGCCGGAGGGGAAGACGCTCAGGCTCAAGGGCGCCAAGGTGAGCTTCGAGGAGCTCGAAGGGCTGCCGACGGACCCCGAGGCGCTGAAGGCGTCGCTCGTCGCGCGCAAGGGCCAGGAGAGGGACATGTCCGCGTCCGAGATGCGCGGCGATCCCACCCTCACCCTGCTCGCGCTGATCACGGACCTGCCGGCGCCCGGGGAGGTCCGCTCGGCGGCGTTCCGCGCGCTCGCCGCGACACCGGGGGTGGAGAACGCGGGCGCGGTCGAGGGCGGTCAGCATCTGCGCATTCCCGACCCCGATGGCGACACGGACATCGAACTGGTCATCGATCCCGAGGAGGCCCGGGTGGTCCGCGCCAACCTCATCCTCGTCGACGACGGCGACCTGGCGTTCAGCGCCCAATTCATCTCCGTGACCACCGAGTGGACGGACCAGCTTCCCGCGGTGAAGAGCTGAAGCCGTCCGCCCCCGGGCTGGAAGGCCCGGGGGCGGACGAGTCGTGATTCAGCTCATCGGCCGTACGGGTCAGCCCACGGCGTAGGCGCGGGTCACGGTCTGGGTGACGCCGTTGCCCGCCTTGTCGGTGACGGTCGCGCGCAGCGAGACGTACCCCGCGGTGGCGGGGTTGTCCAGCCGCGCCGTCCAGCCCGATCGGCTCGCCCGGACGTGCACCGGTCGCCACGTCCTGCCGTCGTCGGCGGACGCCTCCAGCTTGATCGAGGAGACCGCCGCCGTGGCGGCGCCGGGAGCGCGTTCGACCTGGATCGGGACGGTGGTCCGTGATCCCGGCCTGGCGCGGTTGGCGTCACCGAGGCCCTGGGGCGCGTAGCGCACGGCCATCAGCGGCAGCGGCTCGGGCTTCGCCATACGGGCCGAGCGGAAGGTCCAGACGGCGTCGACGCCCGTGGACAGCTCCGCCTCCGATCGCCGGGTGGAGGCGGTCAGGGTGTAGGCGGTGTCGGCCTGCGGCAACGTGGCGGTGAGCGTGCACTCCGCGCCGGGGTAGGGCAGGCAGCCGGTGATGCCGGTCGTGGCGATCTGCTTGCCGTTCCCGGTCAGGGTGAGGGTGCCGGTCGCGGTCGCGTCCATGCCGGTACGTCCGGCGACTCCGCTGCTGTACAGCCCGTGGGCGGGGAAGGCCAGGGTGTCGCCAGCCCGGCTGCCGCCGGTGGCGGCGAACGAGGGGCCGGTCACCGCGGCGTTCCAGACCTGGGTGAAGTTCCTGTCGCGCACCGGGCCGGTGCCGAGCTCGGTCAGGCCGCCCGTGATGAACTCGTCGTTCCACGCGAATCCCGGGGTGAGGTACCTTGTCACGCTGCTCGGCAGCGGGATGCCGTCCCAGACGCCCATTCCTGGCGAGGGGGCGTCGCCGGGCGGCACCGCCGCCGTGATCAGCGTGCCGGTGGCGCCCGGGACGGTCGAGCGGTAGGTCTCGGTCGCCTTGACCAGGTCCCGGGTCCGCGCGGCGTACCCGGGGGCGTCGGGGAAGCCGTCCGTCCTGTGGTCGACGAGGTCGTAGCGGTACGGGCTGGGCGTCGTGTCCTTCTTGGTCCAGGTTGTCTGGGCCAGGTAGGTGAGCCCCGGCTGCCGCACCGGGACGACGTAGAAGCCGCCGGAGTAGCCGAACGCGCTCATCGCGGTCCACCAGGCCCCGTTGGCCACGGAGAGGGCGAATCCGGAAGCGGGGACGGCGGTGGGGTCGTCCACCGTGAACGTGATCCGCTTCGCCTGGCGGCCGTCGACCGTCAGCGACACGTCGGCGTCGCCGACCTCGAACGGCCGGTGCGCGAGCGTCAAGCTGTGCTCCGCCCTCCCGAGGATCTCGGTGTAGAGGTTCCAGCGTCCCTTCGGCAGCCTGATCCTGGCCGTGCCGCCGTGGAAGACGAGGTTGCGCGGCGCGCCGGTCGCCTGGTCGTAGACGACGCCCTGCACGTACTCGGTGGCGGCCCCGTTCCTGTCCTGGACGGTCACCGTGACGTCATGGGACTCCGGCTCCACATAGGCACCGGCCGGGGTGCGGACCACCGTGTCACCGGCCGTGGCGGTGACGATGCCCGGATGGTCGCCGGGGCCCTTGCCCTCGGCGTTGATCGTCACCGTGACCGACGCCTGCCCGCCCGCGGGCACCTCCAGCCGTTGCGGCGACAGCGTGAGCACGTCGGAGCCGGCCGCGAGGTCCAGGGTGACGGGCGTGGCCCCGGCGTTGCTGTAGGTGATCTTCCCGGTGGCCCGCCGCTCGCCCGGCTGGTCCCAGGGGAAGGCGGCCCACACGCCGGTGGGAGTGGCGATCACCTCCTGGGCCAGCGAGCGGAGCACGTCCACCCGCCCGGTGCCCTGCTGGTACGGCGTGGCGCCGTCGGTCGGCCGGGCACTGCCGACGAGCGCCGCCTTGAGCTGCTGCCCACTCCAGTCGGGATGGCGCTGGGCGAGGATGGCCGCCGCTCCCGCCACGTGCGGACTGGCCATCGACGTGCCGCTCATCGCCACGTGGGTTCCGTCGGCGGTGCCCGCCGCGGCGGCGGCCACGATGTCCACGCCGGGGGCGGTGATGTCCGGCTTGACCGCATGGTCGCCGATACGCGGGCCCGTGCTGGAGAAGTCGGCCACCTGGTCGGAGCGGTCCACCGCGCCGACGGTCAGCGCGGCGTCCGCGCTGCCGGGGCTGCTCACGCTGCCCGCGCTCTGCTCGCCCTCGTTGCCCGCGGCCGCCACGAACAGGGTGCCCGTGGCCTGCGACAGGGTGTTCACCGCCTGCTCGATCGGGTCGAGGCCGGCTTCGTCGGGGCCGCCGAAACTCATGTTGACGATCTTGGCCTTGACCTCCGTGGCGGCCCACTCCATCCCGGCCAGGATCGTGGAGTCGCTGATCTGCGTGCCCAGCTTGCCGAAGGCGATGCGGGCTCCCGGCGCCACGCCGCGGTACTTCTCGCCGGCGCCGGCGATGATCGAGGTGACGTGCGTGCCGTGCCCGAGTCGATCAGTCATGTCAGGCTCGTCGGAGAAGTTCCGCGACTGGGTGACCACGTCCTTCAGGTCGGGATGCGTGGGGTCGTACCCGCTGTCGAGCACGGCGACCGTGACGCCCTGTCCGGTGAGACCACGCTGCCACGCCTCGGTCGCGCCGATCTGCCTGGTGCTGCGGTCCAGGGTGTACGAACGCCGGCCGTCGAGCCAGATCCTGCCCTTGCCCGCGGCCAGTGTGGACGCCCCGCCGAGCAGGCTCCGCCACGTCTCGCCCGCGCTTTTCTTGGCCACCCGCTGGGCCGTCATGTCGAGGGCGGCCAGCCGCCGGGTGGTGGCCGCGCCGCGCAGCGCGGGGGCGCTTCCCTGCGGCGACTGGGTGATCAGCGGGATGTCGGGCGTGTCCGCGTCGCCGTAGCGCCAGGCGAGCAACTGGGTGACGTCGAACAGCCGCTCGTCCAGCACCCCCTGGGCGACCAGGGGCGCGGCGTCGGACGGGACGACGTACAGGTGCCCGTCTCGGTAGCCGGAGGAGAAGTGCACCTCCCGGGCCGCGCCCGGCTCCACCCGGAAACTCCTGCCCGTGACCACGACCCGGTCGCCCGTGAGCAGCGTCACGCTGCCCGCCGGGCCGGAGCGCGGCTGACCGGGACGTGCCTGGCCCGCGTCGGCCGTGCCGGTTCCCGTTGTCGCGCCCATACCCAGCGTGCCTGCCAGGACCGCTGCCAGCAGTCCCTTGCCTAACGTCATTGATCCTCGCAAGAAGAGAAAACGATCGCTTTCCTCTCCTCTTCCGCGTAATGCGGATTCTTCTTCCCCGGGCCCCTGAGGCGGGGGACGAGCTAGCGGCACTGCGCGAGCATGGCGTTCTTGTCGGCCCTGGTCACGGGCAGGTCATACTTGAGCGCGACCTGGGCGAAACGGGTGACGTACGCGCAGCGGACGCGGCGCTGGGGAGGCAGCCATCCGGCCGGGCCGGAGGCGTCCTTCTCCTCGTTGGCGCGGCCGTCGACGGGTAACAGGTTGAGCGGGTCGTTGGCGAAGTCGAGGCGTTTCGACATCGGCCAGCGCGGCGCGCCCATGCGCCAGCCGTAGTTGAGCGGCACGACGTGGTCCACCTGCACCTCGTCGGCCTCGGACTTGTGCCAGGAGATGAGCCGGCCGGTGTAGGGGTCGGTCAGCTCCATGGCGACGACCTCGCAGCTCGACCCGGGCCGGTACTCGACGCCGGTGCCGTCGCGGGCGAGCAGGTCGTCGCGGGTGCGGCAGCCGTTGCGGGCGTAGGGGACGCCGGTGGCGGTGTCGGCCCAGTTCTCGCCGTACCGGCTGCGGGCGTAGCCGGTGTTGGGGCCGCGGCCCTTGACGCGTAAGCGGCCGATGAGGGCGCGCGCCCTGGCCTTGTCGCCGTCGGACAGGATGGGTGCGAGGCCGGGCAGCGTCCCGCTGGCGTTGCTGAGGGGGCTGGCGGCGGTGGCGGCGGGGCTCTTGGCGCTGCCGATGAAGGAGGCGACGATGACGGCTCCGGCGAGGATCGCGATGGCGTCCTTCGTGCTCAAGCAGCCCTCCGTGGCTCCCGCGGGCGAAGTTGTCTAGAGAATTCCCGCCATCGCCGGATTTGACACAGGAAGGCTTCCGTCACTGATCGACCCCGCGCCGCCTCACCCGCACTCCCCACCGCTCGCGCAGCTTCTCCACGCCTGCCCAGTACACGACGACGCCCGGGATCGTGAAGACCGCCGATCCCCATCCCTGCTGCAGGAACACGTTGCCGATCGCCAGCAGCAACGGCGGGCCCAGCACGCCCCACGTACGCCACTCCGAGCCCAGGACCCAGCAGGCCAGACGGTGCAGCCGGAACCATCGGGGACGCAGCGGCTCCTTCAGGGCCGCCCGGAGCCGCCACACCCCGCGCAGTTGCCGGAGGGCGTACCGGGACTGCCCGGCGGGTGTGGCTCCCGTCCGCGCGAGATGGTGGAGCTCGGCGTGGAACTCCTCGGCGTACCGGGCTCTGTGGGCGGGTGGCAGCAAGCGGAGTTCGACGTCGATGAGCTTCTCCGCCGGGCGTGCGGCGGCGACCGCCCGCGCCGCGGGGACGCCGGTCGCGGCGTTCCGCGGCGGTGGGCCCGCCGGGTCCTGCGCGGAGAACGTGGCCGCCTGGTCGGCGAGCCGCCGGTGCAGCCCCGCCCCGAGGACCCACGCGTCGGGGAAGCCGCCGAGCAGGGCGCGGGCCGTCTCGTAGGCGGGCGACAGGTCGCGGACGACGGCGGTCTCGACGGCCCGGAACAGGCGGTGGACGACGAGCAGGTCCTCGCGCAGGCGGGCGTCGAGCGCGCGGGCGAGAACGAGCAGGCCCTCCAGCGCGCGGACGAGCCCGGAGTCCTCGGCCGGCGTTCCACGCAGGTCCTGTTCGACGAGCGCGATCAGGTGGTTCGTGTCCTCGTGCGCGATGCGGAGCTGCAGGTTCACGGTGGTGAGCAGTTCGAGGGTGCCGTGCGGGCCGCCGCCCGGCAGACGACGGCCGAGCGCGCGCTGGCCGGCGGTGCCGAGGTCGAGCGTGCGCAGCTCGGTCAGCGGCGCTTCGACCTGCGCGAGTCCGGCGCCCGCCGCCTTCAGGAGGTGGCCGATCCGCCGGGTCTCGCGTAACGCCTCGCCGGACAGGCCGCGCCTGGCCGGCGCCAAGGTGTTCACGCCACACCGCCGGAGGGCCGCAGCCGCAGGGCGGCGCGCTTGGCGGCGGAGCGGTCGAGCGCCTGCCTGGCCAGCTGCGCGCCGTCGGGGGTGAAGCGGTAGTAGCGGCGGCGCGGGCGGCCCTCCTCGCGCGGATCCAGTTCCTCCCAGTTTGACTCCAGCCAGCCGAAGCCTTCCAGCCGGGCCAGGATCGGATGGATGGTGCCGCTGGGCAGCCCGGCCGCCGCGCAGATCTCCAAGCCGTACATGGCGCGGGTGGGGTCTTCGAGCAGGGCGCGGAGCACGAGCATGGTCGGCATGGTCATGCGGGGGAGGCTTCCCATGGTCTAACTCTACCTAGGGGTGTCGCGGGCCGCCAGATCCCTCGACGCCGCCCTTCGCCGAGCCGGTGGAGATCCGGCTCGGCGGCGTGACGCCGTCCCGCTAGGCCCGGGGCCCGGCCGGCCCGGTGGCCTCGACGGGGGTGGAGGTCTCGTCGGCTTCGGGGGTGGGGCGGGGCGGGCGGACGTACGTGCCGTTGCGGCGGGCCACCAGTTCGGCCAGCAGCTCGTCCCATTTCTGGCCCACCGCGTGCACGTCGTACGTGCGCGCCGTCTCCAGCGCGGCCGCCGCCAGCGACCGGCGCAGCGGCTCGTCCTCGATGACGCGCATGATGGAGGCCGCCAGGTTGGCGTTGGTGCGCGGCTTGACCAGCAGCCCGTCCACCTCGTCGGTGATCATCTCCTTGGGTCCGTGCGGGCTGTTGAAGCTGACGATGGCCAGCCCCTTGGCCATGGCCTCCAGGATCGTCATCGGGAAGCCCTCGTGCCGCGAGCTGAGCACGAAGATCGACGCCTTCTCCAGCTCGGCCCCCACGTCGCTGGTCGGCCCCGGCAGCTCCACCTTGCCCTCAAGCCCGGCCTCGACGATCTGCGCCGCCAGGTTGTCCTCCTGCGGCCCGGCGCCGAAGATGCGCAGCTTCCAGTCGGGATGCGCGGCGGCGACGGTCTCCCACGCGGTGATCAGCCGGTGGAAGCCCTTGAGCCGGGTCATCCGGCCCACGGCGACGACGACCTTGGCGTCCAGCCTGGACACCTCGCCGCTCATCGGCGGGACGGCGTTGGGGATGCGCGCCAGCTTCTTCGGTTTCTTCGGCAGCGTGCTGCGGTAGTCGCGCAGGTCGGCCTTGGTGAGGGTGACCAGGGCGTCCATCCGCCGGTACCGCCACTTGATCAGCTTCTGCATCGGCTCGGCCTGGGTGCGCAGGGCCACGTGCTCCTGCCCGATGGTGATCACGCCCGGCTGCGCTAACTGCGCCATGGCCAGGTTGAGCCCGGGACGGGTGGCCATGAGCACGCCGCTGTCGAGCGAGCGGATGTAGCGGGCCAGCTTGTAGTCGGTCCACAGGGTGAAGCGGTGGTAGGCCGTCTCCTCCGGCGGGATCAGCTTGCTGGGGAACTTCGACAACATCGCCCGCAGCGGATCGGGGCTGGGCTTGAGCCGGTCGTCGAGGAAGCGGAAGCGCACCCGCGGGTCGATCGGGAAGAACGGCTCCTCGGCCTCCTTCAAAATGCTGACGATCTCGACGTCGTGCTTCTCGGCCAGGTAGCCGGCCAGGTTGAACACCGTCCTGATCGTGCCGCCCATGCCGTTGGCGTGCAGGAGCAGGATCCTGATGCGGTCGGTCGACGGCGGCGGCGCGTTGCGTGCCTTGCGGCGGTTGTACCCCCGGTACAACCGGACCATCGCCGACTTCCCCCTGCGTGCCAGTGCGCGCACCTGGACGATCCCCCTTGTGCTCGGTTGCATTCGCATGCGCGCGGAGCCGGTCGTCAGGCCGCGCGCGAGCGGAGTGCACATGTCATCCCCTGTGCGCTTTCCCCGCCTATGATCTTTAGACGCCCAAGAGGTTCCTAAGGTTGCATACCTGGCCGATGCGACGGATCCGGCGTATGCGGCGAATGCTCGGCAAGCAGGCCCAGGGCGACGTCGATGGCCCGCTCCAGCTGCGTGTCCACGCCTTTGGCGTAGTCCTGCGGGGTGATGTCCACCTCGATGTCGGGATCCGTCCCGTAGTTCTCCACCTGCCAGCCGACGTCGTCGAAGGCGAAGGAGAACTCCGGCTGCGTGGTCACCGTCCCGTCGGCGAGCCGGTGGCGCGGCCAGATGCCGATCACCCCGCCCCAGGTGCGCTTGCCGACCAGCGGGCCCAGCTTGAGCAGCTTGAAGGTGTGGCTGAAGATGTCGCCGTCCGAGCCCGCCCACTCGTTGGTGATGGCCACCAGCGGCCCGCGCGGCGACTCCGGCGGGTACGGCTCCGGGTCCCCCCACCGCGGGTAGTCGTAGCCGAGCCGCCGCCTGGCCAGCTTCTCCAGCAGCAGCGCCGAGACGTGCCCGCCGCCGTTGAAGCGCACGTCCACGATGAGGGCGTGCCGGTCGTACTCGGCCAGGAAGCCCCGGTGGAACTCGCCGAACCCCTCGGTGCCCATGTCGGGGACGTGCAGGTAGCCGATGCGCCCGCCGGAACGCTCGTGGCACTCGGCGCGGTTGAGGTTCACCCAGTCGCGGTAGCGGGCCGGCTGCTCGTCGGCCAGCGCGCGCACGGTCACCGTGAACACCCGCTCCTCGCGCCGCAGGGTCAGCTCCACCTCCTCGCCGGCCTGGTTGACCAGCCGCTCGTTCGGGGTGGCCGCGCGGCCGATGGGCGCGCCGTTGATGGCCAGCACCGCGTCCCCCGGCCGCACGTCGAGCCCCAGCCGGTTCAGCGGCGAGGTGGCCTCGGGGTCCCACGGATCGCCGGTGACGATCGCGCGCACGCGGTAGACGCCGTCGCGGTAGTCCCAGTCGACGCCCAGCTTGCCCTGGCTGTAGTCCGGCCCGGGACGGTACTCGCCGCCGCTCTCGTAGGCGTGGCTGGTGCCCAGCTCGCCGTGCAGCTCCCACAGCAGGTCGGAGAACTCGCCCCGGGTGGTGACCCGGTCCACCAGCGGCTCGTAGCGCCGGTACACGCCCGGCCAGTCGACGCCGGCCATGTCCTCGGTCCAGAAGTTCTCCCGCTGCAGCCGCCACGCCTCGCGGAACATCTGCCGCCACTCCGACTCCGGCGCCACCGACACCTTGATGCGCGACAGGTCGATCCAGCCGCTCTCGCGTCCCGGCGGGTCGTCGTCGTGCTCGGGCACCTCGCCGGCCCTGACCACGCGCAGCCGGCTGCCGGCCCGGTACAGCAGCGTCTTGTGGTCGCGGCCCAGCTCGAACGCGGTGACGCCGTCGGCGAACGTCTCGTTCCTGCCCTTGGCGAAGTCGTACAGGTGCAGGGTGTTCTCGCCCTCCAGCGGGCTGGTGAGCAGCAGCGCCTTGCCCTTGAGCCCGGCCACCCCCTCGTAGCGGCCCTCCGGCAGCGGGAAGGCGGTGACGCGGGCGGCCAGCCCGTCCAGGTCCACCCGGACGGCCTCCACCGGCTCGTCCTCCTCCTCGTCCTTGCCGTTGAGCGGACGCCGTCCGGGCACGAACGGGTCGGGCGCGTCGGCCCGCAGCGCGATCGCGTACGGCCGGGTGCCCAGCGGGAAACCCAGGTCGAACTGCAACTGGTCGTAGACGGGCGAGAAGACCCGCTGGCCGATGAAGTACAGGTAGCGGCCCTGGGGGTCGAAGGCCGGCATCGAGTCCTTGAGCACCGGCTCGGAGGCGGCCACCGTCCGGCCGGTCTCCGGATGGTGCAGCTTGATCGCGGTCGTCTGGGCGTTGAGCGGCCCGGCGTAGGCCAGCCACTGGCCGTCGTGCGACCAGGCCGGGTCCTCGGGGGGCCCGTGCGGGTTGCGTTCCACCAGCGTGGCCGCGCCCGTGGCCAGGTCCAGCAGGTACAGCTCGTGGCGGTGGTTGACCACGGCCACGCGGTCGTGCGCGGGGTCGGGGACCAGCTCGTTGATCCGGCCCAGCCGGGCCACCTCGACGCCGCAGCCGCCCTCGTGGCCCTCCAGGATGACCAGCGTCTCCTCGTCGGACTCGCCGCTGGCCGCGGCGATCAGCCGCACGCCGTCGTTCAGCCAGGTCAGGAAGCGGTAGCGGACGCCGTCCGGCTCGCCGTGCTGGCTCACCGGGCCCTCCCAGTCGGCCATCGCGTACGCCTTGCCGCGCGAGGTGATCGCCAGCGCGCTGCCGTCCGGGCTGAGGGTCGCGCTGTCGAGGAAGTCCTCGGCGTCGACGAACCGGCGGTTGCGCTGCGTCCTGGAGCTGGCCAGCCGCACGTCCAGGCGCCTGGGCCCGTCGTCCGGCCCGTCGTCCGGCTCCAGCAGGTACAGGTCGGCGCCGGCGTGGTAGACCAGCCGGTGCCCGTCGCCGGACAGGTTGCGCGCGTAGTAGTCCTCGTGGTGGGTGTGCTTGCGCAGGTCGCCGCCGTCCGGAAGGCAGGAGTAGACGTTGCCGACCCCCTCGTGGTCGGACAGGAAGCACACCCGACGGCCGCTCCAGCACGGCGAGGCCAGGTTCCCCGGCAGCCGGATCAGCCGCCTGAACTCGCCGTCGCCGTCGGTGTCGATCCACAGGTCGCCGACCGTGCCGCCGCGGTAGCGCTTCCAGCGCGCGGGGTCGGCGGTGTTGCGGCCGAGCACGATCATCCCGTCGGGGCCGTGGGCGATCGAGTTCGCCGGTCCGTACGGCAGCCGCTGCGGCACCCCGCCCGGCGCCACGCGGTGCAGCCATTTGCGACCGGCGAACGGCTGGGACTGGTCGCTGGCGTACAGGATGCGGCCCTCGTGATCCCAGCCGGTGACCGTGCAGCGGGCGCCGTGGAAGGTGACCCGGCGCGCGGCGCCGCCGACGGCCGGCATCACGTAGACCTCCTCCGGGCCCTCCTCCCGGCCGACGAACGCGATCTGGTCGCCGCGCGGGGAGATGCGCGGGTAGCCGGCCTCGGCCGCGCCGGCGGTCAGGCGGAACGCGCGGCCGCCCTGGGCCGAGACCATCCACAGGTCGTCCTCGGCGGCGAAGACCACGACGTCCTGAAAGACAGTGGGAAAGCGGAGATAGGCCGACATGTGCGCAGCTCCTCTTCCACCGGACAGCCGAGGGCCCCCGGCCCCCGGCTGCGCGATTCACCTCACGGGGTCATCCCTCGTCGGTCCTTCGGGTTTCCTTCTTGGTCTCCTTGGCCTGCCGGCTCGTCTTGATCGCCTGCTTCTTGGCCTTGCCCGACTTGGTGGCCGGTTTCTTCTTCGTGTCAGCCATCGTTTCCCCCTGTAACGATTGCGCCCGATTGGCACACTATGGCGGATTAATACCCATCTATCCCTGATATCCGACATACCGCCTATCACGCACGAATCGGGCGATCTCCGGACGGACGTGACCACCAAACCCCTTCGCCGCGCGACAGGCCCGGCAGCCGCCGCTCGGCCTCGTGCACGGCCGCCGCCGGGATCTCCCCTTCGAGCACCCACGTCCCGTCCCGCCTGCTCGTGCCGTCCAGGACCGCGCCCAGCCCGGCCAGGCGGGACGACACGGCGGCGAAGGCGTCGGCGGGCACCTCCGCCTCGAAGCGGTGACACGGCTCGTACACCCTGGTCCCGGCCCTGCGCAGCGCCTCGGCCAGCACGTCCCGCGCCTGCCCGCGGAAGTCGCCGGCGGTCGTGACCGGGGAGGCGTAACCCGTCGCCGTCAGCGTGACCAGCACGTCGGTGACCGGCCACCCCTGCGGGCCCGCCCCCAGGCCGTGCCGCACGCTCTCCTCGATCGCCCGGTGGAAGGCCAGGGGCAGCGAGCCCAGATCGACCTCCAGCCGGTAGAGCACGCCCGAACCGGGCGCGGCCGGCTCGACCCGCAGGCCAACGGTCGCCATGAACGCGTCCCCGGCCTGGCGCATCTCCTTGCTGGCCGCGCCGGTGCCCGCCGGACGCTCGAAGTGCACCGGACGGCTCGGCTCGAACTCCGCCTCCACGCCGAAGTCCCTGGCCAGGGTCTCCCCGATGACCTCCTTCTGGACCTCGCCGTACAGCAGGACCGACGTCCGGCCGCCGGGCAGCGTACGGGTGCCGATCAGGGGGTCCTGCTCGGCCAGCGCGACCAGCGCGGCGTGCAGGCGCGGCTCCTGGCCGGGAACCCGGGGGCGTACGACGGTCTCCAGGCTGGGCGGCGTGAAGTGGGCCTGCCCCGCCGGGCCGGGCTCGCCCAGCCGGTCGCCGACCCGGATCTCGGGCACGCCCCGGACCGTGGCGATGTCGCCCGCCACCGCCACCCGCGCCCCGGACCCGACGACGGCCACCCCGCTCGGCCGCCCCTCGTACGCGTGGACGCCCCCGCCCGGCTCCCGCCGCAGAAACGTCACCCGCTCCCGCGCCCGCAGCTCACCGCCCCACATCCGCAGATACGCCACCTTCTCCCCACCCCGCCCCCGCCCCACCGCAAACACCACAGCCACCGTCGTCGTCGCCGCCGTGCGGTCGGCGCTTCCATCCGCGCCGAGCGGCGGCCGGGGAACCGCGGGCAGCAGCCGGACCGCCCCGAGCAGCTCGGCCACCCCCTGGCCGGTGATCGCCGACCCGAACAACACCGGATGCGCATCGCCCGCCGCGCACTGCGCCGCAAGCGCCTCCCGCACCCGCCCCGCCCCCGGAACCACGTCATCGACGAGCAACTCCAACAGCCCGTCATCCCCCTCAGCCAACACCTCAGCCGCCCCCATCCCCGCAGCCTCCACACCGCCCTCCATGCCGCCCTCCACGCCGGGGCCGGCGTCGGCCGCCAGGTCGGGCTCCGTCCTGGCGGTCTCGGCCTCGACGGGCCCAGCGGCCCGCACCACCTCCTCCGAGCCGCCGCCCGCCACCCCTGGGCGGGGAGCACCCCCGGAGGACGGGGGAGCAAAGGCCGGGGAGCGGGTGGCGACGGCCGGGTCGCCGGAAGCCGCCCCGGAAGTCGAGGAAGGTCCGATGGCGGGGGCCGGGTCGCGGGGAGCAGCCCCGGAGGACGGGGGAGCGGAGGCGAGGGGGTGAGGGGGCGGGGCGCTCGGGGCGGTGCCGAAGGGGGGCGGGGCGAAGGTGAAGGGGTGGGTGGTGGCGGACGGGCCGCCGATGCCGCTCACCGTGTTGAGCGGGACCACCCGCGGCGACAACCACCGCCGGATCTCGGCGAGCACCCCCGCCTCCCGCGCCCCCATCCGGTCGATCTTGTTCACGAAGATCAGCGTGGACAGCCGCAACCGCCGCAGCGTCTTCATCAGGACCCGCGTGTGCGGCTGTACGCCCTCCACGGCCGACACCACCAGGACGGCGCCGTCGAGCACGCCGAGCGCGCGTTCGACCTCGGCCACGAAGTCGGCGTGGCCCGGCGTGTCCACCAGGTTGACCCGCAGGTCGCCCATGGTGAACGAGGCCACCGCCGAGCGGATGGTGATGCCGCGGCGGCGTTCGATCTCGCCGCTGTCGGTCTGCGTGCTGCCGTCGTCGACGCTGCCGAGGCGCGCGATGACCCCGGTCTCGAACAGCAGCCGCTCAGTGAGGCTGGTCTTGCCCGCGTCTACGTGCGCGAGGATGCCGATGTTCAGGATGTGCATGAGTGGTGGAGCCCTCGAGAACTCTCGTGCCAATGGGGCGCTGGAAGATCTCTGGGCGGCGCCGCATCTCATGCTCCTGAACGTCGTCCGGCTGGGTGCCCGGTCATCCTGTCACCGGGGCGGGCCGACGGGCCATCGATTTAAACCGGGTCACAACAGGCGAAGCTGCTCCGGCTCTGCGACGGTGCCGGGCGTTCGGCGGGGCGGCACGCGGCGGGCCATGGCAGGCGTGGCTCTGCCGACCCCGTGGCGGCGGGCCAGCTCCTTGACCTGGGCGACGACACGGTCCTGGTAGGAGGCGGGGGCGTAGGCGCCGCGGCCGTACAGCTCCAGGTAGCGCGGCACCAGGCGCGGGTGCTCGCGCCCGAGCCAGCTCAGCCACCACTCGCGCGCCCCCGGCCGCAGGTGCAGGACGATCGGGGCGATGTGGGTGGCGCCGGCCTCGGCGATCTCCTTGACCGTGCGTTCCAGCTGGGCGGGGGAGTCGGTCAGGTACGGCAGGATCGGCGCCATCAGCACCCCGCACGCCACGCCGTTGTCGTTGAGCGTGGCGCACGCCTCCAGCCGCCGGCGCGGGTTGGGCGTGCCGGGCTCGACCTCGCGCCACACCGCCTCGTCCACGAAGCCGACCGACACGCTCGTGCTGACGTCGGTGACCTCGGCCGCCTCGGTGAGCAGATCGAGGTCGCGCAGGATCAGCGTGCCCTTGGTGAGCACCGAGAACGGGTTCGCGGCGTCGCGCAGCGCGGCCAGGATGCCCCGCATGAGCCGGTAGCGGCCCTCGGCGCGCTGGTAGCAGTCGACGTTGGTGCCCATGGCCACGTGGTGGCCGCCCCAGCGGGCCGCGGCCAGCTCCTTGCGGGCCAGCTCGGCCGCGTTGACCTTGACGACGATCTTCGAGTCGAAGTCGGCCCCGGCGTCGAGGTCGAGGTATTCGTGCGTCTTGCGGGCGAAGCAGTAGACGCAGCGATGCCCGCACCCGCGGTAGGGGTTGATCGTGTACTCGAACGGCACCCGGCTGGCCCCCGGCACCCGGTTGATGACGGACCGGGCCTGGACCTCGTAGAAGGTCATCCCCCTGAACTCGGGCGTGTCGAACGTACGGGTGACCGCGCCGCGGGCGAACAACGGCACGGCTGGATCGGCCTGACCGGGCCCGGCCAGGCGCAGGTTGTCCCAGCGCATCCCATGATTAGAACAAAAGTTCGAGCGTGATCGCAAACCGAAAAGAGGCGGTAATTAGGGGGTCACGTCAAGGCTAATGATCTTCATGGTTGGGGAGGAACACGCCACAGTGCTTGCGTTCCGGAGGTACGTCTATGGCCTGGTCGCAGGACGAGGAGCGAATGCTGGCGCAGATCGAGCAGCACCTCGTCGACGACGATCCGCGGCTCGTCGCCCGGCTCGAGTCGTTCAACGAGCGGGCTCGTCGCAGCGAGGCGCGGGCGAAGGGGCAGCCGGGCCACAGGAGGCCACGCCGGTCGACGGTCATCATCGTGATCAGCTGGGTGCTCATCGCGACGCTGGTGGCCACCCTGCTGATCATGGTGCTCCAGCACGAGGCCGCCACCGCCGTGGCCCTGGCCGCCTCGCGCTGACCTCTCCCGAACCGTCCGCCTGCCTCAGGCCGTGCGGACGGTCGGCTCATGGCGTACCGGGAAGTTGACCGAGGCGGCGATGAAGCACGCCTTGTGGGCGTCCTCGTGCAGGCGGGCGGCGGTCTCGGCCATCTCCGGCGCGGCCACGGTCACCTCGGGGCGGAGCACGACCTCGGTGAAGTGGCCGCCGGCGCCGCTCTCGGCCATGGTGCCCACCGCGTGGTCGGCGTACGCCGTGACCACGACGCCCGCCTCGGCGCACAGGTGCAGAAACCACAACATGTGGCACTGGGAGAGCGAGCCGACCAGCAGCTGCTCGGGGTTCCACCGGGCGAGGTCGCCGCGGAAGGCGGGGTCGGAGCTGCCCGCGATGACCTGCCGGCCCTCGGCGGACAGGTCGTGGTCGCGGTCGTAGTCGCGGTAGCCGCTGGTGCCGGTGCCCCGGTTGCCGGTCCAGGTCACGGTGGTGGTGTACGTGTGGTGGCGGGTCATGCGGGTTCGTCCTTGCTGTGAGTGACGGCGCGGGTGTCGAGGACGTGCGCGCGGGCGATGGCCGCGGCGTCCTGCGGCCGGGCCTCGGTGATCGCGGCGAGAAGCTGTTCGTGCTGGCCGGAGACGTGCGCCGGACGGGACGGCGGCGCCAGCGAGCGCAACGTGGACACCTGGATCTGGTCCCACACGCGCTCCAGGGTGTGCAGCGCGATGGCGTTGGCCGCCAGCTCGGCGATCCGCCGGTGGAATCGGCGGTTGAGCCCGACGGCCTCGCCGAGCCGGCCCTGCGCGGTGGCGGCCGCCGTGGCGTCGGCGACCTGCCGCAGCGAGGCCAGGTCGGCGGGGGCGATGCGGCCCTCGCCCTGGCGGGTGGCCGCCAGCTCGGCCGTGAGCGCCTCCAGCGCCGCCCGCACCTGGTACGCGTCCTCCAGTGCGGACGGCTCCAGGGCCACGACGACGACCCCGCGCCCGGCCGGGCGCACCAGGCCGTCGGCGGTCAGCGCCCGCAGCGCTTCGCGCACGGGGGTGCGGCTCATCTCCAGACTCGCCGCCACCTCCGTCTCGGTCAGCCGCGCCCCCGGCGGGTAGGTCCCGTCGAGGATCAGCTCCCGCAACCGGCTCCAGGCCACATCGCTCTGCACGGACGTGACTCTAACGCTTTGCATACATTGCATGCAATGGATGCGACCGTTGTGAGAGAGAAGGTCCGAGCTGTCCTTGAGGAGAGGTCAGAGCCCCTTGAGGAAGGTCGCCGCCACCGGGGCCGCGACCTTGCCGCCCGTGCCGCCCCCCTCCACGACCACCGCGAAGGCCACGTCGCCCTTGAACCCCATGAACCAGGCGTGGGTGTCGAGCTTGTCGCCGGTGCCGAACTCGGCCGTGCCGGTCTTGCCGTGGGTGCCGGCGGGCAGGCCGCTGGCCCTGGCGGTGCCCTTGGAGACCACGGCCGCCATCATGCTGTGCAGCTGCTCCTTGACGCCCTTGGGCAGCGCCTGCTCGCCGGTCTTCTGCTTGAGCGAGGGCACCAGCGTGGGCGGCCGCCACGTGCCGTCGGCGATGGCGGCGGCGACCGAGGCCATCGACAGCGGGCTCGCGGTGATCCTGGCCTGGCCGAAGGACTCGGCGGCCAGCTCGGCGTCGGACTGGGCCCGCGGGAAGCTGGCCTTCGTGGCCGGCACGCCGATGTTGAGCGGCTGGTTGAAGCCGACGCCTTCCGCCGTCTTGAGCAGCTTGTCGGCGCCGAGCCGCTGTTCGGCCAGCGGCGCGAAGGTGGTGTTGCACGAGTGGGCGAAGGAGTCGAGGAACGACAGCGAGCCGAACTCCTCCTTCTCCGAGTTGCGGATCTTCAGCCCGCCGACGGTGGCGTACATCGGGCAGGTGACCTTGTCGCTGGGCGACAGGCCGGCCGCCAGCAGGCCGATCGCGGTGACCGCCTTGAACGTCGAGCCGGGCGGGTAGCGGCCGTCGAGGGCCCGGTTGAAGCCGCCCTGGTTGTTGACCACGGCCAGGATCTCGCCCGTGGAGGGCCGGATGGCGACCATGGAGGTGGGCTTGGGGACGTCCTTGACCGCGGTGACGGCCGCCGCCTGCGCCCGCGGGTCGAGCGAGGTCTCCACGGGCTTGCCGTCGGCGCCCTCGATGGTGCCGAGAGTCTTGTCGCCGAGCTGGATCTGCGTGGTGGGGGTGCCGGCCAGCCGCTTCTGGAACGTCTCCTGCAGGCCGCCGCGCCCGATCGCCTGTCCCGGCTTGTAGGAGGCGCCGAGCTTGGCGACGTCCTTCTTGGTGGCCTTGTCGAGGTAGCCGACGAGCTGCTGCACCGAGCCGCCGGACGTGCCGGTGTCGATGCGGCCGCCGTCGGCGTCGGTGATCTTCGCGCGCTGCGGCCAGCTCGTCTTGACGGCGAACGCCGCTCCCGCGGTCATCTGCGGGTGCAGCGTCGTGGGCCGCCAGTCGACCTTCCACATGCGGTCGGCCACCACGAGGTCGAGCTGCCCGTCGTAGGACCAGGAGCCGATGTTCTTCAGCGCCAGGGTCGCGGTGTAGGGGACCTTGGCCCGGCCGTCACCCTCGACGACCCGCCCCAGCTTGACCGTGGCCGACTCGACGCCGAGCGCGGCGCGCTGCTGGTCGTAGGCGGTGAGCTGCTGCTGGGTGGCCAGCTCGGCGGTCATGGCGGCCTTGTCGCCGGCCTGCCAGGCGGCGGCGAAGCGCTGCGCCGTCTCGCCCGGTGTTCCCTTGGTTCGCAGCAGGTAGTAGGCGCCCCCGCCCGCGGCCCCCGCCACGAGCACGGCGGACACCGACACGATCGCGATGGTACGGCCCCGCGCCACTGGTCAGCCCCCTGGTCCTCGACGTCAGGTGTCAGAGCCTAGCGGTGACCGGTCACGTCGTTCCATTGGCGGTCTTGAAGCTGGAGGCGTACGCGGGCACGTACTCCTGCCCGGACAGCTTCTGGACGGCCTCCATGACCTCGTCGGTGACCCGGCGCCGGTCGCGCGCCTTGGTGTGGTCGCCCTCGAAACGCATGGGCCGGCCGATGGAGATGCCGATCTTGGCGGGCCTGGGCACCTTGGCCCCGACGGGCAGGACCTTCTCGGTGCCCTTGAGCGCCACCGGCAGCACGGGCGCGCCCGTCTTGAGCGCCAGCCAGGCCACGCCGACCTTGCCGCGGTAGAGGCGGCCGTCGGGGGAGCGGGTGCCCTCGGGGTGGATGCCGAACAGCTCGCCGCGCTCCAGCAGCTCGGCGGCGGCGTCGAGCATGGCCTGGGCGGCGTGGGCGCTCTCGCGGTCGATCGGCAGGCTGCCGCCCAGGCGCATGAAGAAGCCGGAGACGGGGTTGCCGTCGAAGTACTCGTTCTTGGCGGTGAACGTGACGTGCCGGGGGAGCAGCGCGGGCAGCAGGAAGGAGTCGAGCACGGAGAGGTGGTTGGCCGCCAGGATGGCCGGGCCGACCCTCGGTACGTTCGCGGCGCCGGTGATGTGCGGCCGGCACATCGCGTGGGCGAGCGGCGCGGCGGCGAACTTGACCACTTCGTACAGCAACGGGCTCTCCTGGATCATGGGCAGTCAACCTTGCCACCCTAAGGCAGCGGGACGCCCGGAAAGCTTTAAGGCCGATGTGGTGGTCGCCTCCTCGGCGAGGTGCACAACACGGTTCCAGCCGAACGGTATTCCGTGAAGGCGGTAATTTGCGGCCCGGGGGACACAGCCACATCGGCATTTCCGAGTTAAGCACAGCCTCTGGCGTTGGAGGTAATCGTGCCCGCCGGATGGGGCGCGCGTGACCTGCGCGCCGGAGCTCAGGGGCCGGCGGGGCCGTCCATGAGCAGGGCGTAGGCGTGTTCGGCGGCGCGCACCGCGTCGGCCTCCGTCTCGGCCAGGGGGCGGCCCCCGGCCAGCCGCGCCCAGGTGCGGCGGGCCAGCACCCGCTGCACGGCCAGCGCCTGGGCCGCCAGCAGCGCGGCGGTCAGCTCGTCCATGCTCTCGGCCAGGGCCTCGGCCAGCTCGGCCTCGTCCTGGGCCATGTGGTGGAACAGGCGGACGGCCAGGCTGGGCGTGTCGAACACCATGCGGTGGAAGGCCAGCACCTCGGGGTGGTCGTTGAGCCCGGTGACCGGGTCGTGGGCGGCCAGGCCGTCGAGGTGGTGGCGGCGCAGCGCCGCGACCGGGTGCTCGCCGGGCGCCCGGCCGCGCACCACGCGGGCCGCCTCGCCCTTGTGGTCGGCGAACCGGTGCAGGACGAGGTCCTCCTTGGTCGGGAAGTACTTGAACAGTGTCGGCTTGGACACCCCGGCCGCCGCCGCGATCTCGGTCACCGGCACCTCGTCGAAGCCGCGTTCCAGGAACAGCGCGATCGCCGCCGTCGAGATGGCCTCGTGCACCCGCTGCCGCTGCAGCTCCCGCAGTCCCGTCATGACCGCACTCTATCAAAGTGTTAACCTGGTCAATGTCTTAACCGAGTTAACGCTTTGGGGGTGGGCATGGGAACGCTCGACGACGAACGGCGTCACGTCGAACGGTGCAGGGCGGGGCTGCGCAGGATGCTGGAGGGCGCGCGGGAGAACGTGATCGTCGGCGAGACCGTCGCCGGCGACCGCTACAGCGCGGAGCGGCTCGGCCGCCATCTCAAGAGCCTGGCCAAGGAGCTGAGCGAGGAGCCCGACGGGCCGCCGTTCTTCGGCCGGCTCGACTTCGGCCAGGACTCGGCCGAGCACCGCGGGCGGGCGTACCACATCGGCCGGCGGCACATCGTCGGCGAGCACGGCGGGCCGCCGGTGGTGATCGACTGGCGCGCGCCCGTGGCGCGCGCCTTCTACCGCGCCGGCGCCCGCGACCCCCAGGGCGTCGAGGTGCGCCGCCGTTTCGGCTGGTCGGGCAGCACGCTGACCGGCTACGAGGACGAGCGTCTCGGCGCGGGGGAGGAGGGCGGCGGCGCGCTGCTGGCCGCCGAGATCGAACGTCCCCGCGTCGGCCCCATGCGCGACATCGTCGCCACCATCCAGCCCGAGCAGGACGACCTCGTCCGCGCCGACCTCGACACCACCATCTGCGTCCAGGGCGCCCCCGGCACCGGCAAGACCGCCGTCGGCCTGCACCGGGCCGCCTACCTGCTGTACGCCCACCGCCGCCGCCTCGAACGCTCCGGCGTCCTGGTGCTCGGCCCGAACCGGACCTTCCTCGGCTACATCTCGGCCGTGCTGCCCGCGCTCGGCGAGGTGGACGTCGAGCAGACCACCCTGGAAGGGCTGCTCGGCGCCTACCCCGTACGGGCCGTCGACTCCGCGGCGGCCGCGGCGGTCAAGCACGACGTCCGGATGGCCGAGGTGCTGCGCCGCGCGCTGTACGGTCGCATCCGCAGGCCCGCCGAGCCCGCCGTGGTGGCCGACGGCTCCTACCGCTGGCGCGTCGGCGAGGACGAGCTGCGCCGCATCGTGGAGGACACCAGGCGGGCCGCGCTCCCTTACGGGGTCGGCCGCGAACGCGTCAGGGCCAGGACGGTGGCGGCGATGCGGCGGCAGGCCGAGGCCCGCGGCCAGACCTGCGACGCCGCCTGGGAACGCCGGATCGGCCGGGCGCTCGCCCCGGCGCTCGACGCGACCTGGCCCGCGGTCCGTCCCGAGGACGTGCTGCACGAAGTCCTCAGCGCCCCGCCCGAGGGCCTGCTGACCGACGCCGAACGCGCCGCACTCGCCTGGCCCGGCCCGCCGCGCGGCGCCAAGAGCGCCAAGTGGACCGAGGCCGACCTGGTGCTGCTGGACGAGCTGGCCTGCCTGCTCGAACGTCCCCGGGGCTACGGCCACGTCATCGTGGACGAGGCCCAGGACCTGTCGCCCATGCAGTGCCGGGCCGTGGCCAGGCGCAGCGAGCACGGCTCGCTGACCGTGCTCGGCGACCTGGCCCAGGGCACCACGCCGTGGGCGGCCAGGTCGTGGCCGGAGCACCTGGACCTGCTCGGCAGCCCCGGCGGCCGGATCGTCGAGCTGACCACCGGCTTCCGCGTGCCCGGCGTGGTCGTGGAGCTGGCCAACACGCTGCTGGCCGCGCTCGACGCCGACGTGCCCCCCACCCGCTCCCACCGCTCCGACGGCAGGCTGCGCGTCATCGCGACGGCCGAGCTGGAGAAGGGGGTCGTGGCGGCCGTACGGGAGGCGGGCGGGTTCGAGGGGTCGATCGGGGTGATCGCGGCCGACGCGCACGTCGAGGCGATCACCTGCGCGCTCTGGAACGAGGGGCTGTACCTCGGCGAGCGGCTGAGCGTCATACCCGCCTCGATGTCCAAGGGCCTGGAGTACGACCACGTGGTCCTCGCCGAGCCGGCCGCCGTCGTCGCGGCCGAGCCGCGCGGACTCAACCGCCTGTACGTCGCCCTCACCCGCGCGGTCTCCCGGCTCGACGTCGTCCACGCCGAACCCCTTCCCCCTCAGTTTTCCCGCCCGTCATAACCCTTCTGAAATGGGCAGATGTCGGGACTCGGCGGCTCGACAGGCCTCCGGCTCTGGTGTGTGATGTGACTCACTTCACGAGGGAGCCGGAGAATGACCGCTTCGCAAGACCCGCCCCCGGGCGACGACGAGCACACGCGTGAAGGGCGCCGGCCGCAGCCGCCGCCCTACGCCCGGCCGCCGCAGCGGCAGGGCGCCCAGGTCCTGTCGATCATCGGGTTCGTCAGCGCCGCGGTGGCCATCCTGTTCATACCGATCCTGTTCGGCCTGGCCGGCATCGTGCTGGGCATCGTCGGCCACACCCGCGGCGAGTCCCTGGGCAGGTGGGCCGCCATCGCCGCCGCGGCCTGCATGGTCGTCGGCATGGTCCTCGGCGCGCTGGCCACGCGCGCGCTGGGCTCCTGACCCGCTGTGCCCGCGTGAGATCCGCCGTCGCGCGGGCACAGGGCCGCGTCCCGGAATGAAGCGCGCCTCCCGGGTGCTGTCAGGGACGCAGTCGCTCATGGAAGAAGGCGTTAACCATGTCCCCGCAGGCGGACGCGGCCCATCTGATCGTGCGAGCCCTGGAGGCGGAAGGCGTCGAGTACGTCTTCGGCATCCCCGGCGAGGAGAACATCCACTTCGTCGACGCGCTCAACGACTCCTCCATCCGTTACATCCTCGTCCGGCACGAGCAGGGCGCGGCGTTCATGGCCGAGATCTACGGCAGGCTCACCGGCAAGGCGGGGGTGGCCTCGGCCACGCTCGGCCCCGGCGCGATCAACCTGCAGCTCGGCGTGGCCGACGCCACCACCAACAGCACCCCCGTCGTGGCGATCACCGCCCAGGTCGGCCTCGACCGCATCTACAAGGAGTCGCACCAGGTGGTCGACCTGGTGTCGCTGTTCCGGCCGATCACCAAATGGGCCGACCTCGCCCCCACGGCCCTGGCCCTGCCCGAGATGATCCGCAAGGCGTTCAAGACCGCCCAGACCGAGCGGCCCGGCGCCGTCTACCTGGCCATCCCCGAAGACGTCGAGTCGGCTCCCGTGCCGGCCGACCTCGGGCCGCTGCCGGTCAACGTCGTACGCCCCCAGGACCCCTCCGCCGCCCAGATCGCCCGCGCGGCCGACGTGCTGGCCCGCGCGCGCCGGCCGATCGTGCTGGCCGGGCACGGCGCCGGCCGGGCCGGGGCCGCCGCCGCGCTGGTGCGCTTCTCCGAACGGCTCGGGCTGCCGGTGGCCACCACGTTCAACGGCAAGGGCGTCTTCCCCGACGACCATCCGCACGCGCTGGGCGCGGTCGGCTTCATGCGGCACGACTACGTCAACTTCGGCTTCGACGAGGCCGACGTGCTGATCAGCGTGGGCTACGAGCTGCAGGAGTTCGACCCCGTCAAGATCAACCCGAACCGCGACAAGGAGATCATCCACCTCCACCGGTTCCCCGCCGAGGTCGACGACCACTACCCGGTGGCCGTCGGCGTGCACGGCGACATCTCACGGTCGCTGGACGCGCTCGCCGACGCCGTCCCGCGCCGCTTCGAGCTCAACGGCACCGGCGAGAAGATCCGCCGCCTGATGCGCGAGGAGCTGGAGCAGGGGCGCTCGGAAGACGGCTTCCCGCTGTCGCCGCGGCGCGTGGTCGCCGACATCAGGGAGGCCATGGGCCGCCAGGACATCGTGCTGGCCGACACCGGCGCGGTGAAGATGTGGATGGCCCGCATGTACCCGACGTACGAGCCCAACACGATGCTGGTCTCCAACGGGCTGTCCTCGATGGGGTTCTCGGTGCCCGGGGCGCTGGCCGCCAAGCTGGCCTTCCCCGAGCGCAAGGTGCTGGCCGCCACCGGCGACGGGGCGTTCCTGATGAACTCCCAGGAGCTGGAGACGGCCGTCCGCGAGCGCGTCCCGATCACGGTCCTGGTGTGGGTCGACGACGCGTACGGGCTGATCGAGTGGAAGATGGACCTGGAGCTCGGCCGCCACTCCGGCATCCGCTTCGGCAACCCCGACTTCGTCGCCTACGCCGAGAGCTTCGGCGCCCGCGGCTACCGGATCACCAGCGCCGGGGAGCTGCTGCCCACGCTGCGCAAGGCGCTGGCCGACGAGACGGTGTCGGTGATCGCGGTGCCCGTCGACTACGCGGCCAACCTGGAGCTGACCGGCAAGCTCGGCGAACTCACCGGCCCCTTCTGACCGGCCCTCTCCAGGGGCCGGTGGGTCAGGTTCTCGTCCAGTGGGGCTGCGCGACGTCGAACACCCGCTGTTCGCGCCCGCGCAGCGCCACCTCGGCGAACTGCCACAGGATCGCCCCGGTCGGCGCGTGGATCACGATGTCCGGCCCGAGCGGCATCTGCAGCAGCTCGCCCTGCCAGCGCGGCACGCCGGGCGCGAGGAAGCGCTCCAGCGGCACCCCGTGCACCGAGGCCACCTCATGGGCGTCGCCCACCGGCTCCTGACGGCCCCCGAACGCCACCACCGGAGTGATCACGAACCCGGAGTCGGCGACGAAGTCGTCGAGCAGCCCGGCCACCGCCACGCCGGTCACCCCCACCTCCTCGGCCAGCTCGCGCAGCGCCGCCTCCACCGGCAGCTCGCCGTCGTCGAGCCGCCCGCCCGGCAGCGCCCACTGCCCCGCGTTGCGCCCCCGCGCCGCCCTGCGGATCAGCACCGTGTACGGGACGCGCTCGGCGTCCTCCAGCACGCACACCGTCACGGCCGCCCGGCGCACCCCTGGGACGGGCGGCACCTCCCGGCGGTCGAAGGCGGCGAGATGCGCGGTGACCTGCTCGCGCAGCACGTCGATCGGGGGCAGCATCCCCTCAGGATCTCACGCCCCGCCCGTACGGGCCGAGGGCCCGTCAGGAGAGGCCGGCCACTCCCTCCAGGAGGCGGTCGACGTCCGAGCGGTCGTTGTAGTGGACCAGGCCCGCGCGGACGGCGCCGCCCGAGTCGCGCACGCCGAGGGCGCCGGTCAGCTCCCAGGCGTAGTTGTGGCCGTTCCAGACGTTCACCCCCAACCCGGCCAGATGCTCGGCGACCTGGCGCGGGGTGTGCCCGGCGACGGTGAAGTAGGCGGTCGCGGTGCGCCTGGCGGGCTTGCCGAGCAGGGTGACGTGCGGCATCGTCTCCAGGCCGGAGATCAGGGCGGCGAACAGCTCCAGCTCGTGCTCCTCGGCGGCGGCCATCGAGGCGAGCAGGCGTTCGCGGCGGGTGCCGGTGCCGGGGACCATGGCGGCCAGGTGGTCGACGGCCGCGGTGACCCCGGCCAGGTCGGCGAACGCGGACGTGCCCGTCTCGAACCTCTCCGGCACGGTGTCGGGGGAGGGCCGTAACTTGGCCGGGCGGACCGTCTCCAGCAGCGCCGGGTCGGCGACGACGGCCCCCACGTGCGGCCCCGACCACTTGTAGGCGCTGGTGGCGTAGAAGTCGGCGCCCAGCGCCCGCATGTCCACCGGGCCGTGCGGGGTGGCGTGCACGCCGTCCACGTACAGCAGGGCGCCCGCGCGGTGGGCCAGCTCGGCGATGGCGGCCACGTCGGGACGGGTGCCGAGGATGTTGCTCGCCGCCGTCACCGCGACGACCTTGGTCCGCTCGCCGATCAGGTCGGCGTACTGGTCGACGGGGAGCTCGCCGGTCACCGCGTCCACCTCGGCCCAGCGGACGGCGGCGCCCGTCTGGGTCCAGGGACGCACGTTCGCGTCGTGGTCCAGCCTTGAGACCACCACCTCGTCGCCGGGCCCGGTCAGCGCCCTGGCCAGCCGGTACGTCAGCGTCGTCATGTTCGGGCCGAGGATCACGCCGTCGGGACGGCCGCCGACCAGGTCCGCGACGGCGGCCCGGCAGGCGGCGACGATCTCGTCCGCCCGGCGGCTGGCGGGGAACGCCCCGCCCACGTTGCCGAGCCCGGCCCGGTAGGCGGTGGAGATGGCGTCGATCACCGGCTGCGGCGTCTGGGTGCCGGCCGCGCCGTCAAGGTAGGCGAAACCATCGGAAAGCGCAGGATAGGAGGAACGTACGGACTCCAGGGGGAAAGGCATGATAAGTAGATGCTCACCCTCAGAGACCTCAACCGCGCCACCTTGGCCCGGCAGCACCTCCTCGCCCGGCACGAGGGCCGCCCGGCCGACGTCGTGCACCGGCTGGCCGGGCTGCAGGCGCAGGAGCCGCGGCCGCCCTACCTGGGGGTGTGGACGCGGCTGGCCGGCTTCCGGCGCGACGACCTGCACGAATCGCTGCACGCGGGCGGCCTGGTGCGGGCGACGATGATGCGGGCCACGCTGCACCTGGTGACGGCGGAGGACTACGCGTCCTTCCGGCCGGTGCTGCGTCCCATGCTGGCCGCCGCGGCGCGCCGGTTCGAGGGCGTCGACTTCGAGGCCGTCGCCGCGGTCGCCGACGGGCTGCTCGCCGACGGGCCGCTCACCTTCAACGAGCTGCGGCCCCTGCTGCTGAAGGAGTTCCCCGGCGCGGACGAGCGGGTGCTCGGTTACGCCGTGCGCATGATGACGCCGCTGGTCATGGTGCCGACGCAGGACCGGTGGAGCTTCCCGCGCGAGTCCGCCTTCGGGCTGCCCGGCGTCGAGCTGGACCCGGCGCCCAGCGTGGAACGCCTGGTCGAGCGGTACCTCGCCGCGTTCGGCCCGGCCACCCCCGCCGACGTCCAGACCTGGTCGGGACTGGGCGGGATGCGGCCCGTCATGAAGGGGATGGAGCTGGACAGGCTGGCCGACGAGACGGGACGCGAACTGTTCGACCTGCCCGGCGCGCCGCGGCCGGGCGGCGACGTGCCCGCGCCGGTGCGCTTCCTGCCCGACTTCGACAACCTCGTCCTGGGGCACGCCGACCGCACGCGGGTGCTGGCGGACGAGTTCAGGCCGCTGGTCGCGACCAAGAACCTGCGGATCAAGGCCACGTACCTGGTGGACGGGTTCGCGGCGGGGACCTGGCAGATCAAGCGGTCCGGCAAGAAGGCCAAGCTCCTCATCAGTCCCTTCGCCGCGCCGACGCCTCTGGACGTCCTGGAGGAGGAAGGGCTCGCGCTCCTCGCCTTCGCCGAACCGGACGCGACCACCTACACCCTCGAACACACCCCACCCAACTGACCACCCCGCCCGAAGAACGAGCGTGGCGCATCCCTACCCTCGGCCCATGCGTCACGAATCCGCCCTGTTGAACGTCATCGATGTGGAAGCCACCTGCTGGGACGGACAGCCGCCGCCCGGCTCCGTCAACGAGATCATCGAGATCGGCCTCACCGTCGTGGACGTGTCGGCGCGGCGCCGGGTGTCCCGCCACCGCATCCTGGTCCGCCCTGTCCGATCGGCGGTGAGTGACTTCTGCACGGAACTGACCGGCCTGACGCAGGCCGAGGTGGAACAGGGGGTCACCTTCGCCGAGGCATGCCGGATCCTCGCCGGGGAGTACGACGCCGGGGAGCGTCCCTGGGCGAGCTGGGGCGAGTACGACCGCCGTCAGTTCGCTCGACAGAGTAAGGCCGACGGAGTGGCCTACCCGTTCGGCCACCCGACGGAACGCACGCACACCAACGCCAAGGCCGTGTTCGCGGCGGCGTACGGACTACGCAGGAAACCCGGCATGGATCACGCTCTGCAGATCGCCGGACTGCCGCTGGAGGGACGCCATCACCGCGGCGAGGACGACGCATGGAACATCGCGGCACTCGTCCTCGACCTGTTGCGCCGCGGGGCATGGCCGGGCCTCTAGCTCCTGGTGCGACCGACCGCGTTGCGGCGTTGTGTCGGTGTGGCCCGCCGTTGCCCAAGGAGTACATCCAGTGGGACCCCGGCTTCGGTTCGCCGCGATCAGCCGGCCAATGGGGTTCGTCGCGCTCCGGGATCGTGCGGCCGATGCCGCGTCTGCGGGCAGGCGCGTCGGTGATCATGTTGGGGCCGGAGTCTGTCGGGAGGGGTGCAGGGTGGCTGGGGCGGTTCCGAGGCCGGCGGCGACGCCGGACGATGTCCTGCGGGCGCGGGCCGAGACGGCGATGAGCCTTCCAGCTCCGCTGGTGGCACTCTGGAGCGTGCGGGACGGCCTGTACACGGAGTCCGGTGTCGCGGTGTACTCGGCGGGGGACATCGGTGAACGCAACGCCACTTACGAGGTCGCGCGGTATGCGCCAGGGTTCCTTCTCGTCGGCGATGACAGCGGTGGCCGCGGATTCCTCCTGCGCGCCGATGACCCGGACTCCGCCGTGTTCTCCTCCGGTCTGGGCGATCTGGAGCCTGCGGGCTTCGACGTCGTGGCGGCGGACTTCGCGTCCTGGATCGAATCGCTTGGTCCTGGCCCCTCCTGCTGACAGCGGCCGGCGAGTCGCTTCGACCGGAGGCGAAAAGGCTTCGCGATGTGAGTGCACCGGATGGCAGGGTGCGGCACATGGCACGCCAGTACCAGATTCGCGCGGACTACGACGCTGACACGATTGTGGTCTACCAGGCATATGCACCTGCGATTGCCGACGCGGCGCTGCGCGCGGGCCGCTTCGTCGCGCCGTTCTCGTTCCAGAGGATGACCTGGATCAAGCCCTCGTTCCTGTGGCTCATGCATCGCAGCAACTGGGCCCGCAAAGCCGGTCAGGAACGCGTTCTCGCAGTGCGGATGACCCGGCAGGGCTGGGAGGAAGCTCTGTCCCAGGCCGTGCTCACGACAGCGGATCCGGCGGCTGTGGCCCGGGCAGCCGTACATGTCCAGTGGGACCCGGAACGTTCGTTGCGCGGAGCGGCGCTGAACCACTACAGCATCCAGGTCGGCATCGGCCGCAACCTGATCCGCACCTTCACCGACGACTGGATCGTCAGCCTCACCGACCTCACCCCGCAGGTCCGCAAGGCCACGGTTCTGACGCAGACCGGGCACGCCGCCAAGGCCCGACGGCTGTTCCCCGCCGAGCGGGTGTATCCCCTGCCACGGACGCTGGAACGCCTCCTTGCCCCAGGCAGATGACGGCCGACCGGATGGAAGACGCCCTCGGCAGACGTGTGGTTCTGACCGCGGTCCACGCTGGACGACTGCGCAAGGCGGTTGGACCGGCGCATCGGCCGCGAGCCGAACCCCGACGGCACGCCCAGGGGTCAGCTGCCGCCCTTCTTGCGCGAGTAGACCTGCTTGGCGGCCTGGGCCGGGACGGCTACGGCCAGCACCGCGAAAGCGGCGACACCGGCGAGAACACGCTTCACGCAACGACTTCCTCATGAGGGATGGGGCCACGCGAGCCTGGCACACCTTGATCACGTCCAAGCGACCTAGGAGGCACAGGGGCGTCTCCTTCATGGCCTTTGTGCCTCCCTTTGAGCGTTGCTCGTCCCTGACCCGTCCTGGCGCGCCGACGTGCCGGGGCAGGACGAGGTCCGGCGCGCACGGCCGGGCTAGCGCCAGGCGAGGCCGAGGTCCCGCCGCACGCGGGCGTAGTGGCGGCCCGGCAGCAGGCTGCCGACCGCCCACGGCTGGTTCTCCGGCATGCGCCTGCCCAAGCCCTCCAGCAGGCGCTGCGCGCCGGTGAGGTGGCCGCCGTGGTAGAGCGCCGCGCCGAAAAGGTGCGCGGCGTCCAGCGCCCGCGGATGCGGCCGGGCGCCCTCGCGCCACTTGTCGGCCGCCGCCACCAGCGGGCCGGCCACCTCAGGGTCGCCGAAGTAGCCTTCGAGGATCTCCCGCGCCGTACGCTCCGACTCGCCGATCCGGCCCCACGCGACTTCGAAGTGGGCCAGCGCCAGCGCGGCCGTCACCGGGTCGCCTGGCGGCGCCGCGTCCGCCGCGTGGCGGGCGAAGGCCAGCACCTCGCCGTCGGAGCCGTGCCACTTGCCGCACAGCACCTGGACGCGGGTGTAGTGGCCCAGATACAGGTGCGGCGCGCGGGCGGTCAGCTCCGCCCAGAGGCGGTCGAGCTCCTGCCGGCCGGCCTGCGCGCCGAGCGCGTGCCACTGCAGCCGCTCCCACGGGACGGGATCGTCCGGACGGGCCTCGGCGGCCTGCCGCAGCGGGACGGCGGCGTCCGCCAGCACCTCGTGGAAGCGGGCGAAGCGCTGCTCGCCCACGTACGCGGCGTAGGAGCCGCCGCGGATCGCCCATGCCTGCCTGATCCGGGCGGCGCCGAGCCAGAGCAACGCGTCGGGGTCGTCGCCGGCCAGCCGGAGCAGCGCCTCGGTGTGGGCACGGGCGGCGATCCCCAGTTGCTCGACGCGCAGCGCACGCACCTCGTGGTCGTCGCGCGCCTGGCGGACCAGCTCCAGGCCGGGCTCCAGCCGTCCGGCCCGAACCTGGCGCAGCGCCTGCTCCAGCGCGGGATCGTCCCACGACCGGCCCGGACGCATGCGCGAGGTCTTGTCGAGCAGCTCGGCCGTGGCCGTGATCACCCGTATCAAGGACATCCGTGATCAATACCGCACGTGATCACGGTGTCGCAACGGCGTCAGCGGCTGGATGGTGTCGATCTTGCTGTTGTTGCGGAAGGATCGGACGTCCTTTTGCGGGCTGCCGGCCGCGCAGATGTACGCCCTGTAAGAGCAGGCCGGCCCGGCAAGCGCTTTCATGCCGTCAAGCCAGAGAGATGCCCGTCGCCATGAAGCAGGGCCAAGGCGGGGCGAGGGGGCGGGCGTCTTCTGGAGTGCCGTCGGCCGGCGGGGGCGGTGGCGAGGTGACGGGGTCGGGGGGCTGGTCAGGCAGTGGATGGCGCCGGCGGGGCAGCGATGATCGGGTGTTCGTCGAAGCCACGTTCGAGGAAGTGTTGGGTAGCCTGGTCAGAGACGGCCCTGCCAGGCCCCGCTTCTTCCGTTCCCTCATGCCCTGAAGGTTCCGACGCCTATCGGCCCGCTACGTTTCCCCGCCGGCCCTGCCCGCAGGCCGGCTCAGTCACTGAGCGTCCACCCAACGCGAGCGAGGAGAGAATTTTGTCCCAAGCAGCAGAGGTTCTCGAACTGGACGACACCATCGCCGACGGTGGCACGGCCGTCGGCGCCGACTCGGTCAAGACCTATCTGAAGGAGATCGGGCGCGTCCCGCTGCTCACCGCCGAGCAGGAGATCGAGCTGGCCAAGCGCATCGAGGCCGGCCTGTTCGCCAGGGAACGGCTCGACAGCGAGCCGGGCCTGCCCTCCGAGCTGCGTGCCGACCTGGAGTGGATCGCCGACGACGGCCTTCGTGCCAAGCGCCGCATGCTGGAGGCCAACCTCCGGCTCGTCGTCTCCATCGCCAAGCGTTACACCGGCCGCGGCATGCTCTTCCTCGACCTGATCCAGGAGGGCAACCTCGGCCTGATCCGGACGATCGAGAAGTTCGACTACCGGCTCGGCTACAAGTTCTCCACCTACGCCACCTGGTGGATCAAGCAGGCCATCACCCGCGCCATGGCCGACCAGGCCCGGACGATCCGCATCCCCGTGCACATGGTCGAGCTGATCAACAAGGTGGCCCGCGTGCAGCGCCGCCTGCAGTCCGACCTGGGCCGCGAGCCCACCCCCGAGGAGATCGCCGCCGAGACCGATCTCGACGTCGAGCGGGTGTCGGAGGTGCAGGGCTACGGCCGGGAGCCGATCTCGCTGAGCACGCCGCTGGGCGAGGAGGGCGACAGCGAGTTCGGCGACCTGATCGAGGACACCGAGGCCGTCTCCCCGGCCGACGCGGTCTCGTTCACGCTGCTGCAGCAGCAGTTGCACAGCCTGCTCGACCAGCTCTCCGAGCGCGAGGCGGGCGTGATCACGATGCGTTACGGCCTGGCCGACGGCAAGCCGCGCACCCTCGACGAGATCGGCCGCGTCTACGGCGTCACCCGTGAGCGCATCCGGCAGATCGAGGCCAAGACCATGTCCAAGCTGCGTCACCCCTCCCGGGCCATGGCGCTGCGCGACTACCTGAGCTGACCGCCCGGGAACGGCATCACGCGACACGCCGAGCAGGGCTCGCCGTGTGGACGTGGAGCGTCACCGCCTTGTCGACCGAACCAGCCGCCGCGACGCCGGCGCGACCAGCGACAGGCACGACCTCCGTCCACCCCGGCGACGGCCACCCGAGCACCTGCGTGCCGCGCGCCCGTCGCCCACGGGGAAGAGCGGTCCAGGGGTGGGAAAGGGCGGGTAAAAGGGCGCTCTGGAGTGTGTGGAGCCCGGAGCGGGCCGGGTGGGCCGGACCTACTCTGCCCAACGTGAAACGCTCCCGTACGAGCCTCGTCCACCAGGCCGCCTACGCGTTCCGGCACCCCCACAGGATCGCCCCCCACCTGCGCCGGCTGGCCCGCGACACCTGGTTCCGGCTCCGCACCCACGACCACGTCACCTACTACCGCGCCGTCATGAGGTCCGACACGGCCCGCGACCCCGAGGGCGCCGTGGGGTCGCACCGGCACCGGCGCTGGCTCGCCCTGGGACGCATGCAGTTCGACTACCTGGTGGAGCACGGGCTCAAGCCCGACTGCCGGATGCTGGAGATCGGCTGCGGGAACCTGCGCGCCGGCCGCCTGTTCATCGGCTACCTGTTCACCGGCAACTACTACGGCATCGACATCTCGCCCGACATCCTGCTGGCCGCCCAGGACACGGTCGAGAAGCACGCCCTGCAGGACAAGCTGCCCTACCTGGCGCCCGTGCGCGACCTGCGGCTGGCGTTCCTGCCGGACGAGTACTTCGACGTCGTCCACGCCCACAGCGTCTTCTCGCACTCGCCGATCGAGGTCATCGAGGAGTGCTTCGCCAACGTGGGCCGGGTCATGAAGCCGGACGGCTGGTTCGACTTCACCTTCGACCGGACCGAGGGCGAGGAGCACCACGTCCTGCGTGAGGACTTCTACTACCGCACCGAGACGCTGGTCGAACTGGCCCGCCGGCACGGGCTGAAAGCGACGTTCATGGACGACTGGGAGCAGGGCCCACATAAGCAGTCGAAAATCCGCATCACCCGGCGATAACCTCCCGGAGAGTGAGAGACCTCCGCCTGCTGCCCAAGGCCCACCTGCACGTCCACCTGGAGAGCACCGTACGGCCCGCGACCGTGCGCGAACTGGGCGGCCCGCCCGAGCCCGAGGGCCCGTTCGCCAGCTTCCGCGAGTTCGCCGACCAGCGGGCCAAGGTGCGCGGCCTGCTGCGCACCGCCGAGCACTTCCGGCGCGTCGCCCTGGAGTTCTGCGAGGACGAGGCCGCCCAGGGCACCCGCTACGTCGAGGTCACCTTCACCGCCGCCGCCCACGGGGAACGGCTGGGCGCCCCGGAGATGCCGCTGGAGGCGGTGCTCGACGGCCTGGCCGAGGGCAGGCGGTACGGCGTCGAGGCCCGGGTGCTGCTCGACCATTCCAGGCGGCGGCCCCTGGAGCGGCTGTGGCGGACGTACGAGCTGGCCACCCGCTACGACGAGGTGATCGGCCTCGGGCTCGCGGGCGACGAGGCCCATCCGCTGGCCCCCTTCGCCGAGGTGTTCGCCGCGGCCGGGGACGCGGGCCTGCACCTGGTGCACCACGCGGGCGAGGCGGCCGGGCCGGCGAGCATCCGCGAGGCGCTGGACCTCGGCCGCACCGAGCGGCTCGGCCACGGCATCCGGGTGCTGGACGACCCGGTGCTGGTGGCCGAGGTGCGCGAGCGCGGCGTCCCGCTGGAGGTCTGCCCCACGTCGAACGTCCTGCTCGGGCTGGTGCCGTCGCTGGCCGAGCACCCGCTGCCGCGCCTGCGCGAGGCGGGGCTCGCGGTCACGGTCAACACCGACGGCGAGACGGTGCTGGCCGACGAGTACCTGCGGCTGCGCGAGGTCTTCGGGTACGGCGACGACGTCCTGGCCGAGCTGGCCCGCGCCTCGATCAGGGCCTCCTTCGCCCCGGACGCCCTCAAGGCGGACCTGCTGGCCGCCGTCGACGCCTGGCTCCGCTGACCCGACCGGCCCCCGCCGGGCACGGCGATCTCGGTCACATCGTGGAATAGTTGGCGAATCGGCGACCGTTGCGAACGGAGGTGGCGCGAACGCCACGACAGTGGCAGCCCGCGGCCTTGACGGGCCGGGGCCGACCGCCCGACCGAAGGAGCAGCGTTTGCGCACCGACTCGGCAGACTTAGGACTCAGGACCGCGTCGGCGGTCTACCCGGCGGGCATGCTGGCCGCGCCGCCCCGCACGCTGATCGACATCCTCGACGAGACCACCCGCCGCCACCCCGACGCGCCCGCGCTGGACGACGGCGCCGTGTGCCTGGACTACCGGTCGCTGCGCGCCGAGGTCGACCGGGTCGCCGCCGAGCTGGCCGCGGCCGGCGTCGGGCGCGGTTCCCGGGTGGGCGTGCGCATCGCCTCCGGCACCGCCGAGCTGTACGTCTCCATCCTCGCCGTGCTCGCGGCCGGCGCCGCGTACGTCCCCGTGGACGCCGACGACCCGGACGAACGCGCCGAACTCGTCTTCGCCGAGGCCGCCGTGGACGCCGTGCTCGACGGCGGCCCGGCCATGCGGGCCCGCCAGGCGGCCACGCCCGAGCGGCCCACCCCGGACGACGACGCCTGGATCATCTTCACCTCCGGCTCCACCGGCAGGCCCAAGGGCGTGGCGGTGACGCACCGGTCGGCCGCCGCGTTCGCCGACGCCGAGGCCGGGCTCTTCCTGCAGGACCGGCCGCTCGGCCCGGGTGACCGGGTGCTGGCCGGGCTGTCGGTGGCCTTCGACGCCTCCTGCGAGGAGATGTGGCTGGCCTGGCGGCACGGCGCCTGCCTGGTGCCCGCGCCCAGAGCCCTCGTGCGCACCGGCATGGACCTGGCCCCCTGGCTGGCCGGGCAGGGCGTCACCGCCGTCTCCACCGTGCCGACGCTGGCCGCGCTCTGGCCCGCCGCGCACCTCGACGGCATCCGGCTGCTCATCTTCGGCGGCGAGGCCTGCCCGCCCGAGCTCGCCGAACGGCTGGCCGTGCCCGGCCGCGAGGTGTGGAACACCTACGGGCCCACCGAGGCGACCGTGGTGGCCTCGGCCGCCCGCCTGACGGAGGAGGGGCCCGTACGCATCGGCCTGCCCCTGGACGGCTGGGACCTGGCGGTCGTGGACGGCGCGGGCGAGCCGGTCGCCATGGGCGAGACCGGCGAGCTGATCATCGGCGGCGTGGGCCTAGCCCGCTACCTCGACCCGGCCAAGGACGCCGAGAAGTACGCGCCGCTGCCGTCCCTGGGCTGGGAGCGCGCCTACCGCAGCGGCGACCTCGTCCGCGCCGAGCCGGAGGGCCTCGTCTTCGCCGGCCGCGCCGACGACCAGGTGAAACTGGGCGGACGCCGGATCGAGCTCGGCGAGGTGGACGCCGCACTGAACGCGCTGCCCGGCGTCACCGGCGCGGCCGCGGCCGTCCGCACCGCGGGCGGCGGCCACCAGGTGCTCGTCGGCTACGTCGTCACCGGGCCCCGCTTCGACGCCGGACGGGCCCGCGAGCTGCTGGCCGGCTCGCTGCCCGCCGCGCTCGTGCCCCGCCTGGCCCCCGTGGACGCCCTGCCCACCAGGACCTCCGGCAAGATCGACCGGGACGCGCTCCCGTGGCCGCTGGACGGCCCGGCCGCCGCGGACCCCGGCCTGACCCCGGCCGAGGCGCTGCTGGCCGAGCAGTGGACCGAGATCCTCGGCGTGCGCCCGGAAGGGCCCGGGTCGGACTTCTTCGCCGACGGCGGCACCAGCCTGGCCGCCGCCCGCCTGGTCTCCGTGCTCCGGGCCACCCACCCCGACGTGGCCGTCGGCGACGTCTACGCCCACCCGACCCTCGCCGGGCTGGCCGAGCTGCTGGCCGCCAGGGGCGGGACGCAGGCCCCCGCGCACGCCGCGGCCGCCCCCATGCCGGCACGCGCCGCGCTGGCGCAGACCGCGCTGATGATCCCGCTGCTCACCGTGGGCGCGCTGCGCTGGGTCGTGCCGCTGGCAGCGCTCGGCAACGTGCTCGCCCCGCCGTGGGCGCCGCAGTTGTCGTGGTGGTGGGTGACGCTCGGCGCGCTGGCGTTCGTCACCCCCATGGGACGCATGGGCCTGTCGGCGGCGGTCGCCCGGCTGCTGCTGCGCGGCGTGCGCCGCGGCGCCCACCCGCGCGGCGGCGGGGTGCACCTGCGGTTGTGGTTCGCCGAGCGGTTCGCCGAACGGCTCGGCGTGCCCGACCTGGCCGGCGCGCCGTGGATGGCCTGGTACGCCCGGCTGCTCGGCGCCACCGTCGGCCCGGACGCCGACCTGCACTCGCCCCCGCCGATCACCGGCCTGCTCAAGCTGGGCAGGGGCGCCTCCGTCGAGCAGGAGGTCGACCTCGCCGGCCACTGGTACGACGGCGACCTGCTGCACGTCGGCGAGATCCGCATCGGCGCGGGCGCCACCGTCGGCTCCCGCTCGACCCTGCTGCCCGGCGCGCGCGTCGGCAAGAACGCGCAGGTCGCCCCCGGTTCCGCGGTGGCCGGGACGGTCCCGTCGGGCGAGCGCTGGGCCGGCGTCCCGGCCTTCCGCCAGGGCAAGCCGCGCCGTTCCCGGCCGGCGGAGCGCGCCGCCCGCTCCCGCCCGTGGGTCGCGCTGTACGGGGTGAGCGCGATCATGCTCAGCCTGCTCCCGGTGGCCGCGGCCGGTGTCGCACTCGCCGTCCTGGCCGCCTTCGCCGGGGACGAGGCCACGCTCGGCGGCGCGCTGGCCGCCGCCCTGCCCGCCGTGCCGTTGGCCACGGTCGCCGGCATGGCCGCCTTCGCCCTGGTCACGCTGGCCGGCGTGCGGCTGCTCGGTCTGGGGCTGCACCCCGGTCACCATCCGGTGCACAGCCGTCCGGCCTGGCAGGCGTGGGTGACCGGCCGGCTGATGGCCTCGGCCCGGGTGTGGCTGTTCCCGCTGTACGCCAGCGTCCTGACGCCCGCCTGGCTGCGGGCGCTCGGCATGAAGGTGGGCCGCGGCGCCGAGCTGTCCACGGTGCTCGCGCTGCCCACGATGACCTCCGTCGGCGACGGCGCCTTCCTGGCCGACGACACCATGGTGGCCCCGTACGAGCTGGACGGCGGCTGGATGCGCCTGGCCTCGGCGCGGATCGGCAAGCGCGCCTTCCTCGGCAACTCCGGGATGACCGCCCCCGGCCGCAAGGTGCCCAAGGACGGCCTGGTCGGCGTGCTGTCGGCGACGCCCAAGAAGGCCAAGTCGGGCTCCTCGTACGTGGGCATGCCGCCCATGGAGCTGCGCCGCACGGCCGAGGAGGCCGACCGCAGCAGGACCTACGACCCGCCCGCGCGGTACCGGGCGGCGCGGGCGCTGGTCGAGGTGTGCCGGGTGGTGCCCGCGATGGGCGTGGTCGCGCTGGCCGTGCTGGCGGTGGCCGCGTTCGAGTGGCTGGCCGCCGGTCACGGCTTCGCCGTGGCCGCCGCGCTGGGCGGGCTGGTCGTGCTGGCCGCCGGGGTGCTCGCCGCGGCGGTCGCCACGGCCGCCAAATGGGCGCTGGTCGGCCAGATCAAGGCCGGGAACAGGCCGCTGTGGAGCTCGTTCGTGTGGCGCAACGAGCTGGCGGACAACTTCGTCGAGGTGCTGGCCGCGCCCTGGTTCGCCCAGCCGTGGCTGGGCACCGCCCCGCTGAACGTGTGGCTGCGCTCCCTCGGGGCACGCATCGGACGTGGGGTCACCTGCGAGACGTACTGGCTGCCGGAGGCGGATCTGGTGACGCTCGGCGACGGCGCGTGCGTCAACCGGGGATGCGTGCTGCAGACCCACCTGTTCCACGACCGGGTCATGAGCATCGACACGGTGACGCTGGAGGCCGGCGCGACGCTCGGCCCGCACGGCGTCGTCCTGCCCGCCGCGCGGGTGGGCGCGGGCACGACGGTCGGGCCGGCGTCCCTGGTCATGCGCGGCGAGGCGCTGCCCGGCGGCAGCCGGTGGTTCGGCAACCCCGTCTCGGCGTGGCGATGACGGCGTACTTCCCGGGGCACGGCGACCACCGGTACGCGGTCGAGCACTACGACCTGGCGCTGCACTACCGGCTCGCGGCCAACCGGCTCGACGGCACCGCCCGCCTGACGGTCCGCGCCGCCGAGCCGCTCGCCGATCTCGGCCTCGACCTCGGCCACTTCCGCGTCCAGGGCGTCACGGTGGCCGGCCGGGCCGTCCGCCACACGCACGGCCAGGGCAAGCTGCGCCTCACCCTGCCCGGCCCGCTGGCCGCCGGGGAGCGGGCCGTCGTCGAGGTGCGGTACGCGGGCACGCCCGTCCCGGTGCGCAGCCCGTGGGGCGGGCTCGGCTGGGAGGAGCTGACCGACGGCGCGCTGGTGGCCGGTCAGCCGATCGGCGCGCCCTCCTGGTTCCCGTGCAACGACCGGCCGGACGACAAGGCCCCCTACCGGATCTCGGTGACGACGGCGCCGGCGTACCAGGTGATCGCCAACGGCGTGCTCACCGCCAGGCGGCGGGCGTCCGGGACCACGACGTGGGTCTACGAGCAGGCCGAGCCGATGGCGACGTACCTGGCCAGCGTGCAGATCGGGCGCTACCAGCTCTCGGCGGCGGGCGGCACGCGCCTGGCCCACCCCGCGCGGCTGGCCGCCCGCGCCCGGCACGACTTCGGCCGCCAGGGCGAGATGATGGCGCTGTTCGGCGAGCTGTTCGGGCCCTACCCGTTCAGCGGCTACACCGTCGTCGTGGCCGACGACGACCTCGACATCCCGGTCGAGGCGCAGGGCATGTCGATCTTCGGCAGGAACCATGTGGACGGCGCGCGCGGCTGCGAGCGGCTGGTCGCGCACGAGCTGGCCCACCAGTGGTTCGGCAACAGCCTCACCGTGGCGGGGTGGGCCGACATCTGGCTGCAGGAGGGGTTCGCCACGTACGCGGAGTGGTTGTGGTCGGAGCGCTCGGGCGGCCCGCCCGCGGACGAGCACGCGCTGCGCTGGCACCGCAGGCTCGCCGCCCTGCCGCAGGACTTCGTGCTGGCCGACCCCGGCCCGGCCGCGCTGTTCGACGACCGCGTCTACAAGCGCGGCGCGCTGACCCTGCACGCCCTCCGCCGGGCGGCCGGCGACCAGGCGTTCTTCACGCTCCTGCGCTCCTGGGCCGACAGCCGCCGGTACGGCAGCGTCACCACGCGGGAGTTCGCCGCGCACGCCGAGCGGCACGTCCCGGCCGGCGCGCTGCTGACCGCGTGGCTGCACGACCGTCCACTGCCGCCGATGGCGGGCGGCGCCCTGACCCGCGACCGCGGCGCCTGACCCGCACACCGCGCCGACCTGGTCGGACGGTCGCCGGGGTGGCGGCTCGGGGACGGGCCCGTCCGCTCATAGCCTGGTCACATGGTGACCCGGCTCGCGACCTGCAACCTGTGCGAGGCCATGTGCGGCCTGCGCGTCGACCTGGACGGCGACCGGATCACCGGCATCCGCGGCGACGAGGACGACCCGCTGTCGGCCGGGCACCTGTGCCCCAAGGCGGTGGCCCTGCAGGACGTGCGCAAGGACCCCGACCGGCTGCGCCGTCCCGTGGTCCGCACCCCGGACGGCTGGCGCGAGGTCTCCTGGGCGGAGGCGTTCGACCTGGTCGCCGCCCGGCTGGCCGGGACGCGCATCGTGCACGGCCCCGACGCCGTGGCCGTCTACCTCGGCAACCCGGTGGTCCACAGCCTGGGCGCGCTGACGCACGCGCCGCCGTTCGCCCGCCTGCTGGGCACCCGCAACCGCTACTCCGCCGCCTCCCTCGACCAGCTCCCGCACCAGTACGTCGCCCGCCACCTGTACGGCAGCCAGTGGCTGCTCCCCGTGCCCGACATCGACCGCACGGCCTACTTCCTGGCCTTCGGCGCCAACCCGGCCGTCTCCAACGGCAGCGTGATGAGCGCGCCCGGCGTCGTCCGGCGCATCCGCGACCTGCGCGCCCGCGGCGGCCGGATGGTGCTGTTCGACCCGCGCCGCACGGAGACCGCCCGCCTCGCCGACGAGCACCACTTCGTCCGCCCCGGCACCGACGCCGCGCTCATCCTGGCCATGGTCGGCCTGATCGTCGGCGGCGGCGCCGCCCGTCCCGCGCCGTACGTGGACGGGCTCGACCGGCTGGCCCCGGCGCTGGAGGCGTTCACGCCGGAGCGGGCCGCGGCCGTCAGCGGCGTGCCGGCCGAGGTGATCACCCGGATCGCGGCCGAGTTCGCCGCCGCCCCCACCGCCGCCGCCTACGGCCGGATCGGCGTGTCCACCCAGCGGTTCGGCACCCTGTGCCAGTGGGGGATCCAGCTGCTGAACCTGGTCACCGGCAACCTCGACCGGCCCGGCGGCACGCTGATGAGCAGGCCGGCCGTCGACCCGGTGCGCAACCGCCTGATCGACCCCGGGCACGAGGGCAGGTGGCGCAGCCGGGTGCGCGGCCTGCCCGAGTTCGGCGGCGAGCTGCCCGCCGCGGCGCTCGCCGAGGAGATCCGCACGCCCGGCGCAGGGCAGGTGCGGGCGCTGGTGACCATCGCCGGCAACCCGGTGCGCTCGGTCCCCGGCGGGCACGAGCTGTCGCGGGCCCTTTCCGGGCTCGACTTCATGGTCAGCCTCGACTTCTACGTCAACGAGACCACCCGGCACGCCGACGTCATCCTGCCGCCCACCGACCTGCTCGAACGCGACCACTACGACCTCGTCTTCAACCTGGTCGCGGTCCGCGACCACGCCCGCTACACCCCGGCCGTGCTGCCCAGGACGCCCGGCGCCCGGCACGACTGGGAGATCCTGCGCGAGCTGGCCCGGCGATACCGCCGCCTGGTCCGGGCCGGGTCGCTGTCCGACCGGCTCATGCTGCGGCTCTCGCCGGAGCGGATCGTGGACCTCGGGCTGCGGGCGGGGCCGTACCGGCTGAGCGTGGCGCGGTTGCGCCGCCACCCGCACGGGCTGGACCTGGGCCCGCTCAAGCCGAGCCTGCCGGGCCGGCTGCGCACGCCGGGCCGCCGCGTCCAGGCCGCGCCGCCCGTCCTGCTCGAGGGGCTCGCCCGCGCCCGCGCCGAGCTGCTGGCCCCCGCCCCCGCCGGGCTGCTGCTGATCGGCCGCCGGCACCTGCGCGACGACAACTCCTGGCTGCACAACTCCGCCCGGCTGGCCAAGGGCCGCCCCCGGCACCACCTGCTCATGCACCCCGGCGACCTGCGCGCCCGCGGGCTCACCGACGGCGCGCCGGTCCGGGTGCGCTCCCGCAGCGGCGAGGTGACGGTCGAGGTCAGCGCGAGCGAGGACGTCATGCCCGGCGTGGTCAGCCTGCCCCACGGCTACGGCCACGACCGGCCGGGCGTGCTGCTGTCGGTCGCGGCCACGCTGGGGGGCGCCAGCGCCAACGACCTCACCGACCCCTGCCTCCTGGACGAGCTCACCGGCACGGCGGCGCTCAACGGCGTGCCCGTCACCGTCGAGCCGCTCAGCTGACGGGCACGATCTCCGCACGGGTCAGGACGCCGTCCTCGACGGTCAGCAGCCCGATCGTGCCGTGCGGCTGGCGGCGGCGGTCGGTGGGGGAGCCCGGGTTGAAGATGCGCAGCCCCTCGCCCGACTCGTCGAGCGGGATGTGCGAGTGGCCGAAGACCACCAGGGCGGCCTCGGGGAAGCGGCGGCGCAGCCGGACCAGGCGGCCCTTGGCGGGCCCGCTGTCGTGGATCATCCCGATCCGCAGGCCCTCCAGGGTCAGCTCCAGCGTCTCCGGCGCCACCACGTCGGGGCCGTCGTTGTTGCCCTTCACCACGTGCACCGGGGCGTAGGCGGCCAGTTCGTCGAGCACCGTGCGCACGCAGACGTCCCCGGCGTGCAGGATGACGTCGGCCCCGCGCAGGTGCTCGGCCACCCGGGGCGGGCAGGCGCGCCACCGCCGGGGCGCGTGGGTGTCGGACAGCGCCACCACGTTCATCCGGACGTCATGCCCGCAGATCCTCCAGCCAGGCGCGCCAGGCCGGAGCCTGCCCTGCGGGGTCGCCGAACAGCAGGTGCATGGCGAGCAGGCTGCCGCCCATGCCCTGGACGAACCGGTAGAGGGCGTCGGGGGTGCGGACGCCGACGCTCTGGGCGTTGCGGACGTAGACCACGCCCTGGACCGGGGGCAGACCGGGCGGCGCGAGCCGGACGGTGTCGCCGGGCTCGGGGCGGCCGCCGAGAGCGGCGTACAGGGCCCGCCAGGCGCGCGGCCAGTCGCTCACCGGCGGGCCTGACTCGGTGAGCGGGGTCGCGGCCCGCCCGGCGAAGTGGCCGAGGTACTCCGTCAGCGTCGCGAAGAACAGGGCCAGGCCCGTGGACATCGCCTCGTACTCCTGCTCCCAGTCGTCGCCGGGCAGGAAGCCGCTGGTGACCATGCGGAGCAGGGTGCTGCCCTGGCCGCGGCCCTCCAGCAGGAACTCGTAGGCCACGAACCGGCCGTCGGGGCCCGGGACGCCGGAATGGGCGAAACGCTTGAGCGGGTCTTCGGCGGTCACCCTGGACTCGGGCAGCTCGGCCCCGGCGAAGGCGGTGCGGATCGCGCCGCCCTCGACCTCGTTGCGGCCCATGAACCACGAGTCGATGCCCGGCCCGGTGGTGATGGCCGCCCACACCTGCTCGGGCGTCGCCTCGACCATGGACTCGAGGGGGATCTCGAACTCGCGCCCCACCTCAGGAACCCTTCTTCACGGACGGGTGCACGGCGACGATCAGACGATGGTCCCGCCCGCCCTCCGCGGACTCGTCATGATATTTGCTGACCAGCGAGGTGACGCACTGCGCCAGCTCCTCGGCGAACGCGGCCCGGTCGGCGGCCGAGGCGAAGCGCACCTCGCCGTCGATGGCGAACGTGGCCACCTTCTTCTGCGCCTTGGCCGCGCCGGTGATCAGCGTGCCGACGTCGCGGACGAGCTGCGCCGCCAGGGCCAGCAGCCAGCGCGCCGACAGCCGGTCGGGGGACCGGGCGGGATCGGGCTGCACGGCGGCCAGAGCCGTGGGGGAGATCACGAAGGAGGCGGCCGTGGCCTGCATGACGCGCTCGGTGACGTTGCCCTTCCTGCGCTCCTCGACCAGCTCGACCAGCCCATGACGTTCGAGGGTGCGCAGGTGGTAGTTGACCTTCTGCCGGGCCAGGCCCACCTTGGCGGCCAGGGACGTGGCAGAGCCCGGCTCGACCAGCTCCGCCAGCAACTTCGACCGCATCGGGTCGAGCGACGCCTCGGCGGCCGCCGCGTCTTCGATCGCTGCCACTTCGTGCATGCCTGAAACGATCGCACCGAAAAAAATCGTTGTCAAGCCAGCCGGGCGGCCTTGCCCTCCAGATAGCGCTGCTCAGGCAGACTGAGCGTCCGCCGGGCCGCCTCGCGGAAGGCCAGCGCCGCCCCCTCCGCGTCGCCCTCCATCTCCAGCAGGTGGGCGCGGACCGCGGCCAGCCGGTGGTGGCCCGCCAGCCGGTCGTCGGCGGCCAGGCCGTCGAGCAGGTCGAGCCCGGCCCGCGGGCCGTGCACCATGGCGGCGGCCACGGCCTGGTTGAGCCGCACCACCGGGTTGTCCTCCAGCCCGGCCAGCACGCCGTAGAGCGCCAGGATCTGCGGCCAGTCGGTCTCGGCGGCGGTGGGCGCCTCGTCGTGCACGGCCGCGATCGCCGCCTGCAACTGGTACGGGCCCAGCGCGCTGGTGGCCAGCGCCTTGCTGACCAGCTCGACGCCCTCCTCGATCAGCCGCCGGTCCCACGACGAGCGGTCCTGCTCGGCCAGCGGCACCAGCGAGCCGTCCGGCCCGGTGCGCGCCGCCCGCCGCGCCTCGGTCAGCAGCATGAGCGCCAGCAGCCCGGCGACCTCGCCGTCGCCGGGCAGCAGCCGGTGGACGAGCCGGGTCAGCCGGATCGCCTCGCCGGTCAGCTCGGGCCGCTGCAGGTCGGGCCCGGAGGTGGCGGTGTAACCCTCGTTGAAGATCAGGTAGAGCACGTGCAGCACCACGCGCAGCCGCTCGGCCCGCTCCGGCTCCGGCGGCGGCCCGAACGGCACCCCCGTGGACCTGATGCGCTGCTTGGCCCGGCTGATGCGCTGGGCCATCGTCGCCTCCGGCACCAGGAACGCCGCCGCGATCTGCGCCGTGGTCAGGCCGCCCACGGCCCGCAACGTGAGCGCGAGCTGCGAGGGCTCCGAGAGCGACGGGTGGCAGCACAGGAACAGCAACGTCAGCGTGTCGTCGCCGGACGGCGTGCGCTCCTCGCCCGGCGCCGGCTCGACGAACTCGTCGGCCGGGACGGCGACCGCCGCGCTCTCCTCCCGCCGCCGGCGCGCGCTCTCGCTGCGGAAGTGGTCGATGACCCGGCGGGAGGCGACCGTGATCAGCCAGGCCCGCGGGTTGTCCGGCACGCCCTGGTCGGGCCACTGCACGGCGGCGTCGAGCAGGGCCTCCTGGACGGCGTCCTCACAGGCGTCGAACTGCTCGTAACGGCGGACGAGCACGCCGAGCACCTGCGGCGCCAGCTCGCGCAGCAGCCCTTCGATCACTCCGCCACCTCGTCGATGACGGGCCGCACCTCCATGGCGCACAGACGCGCGTCCGGCCAGCGCGCGGCGATCTCGGTGGCCCGCTCGACGCTCGCGCAGTCGACGATCAGATAGCCCGCCAGGTACTCCTTGGCCTCCAGGAAGGGGCCGTCGGTGACGGCGGGCACGCCGTCGCGCACCATCACGGTCTTGGAAGAGGCGGGGTCGCCCAGCGCCTGGCCCCCGGCCAGCTCGCCGTTGGCCTCCAGCTCGGCCATGAGCGCGTCGACCTCGGCCATGACCTGGTCGAACCCGTCGGCGACGGCCTGCTGGGCGGCGGGGTTGCTGTAGATGAGCAGCATGTATTTCACCTGCCTCATCCTAGGGTTCCGGGAAATCCGGCCGGGCCAGGCCGGGTTCGACCGAGTCGCAGCCCTGGGGGACGAGGGTGCCGGGCGGCCGGTCGGCGGCGGTCCGCACGCTCATGTGCAGGCGTAACCGGGAGCCCCGCGGGCTCTGGTCGAGCTCGACGCGGTCGCACAGGTGCTGGATCAGCCACAGGCCGAAGCCGAACCCCGCCGAGTGGGCGCGGCCGTGCTCGGCCGCGGCCAGGTGGGCGGCGCTGAGCCGGCCGGCCTCGTCCGCGATCTCCACCGTGACGCCGCCGGAACCGGTGCGGGCCAGCACGGTGCCGGTGCCGCCGCCGTGGTCGAGGACGTTGGTGACCGCCTCGTTGACCGCCAGCACGAAGTTGTCCAGGCGCTCACCGGACAGCCCGCTGCGGCCGGCGTGGTCGCGCACGAGGCGGCGGATGGCGTCGAGATCGGTGCTGATGGGACAGCGTAGCTCCGGTTCCATGCCCATGGTCTGATCAGTCCTGCCTGGGTGTGGCGTGGCGGGGGACCCGGCTTTGGTTGCTTACCAGACGCGAGCCCGGCAAACTCCCGGGCCGCCCGGCCGCGGCGCGGACGGCTACTGGAGGCGGGCGCCGATGATGCACGTGTCGTCGTCGGTGTCGGAGTTGCTGTGCGTCAGCAGGTGGTCGAGGCGCTGCTCCAGGGTGGCCGCGGGGTGCCGGGCGATGTCCAGGAGCCGCTGCTGGGACTCGTGCAGGTTGACGTCGCGGCGTTCGATCAGGCCGTCGGTGTACATGAGCAGGATGTCGTCGGAGGCGAGCTGGACGTGCGTCTCCTCGTACTCGGCCTCGGCGACCGCCCCGAGCAGCAGGCCCTTGGTCAGGTCGAGCTCCCTGGCCTGGCCGTCGCGGACCAGGATGGGCGGCAGGTGCCCGGCCCTGGCGTAGCGCAGCACGCGGGTGCGGGGGTCGAACAGCCCGCAGATCGCGGTGGCTGTGACGTTCGCGGTCAGGTGGTGGGCGACCAGGTTGAGCCAGGTCAGCAGCTGGCCCGGCCCGGCGCCGGTGGCGGCCAGGCCGCGCAGCGCGTTGCGCAGCACGACCATGCCGGTGGCCGCCTCGATGCCGTGCCCGGCGACGTCGCCGACCGACAGCAGGATCTGCTTGGTGGGCAGCACGACCGCGTCGTACCAGTCGCCGCCGACCAGGTGCTCCTTCTCGGCCGGCCGGTAGCGCACGGCGATCTGCAGGTCGAACGCCTCCAGCGGCTCCCGGCTCGGCGGCATGATCGCCTGCTGGAGCTGCAGGGCCAGCCGGTTGCGCTCGGCGGCCTGCTGCTCGGTGTGGGCGAGCTGGTCGCGGGTGGCGGCCAGCGCCACCTCTGTCCAGTGCTGGGAGGAGATGTCCTGGTAGGCGCCGCGGATGGACAGCAGCAGGCCACTGTCGTCGAAGACCGGCTCGGCGACCACTCTGATGTGCCGCACGGTGCCGTCGGACCGCTGCAGCCGGTAGGCGGTGGAGGCCGGACGGCGGTGGTGCAGCACGGCCCGGACGAACCGGCCGATGGCCACGGCGTCGTCGGGGTGGGCGTGCGTGGCCAGGCGTTCCAGCGGGATGGGCGGCTCGTCGAGGGACATGCCGTACAGGTCGTGGAGCTGGGCGCTCCAGACGATCTCGCCGGTGAGCAGGTTCTCCTCGAAGCCGCCGATGCGGCCCAGGCGCTGGGCGTGCTGGAGCAGGTTGGCGAGCTGGGCGTCCTGGTCCTGCAGCCGCCAGATGAGCAGCACGCCGTCGCCGAGCCGGATGATCGCGATGCCCGCGACGGTGTGCAGCGGGATCTGGTCCACCAGGGCGGTGATCGTCATCTTCTCGGCCCTGAAGGTCTCGCCCGTGGCGTGCACGTGCTCGATCCTGGCCAGCAGCGCGCCCTCCTCGGCGGCCAGCGGGTACGCCTCCAGGAACAGGCTCCCCACGACCTCGCCGCGCGGCCGCCCGGCGGGGTCGAGGAAGCGCGGGTTGGCGTGCACGATGCGGAAGTCGGTCAGCCGGCCCTCGGTGCCCAGCTGCGGGCGGAGCACCAGCGCCGCGTCCGGCAGCGCGTCGGCCAGGTCGATCAGCTCGGGCAGCACCTGCGGCTCGTGCACGGCCTGGTCGGTGGTCTCGAAGGTGTGGGCGCACAGGTCGGCCAGCACCTCGATCTGCTTGACGATCCGCGCGTCGGGCTGCGGCATCGCGTGCGGCCAGCCGATCTCCAGCACGCCCAGGATCCGGCCGCCCGTCCCGGCCGGGGCGGTCGCCCGCGCGCCGGGGGTCTGGCGCTGCCCGATCGAGGGCAGGCCCACGGCGGCCAGGTCGTCCAGCCACACCGTGCCGCGTTCCAGCAGCGCGCGGCGGGCCGGCGTGGCCACGCCCGGCGGCACGTAACGCCAGCGCCTGGCCTCCTCGTCGGCCAGCCCCGCGTACCCGGCCAGGGTGAGTGACGCGTCCGGCCCGGCCTCCCAGATGGCCACCGTCGTCGCGCCGAGCGCGGACAGGGCCTGCTCCAGCAGCGACTGCGCCACGGCCTGCGCGTCGGTGGCGGTCAGCGCCCCGTTCTCGGCGGTACGCAGCCGCACCGCCACCTCCGCCGACTCCTCGGCGCGGGCCGAGCTGAGGAAGTCGCGGGCGGCCTCGCTGATGCGGTCGTGGGCGGCCTGGTTGATGATGTCGGCGGCCAGTTCGAGCTGTGTCACCCCCGCCTGGTCGGCCAGGGTGGCGAGCTGCCTGGCGGCGGTGGCCAGGCTGCACTGCAGGCGCTCGACCAGCACGCCCTTGGCCACCTCGACCAGGGCGCGGCCCTCGGCGGCCCGCTGGGCCTCCAGGATCTGGTTGTGCAGGCGGTCGACCGTCGCGGCCAGACGGCCGAGATTGGGCGGCTCGGTACGCTCCGGCGGCACGGCGGCCGCCGGATCGTGCTGGTGGTGCACTGCGTTGCTCCTTGAGGGGGACGGGTCAGGCGCCGAGCCAGTGACGGATGCGTTCGACCAGATGGTCGGCCTCGACCGGCTTGGTCACGTAGTCGCTCGCGCCGGCCGCCAGCGCCTTCTCCTGGTCGCCCGGCATCGCCTTGGCCGTGACCGCGATGATGGGCAGGTCGGCGTACTGGGCCATCGCGCGGATGCGGGCGGTGGCGGTGTAGCCGTCCATCTCGGGCATCATCACGTCCATCAGCACCAGGTCGATCTGCGGGTGGGCGACGAGCGTGTCGATGCCCTTGCGGCCGTCCTCGGCGTGCAGCACGTCGATGCCGTGCACCTCCAGCATGCTGGTCAGCGCGAACAGGTTGCGGGCGTCGTCGTCGACGATCAGCACCGTCCGGCCCGTCAGCGAGGTGTCGATCTCGGCCCCGGCGAGCTGGTTGACGTTCCCGGCCCGGATCAGCGGCAGCACGTCGCCGGGCTGGTCGGCGGTCAGGTGCAGGGCGATGCGTTCGCGCAGCTCGTCGAGGCTGGACAGCAGCTCCAGCGGCTGGCCGCCCTCGCGCGTCTGCAACGGCACCGCCTGCTGTGAGCTGGCCCGCCAGTTGTTGTAGGCCAGGACCGGCACCGAGTTCAGGGCCTGGTCGCCGTCCATGGCCTCCAGCAGGCGGTAGGCGCTCTGGTCGGGCAGGTCGAGGTCGAGCACGATGCAGTGGCAGGGGTCGGCGGCCAGCGTGGCGGCGGCCTCCTGCGCTCCGGCCGCCGTGACGATCTCGATCGTCTCGTCCTTGCTCAGCGCCAGCTCCGTCACCACGCTCTCGGCCACGTGCGAGAGCAGGCCCTGCGGCCGTTCCTCGATCACCAGCAGGCGGCGCGGCTGCGGCTGGTGGGACCTGGCCGGCGCGGCTGCCTCCTGCTCGGGCGTGGTGACGCGGGCGGCCTCGACGATCACGGAGGGGTCGGCCAGGGCCTTCTTCGGGGAGAGCCCGATGAAGTCCGGCCGGGCGATCGGCAGGTAGAGGGTGAACACGCTGCCCTGACCCGGCGTGCTCTGCGCGCTGATCGCGCCGCCGAGCAGGTGGGCGATCTCGCGGCTGATGGACAGGCCGAGGCCGGTGCCGCCGTACTTGCGGCTGGTGGTGCCGTCGGCCTGCTGGAACGCGCCGAAGATGGCTTCCAGCTGCTGGGCGGCGATGCCGATGCCGGTGTCGACCACCCGCAGGGCGACGGCCGCGCCGTGCTGGCGCACCGAGGCGGGCAGCTCGTCCTGGGCGGCCGGTTCGATGCGCAGCTCGACGCTGCCGGTCTCGGTGAACTTGACCGCGTTCGACAGCAGGTTGCGCAGCACCTGGCGCAGGCGCGAGTCGTCGGTCACGACCTCCACCGGGATGCCGGGGGCGTTCGTGATCGTGAAGTCGAGGCTCTTCTGCGACGTCATCGGCCGGAACGTGGCCTCGACATAGTCGAGGAGCTGGCGCAACGGCACGCGTTCGGGGTTGATGTCCATCTTGCCCGCCTCGACCTTGGACAGGTCGAGGATGTCGTTGATCAGCTGGAGCAGGTCGGAGCCCGCGGAATGGATGATCTCGGCGTACTCGACCTGCTTGGGCGTCAGGTTGCGCGTGTGGTTCTGGGCCAGCAGCTGGGCCAGGATGAGCAGCGAGTTGAGCGGGGTGCGCAGCTCGTGGCTCATGTTCGCCAGGAACTCGCTCTTGTACGTCGAGGCGAGCGTGAGCTGGTGGGCGCGGTCCTCCAGCTCCTGCCTGGCCTGCTCGATCTCCAGGTTCTTGGTCTCGATGTCCTGGTTCTGGCGGGCCAGCAGCGTGGCCTTCTCCTCCAGCTCGGCGTTGGAGCGCTGGAGCTCCTCCTGCTGCTGCTGCAGCTCCTCCGACCGGGCCTGCAGCTCCGCCGCGAGCCGCTGCGACTCGGCCAGCAGCTCGTCGGTGCGGGCGTTGGCCACGATCGTGTTGAGGTTGACCCCGATCGTCTCCATGAGCTGGTCGAGGAAGGCCCGGTGGACCGGCGTGAACGCCTGCACCGAGGCCAGCTCGATCACGCCGAGCACCTGCTCCTCGACCACGATCGGCAGCACCACCACCGAGGCGGGCTCGATCGTGCCGAGGCCGGTCGAGATCCGGACGGAGCCGGAGGGCACGTCGTCGACGGCGATGACCCGGCGGCTGCGGGCGGCCTGGCCGACCAGCGCCTCGCCGAGCCGGAACCGGGTCGGCCTGCCCGGGTCGGCGGGGTAGCCGTAGGCGCTGATGAGCTGGAGCTCGTTCTCCTCGGCCAGGAAGAACGCGCCGTACTGGGCGCTGACCAGCGGGGCCAGCTCGTTCATCACCAGTTCGGCGACGGCCGCCAGGTCGCGGTGGCCCTGCATGAGCCCCGACATGCGGGCCAGGTTGGACTTGAGCCAGTCCTGCTGCTCGTTGGCGGTCGTGGTCTCGCGCAGCGACTTGACCATCGAGTTGATGTTGTCCTTCAGGTCGGCCAGCTCGCCCTCGGCGTCGACCGTGATCGAGCGGGTCAGGTCGCCGGAGGTGACCGCGCTGGTGACCTCGGCGATGGCGCGCACCTGCCGGGTCAGGTTGGCGGCCAGCTCGTTGACGTTCTCCGTCAGCCGCTTCCAGGTGCCGGAGACGCCCTCGACCTCGGCCTGGCCGCCGAGCCGTCCTTCGCTGCCGACCTCGCGGGCCACGCGGGTGACCTCGGCGGCGAACGAGGACAGCTGGTCGACCATCGTGTTGATGGTGGTCTTGAGCTCCAGGATCTCGCCGCGGGCGTCGACGTCGATCTTCCTGGTCAGGTCGCCGCGGGCGACGGCCGTGGTGACCTGGGCGATGCTGCGCACCTGGTTGGTCAGGTTGTCGGCCATCGAGTTGACGTTGTCGGTGAGGTCCTTCCAGGTGCCGGCCACGTTCGGGACGCGGGCCTGGCCGCCGAGCTGGCCTTCGGTGCCGACCTCGCGGGCCACGCGGGTGACCTCGTCGGCGAACGCGCTCAGCGTGTCGACCATGGTGTTGATCGTCTGGGCGAGCGCCGCCACCTCGCCCTTGGCCTCGACGGTGATCTTCTGTGACAGGTCGCCGCGGGCGACGGCGGTGGCCACCTGGGCGATGCTGCGCACCTGGCTCGTCAGGTTCGACGCCATGACGTTGACGTTGTCGGTGAGGTCCTTCCACGTGCCCGACACGCCCCGGACCGTGGCCTGACCGCCCAGGTTGCCCTCGGTGCCCACCTCGCGGGCGA